>CAVVPU010000278.1:0-4104 GCA_963750015.1 uncultured delta proteobacterium | reverse complement strand
TCGGCCCCGGGTCTTCAGATCGATGATGCGATCAACGCGCACATCCCCTCGGCACACCGGCTGCAGCAACGCCGCGATCGCCTGCAAACCGTGCCCTGTCGCGAAGGATTCCCCGGTAGAACCGCTTGCGGCACGCGTCGAGGCGTTTGGCCAGGCGATCTCCTCGCGGCGGGTCAACAAGGGAATCCGGCTGATGTCGATCAGGTAATGCTGAAGGGATCCCGCGTCCCGTGTGATGACGTTGACCATGGCAAGTCGGACTTGTCTCGAATCGGCGGTTGGAACGCGCGTGTGCCTGAGCGGCCTGCAACCGCGGGAGTCCACTCCTTTCGTTCCCACAAGAATAGTTGCCGCCGACAATCGAATCGTTCGGTTCAACCCTTGCGATTACGGTACACTTGCCGAAACCGCCGGCCGCGCTAGGATTAGGATGGGAATGCCCGGCCGAACCACCCGGCGGGGTGGCTGGGGCACCGCTACGCTATGCCACCACCACCCACGCTATGCCCCAGCCGGGCATTGAACGCCACGAAAACTGGTCGTGTAATATTCGAGCGTGTCGGCAGATGGCCGATCTCTGAGGCCCACAACATAGTCTCTCAGTCTATCGCGCAAGACCTGAGGGTTTATCTCCCCATCCCTGGTCAGTCGGATGAGATCCGCCACGTCCTGCGCGTCGCGGAGCTCTCTGGGAGTGACTGTGCGATCACCCGGCGCACCGCCTTGACCTTGCCAGGTGCCACAACGCCCGCAGGACCCCGGAGAGAATCGGCCGACGAGGTAGGGGGACGGTTTTTTGCATCGGTGGCATAGCGACTCAAGCCTGGTTCCGTGCGTCGGGCAGACCGCGACGGATAGGATCGACCAGAGGAGGGGCTCGTAAGGTTCGCCTTTTTCGAGCATCTCGTCGAGGCATGCGCGGCACCATGCGCGTGTCGGCCTCAAAAGGTTCTTGGGAGAAAGGACATGTCGGAGCGGAAGCATGGTGAGTCCTTGGAGGGAGAGGGTCGTGGCGCGGCCGAGCGCGTCAACTATTGCTAGCGCCATGGAGCCCAGGCCCGCAGAACTCCTCGCCTGAGAGACGAGCCGGGATCCCTCGCCAGGGCTGAAAGGCGGCATAATCCACAGGAGAAGGCGTGCGGCGCTGATCTCGAAGCAAAACGCCATTCGCATCATGTAACTTCTCACGTCTTCGACCATCGATGTACCGAGCCCCAAAGGCGGAACGGCGGGCAGGAAGGTCAACGCGGACAAATCCGGAGGGGTGATATCGAGATCCGGGCAGAATCGGGTCCTATCCATTGCCAGCCTCTTCACCTTCCGCGTTCCCCATCAAACCGTCAAAGCCATAGGCTGCGGGGCCGACCGGGTCATAGTGGGGGCCTCTCTTACCCGGTCGGGAGTTGGCCTTCTTTTTCTGCTCTTCGGAAGGCTCCTCGGGCTTTTGCCAACCAGGTCCGAAGACTATCTTTTCGAGGGCGTTGTCGCCGGTGTTCGTCTTGGGCAGGAGGTTCCTTTCTCCTGCCTCAGCCTTCAACAACAGGGCCTTTATCGCTTCGTCATTCTCCTGCCTGGAACTCTCGATAATCTCCTTTGTGAGCTTCTTTGTGCCTTTGGCAAGAGCCTTCTCCACGGCGCTATCGAGCCACGGCTTCACTATGCCGGTGCAGCCTATGCAGCGCGAATAGAAGTATTGCCAGTCCGACTCGAAGTCCCGGTACACCTTGAGCCTTACCTTTTTTTCGATCATAAGCTGGAACGTCGCAAGGACATCGCGGAACGCGTCTACGTCCTCCGGGACGTCGTGGTGGTAGCGGGCAAAGTGTATCGTCGCGGTGCGGCGAAGGAGAATGTCCGAAGACGCGTCCACGAGAGGAAGAATAGCGTAGCTCCCCAGAATGATGTGCACCACCCCGGTCATGTTGACGATTGATTTCACCACGCTCCGCCGAAAGTCATAGTCTCCCCCGAGGAGGCTGTCCCCTTCATCAACTACGATGCCGTAAGGCTTACGAAAACTGTAGAGCGCCTCGAGGACTCGCCTCGCCTTCCCCTCATCGAGGGAGCTCACGGTGTCTGTCGCATTGAGCCTCGCTATCAACTGCTTCCATTCTGTCTGCGGTTTATCCTCTTCGCCCCCGCCACCCTCGGAATCGCCAAGATATTGATGGCAAAAGGCCGGATATCCGATCTTTTCCAGACAACGGGAGCCAAAGTCTTTGAAGGAAAAGCCCCGTCCTGAGATTGCCGCTTCCACATAGAAGCCAGGGTGGTGCAGCCGCGGATGGCGCTCGGGGTCCGATGCGTGCATTGCGCCGAACTCGGCGACGATAGCCTTGGCGAGCGTGGTCTTCCCCACGCCACTGGGTCCGGTCACGATTATTATGCTTTTATTTTGGGCCGACCCGGCACTGCCGATCACCTGCTGCTTTACCTGTTTGATCCCGGCGTGCGCGATGATGGAATTCTTAAATTCTTGAAGCGGTTTGTTTTTTTCACCCACGATCATTGCCTGTTCCTCCCTTACGCCTATTCTTGTTCCTGTATCCGTCGCGATGCCGGCGGGATAAGGACGTGATGCCCTGTCGTTCAGGCCGCCCGCGCTCCTGTGGGTCGTTCAGCCTCATTGAGCAGCTGTTCGGACCATCGTTATGTCTTGCCGCGCCTCGCTATCTCTTTCATCTTGAAGCCCAAACGATGGATCAGACTCGCACCCTGCCGTCCGGTTCCCGATCTGTTCAGAAGACCCGAGACCAGACGAGAGCTCAGTGCGGACTTCCCGAGGCCGGTCGGTTTCCTAAAGATCAGAAATAGGGTGCTGCTGGTCAAATCGTCCATTTTTCTCTCATACTTGTAGGTTCTTACAAATCTCCGCCTTGCGACGGGTCGTTATGAGTTTCAGGGGTGGGGAATCGGACGTTTTTCCCGACTCGACATCCTTGGCTGCCGGTGCTCCATCTCCTGCAAGGGGCTGCTCCGCCTCACCTTCCTGAGTTTCTACTCGGGCCGGCTCCGCGGGAATGGGCGTCTGTCCCTTCTCATCGAGCAGCCCCCGCTCGGCCTGGACGTTCGGAAGCTGCCGGTTTTCTGCCTCCAGGAGCATCTCCTCCTCGATTTCACGTTCTTTCAGGAGGCTGCGTCGCTGGAACTCGTGTATTATGGCCCTTGGCGTCGCCTTGATGTGGTCGGCCTCCAGTTGTGTGGCGATGAGCTCCAGTTCCTTCTGGCTTTTCCCCTTGAGGGCTGCATAGGCGGGATTTCTGACTTCAGTCCACTCGCCCGCCGATTCGCCGCCCTTCTTCTTGTTGAAAGGGGATCGCGGAATATACACCCACGCCGTCGAAATATCCTCAGGGTCGTAGCGGACCGTTAGTTTCTTGCCCTCCCACGCCCGCAAAGCGGGACAATTGTAAGGCAGCCCGTTGATGTAGACGCCGCGACCCGGCCGCACCAGTGCCTCCCCGATTCGCGTCGTGGGCATAGTCGCTTGCATGAAGAGCTTGTTGTACGGTATGTACCGCATTTCTCTTCGCCCCGTTTGCGCCATGCCGCGCTCATACGCGGCCCGGGGGGATTCTCCGAGGGTGCCGTGATTCTCGCGATCGTAAGCGTCGTAGGCCCAGGTCGACAGACGTTCGGAGAGATGCTTCAACGTCCAGATGGCCTCTCTCTTGGGATCATTTTCCTTGGTTCTCTCCCGTGGGGCCGTGCCGTCCCGGGTGGCGCCCTTGAGGATGTCAACGACATCTCTTTGCGCGATATTGAACAAGACTTCTATGAGGGACCCGTCCCGCGGCCGGGCTTTTTTTCGGACGATCTTGTGAATGCGAAAGAGACCAAGCAGGTGGTCAAAATATATGGACTCGAAGTCCGATCCCGAGTCGACCACGACGCAGTGGGGAAGACGATGATGCCGCCGGACACACTCGCGAAAAAGATGCATGTCGGTCGCGTAGGACGGGTCGTTGAATGAAAGGACCTGAGCAAGGACGCGGCGGCTGTGGGCATCAATCATCACGGACCACCACGCGAACTTTTTGATCACCTTGTTGCTCCCTGACTTACGGAGAAAGATCGGAAGCGGGGTGTGGTCGATATGCGAGC
>CAVVPU010000277.1:0-9520 GCA_963750015.1 uncultured delta proteobacterium | reverse complement strand
ACTGCCTGATCCCTTAAGACATAGTACGATGCCCGTGCCAATTTGTGAGGGGCCATGTGGGGGACGCCCATAACTAAATAACTAAGTTTGCCCCGTATCGGCGAGAAGTATATAGCCCCTCTCCTTTACCAGCCTTTCACCCCGTGCAACCGCTGCCGCCACTCCGGGCTGGGTCATTTCCAGACGCACTGAAAGCTGTGTCTGGGACATGCCGAGTTCTCGGACGGCCCAGGGAAAGCTTGTGGGGTCAAGAAAGCTTGTGGGGTCTTGCATTGTAGCATTATTCCCCGTCGCCCTGGGTTAGTCTCCGTCTCTTCCTCCTTCCTCAAGGATGGGACGCGATCAGTCCAAACAAGCCGATCCTTGATCGCCGCTTTCGGATGCCCTATACTTTCCTGGTGGAACCGAAGCCTACGAGAAGCAATCCGGGGCGGCTATTCCCCGACACGGAGAAATTATCGCTACGCCGGGGGCCATCACGGTTTGCGTTGCGACCGGAAGAGGCATGGTATAATTAAGTGAAATGATCCTTCGGAGGTAGAAAAATGAGAAAGACTGAAGACCTTTTTGACGAAGCGATCTCATTGCCGGTTGAAAAAAGGACGCTCCTTGTGGACAAACTGCTCCAAAGCCTGAATCCTGTCCTGAGCGACATGGACAAGTTGTGGGCCGAGGAAGCTGAAGAAAGGCTTAAGGAGATCACGGAAGGCTCGGTGAAAACCATACCGGGAGACGAAGTATTCAGCAAAATACGCGAGAGACTTTCTTGACCTACTCCTTTCACCCCGCTGCCGAGGCGGAGTTAAACCAGGCAATAGATAACACGACGAATGCCAGAAAGGTCTCGGACTGGAATTCCTCAAGGAAATGTATCGAACGGTGCAGAATATTCTTGCATTTCCCGATGCATGGCCGCCGCTTTCAACAAATACGCGAAGATGCCTCTCAAAACGTTTTCCCTACGGAATTGTGTATAAGGCCGCCCCAGAGGAAATATTTGTAATCGCCGTCATGAACCTCAGCAGGGAGCCTGATTACTGGAAAAGCAGAGTAGCAGTTTAGTCCCCGTCTCCTCCGGGGTGCCTTCCGTCGGGGATTCAAAGGGGAGGGGGCCGGGGTCACCCATCAGAGGGGATTACCACCCAAGGGCCAGGGCAGTCCCGCATATACTATTAATCCTGATACTCCTTGCGATGCCTCTCCTATTGAGGTGCCAAGCGTCACGCGTATAGAAAAGGATAAAACAGGCCGCGGCCCCCCTTAACAGGCGAAAGTGTGCAGCGGGATGGTGCACACTTAAGACCTGCTTCATCCTGTATAGGATATCTGGACCATCTCAGTTGCCTGTCCATGAAAGGCTCTGAATATTTTTCTTGACATAGTTAGGTCACCGTACTAATTTATTTCCATGGGTTCATCTTTTCTGTTTGGTGAAATAGGGGACGTCGCAGAAGAGGACCTCCGACGGGTTGTGCAGCCTGATCAGGTGAGGAGCCTTCTCCAGTTATTCCTCTTGGGCCGTGCGGCTGACGGACTCCTCAAGCTCTTGGAAGAAGCCATCGCGGAGCCAGGGCTCTCGCCGGCCCGGATGAGAATCCTCATGGTACTCATGTTTCAGTTGCACGACGGAAAAGCAACACCACTGCTCCTGGCGAAAAAGGTCGGCGTGACGAAGCCGACGATGACAGGCTTTCTCAACGCCCTCGAGCGAGACGGATTCATCGGGTGTGTTGAGAACGAAGAGGACGGTAGAAGTGTCCGCATTCAACTGAGTCCGGCCGGCAGGGCCGTAGTCGAGCGCGTGCTCCCACGTTTGGCCAATGCCGCCCATCAGTCTCATTTCTCAGCTTGACAGCGACAGGTTGCCCGAAATGGTCGGATGCCTTGAGACAGCCCTCGCCTCGGTTCATACAAAGCCGGATAAAGAGACTCCATGACACGCCCAGCGGCACAGGCATTGTAAGAAGGAGGAAGACATGTTGAGCACCGTTAATTATCACGAGAGGTTCCCCGTTGAGGTCAACGGCAGCTATCAGCGGTACGATCAGCGGAACACGGCCTTCATGCGGGCGGGCTGGGAACCTGGGATAATGAAGGCCTTCAAGGTGTTCTACGAGCACCGTCATAACTATGCAGAGCGGCCGTCTTCACCCGGCTTCACTCCCTTCGACTACGCCTTGTTGCGGGGGACGTGGAGTATCGAGGAAGACGCCGGAGGGCCGATAGTCGGAGCGGGTGTCGGTAATATGGGGCTCTACTCGTGGGAGGGTAAGGTTGCTCCAGCTCGGATTGAATTTGCGAACAAAAGGGAGGCAAGCGCTGCGGTCAAGAAGGCCGCGAAGTTCTTTAAGGCCGATCTGGTCGGCATCGCCGACTACGACGAGCGATGGGTGTACACGCACTCCTTTAATCTTTTCACCAAAGTACATGAACCGATTATTTTCCCCTTTGAGCCGACAAGCGTCGTGGTCATGGCAGTCGCAATGGACTATGAAGCCTATCGTACGTCTTCGAGCTGCATCTCCAGTGCTGCCACTGGTCTGGCTTACGGAGAAATGATCGTCATCGCACACCGGCTGGCGAACTTCATTAGAGAACTCGGGTACCATGCGATTCCGTGCGGCAACGATACGGCCATGAGCGTACCTTACGCAATTGCGGCGGGCATCGGCGAAATGAGTCGCCTCGGTCCGATCGTCACTCCGGAATTCGGTCCCAGGGTTCGTCTCTGCAAAGTCATCACCGATTTCCCTCTGGATGCCGATCGGCCGATTACGTTCGGGGTCCAGGAAGTCTGCAAGGTGTGTCTCAAGTGCGCCGAAGCCTGCCCCAGCAAGGCGCTCTCCTTCGATCGTGAACCGGGCTTCGAAGCAGTGAGCCCCTGTAATAACCCGGGCACGAAGAAGTGGTATATCAAGGCGGAGAACTGCTTCAAGTATTGGTCGGCCAAGATCGACTGTTCGGCCTGCATCGCGGCCTGCCCGTACAATAAGAAGAACACATGGTACCATAAGCTCGGTCTACAGATTGCAAAGACCCCCGCCAGGCGACTCCTGAAGTCGATTGACGACATGATGGGGTATGGCAAGACCTTCGACACGAAGACCATGACTGACTGGGAGTCGTCGCCCGCACCGAAGCGATAGAGGAGTAAAGGCGAGGAAAGCATTGTCGCAGTGAGCTCTTAATTCAAAATTCAAAATTGTCTCCCCGCCCGGGCCCTGCTTTGAGCTTCTAATCCAAAATCAATAATCCAAAATTGTCTCTCTCCCCGCTCTTCTTTTTGGCCTTTAATTCAAAATTCAACATTAAAAATTCAAAATTGTTTCTCCCCTTGCTTTGGGCTCTTAATCCAAAATCCAAAATCAATAATCCAAAATGGTTTTTCCCCCCCCCTTTTTACCTACCCTTTACCCCCCATATACCCCCTCTTTACCCCCCCTCCCAAAGCCCATTTCGATTTGACACACTCGTCCTTTCTCTGGGAAAATTGTAGTCATGAGACGGCTCGCAAGGCCTTTTCCAGACCCCCAGTCCGAATCAGCACGCTTCGATGAAGCTCGTCCCCTGACCTGGTTTGTATACAAAGTGGCCCGAATTTTCTTCAAACCGTGCACTTGCGTGCACTTTCGTACAGTTGGCGGACAGGCCAAAGACGCGCCGCCCTTGGTACTGGCGGACGCGAGAGCATCGGGGGGGCTTCGGACCGGCCGACCGTCACCGGGCAGAAATAGTGCTGCTGGACGGGGGGTGAGACCTCAGACGAGGCACTATGTCAGTGCAGAGTCGGGGTGATCTCGAAAGGCTTATCTGACCCGTTTGATGCCTTCTTAGGCTCTTTGACAACTGAATAGCACGAAGGGGTGGGCTTAGGACTCTTATCCACCTCTCAAGCCAGACTCGAAAAGGAAGAACGGCTCTGTCCATTGTTCTTGCGGGCTTTAGGGCCGCCGCTCTTATTCAATTGGTGTTGGTGTGTACATCCTATGAAGGCCGGAGCCGCAGGCCTTTAGAGATACGGCGACCCGTGTCACCGGCCGGTCGGATGGGAGGGATCGTGAGGTGTGGATGCAATTTGAGCCTTGCTGCCCGGATGGCGTACTCGATGTACGTCGGAGGGCGCATGGCGAAAAGTGCGCCGCCGGGTGCCCGCGTGCGGGCGGCACGATTCCTCCCAGCCGACCGGCCACACCTCGTGCCCTCTCTCGCCTCTTTGCCTCTCGTCAGTCTGACCCGCATGCGCTTCGAGGAGGGCTGCCCATATGCTTATGGGATTGCCGGGGGGGAAACTGATCCAGATCCATGCTAATACGACACATATTTGAATTACGGGACTACAAACAGTATAATGTAACTACAACATAAGGGGGGGGGTGATCGATTTGAAGACTGTGGGCATCAGAGAATTAAAGCGATCTATCAGTAGCTACCTGAGGGATGTGCAAGCCGGAGAGCGAATTCTTATTACAGATCGAAAGAAACCTTTAGCTATCATCACGGCGATCGACAATAGCCAAGAAAACGAGATGATCAAACAACTGGCAGACACGGGCCTGGTATATTGGGCCGGAGGGAAACCGTGCGGGGCAGTTCCAAGGATACGCTCAAGAAGAAGCATGTCAGAGGCCGTACTTGAAGATAGAAGGTGACATGATCGTTTATCTTGACACAAGCAGTCTCGTGAAGCTGTACGTTGAAGAAGAAGGCTCGGCTGATGTGGCAGCTATCCTGAAGAATGCACGCACCGCAGCCACGTCTATGATAGCCTATGCAGAGGCCAGAGCAGCATTCGCCAGGAGATTCAGAGAAGGGTCCGTTACCAAGAAAGCTTACAAGAGTCTCCTCCTATCTTTTGAAAAGGATTGGATCAACTATGTGCAGGTGAAGGTTTCGCAAGATCTCATCCGGCTTGCGGGCGATTTAGCCGAAAAACACGCATTGCGAGGATTTGACGCGATTCATTTGTCCTCAGCCGTATCCTTGATGACGGCGAACGTGGGTGTCGTGTTCCTATGCCACGACGAGAAGCTGCAGAAGGCCTCGTTGCGAGAGCAACTTCTTCAGCCAAGCGTGGGACCGGCAATTCAGGAGCCATCGTAGCGATAGCCTCCCCCCACAAAACGGCCTAATAGCTTGTCGGCCCAGCAAAGGATAGGCTACTCCAAGGCACGCCTGCGTACTTCCTCCCGGTCCTTAAGGGGTAATCCAGGATCATTGGGGTGAACTGACCGGCGAGAATGCTGGGCGACTCCCTCCTGTACTGCTATATCTGACTCGTATGCTCTTTAAGGAAGGCCGCCCATACGCTTATGGGAATACTCGTGGAGAAAATGCCCGTGCGCTAAGAAAGGGAGAAGATCGGTGGTTCCTATTAGGAGTTCCGTCATGCCCTGGAAGGAGAGGCAAGATAGGGGCCCTTATGCCCCCCTTGCGTTGGCTGGATACGAGTGGTAACATGGGGGTGGGCGGTTTGACAAATGAAGGGAGCGAAGAAATTCAGCCACGGGAAGGATAAAATGCTGAAATGTAAGATATGGTCCCCTGGACCTCTCAAGTTATCCGGCCCGCAGACTCGATTGTCTCCCTCTCTGCGCGCCCGGTCCGGCTTGCCATGGGTGCTTCTGTTTCAATGCTTGATCGCTTTCTTGGTGATTTCCTCGGCTTCGGCCCTCGCAGACAACACGAGCACAGGATCGCTCAAGATTCTCCTCGACGGATTCGGCAGCGATAAGGGCAGTGCGATGCTGGCCATTTACAATTCAAAAGACACCTACACGAAATCCGAGAAAGCGGTCCGAAGCGCCTCGGTGGAGATCAAAGGAGGAAAAGCCGAGGTGCTCCTGAAGGACCTTCCCTTCGGCACTTACGCAATCAAGGCTTTCCACGATGAGAACGGCAACGGGAAGCTGGACACAACCCTGTTCGGCATTCCGAAGGAGAGGTACGGGTTTTCGAACAACGCCAGGGCGGTATTCGGCCCGGCCACATGGGCGGCGGCGCAGTTCTCCTTCGAACAAGCCGAAATGGAGATCCACATCACCGTGAAGCGCTACTTGGGATAGGGGAGGCCTGTTTAATTACACTAAGCGGGGGCGGATCATTTGTCTATTCCTGGAAGCACTCCAGTCTCCTTTTCCGCGACGGGTGTTGCAGCTTTCTCAGAGCTTTTGCCTCAATCTGACGGATACGTTCACGGGTAAGCCCAAAGACATCACCCACTTCTTCTAAAGTAAAATCGGTCTTTTCCCCAATGCCAAGCCTCATCCTGATAATCTTCTCTTCTCTCGGAGTGAGAGTCGACAAAACATTGTCTACCTCTTCCTTGAGCGAAGTGTCTACCAACTCCGTATAAGGGGAAGAGCCTTTTGGGTCTGCGATGAAATCACCGAGTTTGGATTCATCATCCCCGATCGGGGTTTCGATTGATACAGCCTCGCCGGAAATCCTCATGATCTTTCTGACTTTCTCCAGGGGAAGTCCGACTTTAAGCGAAATTTCTTCGAGCTCCGGCTTTTTACCCAACTCCTGGACGAGGGCGACGGCAGCCTTGCTGATCTTGTTCTTGGTCTCAAGTACATGGACCGGTATCCTGATAGTTCGTCCGCAATCTGCAATTGCCCGTGTTATGCTCTGCCTGATCCACCATGATGCGTATGTGGAGAACTTGAAGCCTTTCTGATAGTCATACTTTTCAGCGGCCTTCATGAGGCCCATGTTGCCTTCCTGGATAAGATCAAGGAATGACAGCCCACGGTTGAGGTATTTCTTAGCTATCGAAATTACGAGTCTCAGGTTTGCCCGAATGAGCCTGTTCCTGACGGTTTTCAGTCCGTTTTCAATTTCGCGGAGTTCCATCAGTTTCCGTCTTACGATACTCGCCGCGCCGTCCTTCGTGAGGTCCGTCCGCTGCCCGATCTTCCTGATGATTTCGACAAAAACCTTCCTGGTGAGCTTAAGACTGAGCAGGATCTCTTCTCTCTTGTCTTCGATCCTCTGCAAATCGTTGGCAAGCTCTTGTCTGTTTGGTATGTCGGCCCGCTGAAGTGTCGTCTTTATTCCTTCCTTCTTCTCATAAAGACTCTTTATGGCATTGATGGAGGATATGGTCTTTTTCTTGTATTTTTCCTCATCTTGTTGGGTAAAGTCCATTTCATCGATGTGGATTACATCTGCAATGTTTAGAGTCCCTTCTTTCAATTGCCGACTTATTTCCCGGAGTTCGCCGACTGCCTGGGGCAGGCCGAACAAGATGTTCTTTTCCTTTCTTTCGGCTTCTTCAATCTTTTTCGCTATCTGGTATTCTTCAGCAGGTGTGAGGAGTGCTACACGTCCAATATCCTTTAAATAGGCCCATATTGTATTATCGGATGTTTCTGAGGATGACGTTTCGGCTTCACCCCCCTCCGTGCTCTGTTCCTTACGTGACACGAACTTTCCCTCTAGTATGTCGACTATGTCCAAGTCAGATTCTAAAGGGAAGTCGAATACATCTTCAACATCTTCGGGAGCACTCGCCTCCTGAGGAAGGACATCGTCGATTTCATCAGACCCGATAGAGCCTTTCTCCATCCCCTCGTTGACCAAGTCTTTTACGTTAGTGGACTTTTTTTTCGCCATTTTCAACCCCAAGAATAGAAATGCCCTTCTTCCGCAAAAGGGCATCCCATTTTATCTACCTAATGTATTGATATTATTATAAACCTATTTTCCCACTAAGTCAAAGGCCGGCCACCCTCACCCCTCTCCTAGAGCGAGGGAAAAAGAGCATGTTTCTTTTGGCGGCCTCAAAGGACGCCGCCCTTATTCAATTGGTGTTGGTGTGTACATCCTATGAAGGCCGGAGCCGCGCTCTCTTTAATGATACGGCTCCGCGTGTCACCGGCCGGTCGGATGGGAGGGATCGTGAGGTGTGGATGCAATTTGAGCCTTGCTGCCCGGATGGCGTACTGAATGTACGTCGGAGGGCGCATGGCGAAAAGTGCGCCGCAGATCGCGATCCCTCCCATCCGACCGGCCACACCTCGTACCCTCATTTTCCGTTTTACCTTCGCCTTTCGCCTCCTTGCTTCTTTCGCACTTGAGGTATTGGCAAAAGTCACTTTCCTCGACTGCCATCCTCAGGGGCTAGAGCGCCCGAAGATATATGCCTCTCACGTCCTGCTCCGTCAGGTTCCTCGGGTTCGCGGCAAAGAGTCTCCCCTGCCCCATGGTCGTCTCGACGAGGTCCGGTATTTGCGCCTCTGTCATACCGTAGTCGCGCAAACGATAGGAAATCCCCATGATCTCGAGGAGACGCTTCGTTTCCGCGACTGCCACCCCGGCTGCCTCGAGATCGGTCAAGCCCTCGACCCTTTCCCCCAGGGCCCTTGCCATGTTGCCATATTTGCGGAGGGCGCCGATCTTATTGTACTCCATGATGTGGGGCATGATAACGGAGATTGCCCGTGCGTGGCTCAAGGCCAAACGCATTTCGAGAGCGAAGGAAAAGGCGTGGACGGCTCCCAGACCTCCACTGCTGAAGGCCAACCCTCCGAGGGTTGCGGCGAGGAGCATATCGGAGCGCGCTTCTATGTTCTCGCCCTTGGCAAAGGCGAGAAGGAGGCTCTTGCCCACGAGGCGGATCCCTTCGAGGGCGAGTATGTCGGAAAAGGGAGTGGCGAGAAGGGAAACGTAGGCCTCTGTCGCGTGGCAAAGGGCGTCGATACCTGTTTCCGCGGTGACCGCCGAAGGAAGCGACCGTGTGAGGAGGGGGTCGAGGATGACGGCTTGCGCAAGGTTGAAGGGCGTCGAAACAGCCTTTTTTATCTTCGTCGATTCATCGGTCACACCGAACACTCTCGACACTTCGCTTCCGCTACCTGCGGTGGTCGGAACCATCAGCTTGGACAGCCCCCTGATCGGCACGAGGTCAACGCCTACATAGTCGAGGACACTCCCTTCATTGGTCGCCATGAGGGATATCCCTTGGTCGTGTCGAGGGTGGTCCCCCCGCCTAGACGAGCCGACTCCAGATTCGCCTTGCCTGCTGCGCCTCATAAAGCTTCAGGTTGAGTTCGTTGGGTTTCTCCAGAGCTTCCAGGATCGCTTTGTGCGTAAGCTCGTAAAAAAGGACTCTGCGAACCGGTTTTTCGCCGGCCCCGATCTCTTCGGCTATATGCCATGCAATTGCTTCCCCCTCCCTGTCAGGGTCGGGCCCCAGATAAACTGATGTCGGCCCTGGAGGCTGCTTTTTTGAGTTCATCAATAATTTTTCAGACGCCGCGCTGCGGGCATCGCCGGCGCGGCTGACAATGCACTTTTCCCTGATACCGTCTGAATACCGAAAATATGTGAGCGGACTGCGGATGGTCCCGAACTCATCCTTAAACCTGACGAGGCCATCGTTTTCCAAATCGGTGCGGCCAAAATCGATCTGCTCCGC
Organism: uncultured delta proteobacterium; assembly: GCA_963750015.1. GTDB lineage: Bacteria > Desulfobacterota > Syntrophorhabdia > Syntrophorhabdales > WCHB1-27 > CAVVNC01. Next base: position 99 of record CAVVPU010000277.1, on the reverse strand, counting down.
GCCTGCCATCTTGCTTTCCTCGATCAACTTCCAAAACAGAAACGGCATGCCCGCCAGATGATGGAACTCTTCATCAGAGCAGCCATACTTGTATACCAC
>CAVVPU010000276.1:0-39399 GCA_963750015.1 uncultured delta proteobacterium | reverse complement strand
TCCAGGAGCGCCCCGCCGCTGTTCGAGTACTTGGCGATGCCCTTGAAAAGGTTGTTTGCCGCGTAGATGGCCATGAAGTCGGCCGACGATACGGTGAAGACGTGCTGCGCGATGCCTTCCCTGATCGGCACGGCGAATCCGCCGCACACCACGTCGCCCAGGACGTCGTAAATCACCACGTCCAGGTTGAGATCGTCAAAGGCCTTCAATTGCTTGAGGAGCTGAACCGCGGTGATGATGCCGCGGCCCGCGCAACCGACTCCCGGCGCAGGTCCGCCCGCTTCCACGCAAAGGACACCGCTGAAGCCTTCGTAAACGACCTCGTTCAACTTGAAGACCTTCCTTTCCCTGAGCGTGTCGAGAACGGTAGGGATATATTTGCCGTCCCGCAGTGTGTTCGTAGAGTCGCTTTTAGGATCGCACCCCACCTGCATGACCTTATACCCGGCCTTGGCGAGGGCGGCGCTGATGTTCGACGTGGTGGTCGACTTACCGATGCCGCCCTTTCCGTAGATTGCGATCTGCTTGATTTTCTTGTCTGCCATCTTACTCACTGCTCCTTGAGTTTCGTTATGTCCTATCCATGGGAAAACGTGGGCTCCACCCGGCCGTACAGCTCCAGTCCGTAATCCTTTCCGCTTCCGGGAATGCCGCAGGCGTCGGCGCGGCATTGACGGCAATGGGTGAAGACGGACAGGTAGGCGGCGGCTATCGACTGGGCCTTGTTTAATTGCTCCGCGCTCGGCGGCCCAATTGATGCCATCTCGAATTGCGGAATGAGGGGGATTATGTTGATCATCGACGCACCTGCCCCAGACACCATTCGGGCTATCTCCTCGATGACGGTATCGTTCACCCCCGGTATGAGCACCGTGTTGATCTTGATGGTGACCCCGAGTGAGACCATCTTCCTGATGCCGGCGAGTTGGGCGGCGATGAGGCGGCGAGCCCCCTCCTCTCCCGGTGTATCTATGCCGTCCACCCTTACTCGTGAGCATATTCTGTCGAGCACCTGCGGATCGACGGCGTTGACGGTGACCGTGAGCGCTCTCACGCCAACACTCGCCACGTCCTCGGCCTTCTCCGCAAGGGCGAGCCCGTTTGTGGAGAGGCACGTGATGAGTTCGGGGAAACGTTCACGGACTACTTTGAGCGCATTGAGGGCGTGGTTCGAGGCCAGGGGGTCTCCGGGGCCTGCCACGCCGACCACTGCGATCTCCGGGCACACCCTGAGGGCCCTCTCTACGGTTCGTGCGGCCTCTTCCGGTTCGAGCAGGCCTGCTGCAACGCCGGGTCTTTTTTCCCATTTGTTGAAACCGCGCTTGCAAAAGCGGCACTGGATGTTGCATACCGGGCTGACAGGAAGGTGAATGCGCCCGAATTTGTTGTGCGCCTCCGCGCTGAAGCAGGGATGGCGCTCCACAAGGTCGACTGTCGGCCCTACCGGGCAACTCGTCATGCAACGCATTGAAATGTTCCTTTCAAAAGCTCCTTTTTATGGGTCCTATAGGTCGAATAGGACCCATAAAAAGGAGTTCCTACCTTCCTGCGACTATTGCCCCCAAAAGATCCTCGATCAGATGGAGACCGCCCGAGTAGCCGCAATAGCCCCGGTCGAGGACAACCCTATTGGTCACGGGAAAGCTGACGCTCAAATGGGCTGCCCCGAGGGAGGTGGCAAGCTCCCTGTCGAGAGAGCTTCCCACCACGAAGGCGGGACTGAAGGCGTTGTAGTAGCGCTGGCCATTCGAGCCCGGCCACCGAACGTTCAGGTGGCGGATGATCTCACTCGTATCCGACTCGAAGACAAGGGCTGGCATGAGTCCGGATTCGAAGCGCCTGAACCTTTCAGCGATCTTTTCTGCCTCACCGTCCCCCGGGTGGTCCGTGCAGATTGCGAGTTCCGGTATCCAGCCGAGGTCGTCCGAGAGAAAACGCGTGATGCCGTATGAATAGTTGCAATCCCCGACCACTACGGCGTAGCGCTGCATGTCGAAGTCGTTATACGGATCAGTCAGCGGATCGAGATAGCGGTAAAAAAGCGTGCTTTCCTCGTTTATCAGCCTCTCCACGGCGGATTTCTCGATGGAAAGGGCTGCTCCTATTTGCCTCAGGAAGTCCGCCGTGCCTGTCGGACCGATGGGCAGGGGCAGGCTTATGAAGGGCGTGCCGTGCTCTTCCTCGAAGATGCGGGCGGCTGGCACCCCATAGGCGTCGGAAACAACGATGTTCAGCTCGGCCGACGCGGCAGCACGTATCCGTTCGAGGGTGTCGCTGGCCGAGAAGAAAGCATTGACGTCGAGACCGAGCCTGACGAGGAGATCCCGCAGGACGTCGAGGTTGCCTCTCCAGAAGACGTCGAGGTTGGGGACTATGCCCCAGAGGTTCACTTTCTTTTTGATCTTTGCCGGGCTCTTCTCGACGAAGCCACGGAACAGGCTCTGGAGCACCGCATCATAGCCATAGTAGGAATTGCCCTTGAACCCGGCAGTCTCGGCACTGATGACCGGACGCTCCGGACTCGTCAGCTCCTCTGCCACGCGGCGCACGTCATCACCGATCATGTCGGTGACGCAACTCGTGAGGACGACGAAAAGCCTCCCGTCCATCACCTCCAGAGTGCTCTTGATCTGCTGCGACAGCCGGTCAACCCCGCCGAAAACAATTTCCGACTCCTGCACGTTGGAACTCGGCGTGGTCAGGCCCCCGCAGACGCCGCCCACCTGGAGGCCGCCTCCGCCGCTTTGGGCCCAGGTAAAATTACCCGCACAACCGGACGTGGCGTGCATGATGGGTATGGCGTCCGGCAGGGCAGTCACTGTGGCCAAGGCTCCGCCAAGGGCGCACGAGTACCTGGGTCTTTCGATGAAATTAGGCATTGACTTCACCTCCCGCCTGCTTGATGTACTTGAAGGGCTCTTCCCCGTACCAGTGCTGAGTGTAGGGAAGACGAAGGTGCTTGCTCAAGTTCTTGTTGTAAGCGGTGTTCTTCAGTTGCTTGGCAAGGCGCCGCGCTATCTCGTAGACGCCCTTGTAACCGATGAAGTTCAAGGAGGTATTGTAAATGACGGATGCGGGCACACCGAGCTTTGCCGCGGTCCCGTTGCCGTTCCAATGGCCCAGGAAGATGTCCGGCTTCAGTCTCCGGATGAGGTTTGCCTCCTCGAAGGGTTGGGCATTCGCGATGTTGACCACGTAGTCTTCATTCGTCGTCTTCGCGAGCCTCTCGTACTCCCTGTCGGCAAATTCGTCGTGATGAAAGGAGCGGATGCCGATGATCTCGAAGCCCAGTTCAGTAAGCAAGCCTGCGGTCACGAAGGCGCGGATCTCTCCGGCGCTGACGAAAGCCCTTTTGCCCCTGAAGAGTGGCTCGAACTCTGCAAGGCTCTCCTTCAGCTCCCTCTCTTCCTGGACGATCAGGCGCTCCGCTTCTTCCCCCAATCCAAAAAAGGCAGCTACGTCCTTGAGCCAGATGCCTGTGCTCTCGATCCCTATGGGCATGGTTGTCGTGACATAGGGGACTCCGTACTTTTCTTTCAGGTGGCTGAGGAGGTAATCGTCGTGGGTGGGGCACGTGCTCACGGAGAGAGCCGCTTTCGTGACCCGGTACATCTCCTCGGGCCGGGTGTAGACGGGAAAAAAATTCGCCTTGAGACCGAGAGCTGCGAGCAATCGCTCAAGCTCCAGTTCGTCCGTACGTCCCATGGACGAGACGGTCAGGACGTTGACGGTGCGCTTGAGCAGATACTCCTCCTTGATCCGCGTAAGCTCATCATCAAAAAATGGCAGAGGCTCATTTTGCTCATCGAGAAGGTTCCTGCCGATCGAATGGTAGACGGAGTCGTAGGCGGTTGCCCAGATCCGCGTCTTGAAGCCTTCGCAATGAACGGGCAGCAGCCGGGCTGTCACGCGCGGCTGCAGGTTCTGGACAAGGGTGTCGATATCGTCGCCTGCCAGGGCAGGGATGCAGGCGGCCACGACAAAGATATTGCCCGGCCGATAGCGACGGTCAATCTCGATGATGGCCTTTTCGAGTTTTTCTTCGCCGCCGCTTATGACGTCGGTCTCGTCGAGGGCCGTGCTTGCCCAGATTACGTCTTTCGCCGCTCTCTGCCGGGCGGCATTGCCCGTCTTCACCACGGCATTCTGAGAAAGGATGCAGGAGCCGCACCCCACCGCACCGTGCACGAGGATGGCGCTGTCAGGGAATGTATTCATGATGGCGAGCGCCGGAAGAAGCTGGCAGATCGAACCCTGGGTGAAGGCGCGATCCCCGTCGTTCATGTATTGGCACCCCTTTCTGTTCGCGAGCCCGCAAATGGTGTCTCCCCGGGCGATGCATGCGTGGAGCCGGTCCTCCCGCTTCGGCGGTTCTTTCTGATCGAAATAGCCCATTTCAAACTCCTTGTCGTGTATCTCTTTGTGCGGCCTCGAAGAAGGCCCTCACATTCTGAAGCGGTACACTCGGCGGTATATCGCAACCCGGCATAAGAATGAACCGGCTGGCAGGTCCGGCATCGCTAATGCACTGACGGGAGGCGGCAATCACGGTTTCCGCCGTCCCCTGCTGCAATATGTCCGCCGGATTGATGTTCCCGGCAAAGGCGATTCGATCGCCGATTATCTGCCTGACCTTCTTAAGGTCGACTTTGTAGTCCACCGAAAGGACGTCGACGCCGAGGCCTGGTATGAGGTCCAGCCTGTTCGTAATGTTCCCGCAAATATGGAGAAGGTTGTACGCCTTTGATTGCTTTAGGCGGCTTAAAAAAACCGTGAGAGCAGGCACCACGAAACTCTCGAAGTGTTGTCTGGAGATCATGTCGCCCGATGCCATGGGTTCCGCGATGGAGATTATCTCGGCGCCTTGTTCGATGAAACCCTCGTAGTATCGGGCGGCGGCCTCCACCGAGAAATCGAGTAATTGCCGCACAATGTCAGGGTCTTTGTAGACCTGCGACATCAACCATTCCGTGCCGAACATCTGACCGGCGAGGGTAAAGGGCCCCCACCCGCAGGCACCGATCATGGTCTTATCTCCGATGGCCGCTTTCACCCGCGCCGTCGTTTCCCACAGGCTCCTGGCGTCGGTGTCCAAGTCGAGTCTATCGATGCAAGACCGCTCGACGCCGCCGTTTTCCGAAAGGGGTACCGTGCGGGCAACCTGGGGCGTCCCCTTTTTGGGGTACTTGATCACCCCTCCCAATGCCTTGACCGGGAGGTTGTTGAAACCGGAGGCCATCCACACGGCATCGGATGGGGCTTTTTGCGTGTAAGTTTGTACGATGGTCGAAGCCATCGATTCGGCGTTCCCGAGAACCTCTTGGAGCGTGAAGCCCAGAGAATTGAAGGTCCATGCCCCTGCGGAGAAGAGAACTGCGGGGACCCGTTCCGGTTTTCGGCCGTTGATCGCGTCAAGCAGTACCTGTCGTCCGTCCATGCGCCTCTTCTCCCTCCTCATAAATAGTAGTCAACTGTCAATTCCCTCGCGAAATGGAGAATCTCCAGTATCTTGGCTCGAAGAGCCAGGAAGTCCGGAAGGTTTCTCTCCCTCGGTCGGCCGAGGGTCACGGGTATAACCTGCTCGATCTTGCCGGGCCGGGGAGACATGATCACGATCTGGTCGCTCAGGTAGATGGCCTCGTCGATGTCGTGGGTCACGAAGAGCATCGTCGTTGCGTGAGTTTTCCATACGCGGAGGATCTCGGCCTGCATCTGCATCCTGGTGAAGGCGTCGAGGGCGCCCAGGGGCTCATCGAGGAGGAGGACCTTCGGCTTATTGACGAGAGCCCTCGCAAGGGCCGCCCTCTGCGCCATTCCTCCGGAAAGCTGATGGGGATAGCAATCCTGAAAGCCGTCGAGGCCGAAAAGCCTGACGAATTCGTCTACCTCGCCGTCCTGTTTCCAGTCGATTCCCCGTGCGTCGAGGCCAAGGGCTATGTTTTTCTTGACCGTCAGCCAGGGGTAGAGGGTGGGGTCCTGAAAGACCATGCCTCTCAGGTAGTGGGGTCCCTCGATATTCTCGCCGTCGAGGGTGATGGCCCCGTCCGAGAGCTGTTCCAGTCCGGCGATAAGCTTGAGGAGCGTCGACTTGCCGCATCCGCTCGGTCCGACAATGGAGACGAAGGCGCCAGGATGGACCACGAGGTTTACCGAAGCGAGCGCCTCAACCTCCCGGCCGAAAGCATCGGAATAGAACTTTCTTGCGTTACTGATCACGATCGAGCCGGGGACCGGGGTGACCTGATCATGACCCTCCGGGGCAGGCCTTGTTTCATGGGCTACCATCTTATCAACCCCCTTTGCCACACGAGCACCTTATCTTTGAACTTGAACAGCAGCGTTATGATGCCTGAGAACATCACGGCCATGACGAAAAGCGCCGCATACACCTTGCTGTATTCCGCCCAACCCTGGGCCCAGTTTATGTACCAGCCAAGGCCTGCCTTGACGCCGAGCAGCTCCCCTACGACAAGGGTGACGAAAGCGACACCGAGGCCCATGAAGAGGCCGACGAAGATGCCGGGCAGGGCCGCAGGAAGGGCCACTCTCCGTATGAGATAGAAGGGGGTGGCGCCGAGGGTCCGGGCTATTTCGTAGTAGGACTTGCTTACATTGGCGATGCCCGACCAGGTCATTATGGTGACGGGGAAAAAGCAGGCCAGGGCGATAAGGAATATGCTGGCAGTGAAGCTCGTGGGAAAGATCGCCATGGCGATGGGTATCCAGGCGGTTGCGGGTATGGGGCCGATAAAGCGCAAAAAAGGCGAAGCCCAGTAGTTGCACCGGGGAGACCATCCCATGGAGATCCCCAGGGGAATGCCGACGACAAGGCCGATAAAATAGCCGAGGAAGAGGAGCCTCAGGGAGTGAAGGACGCTTATGCCGAGGGTTTGCCAATCGGTGAAGAAGACGGAGATGATGTTCTCAAGGGACGGGAAGTAAGGCAAACGCAGGGTCCCCGATTTTATGGTAAGGAGTTCCCAGGCGACCACGGCAAGAAGGATAACGGTAATGAGAGGCGCCAGATTCCGAATACGTGCCCCCACCCTGGTTGCCCGTCGGAAGACGAGGAAAGACCCCGTGTAAACCACTGTCAGGACAATGAGCACGCTATCGAAGTACCCTATGGCCTGGACGGTCTGCTTGTCCGGAAGAGCTTTGTGGAGCGCCCAAAAAGCAGCAAGTACTACCAGGGAGAGCACTATTGAGGTCGATTCACTTCGTTGTTTCACGTTACTTTCCTTTATAATCAGCGAGTACAGGGGCAAAGAGACGTCCGTAGAACTCGTTTTCGTCGGTGCCGGCGAGCAGTATCCCCTGCTCCTTCTGCTCTTTTATGTAAGCTTCAAGTCCCGGCCGGCCCGTTTGATGCCCGGCTCCCAGTGGTACGCGCTGAGGAGCTTACGAATGAGGCGTACGTCTCCCCCGACATACTTGTTGTCGATTTCGATCTTTGCGGCCTCGGCGGGGTCTTTGGCCACCGCTTCAACCCCTTTAAGCCATGCCTGGACGAGCTTCCTGGCAAGGGCGGGATCTTTGGTGATAAGATCGGTCCTTAAGCCCAGAAAGCAGCAATACATGTCTTTGTAGGGCTTGTTCACGGAACTCAAGAAAATCCTGCGGTAGGTGTTTTTTTCGAGAGCGATTTCTCCCCACGGGTCCCACGAACCGATGGCGTCGACCTCACCCTTCTCGACAGCCTGCTCCATCTGGGGTGGGGGATAGACCTTCCACGAGACGTCCTTCTTGAAATCGACACCCAATTTGGACAGCTCCATGGCGAGGAGGATCATGGGTCCGCCACCCATGGCCTCGACCCCGACGGTCTTGCCTTTCAGGTCCCTGATCGACTTGATGGATGAATTACTCGGAACGACCACCTGGATGCACCCGTTATGGATACCGGCCACGAGCTTGACATTAAGGCCCTGTTCAACCGGTTTGATCCACTTGAAATTGCCCTGGGTCGCGTCGACCTTGCCCGTGGCCAGCCCCTCCTTCAAAGTCTCGAAATCCATCTTTACGAGCTCGGCCTCGATCCCGGCCTGCTTGAAGAACCCCTTGTGATAGGCGACATAGAGGCCTGCCTCGCACGCCGAGCCGTTATAGCCGATACGCACCTTCTGAGGCGTTTGAGCTGACGCGGTGTGGGAAAATGCAAAGATTACTGCGAACACCATCGCTCCAATCGCTCCCGGACTCGTCTTCATGGGTTCCTCCTGACCGTTTATGTTATAGTTACGCTATAGACATAGTAGAGTATATAGCTGTTCTTTAGCGGTTATGTCAAGATAAAATAAGTAAATTACCGTATGTTTTAATACGTAATTACCGTAAGTACACGTAATTAAATGACAAAAATAATAGGCACCCAGGGGTGCCCGGACGGTCTGATTCCTATTAAACACGCACATTATATGCAGGTATATGCGTGATCAGGTTCTTAAACGAGGTCTGTGGAATGTGAGAAAAGAAGGCAACCCACGCAAAATCTTACGCCGGTGTTTTCCTGAATACAGAAGCTTCCCGCAACAGGAGCTCCTATGCCGGGGATCGCCATGAGCTGTACCTGCCCGTTTCGAAGTTTTGCAGGGGAGGAAGAACACGCGGTTCCGACGTCGCGCGGGACACTCTTTGCCGGGGGCCGAGGAGCCGCGAACAGCCCGGTGCTCTGCCTCAAGCCCGCCGTATCGAATGGCCGGGGCCTTTGCCGATAGAACGGCCCAGAGCCTCGATTCGCATGAGTGTACAGGCAGCACATCGTTCGGGGTCTTCCGTTACGCAGGGTTTGCCCGGATAAAGGAGGTAGTCCTTCCGATACTTAAGGGGTGTGCTGTTGGGCATGAAAACATTCGCCCCCACCTGCAGTGCGCGGTTTCTCCCTTCGTCGGGAAACACCGCATCAAAAGCTGTCGTGGCCGGGATGTGTGCTCTTGGGTTGAAGATGCGAAGCACGGCTATGGCCTTGAAGAACATTTCCCGATCGTCGTCGTAGGCGTTCTTATTCCCCGCCAGGGGCGTGTCGGGATGAGGAATGAAAGGTCCTATCCCTATCATATCGAGTTCTAGATCACGGCAAAGGATGATATTGTCGGCCAGGGTCTCTACCGTTTCGCCGGGGAGACCGATCATGAAGCCACTCCCTGTCTGGACCCCGAGACCAGAAAGATCCCTGAGACACCGCAGTCGCTCCTCGAGGGTTGTGCCGGGACGAAGCATTCCGAAAAGTGAACGATCGCTCGTTTCGAAGCGGAGCAGGTACCGGTCCATACCGCAGTCATGCCAGTACCGGTATGTCTCGTAAGGCCGGTTTCCCACCGAAAGGGTGATTGACAGGGACGTTTCCCTCTTAATCCTCTGGACGATCTCTGCGATTTCGTCATCCCCGAAGACCTGGGTCTCTCCCGACTGGAGCACTATGGTCGTGCTCTCCGTGCCGTTTATGATAGAGGCCACGTCGAGAATTTCTTCGGGCGCCATTCTGTATCTCCGTACTTCCTTATTACCGGCCCGAATGCCGCAGTAAGTACAGTTGTTGGCGCAGATGTTCGAGAATTCGACGATGCCCCTTATGTAGACATCGTCCCCCATTTGCTCGTGCCGCATCTCGTCGGCCAGCCTGTAAAGGCTAAGCAAGTCCTCGCCGGTGCTTCCCAGGAGTCCTAAAGCCGTTTCTTTCGTACACTCAATCTCTTTCGTCACCGATGCCCCGTCCTTAAGTACCCCCTGCCAGCAAGAACTATATTCCCTCACGAGGCACAATGCAATTCAATCCGGAAGGTGAGCGACAAATGCCACTCGTAATCGTCGGTAGGTTATTGGTTGCTCTCGCCAACGATTTCAGGAAGCAGCAGGTAACCCAACCATCATCAGACTGTATTCACGACTTCACACCGACTGTCGCAGGCGCGGTGGTTCTGCCCCGGAACTATTCCTGATTTGATGTCCTCTTAGCCGCACTTGCTGTTCCGTAGCTCTCCTTGGTGCCCATAGTGCCGAAAGTAATATACCTTCAGGCTCCATTCCGTCAAGAGGAGGTATATTCTTGCGCATCCATCCCTTAGTGTTCCTGGTTATCGCGGCACTTGCCCTTTTCCTTCTTTGTCCTGCAGCCGGGCGGGCGACGTGCTCGGCTGACTTTTTCAACCCGATCACCGACATCTGTTGGGATTGCATATTCCCCGTCGCCATCGGCGGCATCACCATCTTCGGCTCCGATATCGATTCTCCCGGCGATGATATATCGAGCCCCGTTTGCATGTGCGGGAACACGGTGGGCTTGAGCGCGTCGTTCTGGGAGCCCGCGAGGATCATCGAGACCGTGAAGGACCCCTGGTGCTTTAATCTGATCGGCGCCGACTTGAGCAACGGGAACGGGTTTCTTGCGGGTGACTCCCAGAAAACAACCAAGGCATCCAAGAGCATGTTTGCGCAGGCTCACTACTACATGCTCAACGTATGGTCTCTCCTGGATCTTTTTCTCGATATACCATGCCTCGAGGACACCGGTTTCGATGTCGGATATCTCACCGAGGTCGACCCGCTCTGGAACGACGACCTCCTCGCTTTCCTTCTCAACCCGGAGGCCCTGCTTTTCGGCAACCCGGTGCTCCAGTTCTCTTGCATCGCGGACAGCGTCGCGGCGAATGCAGGGCTGCCCCTCGACGTCCTCTTCTGGTGCATGGGGTCGTGGGGATCCGCCTATCCCCTCACCGGTCATAAGGGTAACGACAACATCGTTGAGGACAACGCGGCCCTGGCAAGCAGGATCATTTACAAACTCATCCGGGAGTACACGCTCTTCGACACCGCCACCAACGTCTGCGGGCCGACCATGTGGCCCATCTGGACGAAGAGCCACTACCGCCTCCAAGAGATGAAGCCCGTGAGGGACTATACGTGCCAGCCCATCGGACGGAGCGGGCTCGTTTGGGCATCCGGCAAGAACCCCCCTTATTCGGCGGCCGGCAACGCCGCAGACAATTTCGACTGGGTGCTCGTGAGGAAGAAACTATGCTGCATAGGGTATTCGCTCTAATAACGGTTGTAGTGCTCTCATCGCTCTGTGCCTTCGCGGGCGAGCTATCCACCGACGAGGTCTCCGCCCTTCAGGAGAAGGCGAAGAAGGACGCAGCCGGCATGGTCCTTCCCCGGAATGAGTACGAGGCTCTCGGGAGGGAGAAAGCGGAAGAAGCCTACAGGATCTATCAGTCCGAGGAATTTCAGGAGAAGATCGCCCTCGAGAGGGAGCGCATTCAAAAAGAGGTCTTCGGGCGTGAGGCGTATTACAAGGACAGCACCAAGGGCATCTCAACGGGAGGGCTCGGAGCTAACGAACGGATTTACATCTTTCTCTCCTCGTCGATACCCACGGAGACCCTTCGCTGCTACACGAGCGCAGCAGGCGCCCTCGGCGACCACAACGTGAGGTTCGTCATGCGGGGGTTCATCGGCGGGGCAACATACGTGAAGCCGACCCTGCGTTTCGTCAAGGACCTCCTTCTCGAAGACCCGGGCTGTGACCCTTTAAAGAGCACGTGCCGGACCTACGACACGTCCGTGATCATCGATCCCATGCTGTTCGAACACTACCACATCACCCGGGTCCCCGCCTTCGTCTATGCGACGGTGAGCAATCCTCTGGACCCGGAGAAGAGCGAAGGGCTCGAAAGTAATATCACCATACGTGCGTTTCACACGATCCACGGGGACGTCAATCTTGAGTACGTGCTCGAAGCCTTTGAAAAGGAGACCCACAGCGCCGGGGTGAGCGCGCTGCTCGCGGCCTTGAGGAAGGGCTTCTATCAACACTAGGTCCTGCCTCGTATGGTAGGACCTAAGGAGGTATGCATGGGAGATACGGAATCGGCACCAATAGAAGGGAGGCACGAGCCACCCGCCAACGTGCGGCCGAGAATCACGAAGGCCTACGTGGCGGTCCTCGTCATTCTCGTGAGCCTCGGAAGCTCGATCGCCACGGTAGCCGCCTACGACCGTTACGTGGCGCAGAAGGTGGTGGCCGTGGACGTGAGCGGGTTTCTTCAGAATCAGAGAGACCTCGTCCTCGCGAAAAAGATCACCATGGACGACTTCAAGGCCAACCTCGAACGGTACATAGAAGCGTTGAAGAGCCAGCCCAGAAACAGGGTGCTCATACTGGAGGACGTCATTGCATCGAAAAACCTGGAAAAAGTGTCTTACTGAGTTCGTAGGGGACCGGAAGAAGCTTGCTGTCTATCTCGCGGCCGTCTCGGCCCTCGTCTTCGGGCTTCTTCTTCCCGAAAGGATCGTGGTGGCGGTAAGTCCCTCCCTCGGTCACCGGATATTCGTCGTCGCGAAGCGGTTCACGCCCGATGAGATCGGAAAGGGTGACTATGTCATTTTCACCGTCCAGTCCCGCTTCATCAAAAACGGCATACCTTCGAGACTCTTGAAGAAGGTGTCGTGCGTCACCGGACAAAAGCTCGAAACGAGGGCCCGCCAGTATTACTGCGACGGCGAGTACCTGGGGACGGCGAAGCAGTATTCCCTCAAAGGGGAAGCCGTCGATTCCTTCGTCTATTCGGGGACCGTGCCCGAGGGAAAGCTCTTCGTCACGGGCCGGCATGTGGACAGCTTCGATTCGAGATACCTTGGCTTCATAGAAAGGAGCACCGTTGAAGGCATTGCCCGTCCTCTTTTGTAGCCTCGTCATGTTCGGAGCCACCGCGTTCGCGGAGGAAGTCCCAGGGCAGGAACCGGTCCCTTACTACAAGGACTATAAGAGGGGCTGGTTCTGGTACGAACAGCGGAAGGCGCCCGAGAGGCCGAAGGAAGAGCCGGAGCAAAAGCATCGTACCCCTTCGCTTTCGGACTACACGGCGGAGCAGCTCATGGACATGCACCCGGACGAGTTCCAGGCGCTTCTCACGGACTTCCAGAAGAAGGCAGTCTGGAGGCCCACGCCGGAAAACGTCGAGGAGTACTACTACGTCCAGGACATCGCGAGAAGAAAGGCCCTTGCCTTCACGAACGTCGCCGAATACGTCATGCAGAAGAACCCCGAGCTCTCCCTGTCGAAAGATTATCCCACCGTCATCCCGGGCCAGAACGCCCTCGTGAGGTCGCGGCAGAATGAAGTGAGCGAGAGGATCATGCGGGCCAAAGGGGATTACGGCCTCCTCTTCTTCTACTCGCCCACGTGCGAATACTGCGAGGAGCAGGAGAAGATCATGAAGTTCTTCGAGAGCCAGTATGGCTGGGAGATCAAACGGATCGACTTCACGAGGGAGCGGGGTCTCGCCGATATGTTCGGCGTGACGATCGTCCCGACCATTCTTCTCGTCTACCGGGAGAGTAAGGAGGCCATCCCTGTCTCCGCGGGGGTGATTTCCATGAACGAGATGGAGGACAAGGTCTACCGGGGGGTACGCCTTCTCGCGGGAGAGATCACACCCCAGGAATACAGCATCTACGACTTCCAGAAGGGAGGAGGCTTCGACGTGACGGCCCCCGTGATAAGGAGAAAAGGAGACACGCGATGAAACGGAGAATAACGGCACTCTCGGTAGTGGTCATGGTCCTCATCGGCGTCTTCGACGCCCGGGCGGGCTTCATCGACGACTGGCTCGCCCAGAAGACGGAGACGAGCCCCGGGTACTTCGAGGGCGAGAAACGGGGGTACGCGGCGGGGGGCTCGATCTCCGCACGGTGGGCGATGAGCAACGACCATCTCTTTTCCGTGGAGCCGCCCCGGTTCAAGGTGGGGTGCGGGGGCATCGACCTCTTCGGGGGAGGCTTTTCCTTCTTGAATGTGAACTACCTCGTGCAGATGTTTCAGAAGATCCTCCAGGCAGCGCCCGCCATGGCCTTCGACCTCGCGTTGAGCACGCTCTGCCAGCAGTGCTCGAACATCATGAAGTCCTTGGAGACTCTCGCGAACGAGCTGAACGGCCTCCAGATGAACGAGTGCCACGACGCGAAGGTGCTCGCGGCAAAGATCGTGTCTCCCTTCACCGACGATCCGAAGGTCGAGGCGGAGGCACAGCAAGACTTCTCCCTCGAAACGGGGATCAACGATATCTACGATGATATCCAGCAGGCGGTCAAGGCGAACAACGGGCAGCCTTCGGTATCGAACGAAACGCCCATGTACAGCGGCTGCCCTTCCGACGTCGTGAACCTCTTCATGACCCAGGGACAGAGCGTCTTCTCCGCCGTGGCAGCCGACAGGGGGATACCCTCAAGCCACGTGGAGTTCGTGAGAGGCCTCGTCGGAGACCTCCAGTTCGATCCTGTCACCGACGCGTCGGGCAACACGACCTTCCATCTCACCGTGGTGAGTCCCTGTCCGCAGAACAGCGCTTACGGTCTCGACAGCCTCCTTGACGGAAGCGCCTATGTGAGACCCCTCACCGCCCCCGACGCCACGTGCGTCCCCATCACCGATACGAACGCCAACCTCGTCCAGTGGGCTGAAGATCGCGTCGACAGCATCTACCAGAACCTCCTCACCCAGGGATCCTTGAGTAGCGGTGACACCGCCTTCACCAACACGGTCCCCCTCGTCTATCACAACCTCGTCTACGCGGTCGCCACGAAGCAGGGACCCCAGGTGGAGTTCGAGCTCTCGGACTTCGCCGCCCGGGCCTACGCCATGGCGCTCGTCAAGGACCTCTATACCGAGGCGATGTACCACATCCGCCTTGCCGAGAGGGCCCTCAAGAAGCAGGCGAACAGCCCGACGCCAAACTGTCAGATCTCGGCCATTTCATTGGATGTGGAGCACCTCAAGGACCTCGACAGCCGCATCAGGCAGACGGTCTCCATCCTTCAGGAAGACTACCGGAAGTATCTCACGGAGCACGCGGCCCTTTTCGCGGTGGGCCAGCGCTACGCCGACTTCATGAGCGCATCCATGGACAGGCTCTCCAAGTCGTACTCGAAGACCTTCGTGACCCGCGTCATGTCGAAGATGTAGCCCATGAAAAGGCTCCTTCCCGTCCTCTCCTTCCTCACGGTACTTCTAGTCTCTAAGGCTGCCTTCGCGCTGGACATGGAGTACTACACGTACGGCGGCTTCGAGCAGATCGTCGGGGCCTTCACCAAGATAGCGCTCATCTTCTCGGACAGCGGGTTCAAGGCGGCACTATTCGTCGCCATGGTGGGGGGCATCCTCTTCGGGGGCATCGCTCTCGTCATGAGGGCGGTGGGAGGGAGGTTCTCCACGTTGTCGTGGGGAGTCCCCCTCATGGCGGGTTACCTCATCTACGCCGCGATGATCGTTCCTCAGGGGACCCTCTATATCTATGATCCCGTGGCGAACAGGAACCAGGCGGTGGGAGGCATACCGGACGGGATCGTCTTCATCGCGGGCACGATGAACGAGATCGAGCAGTTCATGGTCACTACCATCTATACCGCGAGCGACCCCATGTCGTATGAGAACATGGCGGGAGGCAGGGGGTTCAATGTCATGTACGACATAGCTCAGGCAGGAGGGATTCCGGTCGACGCCGACATCGCGGCATCCGTCAAGCAGTATACGAACGACTGCGTCATGTTCGAGCTACAGAGGCCCGGGACCACCCTCACCGTCAACGGGCTCGCCACGAGCACCGACTTCATGGCACAGTTCGCCCTCGCGGCGAGCCCTTCCATCTACACCGTGGAGTACCCGGGGAACACCACCGCCTCCTGCAAGGATGCGTGGACAGTCCTCTCCTCCGAGCTCACGAGCCCGGCTACGTATGGCAATGCCATGAAAGCCGCCTGCGCGAACGTCGGGTATGACGCCTCGAATGCCTCGGAGGTGACCCAGTGCACGGATACCCTCGCGGGGGTGGTCAACACGCTTGCCGGGGGGACAACGTATGCCGCCTCAGACGTCTTCAGGCAGATGCTCATCGGCCAGACGATGAACGACGTGCTCCTCGACAACAGCCCGAGTCTCGCGATGACCGTCCTCGCGAACAGGAACGCGGGCTCGTCACTCGTAGGGGCGGGCATGGCCGCGAACGAGTGGCTTCCCGTCTTCAAGGCGGTGATGACGGCGGTCGGCATCACCCTCATTCCCTTTCTCGTGATCTTCCTTCCCACGCCTCTGGCGAAGAAGGCGCTCTATCTCATCTGCGGGATTTTCGTCTACATGACCGCGTGGGGCGTGATCGACGCCATCATCCACTCCATGGCGATGGACTACGCCATGACGACGCTCTCCGGGATCATCACCCAGGACAGCTCGGCATGCTCAGCCTCAACTTCTTCTCGACGGGACCGGCCCAGGTGCTCGCGGTGATGGGAGGCATGCGGTGGGGAGGGATGATGCTTGCCGGGGCTGTCTCCGCTGCATTTGTTGGCGCGGGTGGGTCCGTATTGGGGCAGATGGCAGCCTCTTCGACAGGCATAGTCCAGCACGCGGGAAGCTCAGCGGGTATGACGGTCGGGACCCCGGAGGGACTGGCGAAACAGCTCTCTGCCACGGAGATGGCGCCCATCACGATGGCGAACTCGGCAAAGTACCGGTATCCGGACAGGGTCGACGCGGGCATGGCGCAGAAGTTCGGGGCCACGGAATCGGGCATGGAACTGGTCGACACATTCGGCGGGGTCGACGGTGCGGCGAGTGTCTACCGCCAGATGAACACGGGCAAGGCCGTGCGGTTTGGCGCGGGGGGCGCGGCGGCGGAGAACATGGGCCTGCCCACGGCGTATTCGGCGAACACCTTCGGGGCAGGCGCCCAGCTCGGCGAGGCGTCGAACCTGCAGACCATGTTCGGGAACGATTCTCAGTCTCTCGCGAACACGAGGACGGCGCCGCAACAGGCGTTCAACGACACGGCGGCAGCGAGGGGGATGAAGCCTGAGGATCTCGCCTCCACCCTCGCCACCAAGGACGTCGTGGCGAACGCCGATACGATCATGAAGTATGCTGAGGCCCGTGGGGGCATCAGTCCCCATCAGGCGGCGGGGGAACTCGGGGAGATAGCGGCGAGCCAGAATTACGTCAGTGCGCAGTCCTACGATAAGGCGAGAGGGGTTACCGGAGAAGAGAGGCAGATCAGGACGAGGACCAACGAGAACCTCAACGAGGCGGCCAAGTTCGCGGTGCTCTCGAAGTTTGCGCAGGGCATAGGACTCACAAAAGACGATAACGACTTCAAGGCCATGTACGACTACCACAAAATGCACCACGGGGAGGATTCTCTGACCTTGAGCAATTCGGGGGCTGTGAGCCTGCTCAACCAGCGCATGAAGGATATGGGGTATTCCACCCGTTTCAAGGCGGGCGACCGGATCAGGGTGGACTTCGACGAGCAGGGGAACGTGGTATCTGCCTTCGCCCTCAGGGGCGCGAGCAGGGAAAGTAGCGACATCACTTCCGAGATAAAGGGATACGAGTCGAATTACCTGAACGTAGCGCGACAGACCACGGGTTTCAGGGGCGAGCACGGGTTCATGGATACCTCATACAACTATAAGAGGACGATAGGTACGGGCTTGGTCGAGATGGGCAGAGATAAGGAAGGGAAGCCGATTTACGGCGCCGGGTTCAGGGAGGCCTACTTCGACAGGAAGACGGGAGAGCTCGCGGCGGAGACCTGGACGAACAAAAGGACGGGGCAATTCACCGGGGTCGAATACATAGACACCGGCAGAAAGGACCCCCAAACCGGCAAGTCGATCAAAGCGCCTCAATGGGTCACCGGCACAATGGAGCTCGACAAGAACGGGTCTTACGTCCTGAAGGACTTTCGCTCCGTGAGCAACGAGGAAGTGGTAAGAGGCGATGGAAAGTTTGTCTCGGAAATGAAGGTCGATGCGGGAAGCGGTCTGAGGCTCTACGAGGTGGGCAGAGGAGGACAAGACATGGCGCGGGTGAATAAACTCGTGCTGGACGAACAATCTGAGGCGAGGTTTACGGTGGGGGGTGGATTCTTGGCTGACGATAAGTCGCAGGTGAAAGGCTGGCAAGAGGATGCTCTTTGGATAACAGCCGGGGGTGAGAAAGGAGCAGCCATGTATAGCCAGACCAAGAGCGCGGTGGATGCGTTTTTGGGTTCTAAAGGAGGGGTAGAGCCGGTTGGCGGCAGCCCTACTTCAAAGGATATGGAAGAATTTGAGGAATACTTCGGAAAGATAAACGCAGTAAAGAACGAAAAAGCGGCCCACAGTGCAGGGAACTACGGAGGGACACTGCCATCGCCAGCCCAACCGAAGACCACTTTCAAACCCAAGTCGATAGAAACAAGATATCCAGACTAGGCAGGATGATAGGGGAGATCGAATGGAACTTGTTCATAATTGCCTCAAGGTGCAGGGTGGCGTCGTCGTTCCGGTGTACGATGTGGAACCGGAAGCAATGAAGGGACTATCCGTTAGCAGCATTTTCATTTCTGTGAAGAGTTACGGGCTCGAGGTGCGCATCGACGAGATTGTGGTCCCCATTCCAGAATTCATGCTGGAGTTTATCATCGACAACAACACCATTACCTTGTACAAGGCGGACAACGCAGAATACCTGTGGGAACCGCTTCTTTCGGTTGAGATTCCAAGAGATGATCTCATAGAGGCAAGAGGCGCTTACAAGTTCGTTCAGAGCGCGAATTCAGAAAAAAGTAAGGAAGCGGAAATCGCGGTCCGGACTTGAGAACCGGGCTACTCGTCCGTTTCGCGGTGCCAGACGTTGCACTTTAGGTGTTTCCATGCCGGATTGGTTACTATGTCCTTGGTCACATTTCTACGAGGGCGATAGCCCGCCAACTCTTCAAGAGTCGCTAAGAGCACGAGGAGGTTTCCTCCCAGCATGAGACCAAGAAGAATAAAAGCCCCATGCAGGTTTATTGAGAGAAAAGTATCCATATTGTAACGGAAGCCAAGCAGGATCACGACGGAGAACAGACCAAGAATCAGCAGAAACGAGATTATCACGATTTTCGGTACGAATTGGTATCCGGTCTTCCGATCAAACCACATCCAAAGATGGTTCCTTCTCTTCTGCATGTCAAGGCCACAGCGGTCCGCACGGAAGATTTCGTCCGCTTTGCGCTTGTAGTCGTCGCCGAGGCGGTCGAGCTTCCTGTCGAAGTCGGCGTTCAGTTTTTGGAACTCGTATTCGTTTGCCGGGTTCTTCATTGTCCACCGGTAATATTGTCGCCTTCATCGGTTCGCATGTCAACGTTTTCGGGAACTAAGACCGCCGAAACTTTTTGCCCATGCCCAAACACATCCGCTTCGACACAAGGCCGCTGTTTCCTCCTTGCTCCGCCAATGTCCCACAGGTCGTGACGAAAGAGGCGTCTTGCTATTGACATATTACTGCCGGCACCTTGGAGACGAACGATGAAGGCCCTCTCGAAAGACCGCAGACGATTCCGGAGGACCTTTCGATTCTCTGATACTTCTGAGCATACGTGAAACCTGCCGGTACAAGGGACTCAGTTTCCTAAGCTTCCTGCGATCGGGTGAAAAAGACGTTGACGTCTTCGCTGGCAAGCAACAGTCGGGCCACCAGCCTTGATGAGCAGTCCTTCGTAGAAAACCCGAACCCTGTTTTCTTCATCCACGACTGGAAGTAGGTGTAGCCGGCAGGTTTTTGAGCCGCTCCTGCTCTTCTTCATAGAAGCTCAGCCAGTGTCTGAAATTGTCGGCCGTTTCGACATGACCATATTCTTGAATGACCGTCTCCAGCCTGTCGTTGAGAATGTCGGCGACCACGGCATAGGCCTTGGGGTTGCCCTTGAGGTACGAATGGGCGACGATATGGCGGAACGCGTGGGGACCGAATCCGCCGGGAGCAAGCTCGTCAGGCACGTAGACCCTCGTCAATTTCTGGACCAGACAACTGAGGTTCCTTTGGCTGATTCCCGGCCTCCTCACATGCTCGTTATTGCCATTCGGTCGGGGGAGAAAGAGCACGTCGCACCTATCCGCGTCTTTGAGGTATTGGCGAAAGGCAAGATACTGCTCTATGTACTCATTGCAGTCTGGAGGGAGAGGCACCGTGTAGTCCTTGTCGGTAGGTCCGGAATACCAGTTCTTGAACTCGTCCCGTCTGATCCTTATGTACCACACCCCGTTGGCCCTTTGAAGATGGCCCGTGTTGTCGCGCCTCCAGGTCATCTCCACTATGTTCCTCACGCGCAGCGGGTTGACCGACAAGAGCTTGATCAACAGAATATCCCGGTACTTTACCGCCCGTGCCAGGCCCGAGGCCGACTTCTCGTCTCCCTTGCGACGCTTCTTCATTTCCTCGATAAACGCGAAGAGGACTTCCATCGGATGGTCCAGCCTGAGAATGGCCTGTAGGTTGTATTCGGGGTCCCTCGATTTCCGTATCGATTTACTGTGCCGCAGATCACCAAGGATGGCGTCGTACTGGAGGAAACCATGCTCACACCAGGCTGCCCACCATATCCGGGCAGGGAGGTTCTTTCGGCCATGCCCGTCGGGAAACGTCTTGATCCATTGCTGCCAGTCGTCGGTGAAGGTCACCTTATGGGCGAACAGCTCCGGGTGCTGTCTCAGATACCCCGTCCCTTCGCGGGTCAACTGGCGACCGAACCTGAGAATGATGACGACCTGATGGTGGTATATGCCATCGGCCCGTTCTACCACGAAATCGTTGATGTAGCGTATGACAAAGGAGGGCACCGAAAAGAGGGCCATCGATAGCCGCGTGATCGGCAGAGCGAGACCGCTGTCTCTCTTGTCCGCTGATTTCTCCATGTGGAGATATCCCAGAAACAGGCCCATGAATTTCACGTGGAGATCGCCCGTATTACAGACGCGACCGGGTCTCACCGTCCATCGTCCCCGGGGCTTTCTCCGCTCCTCGGTAAGGATCTTTGTCGTCTTGAACCGGTAGAAGTCATCCCACTCCGCTTTCAGGGCGGGAATCGTGCCCACATTGATCGCATATTTTTTCCCCAGTGTGCGAGCAAGTCTTTTGGTATAGGGCGAGTAACACGACCTGGCCTTGAGACGCGCGTTCACTCCCGTGATAAAAACGGGGATTCGACAGACAAGGGTGCCCCGTCTGACCTGGAGGAGGTCTTCGAGCTGCTCCACCATGGGGATCTTCCGTGGGTCGGGCACATGTTTGTTTCGCACCCACCTATACAGGCGAAACGCGACAGTTTCATGCTGTTCGCCTGTTCTTTCGCATATCGTCGTCGCAAGGCCCCAGACCGTTGTCCCCGATTGCTCTATAAGCTGCCGTAAGGCATCCCCGAAATCAGGGGACAGCTCACCGAGGGTCAGCCTTTTTGCATCCGTCTCCCATGAGCGGAGTATGCGGCACGTACGATCCTGGTAGGCCTTCGTCGGTTTTGACGCCACGAACAGATCCAGATCCGCCCCAAAGGTACCGTTGAAGAAGATCTCTGGCACAGGCGTGTGCCAGTCCTTCCCGACGGATGTGAGGAAACGGTCCATTGTGACGCGATGCTCCTTTCTTCCGTAATCCCCGAACTTCTTCACATGGACTTTGTCCAAGGCACTCATGGCAGGAACTTTCATGGTCACCTCTCTTAGGATGTGCGGGCAGTGCTCTCATTGCCCGGTGGAACAGTCTCCCAGTTTACCACTTGTTTACAACTTGAAATAATGCTATCATAATTAAGTTGTAAACTGATCGCGAGGGCAACCGTGGATGTGAAAACTCTGATTCTCAAGAAACTCAAAGAAGAACAGGAGGTAAGGGCGTCGGATATTGCCCTGGAGACCGGCTTTTCCAGGGTTTATGTGCACAGGATACTTAAATCCCTGGTCGACGACGGGGCCTTGATGCTCATCGGAAAGGCAAATCAGGCGAAGTATGTCGCGGCGGACAAGGGTAAGAGGGTCACGGAGTCGCAGCTGAGGGTTCGGCGCATTCTGCACAACGAGGGCCTCGCCGAGCACCGGGTGCTCGAGGATATCAAGCGGGCCACCGGGATCTTCGCCGGCCTTCGCACGAATGTCACCTCAATTGTCGACTACGCCTTTACAGAGATGTTGAATAATGCCATAGAGCACTCCCAATCGCCGAGGATAGAGTTATCGATGGGCCGCACAAGGACCGACGTGCGTTTCGAGGTGACCGATTATGGCGTGGGCATCTTTGACAACATCATGACGAAGAAGCATCTGCACGGCAGAATGGATGCCATTCAGGACCTTCTGAAGGGCAAGGAAACGACCGCGCCCGAGAGGCACAGCGGAGAAGGCATCTTCTTCACTTCCAAGATCGCCGATTCCTTCATCATCCGAAGCGCAGAGAAGAAGCTCGTATTCGACAATCTCCGTGATGACATCTACATCAGGGACTTGAGGGCAGTAAAAGGGACGCGGGTTTCTTTTACCGTCTCGGTTGACGCGACGAAAGTCCTGGCAGACGTGTTCAACCGGTACACAGATGATTCTTATACGTTTAGCACAACCAAAGTGAGCGTCAAATTGTACCAGGGTGAAACAGAGTATGTGTCGAGATCCCAGGCACGAAGGATACTGAGCGGTCTCGAGAAGTTCCGGACGGTCGAGCTTGATTTCAAAGGAATCGAGACTGTCGGTCAGGCTTTTGCGGACGAGGTATTCCGCGTCTGGCAGGCGGGGCATGCAAAAACGAAGATTCTGCCTTACAATGCCAACGAAAACGTCATGTTTATGATTCGACGGGCAAAGAGCGGGGAGTGAACGACTTGTTTACGACTTAAAAATAGATAGAGGGACAAAGTTGTAAACAACTTTGTCCCTCGAATCCCTCGGTCATCTGCGGGCATACCTTCCCGCAGCAGGAATGCCCGTCAGATTGGTTCGTATGCTCGGACCTTCTATCCATCCTTCACACGTCTCTGCCAGGTGACGTCCTTCACACTTCAATGGTCAATCCCGGGTCGAACCGGGGGTTGGGCTCGACGCCCACATAACCACGCGGATTCGCGATCACGCGCGTCCTGCCGATTCGATAATCGAAAGAATCGTGCGTGTGCCCATGAATCCATAAAGGGGCCCCGGAAACCCCCACAAGGTGGTCGAGATCCGAAGAAAAGGACGCTGATACAGGATCGTGCCGAAATCGGTCAGGAATCGATTTGAGACTCGGCGTGTGGTGCGTCACGACGATGATCTTCTCATCGCGTCTGCGGTCCAATTCTTCGGCGAGCCAAGCCACCGAGCGGGCGTGGATCTGTGCGGTTTCATACGGCCTGAGGGCCCGGTGGTCCGCTGTTTTTATGGCCCGGTAGTCAGCCATTGCCTCGGCCGCGCGCTGTTGTGCGATTGCCGAGTCCCCGAAAGCGTTAAAATCCGTCCACAGAGTGCAACCGATAAACGTTATATCTTCAATCGTCACTGTATCATTCTCGAGAAAGTGAACATTTGTCCCCTTTGCCGCATCACGCATTTTCTGCAGGTTACGCCCGAGGTGCTGCTTGTAGTACTCGTGATTGCCCGCAATGTATATTACCTGAGCCGAGAAATGTTCGAGGGCCCACGTGATGCCCTTTACCCCGAGGTGTGTGTCGCCCGCAAGTACTACTACGTCGGCGCTGGTACGGGGCGGGTCGAAGGGACCGAACTCGATATGTAGGTCTGATACTACATGCAGCTTCATTTATGTTCCCCCGAAGCCATCGCCGCCCCTTTCGCATCGAGGTATTCATCCGAGTTCGGCCTCCACAAGCCTTTCGCTGAGCTTTTTCACGATTAGCTCTGTAGGGATTCTGTACGGCGGATGACAGTTTTGCCCATGGCTACCGAGGCATCAGAATCATCATCAGGCTGCCGGCTTCTCGACGGATGGAGGCGACTACCAAGTGTCGACCGCGATGTGTGGTCAGGTCGGTGCCCAGTTCGATGGAGGGTCCCTGTGGTGGCCGGAAAGAGGTCAGAAAGCCATGAAGCCCGTCCGCAGAGAACTCCCACCCTTCGTCTCCGCCCTCCAGTCTCCACCATCCGTCGGAGTCCTCGATGAACCGCCGTACCTTGTCAGGCTCTCCTTGTAGCTTCACAAAGTCCTTCTCGTCATTTTTCATCGATCACCTCCTGAGCCCACTGCAATATCATACTCCTTATCTGGACGACCGAGGCGACAAAAAGCACGGCTTGGGGACAGTCGTGGTCATAGGTCGTAATCTTTAGATTTGGTCCGGGACGTGGAGCCGAGAGGTACTTCCTCGCTTTGAATCGCCAGCCAATAGTGCAATAATAGAAACGATAATCCTTGAACTTCGAAGGGCATGCCATTATGGGGGGGGATCATGATCTGCCATTTCCAGTCCGGGCCCCGCGGGCCATTCTCGGGTGGGCTTTAGATAAGGTGAGGAGATGAAAAAGCGACTTCGAAAAAAGAGGCACCTTGGCGAATTCATTGAATGGGGAAGACAAATCATCGTTACGCGCAGTGCACGAGATGGTTTTGACGAGTTTATGGATTCATTTGTCGTAGAAGCCATAGAGGCAAACGGATGTTACTGCGGTGGCGGTGGTAACGGCGACACCCTTGATATGGTTATCGAACTTGGCCGTCGCTCAGACGATCCCGACATGAGGCTCAATAAGATCACCGCGTGGCTCGACGCTCGATCTGATGTACAAAGCTACAAGGTCAGCGAGGAGTTCGACGTCTGGCACGAAATCCCAAAGGACAACGGGGAGTAGGTCGAAACCTTGGCTGAATACAAACTGGCTCATGGGCTCCCGTACTGTTTCCTCCGAAGCTCGAAGCGCGGGAACTCGATAGGTTCTGTGGGTTCTTATGAGCGTGTAATCCTCACCGATCGGGTCCGTCCTGTCAGCAGCGCAGTCTTCTTCCTGAAGTCCGTAATCCAGCTCTCGCCCTGATTCGCTTCCCTTTGAGGTGGCAATGATGACTGTCAATACCTATCGTGGACCGGGAACCGACGTAGGCAAGAAAAGTATCGAAGGCGCTTACTTAAGTCGAGGCCGGTCGTCACTATGCGTCCTTTGCATTTCTCGTGCTCGGGCGACGAACCTCTCCTTGAGTCCTCTCGCCCGCAAGTGCTTGACCAACCCGAAACCCATCACCGGGATGATCTCCCTGTTGGCCCTGTGCTGCGTGCGTTTTGAAATCCGGCCAATCGTGGCAAGCTCCTGCCCGGCCTTCTCATATGCCCTGTAGACGTCAAAGATACGGGGAAAACGTGCCTCGGCCTCGTGGTCTTTACCGTGCCCCGCCATGGATCCGCAGTTTCTTACCAGCTGCCCCACGAGGGGAGCCTCCATGAAGCGCGAAAACGTGTGAAACCAGGAGATCACGTTCTTTGGCGTCTCCGACTCGAAGTTGTCGCAACAGATGAGGCAGACGAAGGGCTTCGAACAGATCGATTTATCGACGAAGTGAAACATAAGCCCACTCCGGGTAGCGCACAAGCGATCAGAATTGCCGGTGGCGTAAAGGCGATCGAAGAAAGTTTTCATAAGGCCCGTCATGTTAAAGATATAGATCGGGGTGGCGAAGACGAGCAGGTCCACCTCGGCCATCTTCAGAAATATTCCCTGCACGTCGTCCTTTCCGTCCCAGACGCACCAGGGCTGAAAGCGATCATGGTCAAAGGCGCCGTCGGGTTTCACCTGACACTTGTTGCAGACCAGGCATCGATTGATCTTCAAGGCGGCCAGATCAACCACTTCAGTCTCGGCGCCCGCCTGGGCCGCACCTGCCAGAAGCCTGTCCACCAGAAACCGGGTATATCCCCGACTGCCTGAATGACTGCCGTTGATAGCCAATATCTTCATCGACTCCTCCTGGTCAGTGGTCGTTAGCTCTGCCTATGGCCGGCATGCTCTTTCATGATAAGCTCTGCGCACAGTGTGCCGGAGATGGCGACGGTGACGATTCCGGCCCCGGGAAAAACATACTGGCCGGCCCGATAGAGATTCCCGATGGGAGTCTTGTTGCCTCCCCTCTCTCTTCCGCTCTGTGCTACCGTATGTGCAAGTCCCTGAAGGCCGCCTCGTGTGGCCCTTGTGTACCTGTACATGGTGAGCGGGGTCGCGGTGCTCTGCACTATGACCCGCTCCCTTAGGTTGGGGATCAGTCTGGTCGTCTGTTCGATGAGCTTCTCCGCAATTCTTTCTTTGAAATTGGCGTACTCCTTCTTGTCCCCACTTCTGATAAACCAGTCCTTCGGGTGATCGTAGGGACACAGGGTTGATATGTTTATACTCCTGGTTCCCGGGGGCGAATTCTCCGGGCCCTCAACGGTGATCACCGCACCCTCGCAGATGGCATCCAAATCCCAGTTCTTCACCTTTTCAAAATGGTCGGAAAGCCCTTTACCGAGAGAAAAGGTCGTTACGTTCTCAAGTCCTTTCCCGTCCAGCTCTTTGATGCCGAGGAAGAGCTGAAAGAGCGCTCCCGAATGCACCTGCCTTCTGACAGCCTCTACGAAGCTCCTCTTGAGATATCTACCATCTACGAGTCTGAGATAAGTCTCTTCATTGGATGCCGTCGACACGACCGCTTTTGCCCGGACCTCATCGCCCTGGACGGTGCGAACGCCCACGGCCTTATTCCGCTCGACCAGGATTTCTTTCACGTCCCTGGAGATTACCACCTGTCCGCCATGTGTGTCGATGTATCCGACCAGGGCATCCACGAGCACCCTTGTGCCGCCCTTGATCAGGCTCATCCCTTCGCCGAGATGGTGAGCGGACCATATGTTCGCGAAAGCGAGGAAACTCTGGTTCTCGACGGGCAAGGTCGTATAGTTCCCCACGGCAGTGAGAGAGGCGATCAACTCGGGGTTCTTCGCATAGTTATCGACGAAGAGGCGGGTGGTTTTCCGCGCATATCGCATAAACAGGCGATGTCTGGCAAGGAGAGTGAACAATCTCGGCTTGCCCCGGGACACGTATTTGAGGGACTCGTTCACCCTTTTCATATCCGAGACGAAGCGCAGGATGTTCTCCTTCTCGTCGGGGAAGAGCCTGATCAGGTTGGCCGTATACTTTTCGATGTCGAGCGAAGCTTCAAGCCTCTTTTCTCCGACCTTTACCACGTATGACGGATCTATCGGCGTGACCTCCACACTAGCGCCGATCTTCTTGAGCAACTCAATTGTCATCCTCCAAAAAAGATCCCGAATGAGTTTTAAGGAAAGCCTGACACGAGTCGGGCCGAGCAGGTGAGGCCTGCCATTCCGGAACCTATTATCACCACATCGTAGCGATCACTTCTGATCTTCTTTTGATATTCCATGGTCGACGCCTCCTCGTAAGATCAACTTCCACTTTGGTCACCGGTCTTTGCCATGGACCGGCCTTTAGGCATTGTTCGCCCTTTCGGCCGTCTGTGGAACCACCGGCTCTGCGTCACGATACGCCACGCCTCCCTTGACGACCATTCTCACGTTGCGGAGATTCCCGAGGTCTGCGAGAGGATCTCCTTTCACGAGCACGAAGTCCGCATATTTGCCCGCTGCGATGCTTCCGATATTCTTTTCCACACCCAGAATTTTCGCGTTTACGTGAGTCGCGGCCTTCAAGGCCTCCCCGGTGCTGAAACCCGCATTCGTCATGAGCTCAAGCTCCTTCCAATAGAATCCGGGCAGATTCAGGTAGCATCCGTAACTGTCCGTTCCCACGCTAACGGTTCCCCCTGCTGCCCTGATCCGCTCCAGATTCCTGAGCGTCGTATCAAACCCCCGTGAGGGCTGTTCTTGGGAGTCCAATCGGCTCCCTGTATCTCTCAAGGCCGTGGTATCTCCTCCTTTTAGGAATCGCGCCACTCCTCTTTTTACCAAAAACATTTTAAGCTATATGACCAGGGTCGATGCAGTAACCGGCGATAAAAGGGACCATGAGGCGATGAAGTGGTAATCACGAGGCCTCGACGAATGTGGATGGCACATTACGCATATCAGAGAGTTAAATCTTCAACAATGAAGCTGTGAAAAAATGTAATCATAGGAGGGCGATGTCTCGTGTTTTTGATAAGCGCGGTTCGTCGTCAGTCGAAAAGTCGGCCTATGGCCCAGGCATCGTGCTGCCTCCTTTGGGGCTTGCAGCCTCGGTTGTCTCTGTTCGTCCTCCTCTTTTCTCCTTCTTCATGTCTTATCCCTGTTCCAGCCTCGGCCTCCAGCGGAGCCTTATCCACTGCTGCACGTTGTAGGTCAGACACGCCCACAGGGTCTCCATGCCTACCTTGAGGAGCCCCCGGAGGCGGAAGGCCCTAAGGCCGATCTTCGATTTTATCCAGGCGTTCGCGAACTCGGCGATCGGCGCCCGAGTCTTGTAAACCTCCTTGGCCTTGTCGGTCTTCATCTTTTCGAGGAAAGCGACTACGGCGGGATGATCGATGACCCTCACGACGGAGCGGCTTTTCGCCTTCGGGCAGCACTTCGCCTTGAAGGGGCAGGACAGGCAGTCTTCGGGCTTTGCCCGGTAAATGTAGTTCTCCTTCCCGATCCCCCTGCCGCTCCCCCGGTAAGAAAGGGCCTTGCCACGGGGGCAAAGATAGACGTCGTTTTCGGAATCATAGACGAACTTGTCGCGATGAAAGTCGTGCATGGGTCTCTTTTTGCCCCGTCCTTCATAGGAGCCGATGAAGTCCGTCTCTTTGTCGTCCATGGCTATAATGTTCTCTCTTGTCGTATAGCCGCCGTCGGCCACTATTTGAGCGGGCGCCTTTCCGAAATTCTCCTCTATTCTTTGCACGGCGGGCAGAAGTTCATTGCAGTCTTCGGGACGTTGGCTTACCGCTTGCGCGACGATCACGCCGAAGGCGGCGTCCGTCGAGACCTGAAGATTGTACGAAGGAGCGTACCCGCCGTCCGACTGCTTCATGATCCTTGCGTCGGGATCCGTTATGCTCGCCCGGGCCTCCTCTTTCTTTCTCCCCTCTCTGATCTTCGCAAGCTCGGAAAGGGCGCGCTCCATCCGCTCCTTTTTCTCCCTGGCCAAGCGCTCCTGCGCTTTTTGCCGGCAGAGGCTCATCTCTTCTTCCGGAGATTCCCGAAGGAGCCTTATTTGCTCCTCGGCCGCCTCCAGGTGCTGTTTTATCCGCTCTTCTCTTCTGAAGCCGCTGTGACCGGCGCAGGCTTTTATCTTGGTCCCGTCGTGCGTGACTCTCTCGAGGGTCACGAGGCCCTCGGCGCTCATGATCCCCAAGGCTTGGACAAAGAGCTGATCGAGGCGCTCCTTATGGGCAGTCCTGAAGTCCGAGATGGTGTGATAGTTTACGATCTCCATTCCAGTAAGCCATTGAAAGGCGGGGTCGTATTCCGTGCGCCGCGCGATCTCCCGGGCCGAGCCTACGCCTTTGCTTAACGCATAGAGCCAGAGGCTGACGAGGACCCTCGGGTCGTAGGCGGGGCGGCCGGATTCGCCCTCGTGGGAGCCGATGTCGTTGTAATAGAGAGAGAGGTCGAGCATTCCGACGAAGTCCCAGATCGCCCTCGCCTCGTGGTCGTCCGGAATGAGCCTCTCCACGTCCACGGGGACGATCCTCATCTGCTTGCGGTCCACGGGAATGAGCCTCGGCTTCGCCTCCATTCGGGCAGAGCCCTCGTCCGTTTTTTTCGGACAGACGCTTTCGAAGCCTGGGAGGTTGTTGCTCGGCCTGTTCTCTCTGTCCTGACTGCCCATCATCTTCTTTTAGCACCCCCCGAAATGTGTTGTCTCGACAAGAAAATTCTATCATTTCACAGGGGATGAATCTATCGAAAGAGGCTGTTTTGTTCACAATAGAGGGGATTTTTTCACAGCTTCAATTATAAGCATTTCACATCCGCGGTCTGCTTCCTGTAGTCCGTAAGCTCACTCATTTTCGCATACTACAATCTTTGGAGCGGCAATCGTGATGTTCACGGGCGGTATGATGCCGGCACGCGCATTTATTGGTTGGTGTTTCTTTCTACTACAAATATACAAGCGCTGCACCGAACTCCGCTCGACGAGACCGATGGCCTTGACCGATGTATTCCTGAGAGAAAACCCGTTTTACCTCGCGTCCGCACCCTCGATCACTATCACGTCGACACCATACATTTTGAGCAGCTCAATTTCTCGCTCAAACAAATCACGATCCTCCACATTAGCACCCTGCGGCGGAGAGGTGGTAACCACAATGCACCTTCTTGCGCCATCACGAAGCGCGTTGGACTCACCAAACCTAAAACCATCCTGAAACCCAATCTTTGTATAGTCCGCCAGTATTATCCGATCTCTCGTCTGCTTTCTGAAAATAAATGTCTTGACTGCAGGTTCTTCCGTGTTGCCGTGACAAAACAATCCGATCTCTGCCCGAAGACCAGAAACACCCAAGATCACCACTCTCGGAAAGAAGTCCGCGTATGCGTTCACCGTCTGATTGCCAAAGTAGGCATTCAGATCCCAGTCGTACCGCCCACCAGACGAGACAATATTCAAGTTCGCTTCACGAGGAACGCGCGCAAGGACCTCGATTGCTGCGTAGTTGTGTGTCATTATCGCGAAGTGGGTTCGCTGGGGCTCCAATCTGGCCTTCTCAGCAATCACTTCTGCAATCGGATAAATGGAAGAACCTGCGTCTAGGATGATCGAATCACCCTCCCTTAAGTAGTTTTCCACCACATAACGAGCGACCTCCCTTTTTTCAAGACGCATGCGATCGTTGCGCATATCGAAGAAAGTTCTATTTCCCACTTCCGCAATCTGGGCCGCTGACCTCGGCCGCGAAGATCGTGGCGAAGCATTTGGAATTGCTACCTGTTCTGTGCTACGCACGGGCGATGTACTTCTAACGGGTTTACGAACCACGACCTTCACCTTCCCCTGGTCGGCCACAGCGCGTTTGCCAGCGCGCCTCCGGTTCTTCGATAACAGTTGACGGACGGTTGTTTCCACACCCACGAGTATAGTGTCAAAGTCGCGCTCGGCATACTTGATGAAGTTGAGGTCCCGTACGAACCACGGAAGTGAGTCAATAGCGACGTCTTCCGCCACAATAGGGATTATGTGTTTACCCCGTTCGTGGGCGCGAGTCAGTTCATCCAGTACTTCCTTGGAACCCACTGCTGGTTTTGTTAGGAGTGCGACGATGCAATCGGCCTTGGACAGCAGACCAGAAAGGTTGCGGTGAACCGCTGCTCCAATGCCAACATGCTTCTTGTCGAATAGAACGTTTACGCCCCGGATCATACGCAGTTGGTGAGCGAGTGCGGCACGTTCTGCACTATTATTCCATGAGTAGCTCAACATTACGTTGAAGACCATACAGTTCTCTCGACCCCGGCTTCCAGGCCCGGTTATTCTGTCATTCTTGTTCTATTGCCAGCAAACAATATACGGTCCTCCTACTTTCCGACATCTTACTCCCCTTACAGTGAAATGACAAGATTCGCCTGAACAAGAATGGACTGAACCCTGGTATTGTTGGCGATTAGTCGTAGGAGCGGGTCCCGAAAGCCGGGGACTAACCATACGGGCGGAATATTTTCTGGGGAGGGCCGCCTCAATCCTTGCGGGCCTCTGAGTGAACCCGTGGTTGCCTTTCTTCTCATGGTAATCCGTGACTGGAGTTTCCCCAGTTTTTCTAACCGCTCTCTTCCCAAAAGTCGAAGCTGAGCTGGAATTCAGGCTTTCTCGTCTTGGGCACGTTGTTGACCCCTGTCTTGTCGGTAAAAAGAAGATTGTACAATCCATCGGCGATGGCGTAGTTAAAGAAGGTAGGAACGCCGAAGAATCGCTTTGAGACAATATAGACGCGCTCAACGAGCATTTTGAGCCTCAGGTTGTCGCCCAGGTACACCGAGGCGAAATAGGCGACGGCGAGGACCAGCACGACGGTGTTCTGTATGCTGGTGTAACTCCGCACCCTTACATCTTCCAGGTTGTAGCACTGCTTGATATACCGGAACGATTCGTCGCACTTCCAACGGGTCAAATAGATCTCGACGATCCGCCATATGTTTTCCTTGGCCTTGAACTGAACAGCGCAGCTTGTGAGGAGCATCATAGGCTGTTCGCCAAAGCCTTTCACCACGACAAGAGCCAGGGGACAATCTCTTCCGGGGAGCTTCACGGGAAGGGCATTGTAGAAGATAGTCGTCTTCTGTTCCTTCCCGTCTTCGTACTTCACGATGACCGTTTCGTGAGGACAGGGAAGAGCGGCAGCCAGACCCGCACAATTCTTCTTTATCCCTTTGTGGATGAGGTCCCTGTTCTTTTGCAGACGGATGACGAATCGCTTTCCCTTTTCCAGAAACTTATCGTAGAGCTTCCCCCTGTCTCCTCCCCGATCGATCGCATATATGCCCTTGGCGCCAATAGCGGCGCCGACCGCATCGATCATTTTGAAGAGTTGGTCGTTCTCGCTTTTGAAGTCCTTTGATTCCTGAGAATATGCCTCCAGGTAGAGGGGAATGACTTTCCTATGTTCAATGTCAGCGGCCACCGCCTTTGCGAGCCAATAACCTTATCTCATGTGCGCTTCCGTCGTGGATCTTACAAAGGCATTCCGTCCCTCGATGCATGCTTTTTCCGTATATCTCCCGGATCAATGGTGATCACCATGTCATCGAGGACTTTTCCGCTCCCCAGACGACATATCTCGTGATTGATCTCTTCGGTAAAATCCCGGTCGTCGAGGTTCCGGGAGAGCCGGTTCTCCGTCTTTATAAGGGGGATCGGCTCGTTAAGTGAACGGGATACATTCGAGAGCTTGATGTCTTTGGCAGCCTGTATGCCATAGATGAACTCCCTGATGAACTTCCGTTTCGGTTTCGGGAGGTTCTTTGAAATGATTCCCGAGAATTTTGACACCTGTCCCTTGATCACCGCGACAGTCCTGGAGTTCTCCGTCATGTCATCTCCAACTCCTGTATTTACAGGCATTTCTATCATAACGGTCAGAAAAACTCAGGAAACTCTCTCGAAAATGCAGCCGGTTAAGTTGTCAAAACGAGTCTTAGCCAGCAACAACAGGCGATTATCGGACAAGGGTCGAAAAAACTGGGGAAACTCCAGTAATCCGTGATTCTTGACTTTCAGCACGGCCCCGGAGTAGGTAGGTGGAACCATAGAGCGGAAAGAACCCTTTCCTTTTGAAGATTACTCCCAGGCCAGCGGTGTGAGCCAAGGAGGGTACGTAATCCTTCCGCCCTTTGTACGGGGGTGAGGGCGACCACCTGCGAGGGTATTCTGGGGGCTGTCAACAGGCCCGATCTCGGCTTCTCGTCGGGCGATGCCTCCGCGACCCGCATTTTCGACATCGTCAAGAAAAGCCTCATCCTTCATATCGGTGGTCACCTTTCCCACCACTTCACTTTCAAACGGTACGCGCTCCGGTTATCAGATCATTGATGCCTTCGGGGCCCTGTCCGGTCAGGTCCACCCCGCTCAAGGCTCAAGGAAGTAATATCAAAGGTACAGGCACTACACGACATCGCGGGAGGGATCGGATGCCTTACCTTTTGCATGTAGTAAAGGGCAAAGAAAAGCGGGTGATCGAAGTCTTAGGTCACCATGGGGTAGCGGCGAAAAAGGCCCTCATCGGCGAGTACGTGGTGACCTACGACCCGAAATCGGAGGAGCTGCGCTACCTCGATGCCATCGCCGGCTACATTCGAAACATATCCCCTATAGAGGACGGCGAAGTTGGAAGGTTCCTCGGGTTGAGCGAGACCGTCTTTCCCAAGTCGAGCATTGAGCCCGGTCGCATCGTCCGCATTCTGTCCGGGGAGTACCAAGACTTCCGGGGGGTAGTCCGCCGTCTGGCCGACGTCAAGGTGGAGGTGGACGTGATCGTCTTCGGAAGGCTGAAGCCCGTCATACTGGCTCGGGACGATGTCGCGCCGGACGCGCTTCCGGAGGGATTCACCCCGTGAAAGGCAGCGGAAGGATAGTCGGCTACGCGGTGAACCGGAAGACCATTTCCGTGAAAATCGAACTGTCCGGCGCAGCCCCCATCATCGACGAACTGAACCAATACAAGGGCAGGATGAAGACCATCAGGCTCGATACGTTCCAGCTCGTAGGGAAGATCGAATCCATTACCATAAGCAGAAACGTGGGATTCCTCGTGCACGCAGCGAGGCTCGATTTCATCAATCACAGGCTCTTCCGCCTCATGGAGAAAGAGTCTCTCGCCATAGAGGTGAGCACGACGCAACAGGACAAGCTCCTCTACTTCCTTGACACGATCGCGAGGAAGCGCAGCCGGAAGCCCGAGGACCTTCTGTTCGAACTGTCCTCCTTCAAAAAGAAGGACGGAAACGGACCCGGCAAGACGATCCCCGGCAAGAGGTCTGTTTTCGATCTCTCCGAGGCCCAGTCGAACGTCGTCTTCGACAAAATTAGTAGACTTTCTGCCACTTGAGTAAGGCGGACTATGTTCGAGACGGTCAAAATGATATTCGCGATTCTTCGGGAGAAGGACCGTCCACGCGAGAAGCTCGTCCTGTCTCTCGACGACCTTTGCCCCATCTGGATCAAGTACAACAGCTCATTCAAGCCGGCCGCCGTTGTCAAAGAGACCACGGAAGCAGCTTCCGGACCGGAAGAGACGGTTCTCCCGGTTCCTTTCATAGAAGACGCGGGCACGCAGGCAGACGAGCCGCAGCCTCCGAGCGGCAAGGCCCTCATGACAGCCCAGGCCTTCTACAATGATGTGATCGAGCCTCACAAGGAAAGCCTCTCCGGCGTGTTGGAAGGCATCAACAGAATCATGGAACTTCTTGAGCGCTACGGCGATTGCCCCTCGGTCGTCGACGCGGTCACCGATTCAGAGAGAGGCGAGGTAACGCGTATAGGCAACATCCTTTCGAAGGTCACGCTCCGGGACCACACCTTCAACGTCACTCGCATCGCCCTCCGCCTTCTCATGGACACCTATCACGACCCGGTAGGGTACATCCCCGTCACGATCATCGCGGCCCTTGGCCATGACCTCGGGAAGATCCCCGAGCTGAGAAGCCAGGGTTCGTATGTGAAGGCCGACCACCCTCCGACGAGCGTCTCTATCGTGGAAGGGATATTCGAAAAAGACAAAGGGTCACACTGGCTCAAGATGGTCGCCAAGGCCATAGGAGAGCACCATCAATCGGCGACTGACCAATTGTCCGAGCTGCTCAAGGAGGCGGAC
This sequence comes from uncultured delta proteobacterium, assembly GCA_963750015.1. Classification (GTDB taxonomy): domain Bacteria; phylum Desulfobacterota; class Syntrophorhabdia; order Syntrophorhabdales; family WCHB1-27; genus CAVVNC01. The sequence goes on along the minus strand of CAVVPU010000276.1, from coordinate 4,355 downwards.
GGAAAGGCGCGACAGATGGAGATCGAGCAGGCGGAAAAGCGGGCTTCCCTCTCCTGGGAGGAATGGTTCGACTATAGGGACCTCCTCCGGAGGGTGGGCACGAACGTCAACATCACACAGACGGGGAGCGCCTTCCGCGCCTTCTCTCTGGACGGGTGCGTCTACTGCGATCCGACGTTCCTCTACGAGACGGCTGGCGCCATGGCGGCCGAGAGGAGCATCATCGACATCACCTTGCTCAGGGGCACGGACAAGGACAGGGCCCTGCGGAGGATCGTCGAGAGCTTGAGGAAGGAGGATGTGCTCACGCCCGAACTGGGAAAAGCCTATACGACCCGGCGGTACGAGGTTCAAATCGAGCAGAGAAACCCCAAGAAGATACTCCTCGTGCCGATCAAGGCGGACGCCTTCGAAAACCGGGCCGAGTTCGAAGAGATCAAGAAGGGCGCTCCTCCGCTCGTCAAAGGTATCACGCCGCTATGACAGTCGCCCATTTCATCGACTATCTCAACCCCCTCACCTACATGTCCCACGGCCAGTACATGTCCCTGTGGCGAACGCTGTTCGAGGCGGTACTCCAGGGGTTCTGGGCGAAGCTCTTTGCCTCCTCCGCCCTCTTCCTCGCCTTCTTTATCGGGGTTTACAGGCAGAGGATCGTGGCAGGGGTTCTCCTCTTCTTCCTCTCCGTGGCGATAGCTTATGGGGGCTGCATCTTTAAGTTCGTGCTGGGCCTATGAGCCACAAGGACGGGGACAAATCGAACGACATCACGCCGATAGGGGTTGGCGGCTCCATCCGGCCGAAGAGCTTCATCGACGTGGTCTCCATCGTGCAGAACTATTTCCTCGCGGAGAAGCACGGAAACGACTTGCCGGAGAACCTTTTAACCCTCAAGGGCAAGATCGTGATCTCCGAGGTGGGGTTCAAGGGCGCCTTCATATCCGGGCTCATCAGCATCCTTTTGACACCCTTCTTTGTGGGTGTCGTCGAGAGGTGCGTCCCCATCTTCGGCTCCTATGAGTTCACCCTCTTCGACCAGGCCTTCGCCGTGGCCCTGGCGCTCAGCTTCGCCATGGGCTACAGCCTCATCCTCGCCTCCGTCGGCAGGTACTATATAGGCAAGCTCTCGAAGAGGGCCATCAACTGGCTCATGGCAGGGTTGACGGTCGCCGGGGTCTTGAAGCTTACCATCGCTTTTGTCTTGTACAACACCTTGTACGCCTCGGTGCTCGATGAGGGGCGCGTCGCCCGGTTCCTCCTGTGGTTCTATCCGCAGGTAAGCTATTCGACCCTCAACAGGATCTACCGCTTTCTCATGGGCGTAAAGCCGGTGCTTCTCACCTCGGCGAGCTTCGTCGTCCTCACGACTTTCCTCATGATCACGATTCCCTGGCTGTTCATCTACGCGGCATCGAGGAAGACGCGGAGGATGATCGAGCGGGAGAGGATCTGGAGGTGAAAGTAATATGTGGATAAGTGCCCGTGTCTTCCCCGGGACGTTTCTTTTGGAGGCGGCGAACGTATCTTTGGCCTCGATGATCATGAACAAGGAGGAACCCCCATGGCGATTGAGTGTATAGGGATCGACATCGGATACGGCTTCACGAAGACGTGCCGGTCGGATAACAGGCACATCTTTCCCACGGCGGTCGCTATGATGGCGAAGGAGGCCACGTTTTCGGAGACGAGCCCGGTTATCGTTAACGGTCACCGGTTCCTTGTGGGAAAAGAGGCGGAGAGGGAAGGTAACACCATAGACACCCGCCAGTCCGGCTTCGTGACGTCCGACGCCTGGCTCGCCGTCCTGGGCCATTGCCTCCGGAACAATGGCTTCCTTCAAGGGGAAATCGTGCTGGGCGTTCCTCCAGGAATGTATTCGAAAGAGTACAGCCGGAAGATCGTCGAGTCCATAAGGGCATCGGATATCAGGGTAAACGGGGAGCCCTACCGGGTCAGCGGAAACGTGAGGATCATCCCCCAGGGCGCGGGTATATTCTTCCGGCACATCAAGGACCATCAGGAAGATCGTCGAAAAAATGTCACCGTGATCGACATCGGTCACCACACCGTGGACATGGTCCTCTTCGCGGAGGGAAAATACGTGGAGAGCGCCACGGAGAGCCAGGAGATCGGCGTATCGTTCGTGCTCGACAGCATCAGTAAGGCCTTCTATCGGGAACACCGGCTCTCCATTGGCTTCCGGGCGGCCCTCGACATCCTCCGGGACAGGCAGATCATCCACCTCGGCACCCTTTACAAGATAGACATCGAGGAAGAGATCGATGCGTACGTGAAGCGAGTCCGGTCCGTCATCGACCGCTATCTCGAAAAGCTCCCGGTTCACGTCGACCTGGGCATCATCGGAGGGGGCGGCGCGGTGATGAAAGACCTATTGGGCGGGCATCGCCTCCTCCTCGTGAGCGAGCCGGCCTTTGCGAATGCCATAGGGTACTGGTACTATGGCATTAACGGAAAGTAGGGAGGGCGGCCGTGGCAAAAGACTTCGTCATCTACAAGGTGCACATCCACAAGACGAAGCAGGGAGAGCTCTACGAACTGCTCGAAAGCATGCCGAAATCAATCCGAGGGCTTTATATCAGGGAGGCACTAGAGCACTATCGTCTCACCAAAGGGCTGCCAACGGACAAATCGGAGGGTCAGGGCATCTCCCTTGAGGGGGCCTTTGACGAGGACTTCGGAGGGAAGGTGTGAGTATGACGCCGGCGGGACGAGGCGGGAAGCCGCGTTACCGCCGTTTCTCCGGTTCACGCCGCCGCGCGGCCAGGCGTTCTCGCCTGATGGCCCTATCAGGACTGAGGGGATGATGACGACCACGAGCATCGAATGGATCAAGAAGCACGGGAGCACGGCGCGAGGAAAGCGCGAATTGATAGGCTTCCTCAGAGGCGAGGCCCTCACCATGAAGGAGAGCGTCCTTGCCAATTGCTATCAGTGCGCCGGCTTCTACATGGATGGTCGGAAGGACTGCGAGGTCGAAGGGTGCCCGCTTCATGTGTTCATGCCCTACCGGAAGGGCGGCGCTGTGAAGGTGAGGAAGGTGTCCGAAGAGACAAAGGCGAAAATGCGGAAAGCGCGCGAGCGGAAGGTCCAGAAAATCGATTCTGTTACCGTGGGATGATGCCGGGAATTGATTCTATACCATTGACGGTGGCCGATGAGGCTCAGAGCAAGGGGCCGGGAAGGAAGTTTGTGGCACGGGGCAGAACCACGGCAGGACCGCTCGCCCAAAGAAACACGAGTTCTCTTACGTGGTCGGCGTTGCATAACCCGTGAACGCAGTCCTCGGGCCGGAAGTACGGTTTCCACCCATCGTGGATGGCCCTCCTGTGAAAGAAGGGCATATCCCGATGCGGTCGGTGGCTCACTTTCCCCTCGTCTCATCGACCGCGTGGCGGGTGAGCTCTTCAGTCGACATGATATGGAGCCATCTCCGCTTCCCTTCTATGGCTATGTCGGTCGCGTCGTTGTGGATGACGTCGCTCTGGCGGAGATGCTGGGTTCCTTTTCTCGAAGAGCTTTTTCTGGAGCGAACGCATGGTCTTCTCGTCCATGCCCACGCGGCTCTCAATGCCCGTTCCGTGCTGGACCCGGACAGTAATGCCGTCGGGGAAGGATGTCGTCGTCACCTGGCCGCACGGACATATCTTTTTCTCCGGCCGGTGTTCGGTCACATCGAAGACAGGGGGGGAGGGATGTCGAATACCGTGCGCCTCCCGTCTCCTTCCGGGATGTCTTGACGAGTCTTAAAGGATACGATGGACAAGACGGCTGGCATGTACGTCACCGACGTGCGGTGGTGGTTGACATTTCAAAAGGCCGTTTCTGGGGAGTAAGGTAATATTCAGCAGTAGTGCGTAAAGAAATGAGCAGAGCAAAGAAGCAACGGTACGAGCAGGGGAGAGACACCGTGAAGAGTGAACTTTTCCAAGAACTTTATAGGAAGTACCCGCCCCTTCTACGTCAGAAAGAGTATTGTGAGCTGACAGGTAAAGCCGAGTCTACGGCCGAACAGGACCGGCTCTATGGTCGTGGAGCACCCTTTATCCGCATGGGGCGCAGCATCAGATATCGGCTTGACGATGTAGTCGCCTGGCTTGAGAGTCTGCCCCGCTACAACTCTACGACAGAAGCCGATCATGGGGTAAGGTGAGAGGCATTGATACCGGCGTTTTTCAGAACCTCTGCTCCGGTTGGAAACGTCTCTTCATTACCGCAAAACAACGACCGGCTCATCTTGTCCAATGAGCCGGTTTTTCCTTTAGAAGTTACCTATGTGTTACCTATGACTACTGAAGGTACTTGTTATTTGTAAAGCCGACGGGGGGATTTGAACC
>CAVVPU010000275.1:0-12848 GCA_963750015.1 uncultured delta proteobacterium | reverse complement strand
TCGTGGCTGCTGTCGACGAGGAGCAATGGGTTTCCGAGGAAGCGGTGGCCGACGTTCATCATGTCCTGATACGACCCGGTGTGGGACACGCGCATCAGGTGAAGCTCGTATTCAGCAAAGGCAGGGAAGAGCATCTGAAGGCGATTGAACACTTCATGCAGATCGCACGTATCGGGAAGGACCATAGCGTCGTCACAGTCAACGACAGGCTCACCGATCGACACGACAGTGCACTTTTCCGACTGGTTGACCGTCATCTCGCTGCCCCTGCTGACGTACAGGGAATCGGGAGCCCATTGTCCGTCATGAACAAGACACAGCCTCTCGTATTCGGCATCGCGGGACGAAACGCGCACATCGGGGTGGTACTCTTGAAGTGCTGCGAGAACAACGTCAAACGGGATCATAGCTATTCTTCCTTTTGTCCGCGATACTCCAGTGAGATGTTAGTACGATTCGTATGAATTGTCATTAGAATTTTCACACCATTGGTACGGTGACAGCTTGTAGGAATGCTCGTACTATTGAGATGCCTGAACTTCAGGACAAAACGTTAAATGGAGGTTCTATGAAAGACAAGTATGACGTAGTCATCGTGGGGGCGGGTCACAATGGCTTGATCGCCGCGGCCTACCTGGCCAAGGCGGGACTCGACGTAGCGGTCTTCGAGAAGAACGGATGGGTCGGGGGAATGTCGACAACCTATGAGTTCATCCCGGGCTACAAGTTCTCAACCGGGGCGATGTACTTCGGCGCAATGCCCCCCAATATCAGAAAGGATATGGAGTTGTATGAGCGCGGATTCAAAGAAGTCTCTGCCGAACCCTGGCTTTGGGCGCCGCGCACAGACGGAAAGTACTACGCGGAATTCTATCCTGACCACGACAGGACCGCGGCGCACCTCGAGAAGATGTTCACCAAGCAAGACGCCGTTGCTTACAAGAAGTGGGCGGAGCTGTGGGCAGGCCTTACCGACGCATTCATGCCCATGATGATGAACCCGCCTGTCTCCCTCGGCGAGATGCTTTCGATGTTTCAGGCCCCGGCGGAGCAGGCCACCATCCGAAGAATGCTTTTCTACAGCCTGTCCGAGCTTCTTGATGAGCTTGGGTTTGTGTCCGATGCTCCGAAGGGGTACTTGGCCCACATGACGAACGACCTCGCGTGGGTTGGTCCCAAGTCCCCGATGTCCGCTCTGGCGTCAGGAATGCACTACATCCTCCCTGTCCCGTACCGAATGCCTGCGGGCGGCCTGGGACCGGTCATGGAGATCATGGCTCAAGTGGTAAGGGAGCGTGGAGGCAAGATCTTCCTGAACAGCAAGGTCGAAAAGATCAACATGAAGAACGGGGCTGCCTCAGGCATCGTCGTAGACGGCAAGGAGATAACCGCGAAGACCGTCATCAGCACGCTCTCTCCGAAGCTGACGTTGATTGACATGATCGGCGCGGAGCATCTCGGCGAGGAGACGCTCGACCTTCTCAAGACCGCCAAGAGCCTCTGTTCAAGCGCCGAGGTCTTCTTCGCCCTCAGCGAGCTGCCCGACTACACCTGTGCTCCGGGAAAGGACCCGAACGACTGGCAGCACCGGGCCTGCCAGGTGATTGCCCCTTCCCTTGAGTACGCCGAAAACTGCTATGACGACTGGAAGCATGGAATCGTGTCGGAACACCTTACGTTGGTCCAGCTCAATGAGTCGCTCATCGAACCTAGCATGGCACCCCCGGGAAAGTTCACGGCCAAGGTCTATGTGCCTGCCGTCCCCTACAATCTGAAAAAGGGCAGCTGGGACGATCCGGCCGTCAAGGAAGACTTCGCGAACAAGGTAATCAATACCATTTCCGAGTATGCGCCGAACTTCAGGAAGGCAATCATCGCCAAGCATGTCTTCTCGCCTCTGGATATGGAGAGGATGTTCGGCAACTACAACTGGGCACACGTCGACGTCAGGCCGGATCAGATGTTCGGCTACAGGCCTATGCCCGGCTGGGCAAGCTATAAGACGCCGATAGAGGGTCTTTACTTCGGCGGGGCGTCATGCCATGGAGGCCCCGCCGTTTCGGGAGTCCCCGGACACAACGTAGCCCACATGCTCCTCGAAAACCTGGGGGGGATTAAGAAATGACGGTTGCCTCCGTTTCGTTTACCGTCAAGACCCCGCCCGAGCGGGTGTTTGCCCTCTCGAACGATCTCGAGACGCTGGGGTCCCTCATACCGGACGTCACGAAGGTGGAGGTGGCCGACGAAAGAAACGCATACTGGCACCTGACCACGAAGCTCGGATTCGTGAAGCACACCACCAAACTGCACACCACCATCACGGAAATGGAGCCACCGAGACATGCTGATTTCACCGGTGATAGCAACGAACTGGTGCTGAATGGGACCGTCGATCTGACCCCCTTGCCCGATGGAGGCACCGCGGTTGCTTGCGAGCTCGAAGCGCACGGCAAAGGGCCGCTCCGGAGGATAATCGACACACTTCTTGAGACCAGGCTCTCAAAGGAGGCCGAGGGCTTCGCCGAGAACCTCCAGAAAATGCTCCAGGAATAGCTTTGTATGTGGGCCGCCGACGCAAAAAAGATCCGTCGGCGGCCCTGCTTTTTGTATAGCTACTTTGGAATAGATCTGAATCATGGCGTTTATGCACCGAATTGGACCACGGTCGATTCTCACATGCGCAACGCGACAACCGGGAGATGAGAATCTGGATATGGTCAAAGCATATAGGATAACATATGGGAGTACCATTCAATGCCCATTCCTGGATAAAAGGAGTCCATAGAAATGCATGATAGTAGCATTGGCAGCAAAAAGACGCGGATAATCACACTGGAAGAGCATTTTGTCACACCGGCGTTTTTGAACAGCCCCGGTAGTATGAAAACATTTAGGGCGGATCCATCCAGCAGCCAGCCACAGATGGCCGCGATGGCCAAGATTATGGAATCGGCAGCCGAACTCGGCGAAAAGCGAATCGCAGAAATGGATGCGGCGGGGATAGATGTTCAGGTATTGTCGCTCCATAGCCCGGGTATTGAACAGTTAGATGCATCCGAGGCCGTCATGGTTGCCCATGAAACGAATACTTACCTTGCCAATGCGTTGCAGGAGCATCCGGATCGTCTGGCCGGTTTTGCGGTTGTGCCGACTGCGGTTCCGAATAAGGCGGCCGATGAATTATCGCGGATGGTTAATGATTTCGGATTCAAGGGCGCGGTGATCAATGGCCACACACAGGAGCGTTACCTGGATGACGAATTCTTTTGGCCCATACTGGAACGCGCCCAAGCGCTCCATGTACCGATTTATCTTCATCCGACAACCCCTCCGAAGGCGGTCGTCCAGGCATATTATACGGGCAATTTCGCACCCGGAGTGACACAACTTTTTGCAACCCCGGCGTGGGGCTGGCACATTGAAACCGCGGTGCATGTTCTTCGTATTATTCTCAGCGGCGCTTTTGACCGTTTCCCGGATTTGCAAATTATCATCGGCCATATGGGTGAAGCGCTTCCCTTCATGCTGCCCCGATTGGATACCATACTGACTCCGGGCCTGACAAAGCTCGACCGTAAGGTGGGCCATTATCTCAGAGAAAATATCAACTATACGTTTTCCAGCTACAATTGCTCCCAGGCTTTCCTTGACTTGTTCCTCCAGGTCGGATCCGAAAGGATCATGTTTTCTGTAGATTACCCTTATTTCTCAATGTCTGAATCGCGAGCGTTCCTTGAACGGCTCCCGATCAGTCCCGCGGATAAGGATAAAATTGCCCACGGAAACGCTGAAAAACTTCTTAAGCTCTAATATTGTCATGAACTTATAATTCATGGTTGCAGATTGATTTCCGAATAACAGTAGGGCCGCCGATACGAGGAAGATTTGTCAGCAGCCCTACTGTTATTTATCCCGCCCGTCGACAAATCGTGGAGGCCTACGTATAGAGTAGAGAGCCGGCGGCTGGCTGGTGCCGCTTCTGCTTTTCTCGAAGCACGCACCCATTGAGAACTCCGCCAATGCCTCGGCCCCCTTGCCCTCTTTTCTTGAGCCAAAGGAAAAGAGCCAAGCCGCGACAACATCATGTACGGGGGAAATAATCCAGGGAGGAAGGCCGTGTTACACCTGAACCACGTGAGCATAAGGGAGGTAGGGAACGTAGTTGACGAACGTGACTTGCCATCTCTCAAGGTAACGAATGCCATTTCAAATCCAGATCATTTCCGCAAGTCCTCATGCCGACGAGTACAGGAAGAAGCCCACGGCTGCACGTCCCGGACCAAGTCTACAGATTACGACCTACCACCACGACTGCCCCCAAGCGGTGCTTTTTGTCGCCTCGGTCGTCCAGATAAGGAGTATGATATTGCAGTGGGCTCAGGAGGTGATAGATGAAAAATGACGAGAAGGACTTTGTGGAGCTACAAGGAGAGCCTGGCACGGTACGGCGGTTTTTCGAGGACTCCGACGGATGGTGGAGGCTCGAGGTCGGAGACGAGGGGTGGGAGATCTCTGCGGACGGGCGTCACGGTTTTCTCACCTCTTTCCGGCCACCACAGGGTTCCTCCATCGAACTGGGCACCGACCTGACCACACATCGCGGTCGACATTTGGCAGTCGCCTCTATCCGTCGGGAAGCCGGCAGCCTGATGATGATCCTGATGCCTCGGTAGCCATGGGCGAAGCTGTCATCCGCCGTACAGAATCTCTACAGAGCTAATCGTGAAAAAGCCCGGCGAAAGGCTTGTGGAAGCCGAACTTGGATGAATCCCTCGATGCCGGGCGGCGATGGCTTCGGGAAAACACAAATGAAGCTGTACGTAGTATCAGACCTGCATATCGAGTTCGGTCCCTTCGACCCGCCCCCTACCAGCGCCGACGTAGTAGTACTTGCGGGCGACACACACCTCGGGGTAAAGGGCATCACGTGGGCCCTCGAACATTTCTCGGCTCAGGTGATATACATTGCGGGCAATCACGAGTACTACAAGCAGCACCTCGGGCGTAACCTGCAGAAAATGCGCGATGCGGCAAAGGGGACGAATGTTCACTTTCTCGAGAACGATACAGTGACGATTGAAAATATAACGTTTATCGGTTGCACTTTGTGGACGGATTTCAACGCTTTCGGGGACCCAGCAACCGCACAGCAACGCGCGGCCGAGACAATGGCTGACTACCGGGCCATAAAAACAGCGAACCACCGGGCACTCATGCCTTATGAGACCGCACAGATCCACGCCCGCTCGGTGGCCTGGCTCGCTGATGAATTAGACCGCAGACGCGATGAGAAGATCATCGTCGTGACGCACCACACGCCGAGTCTCAAATCGATTCCTGACCGATTTCGGCACGATCCCCTCTCGGCGTCCTTTTCTTCGGATCTCGACCACCTTGTTGAGATTTCCGGGGTCCCTTTATGGATTCATGGACACACGCACGATTCTTTCGATTATCGAATCGGCGGAACGCGTGTCATCGTGAATCCCCGTGGTTATGTTGGCGTCGAACCCAACCCTCGGTTCGACCCGGGGTTGACCATTGAAGTGTGAAGGGACCTTGGCAGAGACGTTTGAAGGACGGACAGAAGGTCAAGAACGAGCATACGAACCAATCTGACGGGCATTCCTGCTGCGGGAAGGTGCGTCCACAGATGGCCGAGGGACAAAGTTGTTTACAACTTTGTTAGTATAGCTATTTTTAAGTCGTAAACAAGTCGTTCACTCCCCGCTCTTTGCCCGTCGAATCATAAACATGACGTTTTGGTTGGCATTGGTCGGCAGGATCTTCGTTTTTGCATGCCCCGTCTGCCAGACGCGGAATACCTCGTCCGCAAAAGCCTGACCGACAGTCTCGATTCCTTTGAAATCAAGCTCGACCGTCCGGAACTTCTCGAGACCGCTCAGTATCCTTCGTGCCTGGGATCTCGACACATACTCTGTTTCACCCTGATACAATTTCACGCTCACTTTGGTTTTGCTGAACGTATAAGAATCATCCGTATACCGGTTGAACACGTCTGCCAGGACTTTCGTCGCGTCAACCGAGACGGCAAAAGAAACCCGTGTCCCTTTTAGGCCCCTCAAGTCCCTGATATAGATGTCATCACGGAGATTGTCGAATACGAGCTTCTTCTCGGCGCTCCGGATGATGAAGGAATCGGCGATCTTGGAAGTGAAGAAGATGCCTTCCCCACTGTGCCTCTCCGGCGCGGTCGTTTCCTTCCCCTTCAGAAGGTCCTGAATGGCATCCATCCTGCCGTGCAGATGCTTCTTCGTCATGATATTGTCAAAGATGCCCACGCCATAGTCGGTCACCTCGAAACGTACATCGGTCCCTGTGCGGGCCATCGATAACTCTATCTTAGGCGATTGGGAGTGTTCTATGGCATTATTCAACATTTCCGTAAAGGCGTAGTCGACAATTGAGATGACATTCTTGCGAAGGCCGACGAAGATCCCGGTAGCTCGCTTGATATCCTCGAGAACCCGGTGCTCGGCAAGGCCCTCGTTGTACAAAATGCGCCGAACCGTCAACTGCGATTCTCTGATCTGCTCACCCTTGTCCGCCGCGACATACCTCGCCTGATTCGCCTTTCCGATGAGCACCAGGACCCCGTCGTCGACCAGAGACTTCACTATCCTGTGCACGTAAACCCTGGAAAAGCCGGTCTCCCGGGCAATATCCGATGCCCTCACCTCCCGTTCTTTCTTGAGTTTCTTGAGAATCAGAGCCTTCACATCCACGGTTACCCTCACGATCAGTTTACAACTTAATTAGAATATCACTATTACAAGTGGTAAACAAGTTGTAAACTGAGAGACCGTTCCACCGGGCAATGTGAGCACTGCCCGCACATCTTACGAGAGGTGACCATGAAAGTTCCTGCTATGAGTGCCTTGGATAAAGCCCATGCGAAAAAGCTCGGGGATTACTCAAGAAAGCAGCATCGCGTCACAATGGACGGTTTCCTGACATCCGTCGGGAAGAACTGGCAGACGCCCGTGCCGGAGGTCTTCTTCAACGGTACTTTCGCGGCGGATCTGGATACGTTCGTGGCGTCAAAGCCGACGAAGGCCTACCAGGATCGGACCGGCCGCATACTCCGCTCATGGGAGGCGGATGCAAAAAGGCTGACCCTTGGCGAGCTGCCTCGCGATTTCGGGGATGCTCTGCGGCAACTTATAGAGCAATCGAGGACAACGGTCTGGACCCTCGCGACGACGATATGCGAAAAAACAGGCGAACAGCATGCAACTGTCGCGTTTCGCCTGTATAGGTGGGTGCGAAACAAACATGTGCCCGACCCACGAAAGATGCCCGTGGTGGAGCAGCTCGAAGACCTCCTCCAGGTCCGACGCGGCACCCTTGTCTGTCGAATCCCCGATTTTATCACGGGAGTGAACACGCGTCTCAATGCCAGGTCATGTTACTCGCCCTATGCCAAAAGACTCGCCCGCAACCTGGGGAAACGCTATGCGATCAAGGTGAGCACGGTTCCCGCCCTGAAGATGGAGTGGGAGGACTTCTACCGGTTCAAGACGACAAAGATCCTTACCGAAGAACGGAGAAAGCCCCAGGGACGATGGACGGTGAGACCAGGCCGCGTGTGCAGTACGGGTGACCTCCAGGTCAAATTCGTGGGCCTGTTCATGGGATATCTCCACATGGAGAAATCAGAGGACAAGAGAGACAGCGGTCTCGCTCTTCCGATCACGCGACTATCGATGGCTCTCTTTTCGGTGCCCTCCTTTGTCATACGCTACATTAACGATTTCGTGGTAGAACGGGCCGATGGCATTTACCACCATCAGGTCGTGATCATTCTCAGATTCTGTCGCCAGTTGACCCGCGAAGGAACGGGGTATCTGAGACAGCATCCGGAGCTGTTCGCCCATAAAGTGACCTTCACCGACGACTGGCGCCAATGGATCAAGACGTTTCCCAACGGGCATGGCCGAAAGAACGGGACATGGTGGGCAGCCTGGTGCGAGCATGGCTTCCTCCAGTACGACGCCATCCTTCGTGATCTGCGGCACAGTAAATCGATACGGAAATCGAGGGACCCCGAATACAACCTACAAGCCATTCTCAGGCTGGACCATCCGATGGAAGTCCTCTTCGCGTTCATAGAGGAGATGAAGAAGCGTCGCAAGGGAGACGAGAAGTCAGCCTCGGGCCTGGCACGGGCGGTAAAGTACCGGGATCTTCTGTTGATCAAGCTTTTGTCGGTCAACCCGCTGCGAGTGAGGAACATAGTGGAGATGACCTGGAGGCGCGACAACACGGGCCATCTTCAAAGGGCCAACGAGGTGTGGTACATAAGGATCAGACGGGACGAGTTCAAGAACTGGTATTTCGGACCCACCGACAAAGACTACACGGTGCCTCTCCCTCCCGACTGCAATGAGTACATAGAGCAGTATCTTGCCTTTCGCCGATACCTCAAGGACGCGGACGGGTGCGACGTGCTTTTTCTCCCCCGACCGAACGGCAATAACGAGCATGTGACGAGACCGGGAATCAGCCAGAGGAATCTGAGCTATCTGGTCCAGAAATTGACGAGGGTCTTCGTGCCTGACGAGCTTGCCCCCGGCGGATTCGGTCCCCACGCGTTCCGTCATATCGTCGCCCATTCGTACCTCAAGAGCAACCCCAAGGCGTATGCCGTGGTCGCGGACATTCTCAACGATAGCCTGGAGACGGTCATTCAAGAATATGGACATGTCGAAACGGCCGACAATTTCAGACACTGGCTGAGCTTCTACGAAGAAGAGCAGGAGCGGGTCAAAGATGCGTCGAAGCAGTGAAGTCCCTTTGCCCAAAGTCTCCACGGTCACAAGGGTGCGGAGGTGGACTGAGGGTTCAGCGATCTAAGGTCGAAAGACAAGCATCGCCCGCCCGGAGGATGATGAACCGCGCACGAAAAGGGATTGATAGTAGGGCAAGAAGGGGATGCCTTCTCGATAACGTTGTTTTGTCCAGGATGCCCCCAGGAAGGATTTGGCGTCTCTCAATAAGGCGGTGAAGAAGATTGAAAAGTCCCGGCCTATCGAATAAAATTGATCATAGAGAACGAATGCAGCATTCCGCAGAATATCATAGAGGAGGCACCCATGAAAGCCGTCGAGAAAATCCGATCCGCCTTGGGGATAGACAGGCAGGCAGTGGGGGTAAAGTACACTGATGAAGAGCCGCCGGTAGCGACCTCCGATGGCCGGTACGCGGTCTGCAGGGCGATACTCGAGGCCGCCTCCGGAAAGGTGATCATGCTCTCCGGGGAGACCTGCGCCTGCCCCGGAGGCAAGTCGCACATCGGGCTCACCGAGGCGAAGACAGTGCCGCTCAAGATGCTCGTGGAGGGAGAAAAACTCTGGAGCGACGTCAAGACTGCCACGAGGTCCCGCATCGAGACCCAGAAGATAGCCATCCCGCCCGTCGGCCTTGCCTCCAGGGTCTACTTCTATCCGGCCGACAAGGACGTTTTTGAACCCGATCTCGTCATCTTCCTCGTGAACGCCGAACAGGTCTCGAGGCTGGTCACGCTCGCCCAGTTCTGGGACGGTAAGACTCCCTCCTTCCAGATGAGGGCATCCATGTGCTGGGGTGCCATAACCTATCCGATGGTATCGGGCAACTTCAACGTCACCGCCGGGGACATAAGCGCGAGAAGGATGGCCGGGTGGGATGAGAATACCCTGATCGCCACGCTGCCCGCCGAGAAGGTACAGGGCGTGGCCGACGCGGTCGACCGAAGCACCGCGGGCACGGCCGAGTCGTCCGACCGTTTCAAGGCCCTGACATCGCGCATGATGGCGGGCGAGACCGTATGAGCAGGACAGTTCCATCTCAATGGCTGAACAAAAAAGGAGGCCTCCCCATGAACGACGCCTACGATTCCCTTCTTGAGCTCGCACGAAAGAGGCGGACGACACGTCGGTTCAGATCGACCCCTATCCCCGACGGATACATCACCAAGATCATCGACGTGGCCCGTTTCGCCCCTTCAGGATATCACACACAACCCTGGGAGTTCGTGGTAATCACGGACAAGGAGCTCAGAAAGAAGGTCCTGGCCCTCCTTGGGCAGGACGGACCGCCCACGGGCAATCCCCGCGATGAGGCCCCGGAAACAGGCCGCTTTACTGTCGCCCCCGTCTTCATCATACTGCTCGGCGACTGGAGGGCAAAGGTAGGGCTGCCCGAAGCCGTCCGGTCCTCCGATGCCAGGGTCGACAATATCTTACGCGCGAGTCTCGCCTGCGCTTTTCTCTCCATGCAGTTCGCCGCGACCTCCCTCGGACTGGCCTCACAGTGGTATTCTGCGGTCTCCAATGAGAAGACGCAAAGTGGCCTCAAAAGCCTTATCGGCATTCCCGAAGGATTGCGCATATTCGACATGATGGTCCTCGGTTACGCCGCCGAGGAGCCCATACCCAAGGATGTAAGGGAGCTCAGCGCCATGGTTCATTACGATGCCTGTGGGGTGGAGGACTTCAGGACTGACGAGGAGGTCGTCGCCGATGCCGGCACAACCAAGGCGTGGTGCCTATCGGCACACTAGACGATATGCCAGTTGCCACCGACACCGGCCAGTGAAGCCCCTCGGAGCACGACTGGCAGGGAGGACAACTGAGAGTCAGGACAGTTACAAAAAGTGGATAATAACATACGGCTCCCCTCGTTATTCTTCTCGATTCGGCTTGGTGCCCTCCGATTGGGTATTCCGACGAAGTCGACGAGGGACAGCGATGGTCAGTCGTGTGTTTCTCCCTGTCATACTTCACGATCGCGTCTCACTCGGTTTTTGAACCTCGATCTTCGTCTCTCAGGAATCTTCTCTTTTTTCCTTGTCGTTCTTATGTATGATAAAGGACGTTATCATTCATAAAAAACGACCGACGAGGGAGGTGAGATGTCACAGGAATTGATGCTGTCAGGAAAAGAGATTGGAGCGGGACTGCCGGCGTTTTTTGCCCCCGACGCGAGGACCGCCGAGCGGATCGTCGAGTTCTTCACCGCCCGTATTAGAAACCTCAACACCCGCAAAGCATACGCGCGCGCGGCGGGAGCCTTCGCTGCCTGGTGTAATGATCAGGGTATCTGTGAGCTTGGCCTGGTTCGACCCGTGCATGTGGCGGCCTACATCGAAGGCCTGCAGGAAATGATGGCCGCACCCTCGGTCAAGCTTTCGCTCGCGGCACTACGGATGTTGTTTGATTGGCTTGTCGTGAGTCAAGTGGTCCCGGTCAACCCGGCAAGCTCGGTCCGTGGGCCGCGGCACGTGGTAAGGAAAGGTAAAACGCCGGTGCTTACAGCCGATGAGGCGCGCATCCTGCTCGGCTCAATCGACACGACGTCACCCGTGGGCCTGCGGGACCGGGCGCTCATGGGTCTTATGGTCTATACGTTCGCGCGCGTCGGAGCCGTTATCAAAATGCGCGTCGAGGACAGGTACGTGCAGGGGCGCCGCACCTGGGTACGCCTGCACGAAAAGGGCGGCAAACGGCACGAAATGCCCTGCCATCATAACCTGGAGCACTACCTCGATGCCTACGTCGAAGGCGCCCGGATCGGCCCGGACGGGAAAGGGTATCTCTTCCGCACGGCGAGGGGCCGCACGAATCAGCTCACGGATAAGCCCATGAGTCAGGCGGACGCGTACCGCATGATCCGCAGGCGCGCCATGGATGCGGGAGTGTCCACGAAAATAGGCTGTCACAGCTTTCGGGCGACCGGGATCACGGAATACTTGAGGAACGGCGGCAAGCTCGAAGTGGCGCAGCAGATGGCCAATCACGAGTCGGCACGTACAACCGGCCTCTACGACCGCCGCAACGATCAGGTCTCACTCGACGAGGTCGAGCGTATCCTGATTTGAGGTCGAGTGCGTGTCTCGCTGTCGTATCTTTCGTATGTACATGTGCTATTCGAAACGATCTCACCAGATTTCATGCTGGAAGTCGCGATACCCCCGGATTAACTCAAAATCCCCCGCGTTGGACGTGATGAGCCGTGCGCCGTTTGCCCTCACAGTCAAGGCGATCAAAACGTCGAAATGCAGATCTCGGAGTTTGCCTGGCAGAAACCCTTTGTCCGCACACATCTTCGCAAGTATCTGGCCTGACTCCGACCAGTTCTTCTCCGTTGGGGTCAGGATGGGATGGTTCTTCTCCAATTCTCTGAGAAACGCTCTTTCGGCAGGCTTTGTCGCCCCCCGCCAAAGCTCAGCGAGCACCACCGCTGATGTTCTCACGAGCCCCGTGAGGGAGTCAATCCGTTCCTGGTGGCAGCCGGTGCGCAGATGGTCAACAAAAACTGAGGTGTCGAAGATAATAAGGCTACTCACTTAATCCCTCGAACGCCATCTTGCCTGCGTTCTTTGTCATCATGGCCTTGAACCTTCTCAGCGCCACAATTTCCCTGAGCGCAATATGAACAGCCTCGGTCCTGCTTTTTACTCCCAGTATCTTGGCAGCCTCATCAGCCAGATGGGTGTCCAACCTGATCGACGTCATTGCTTTTGCCATGGTTGCACCTCCTTTCGCATATATACATTATAACACATTTGTATATATGCGTCACGGGCTTAAAGTTGTCGCGCTGCCACGTGATCGGCAATTTCTTTGACAAGAATGCCGCTGGTTAAACAGGTCGAGGCCGTCGACCGGCGCCGGGCTTACTCTCCGAGACCTGCCGGATGTGCGAAAAGGTCATCTGACAACACTGCTCCATAGCGATCCGGAACGAAGGCATCACGGAGAGGAAGCCCTGATGTTTGCCATTGTCTTTAGTCTCCTCATGGAGGTCCCCTGCCCGGCTTCTTCTTCCTTATCTTTCCCCGGCAG
>CAVVPU010000274.1:0-16670 GCA_963750015.1 uncultured delta proteobacterium | reverse complement strand
ATCGAGTTGTCCTTGCCGGACGGCGAGCGGATCTGCTCGAGAGAACCGCGGCCGAGGCAGGCCCGCTCTCTCGCAGGCCCTGGCAATTCCCACCGACGTGCGCGACCCGGCCTCCGTGAAAGCGTTGTTTGCCGCGACACGGGAAGCCTTCGGCCGCCTCGATCTCCTGTTCAACAACGCGGGGACCTTTGCGCCCTCCGTCCCCCTGGAGGATCTTACCTACGAGCAATGGCAAACGGTCGTCGATATCAACCTGACCGGAGTCTTTCTCTGCACCCAAGAGGCCTTCAGGCTCATGAAGAGCCAGGTCCCGCGGGGCGGACGTATCATCAATAACGGCTCCATCTCGGCACACGTGCCGCGACCGAACTCGGCGCCCTATACTGCCACCAAGCATGCCATAACGGGTCTCACCAGGTCGACGGCCCTTGACGGACGTAAGTACGACATCGCCTGCGGCCAGATCGACATCGGCAACGCGGCGACTGAGCTGTCAGTAGCCATGATGAAGAAAGGGGGAGGCAACCCGGAGCCGACCATGGATGTAGAGCACGTGGCCCGCGCTGTCGTCTACATGGCGAGCCTGCCCCTGGAGGAGAACGTGCAGTTCATGACCATAATGGCGACCAAGATGCCCTTCATCGGACGGGGGTAAACTTGCCTTAGACCCACAAACGCCTGGGAGGAGGTTCGGATATGTCAAAGGAGATGGATCGAAGGGATTTTTTGAAAACTGCGACCGTCACGGGAACGGCATTCTTGGCAGCGGATGTCCTCCAAAAAGGTGGTTTTACCCAGGGTCTGGTGCCTAAAGCAGAAGCGGCTGAAGTGTCAGGCAGGAAGATGCGGACAATTACAATCGAGGAGCACTTCGTGACCCCTGACTTCGTGAAACTCACAGGGGCCCAAGCGACGCCGATGGGGGCCAAGCTATCCGATCTCGGTGAGCGCAGGATCGCGGATATGGACGCGGCAGGCATCGATGTTCAAGTCCTTTCGCTGAATGCCCCCGGCGTGCAACAGACTCGACGCGACCGAGGCAGTGAAAAAGGCCCACGATACAAACGACATCCTCGCAGACGCAGTGCGACGCTTTCCGACGCGCCTCGCCGGGTTCGCCAGCTTGCCCACCATGTCTCCGGAAGCTGCCGTCGAGGAATTGGAGCGCACGGTCAGTAAGCTCGGCTTCAAGGGAGCAATGATCGACGGGCACACCAGGGGCCGCTACCTTGACGACAAGTTCTTCTGGCCGATCCTGGAGCGCGCCGAAGCACTCCAGGTCCCACTCTACCTCCATCCAACCTCGCCTCCGCGGCCGGTAATCGAGGCCTCATATACGGGAAACTTCTCAGCACAGGTGACGAACCTCCTCGCCAATTCAGGTTGGGGATGGCACATCGAGACCGCAGTCCATACCCTCCGCCTCATTCTGAGCGGAGCATTCGACCGATACCCGCGCTTGCAGCTTATCATTGGCCACTTAGGCGAGGCCCTTCCATTCATGCTTCCCAGAATAGATCGCCAACTGACGATGGCAGTGACGAAACTGCGTCGCCCGGTCGCCGCCTATTTGCGAGAGAACGTCTACTACACAATCAGTGGTTTCAACTTCACGCCTCCATTCCTTGACCTGCTCTCCGAGGTCGGTGCCCACCGAATCATATTCTCGGCCGACTATCCCTATGGTTCGATGTCGGAGGCGCGCCAATTCCTCGATCAACTCCCGGTGAGCCCTGCCGATAAAGAAAGAATCGCTCACGCCAACGCAGAGCTTCTCCTGCGACTTTGACAGCCCAGAGGAGCTACACGAGAAAACTTTTCCCGGACACGAAGATTTCGTGTTATGGAAGGAGGGTTGTTTCAGATCATCGGAACGGTGAACACAAAAGCCCGAAGGGCCACCCAAGTGGGAGGGTGGGACGAAAGTGGTTGGATTGACAGGTGCAGGGGGTGAAGATGCCCCCTTCGGCTTCGGAATCTGATGTTGTGGGCGTCTTCTGCACGCAAGAAGCCGGAATTCTTGCGTAATGTTAGGTGAAAACCTGTGATCGCAAGACCCAGAGGCTTTCACGTAGAGGCGGGGGCGACCAGGAGGGCGGGAAGCAAAACTGAAAATCGGAAGGGCATCCCCATCGAGTCCCCTGCAGTGTCGTTTTTTCTTCTTCCTGCCATCATGCAATGTTACAATCGGCAATGAACGTGTGTGAGGCATTGGAAGCCCAGGCTACAGGCTACCTGCTTCAGTTACTGCCCCGAGGAACAGCGCCCAGAATACAGGATAGTGGCTTGAGGGGTGAAACGGAAGATGAATTTCCTACCTATTCGGGACTGGGCCCAGATGGCCTTCTCGCATCACATGCTTCGAAGAGTGGGTCAACGGCCGAGGGTCTTCAGTATCTGGCACGCTACAACTGGAGGCGCTGGATCGTGAGGAAGGGGCGAAGTATCTCTTGATCTCTCCCCTCCGCCAGCGAAATAAAAAGCCCGTTTGGGAGACTGCACCTCACATTATGCGACATTACAAACGTGACGTGGCCACTAGAAGTTCCTTATCTTAGTGCCCACGAAGACGGACGTCGGTGACTTCATCTTCGACGACCCGGAAGAGAACAGGCTGTTCATTCTGAGCCCCGGGGCCGAGGTGGCGGTGGGCGCATGGTAAAGCACCTGCAGCCCGTAGTTCGTGTTTGCTACTACCACGTCATTCAGACCGTCTCCGTTGATATCGCCGATCGCCAGCCTTTCATTCCCGGCACCGTCATCGGGGATATAATACCTTTCCTCAGGCATGAGGCTGCCATCGGCGGCCTGCCGGAAAACACCTATCTCGTTGTAGCCGTCGTGGAGCTCAATCACTCCTTTCCGACCGTCCCCCTCCACGTCGGCTATTCTCAACGGTCCCGGATTGTATTGAGTGTCATATTCGACGGGAGCCGAAAGCCTCCCCGAACTATTCTGTAGGAGAACCGCTATTTTCGGCATGAAGGAGCCGTCCATATAGCTCACCACAACATCGTTCAGACCGTCATTATTAACATCGCCTACAGCGAGTCCTTGAAGGAAAGTGCCTTGGTCGACGCTATATTGTACGGGTGTGTCGAAAGTTCCATCGGCTTTCTGAAGGAGTACCGAAAAACTCAAGGAAGAAGAATTGTTGCCGCTCGTGACGATTATGTCCGGCAGACCGTCGTTATTGACATCTCCGACTTCTATGATCTCGTTTCCCGTATGAGTTGCGTTGTAAACGACGGGTGGGTCGAGGGTGCCGGCCTCGTTCTGAAAGAAGACGCTCACCGTGTTCGTTCCCCAACCGACAGCCACGACGTCGAGCCGACCGTCATTGTTGAGATCCGCCAGTCTTATGGGCTGTGAATCGTTTGTGGGATAGAACACCATGGGATCGAATGTACCTGAGGCGTTCTGGAGTAAGACACCTACGCCCGAGGATGTGCCCGGAGCCGCACCCACGGTTCCAACGACGATGTCGTTTCTGCCGTCGTGATTCATGTCGCCAATGGCTATGGATGTAACCGCAGACTTTCCCACATCGTACATGACGGGAGAGGAAAGATTTCCGGACTGATCCTGCATAAAGACCAGCAACTTATAGATGAACCCACCATTTAACTGATCCTCGTAGACGCCGGACATCACCACATCACTCCTTCCGTCGCCGTTGAGATCGCCTACGGCAACGGCCGAGGGATACCCGCCTCCCGGCCCGATCGAAGAGAAAGGCAAAAACAGGCCTGCCCCGGTGGTGAAGGCCCATGAATAGTTACCAGCAAGCCAATTGCCTGCCGGGTCCCGTGTCTGGTTATTGTTGAGCCCCACCTTATACTTGGTATTCGCGCTTAGGACATAGGGGACAAAAGTGGCTGTTCTGTTTGCATAGGAGACTTTTCCCGAGACCGCCGAACCTGATGCATCCGTCACGTTGAACCACCCCGGAGCCCCCGCCGGATCCATGTCTTCACTGAACGTTGCGGTTATTGCCGCCGTGATGGGCACGTTTGTGGATTTGTCTGCCGGAGTAAAAGAAAGGACCGTCGGCGAAACGTTGTCGAGCGTAAAGCTCCAGCTATCGCTGTTCGAAAGCGGGACGCCAACTATGTTTTGAACTCCCGTAGAGATAGTCGCCGTGTAAGTATCGGACGCAAAGGAAGATGCGGGTACGAACGTGGCTGTTCTGTTGCTGTAGCTGACTGTGCCTGCAACGGGGCTGTCGGAAGAGTTCGTAATCGTAAAAGTGAGGCCGTTGAGGGTCGACGGGTCCATGTCCTGGTTGAAAATTGCCGATACCTGTGAAACGTTGTTCACCAGGCTATTCGGTTGGACGGATGTAATCGACGGGGTAGTAAGATTACTGCTGCCGTCCGCATTGTATGCTACCAGGGAGGAACTGGACGTGCTCGACCATTGTGGAGCCGATGCAGAGTACTCTCTTTTGACCGGACCCACACCCGGGGCGTACCATTCCACTATAGTCGCAGTCATGGTTACCTGCGACCCATACAGGGAGGATGTCAGGGTTTCCGTGAGAACGGTCTGTATCTTTGCGCAGTTTTGAAAGGTACCCGCCGCGACCGTGATCGGCTCAAAACCGAGAACCGTCACCTGTGCCTGCAAGGACAGTGGTTCATCTATCCCGTCGCCATCCAGGTCCTGGCCCGAGTCGAGCCCCGACTTGTTGAAAGCCTCAAAGGTCGAGCCCACTTGCAAGGGGAAACGTTCTTCAAAATAAGGACCTAACTGGGGCGTGATCTTGTCGGTAGGGTCGTTGTTCCCGTAATAGATAATACCCGCGGCCGTCTTCACGCGGTAGTCTTCGGACAAGGCAGATCCGGCAGAGTCGCATGTGCGAAAAACGATCGTCTGGACACCACCGAGCACTTTTGCGCCTGCGATCTCGAGAATCCCGGTCGTGTTGGTCGAAGGCGATCCGGTCTGTTGAGCTGTGTCGCTCGTTTCCCATCGGTTTCCGTCGTTTACGGGAAAGTAATCGCCTGTATCTCCGGGCCCCATAGATGTCTGGCCGGGTGCGGCGGCAGAGTCTAGAAAGGCCGAAAGATTTGCATCGGACAAAACGACGCTTCTCGCTGCTCCCACTGCCGCTTCGAGTCCCCCGCCGGCGTTTGTTTGCGCGACCGTGGTAAGAACATCGGCGCCTCCCCTGAAATCCGAAAGCTCCTGTGGAGTAAAACAGGACAGGGAGCTACCGGGAGTTGCTGCGATTTTTGCGATAACTATCCGCACGACGGCTTCGGATACAGGATCTATGTTCACACTCTGGGAACTGACGAAAGCGCGCATACAGAATCCTGTTGCCGGATTCGTCACCTGGACGACGAGGCTGCTGTCGAAAGTCAGATTGAGGCCCGAAAGATCGAAGGAGTAAGCCCCACCGACGACCTTTGTGGATGCCAAAGTTTTGATGGAGACGCCCGCATCATTGATGCGCACGAGCTCAACCACGGTATCGTCCGGGACAGGACTGACACCGGTCAGACCTGCGTCAGCATCCGAAATAAGGAAGTGTGCCAGCTTCTCGAAAAGGCGCAGCCGGGGGGAGAATGCTACGGTTCCGTGAGGGGCCTGGACCGTTCCCGATACTATCGTCCCCTGCGCAGAAGACGGCTGAGGCGCGCTGCTTCCGGAATCGGTGGTGCCGGTGCTTACGCTTCCCCCACTGTTTGCGCCGCCACCTCCGCCGCCGCCACCTCCGCACGACGCGGACGAAATCATTCCCAAAAAAAGCAGCCCCACAAGCAGATAACGGATCGGTTTCATGTCCTCCCTCGCAATCAGCACCCGTTTTGAGCATACTAATGACACAAGAAACGTATCTGTTTCCAACTGCTACGGCCGTTCACCCGAACGATCTATGCCCGTTGCCAATTATGGGAGTTTAATTCTGTTTAAGGCTTATTTTCTGTTTACCATGAAGGGCCATGGTTGTTCAACAGAATAATACAGTAAATCGCACCGAAAAAGTCATACTAAGGAGGAAAAATATTTTCTGCAACATCGAGGTCGTATTCCTTGCTTGGCCCGAAAGGCCGAATGTGAAGAATCCTCGGTGAAGACCGCAACCTACAATTCGCTCCCGCGGCCTTCATGGACACCGCTCCTCTTCAATTGACGCTGGTGTGTGCATCCTATGAAGGCTGGAGCCGCGGTCCTAAATGATACGGCGACCAGTGTCACCGGCCGGTCGGCTGGGAGGAATCGTGCCGCCCGCACGCGGGCACCCGGCGGCGCTCTGCCGCACCTCATGACGCTCCGCCGCACATTTAGAACTTATCCGTAATTAACTTGACTTAAGCCCCCAGCTATACTACACTTTAGCCCAGGAGGTGGGTATGGCAAAGGTCCGGTCATGGGAAGTATCCGACGAGTTCTGGAGACGTGTGGAACCATTCATTCCAAAGCGAGAACGAGAGCCGGGTAAGACATTCAGGAGAAAGCCCGGAGGCGGACGCAAGCCGATGTCCGAGCGGCGTGTGTTCGAAGGCATCGTCTTTGTGCTCAGGACAGGCTGCCAGTGGAAGTCATTGCCCAAGGAACGGTTCGGGAGTGCGAGCTCGATTCACAAGTACTTCAGGCAGTGGCTGAAAACAGGCTTCTTTCTCGCCCTGTGGCGCGCAGGCCTCGCGGAGTATGATGAGATGGAGGGGATTGCCTGGAAATGGCAGAGCATCGACGGGAGCACGATCAAAGCGCCTCTGGCCCGAGAAGCAACCGGTCCTAACCCGACGGACCGGGGAAAAAAAGGAAGCAAGCGGCACATCCTGGTGGACGCTCGTGGCGTCCCGCTGTCGCTGATCGTTACCGGGGCCCATCGACATGATCTCAGTCAGTTCTCTGCCGTGCTCGATGCCCTCATCGTCGATCTTCCAAAAGGCAGGGAGCGATTCCTGTATGCGGATAAAGGTTATGATGGCGATGCGGTTCGCGAACAGATCGGTATAAAGGGCTACATACCACGGATTCCACGAAGGAACCGCAGACGAGGGCGAGGGCGTCCTTGGAAGAATCGACGCTGGGTGGTGGAAGCGGCCCATTCCTGGTTCAACCGATTCAGAAAGCTCCTCGTCAGATATGAGAAGCTTACTGAAAGCTACGAGGCTCTCCTTCACCTCGCTGCCGCGATCATATGCTGGAGGAAGGTGACTCCTATTTACGGATAAGTCCTTAATGTACGTCGGAGGGCGCATGGCGAAAAGTGCGCCGCCGGGTGCCCGCTTGCGGGCGGCACGATTCCTCCCATCCGACCGGCCACACCTCGCGCCCTCATGGCCTTTTGCCTCTTAATTCAGTACGAAAGAGAAATAGGTGTGCGGCTGGTGGCTCTACCCTGTCTTCATTGCTTTTGGCCACCCCACTGCCGCGAGATACACTGTTATTTCTTCGGCACCATCTATCCCGATAAGGTCATTTACCCGGTCGTCAAAGAAGGCACCTACGGCACATACGCCGAGGCCTGCCGCAGTCCCGGCAAGATAGAGGTTCTGGCCTATGTGACCGGCGTCCATGTAAATGTACCGGAAGGCCCTTTGCCGGTATTTCCACATGCTCCTCGCGACAATGGCTGTCCATATGAACGCTGCCTGAGCCTGCCGGATCATGTCCTGTCCAAGGGCGGCATCGGCCAACAGGCCGGCAAAATCGCCTCTCTTGATGAACTCCAGGTCGAACGCATGAGGCCTGAAATGGTATATTCCTGGTTCGAGCCCCTCGACGGACCTTGCGAGGATATAGGTCTCGATGGGATAGAGGGCCCCGGCCGAGGGGGCGGCCCTGAAGTACCAGTCTCCCGCTTTGGCGGTAAGCCCCTGGGTGGCCCAGAGCAAGGACGACAAAAGGTCTGTAGGCAGGCTCCGGTCCGAGAAAAAGGCTCGCGTCGACCTTCGCCTGCCAAGGACCTCCCACACGTTTGGCGCCCGGTCGATCCGGGGCTCCGGCAATGCGATCGTGGAGATGGGGGCGGCATAGTTCTTATGCGGCTCCGGCATGTTTTGCCAGTCAAGGGCAGAGCCCATGCGCCCAGGAGAGTACTTTGTCTCCTGGTGATACCTCTCCCCGATGCCCGAGCCTTTCCGCTCCTCCCCTTCGGAGCTTTTCAACGGCCTCCTCCTGTGCCGAAGATTTCTTTTGTGTGCCTTTATGCTCCCAAGGGGATTATAGTTCCCATTCTGCGCGGCCACAAGCGGGTAACCGGGTATCGTATGGCGCCATGTGGCGCCCCGGCCCTGGCTCTATTTTTCATGCTCCGCGGCGCATTCATGCTTGGTCTGCATGATCAATCCGATCAGCGCCCGTGACACCCCCTCCAGCTCCTCACGGATCTTCACGGCTTTGTCGCCGTTCCCGTCACTAAACGCATCGACCGCCTCCTTGGCGAGCTTGTGCACCCGCATGTGCGGCTCTTCCAGCGCTCCAAAATGACCCAGGCTGCTGCACCGGGCCTTTCCTTCCGAATAATACCACTTTCCGAAGGCGCACCCATGGTGATCGGGCAGATCCTCCGAGCGGATCTCGGCGATCCCGTCGAGACAACCGTTGATCTTCTCCAGGAAGAGCAGGTGCCTTATCTTCGCAAGATCGAACTCGAGCTGATCGTTGCCCGTATCGAACATGGCTGCCGCCCCTTTCAGCTCCTCGGCGATAATTGCTAAAGAGCGCGCGTTGATCATGACGTCCCCCGACATGTGACGCATCTTGCCCGCCACATTGGAAGTCTCAGTCACATTCGAGGCTATTTCCTCAGCCGTGGCAGACTGTTCATCGACGGCCGTGGCTATCTGTATGATCTGCCCTTGAGCGTTCTGTACGTTTGCCACCACGCTATCGAGGGATGAGCTGAGGGCAGCGATGGACTCGAGGGCAGCGCTCACCTTCGATGCCGCGGCCGCCATGGAATCTGTGGTCTTGTCCGACTCGCTCTTTACCAACTGGATCATGGAAGATATCTGGGCGGTTGCCCCTATGGTCCGCTCTGCGAGCTTCCTCACCTCGTCGGCCACCACGGCGAAGCCCCTGCCCTGCTCGCCGGCCCTGGCCGCCTCAATGGCAGCGTTGAGGGCGAGAAGATTGGTCTGGTCCGCGATGTCGTTGATAACGGTGACGATGCTCCCGATTTCGGCCACTTTTCCGTTCAGGCCTGCGATCATATCCGAAAGCTCATGGGTAGCCGAAGAGATGCCCTCCACGTCGAAGACGGTCCGGCCGGCGGTCTTCTGCCCCCCTTGAGCCGCTTCGAAGGCATTGTCGGTGGTCTCCTTGGCTGAAGCGGCATTGCGCGCGATATCGGCGATGGTCTGGCTCATCTCTTCGGCGGCCGTAGCAATCTGGGTCGCGCTGAAGGCCTGCTCCTTGGCCCCATGGGCGGCCTTTTCCGAGCCGTCCTTCAATTCGACTCCCACCACCGAAAGGACCCCGGCGTGGGAGCGGATGGCCCCGATGGTGTCGCCCAGGGAGCGCGCCATGGCTCGGGCGCTCTTCTCGACCGTCCCTATCTCGTCGTTGTAGTCGTCCGTCAGGGCGACATTAAGGTTTCCTTTTGCCATGCTATCGAAATTGGCCTGCAGCCGGGCCAGACGACGGCCTATCCTCCGGTAGGTGAAGATCCCGAGGAAGACAGACCCGCAAATCGCCACCAGTATAAGTGCCCCCGTGATAAGGGTGCCCCAGAGGGCCTGGGAGCGGCTTGCCTCGAGGCTTGCGGCTGCCTTCTTCTTCTGGGCTTCTATGGAGGAAAGAACTTTCTCCTTCATCTCCCTCCACTTGGGAGTCTCCTTGTCCACTAGAAAGGCAGTTGCTTCCTGGTTCTTCCCGTTTCTCGCGAGTTCCCATATCCGGGCCTGGAGTTCCTGGTCCTCACGCCCAAGGAGGGCTATGCCCTTAAGATCATTCTGTTCCTCTCCCACCGAGATCCGGAGTGCTTCGTCGAGGGACTTGACGAAAGCTTCCTTTGCCTTCCCGTAGTTTGCCTCGGCCGCCTTATCGGTGCCGTTGAGCAGGAAATTCCGGGTCGACTGTCCCATCTGAAGGGCCTGGGCGTAAATGTCATTGAGGGCGAGGAGGCGCACCTGGTCCACGGTGACCAGCTCTTCGATCCGGGCCTTGGTGCCATTCACCACGACGAGGCTCACTGCCATGATAAGCACGAGCATTCCGACGGTGGCTATGGCTGAGAGTTGCAGCAGCCGTTTGATGGTCATCAGTTGTCTTTCTCCTTCTTCTTCAATTATAGCTGTCTATCAGTATTATCGGGGGTCCGGAGCTTCTTCTTAAGAATAAAGGGCCCCTGACCTGGGATCCTCTTGCCTTTCTCCCTCGGCGGTATTATGTATTGACTGTTATCGCGGTTCTCTGTATGATCAGCAGAAAGACAACAAAACAAGACGGAGGAGGTGTTGTATGAGTACTGCTTTTGAATTCCTCAAAGCAAACAAGGTTTTTATGGTGGGAACGTCCGACGCGACCAAAGGAAGGGTCCGCCCCTTCGCTTTCGTGATGAAAAGGAACGACACCGCCTATTTCTGCACGGGCAAGGGAAAGGACGTCTATAAACAGATGACCCAATATCCCGACATCGAGATCTGTGCGATGGGCCCTGACAACACGTGGCTCAGAGTGCGCGGCGCAGTCGTCTTCGACGATAGCCGCGACGCGAAGGCCCAGGCTTTCACCGAAGCGCCTCAGCTTGTGAACAATTACAAGAAAGGAGTCGACGACGAAACATTCGTCACCTTCTACCTCAAAGACGCAGAAGCGACGCTCTACTCTTTCGGAGCACCCCCGAAGAAAGTAGACCTTATTTAGAGACAGTCATCCACGCAAAGAGGCAGGGAGGAAAGGACCCTGCCTTTTTGATTACAATTTGCAATTAATGGGGCTCGCGGCCATTAATGGGGCTCGCGTCGCCTCGACCGGCAAAGCCGGATCGAGCCTCCCTCAAAGCTTGCTCGTCGGGACGCAGTCCCGAATAGTCTTGGCCTCTTTTGCCCTTTGAGGAAGGACCGCCGCAGGCGCGCATTGCCTCTATTACCCGTTGGGTCTGATGCCGCTCGACTTCAGGTTTCGGACTAGGTTCCTCGATACACGCGCCTGTATCTGGCGTATGCTCTCCCTCGACGTCTTAAAGCGTTCTCCTATTTCCCTGAGCGTCAGCGGTTCCTCTGCCATGATGCGGTGTTCGAGGACGAAGCACTCCTTCTCGCTGAGCATCTTCTTGAAGACCACGAGTCTTTTGTGCAGCACTTCCTCCATGTCCTTCCTTATCAGGACGTCCTCTATATCTTCCCCGCTCCCTAAGGTATCCATGAGGGGATCCCCGTCGCCGTGCTGAGGCGCCTCAAGGGAGATGTCCCCGTGATACAGGCGCTGTTCCATGTCCTCGATGTCTGCCTGGCTCGCGTCGAGATTGTCGGAAAGGATGCGGGCGGACGGGGTGATGCCGGCCCTTTCCAGCCGTTGCTTCTCCCTGTTCAGGCTGTAAAAAAGCTTTCTCTGGCTGTCCTTGGTGCCGATCTTTACCAGGCTCCACGTGTCCATCAGGAATTTCAGAATAAAGGCGCGTATCCAGAAGGAGGCGTATGTCGAAAACCTGGTCCCCTTGTCGGGGTCGTACTTGGCGACCGCCCGGACCAGTCCCATGTTCCCCTCCTGTATGAGGTCGAGGACATTGAATTGTCCACGGTAATCGAGGGCGATCTTAACCGCGAGCCTGAGGTTGGAAAGGACCATCTTCTGAGCGGCGTCCGGGTCCCCCATCCGGGCACGGAGGGCGGTGGCCCTCTCCTCTTCCCTGGTCATGAGCGGGTGTTTCGATACCTCGTGAAGATAGGCCTTGAAAGGATCGTAAATCTCGGGCGTTTCCGACTCCTGTTCCGGCGGTGGCTGATCGTCTAGCCTGGCGAACCTCATCGATCATCTCCTTGGGTCTGATAAAGTATCTGATAGTCAGCTTTCTTGAGGATGTGAGGGTAAATACAAAAATCGTGCCAACCCGCGGTCCGGCTTGGCTTTTTCCAAAATCCTTTCCTGACGGGTACTTGGCCTCACAGCCCGTTTCGGCACGTGCCTCACGAAACCATCTTTTGTCTTGGTTTCAAGACAAAATCCTGAATACGGGACAAAAGTCGCTGTGTGAAACCCGCAAGACAAACCGGTTCGAGTTTCTCATCGGGTCGAGTTTCTCCTTGCGTTCGTTCGGTGCGGGTGGTATTAGATGAATTGACGCCGGCGCACGAGCCATGGGCGAAGGCACTGAATGACCCTGCTGCAATCAGCAGGGTATCCAAAACAACGAGCGAAGCGAGTCATTGAGGGGGTGGCTCCGCTGGCTTTGCCAGTGGAGGGGGCGACGCGAGCCCCATTAATAGCGCGAATGAAAGCGTTCCCTGCAGCAAGCCGCAGGGAATCCACAAATAGAAGGATGTAGCCGAGGTGTGTCCACCTTCCCCGGGAGTATGGGCCGAACAGATAACGACGCGTGAAGACCTGCTCAGGTTCTGAGTTGGACTATCCAGAGGAGGAGCACGAATGAGTGCGGTCGATGAAAGACCATCGAAGATGATTACAGAGCCTGCCGCAGAAGTGAGGGTACTCAGGGAAGCCGACGTTGTAGTCGTGGGAGGCGGTCCCGCCGGTGTTTCGGCGGCGGTGGCCTCCGCGAGAAATGGGGCTGATACAGTACTGGTGGAGAGGTATGGCCACCTCGGAGGTATGGCAACGGGGGGCCTCGTAATCCTCATCATGCCCATGAGTGATGCCACGGGCACCCAACATATTGCCGGCCTTTGCCAGGAAATGGTCGACAGGCTGGATAAGAGCGGTTCCGCCGTTCATCCCTCTTCGGAGGAGCTCGGGTCCGGCGACAAGGAACGCGTCGCCTACTGGCTGTCTCGCGGATGCCGCTTTTTTGCCATGGAAGAGCGCATCACGCTCAATGTGCTTTTCGATCCCGAGATGTTCAAGTGCGTCCTTAACGACATGGTGGAAGAGGCGGGAGTGAAGCTCCTCCTTCACTCCTGGGGAACACGGGCTCTCGTTGAAGGAAACGCGGTTAAGGGGGTCGTCTTTGAAAGCAAGTCGGGCAGACAGGCGATACTGGGCCGGACCGTCGTCGATACGACGGGTGACGGCGACATGCTGCCGTCTGCGGGAGCGGAGTTTGACGCGTCCATGGACCCCACCGACAGGTCGGCCACACTGGCTTTCGTGTTCCGTGTGGGAAACGTCGATTTCAAGACGCTGAGAGCATTTCAACAATCAAGGCCCGGTGAATACGGCGAGTTGATGCGCGAGGTCGAAAGGCTCGGGGGCTTCTCCCGCTGCATCCGGACCTGGAAGGAAGACATTGTCTGGTTTGACAACAACCTGCAAGGCTTGAACGGTCTCGACGTGGAAGATCTCACCTGGGTGGAGGTGAACGGACGGAAGAAGATGCTGACGACATGCGACTTTTTCCGGAAGAACGTGCCGGGTTTCGAAAAGGCCTATATCATGGACACCGCCTCTCAGGTCGGGGTGCGGGGCGGCCGAAGGCTGGTGGGTGAGCACACGATTATCGAGCAAGACGTGCAGGCCGGGAGACTCCACGAAGATACCATCGCCGTGATTCCCGGCCGGCAGTGGGCCGCGGGGCTCCGGTCTCCCCTTGTCTACATTCCCTACAGGTCCCTCGTGCCTCGCAGGGTTGAAAACCTGCTCGTCGCAGGAAGGTGTCTCTCTTCAGACCAATTCTCCAATAATATCCTGGCCCCCATCCAGTGCTGCATCGCCACGGGGGAGGCGGCGGGAACGGGCGCCGCACTGGCACTGGAACATGGCGTCACTCCGAGGGCCCTTGACTATAGGCTTCTCAGGGAGCGCCTCCTGTCACAGGGAGTGCCCTTGCCGGAGAAGGGATAGATCGGAAAAATGGTGCCCGGATCGGTCATAAGGTTTAGTCATGCATTGCTGAATTCTTAAAAGGGGGTCCAGATGAAGAGGGTGATTGTCTGCTTGACGGTGTCGTTGGCTTTCGCATGTGTTCTTGCAGCGCAGGTGTGCCCGTCCCGGGCCCAGACCCCGACAAAAGAAGCCCTTCCCAAGACATCGGGCAAGGAACAACGGGGTGCCGTGCAACCCGTGAAAGGCGGTACTCTCAGGGTAATGAGGATTATCTTTCCCAAGAACATCGGGTACGTGCCGGAGTGGGCGCCGGCGGATATCATCGCGGCAACGCCGTGGGCGGAAAGACTGGTGCACTGGGACGAGAAAGGCGGGTTCGTTCCCATCCTGCTTGAATCGTGGAAGGTTGACCCGACCAACAAGACCATTACCTTCCGTATCAGAAAGGGGATCAAATTCAGTGACGGGACACCTTTTGACGCTGCGAGCCTGAAGGCGAACCTCGACCTCAATATGAAGGCCAGCAGGGTACTCGACGGTCAGTTCATCAAATCAATCGATGTCATCGACCCGAACACGGTGAAACTCAGTCTATCGGAGATCACGAGCGTATCGATGCTGAACTATGCATATAACAGCCAGATGGTCTCCGTGTCTGCCCTTGAGAAAGGGGGCAAGGAATGGGCAAGGAAAAACGGCGTAGGTACGGGGCCCTTCAAGTTCGCCGATTTCAAGAGCGATACCTACATAAAGTACGTCCGGAACGACAATTACTGGCGCAAGGGATATCCTCTCCTCGACGCGATATCCGTCGATTTTGTTCCTGACGCCGTCACCGCGTCAATGAAGATGGAAGCCCGCGAGATGGACATCTGGATGGACGTTCCGAACATCAAAATCGCGCTCGATCTCCAAAAGAAGGGCTTCAAGATCAACTGGGGACCCGGTATGCTTTATGCCCTTCTTCCGAATTCGAATAAACCCGGAACGCCCGACGCGCCTCTCACCAACAAGAAGGTCCGCGAGGCAATAGAATACGCCATCGACCGGCCTGCGGTGGCAAAGGCGGTGGGTTTTAGCCAATACGAGCCTCTGACCCAGATAGTTCCTTCCTTTTCTCCCGCTTATATACCAGGGTTCAACCCGAGACCCTACAATCCGGACAAGGCAAAGCAACTGCTCAGCGATGCGGGCTATGCCAAGGGAATCGACCTGAAACTTCTGTGTCAGGCGTCCTCCAGGGACGCGGCAACCGCGATCCAGTCCTATCTCAACGAAGTGGGGATCAGGATCACCATAGACGTCGCGGATGAAGCGCGTTACGCCACGGCGCTCTTCAGCCCCCGAGGCTGGGATGATCTTGCCCTCGCCGGATCGGGTATACATCCGTCCGGTACGGATATCTTTCAGCACTTCGGACCGAGACCCCTCACGTACCGCTATGACTTTATCAAAAAGACGCCCGAGTATCTGGCCATCTGCAACAAGGCCCTCCACAC
Source organism: uncultured delta proteobacterium (assembly GCA_963750015.1). Classification (GTDB taxonomy): domain Bacteria; phylum Desulfobacterota; class Syntrophorhabdia; order Syntrophorhabdales; family WCHB1-27; genus CAVVNC01. The sequence continues at coordinate 1,269 of CAVVPU010000274.1, read as the reverse complement.
TTACGAAGAGAAGGCCCTGAAGAAGGCCATGCAGGAGATCGTAAGAAAGGCTTCGGAAGACGCGATGGTTATCCCCGTGTTCAGGTCTGCTCAAGCAAACGTCATGCAGCCCTATGTGCACACTGAATATGCAAAGAGAAACCTGGTCCAATGGGATGTCTGGGAAGACTGGATGAGCAGGCACTGATAGGCTCCGGACGGCGCTCAATCAAAAACGCTGCGATGAAGAAGCCCGCCTATCCCCTGGCGGTTGATGCGTTTTCAGACGTGCCTAGCCGGATTGCAAATTAAGGCTTCCCTGTCTTTAGGGTTTCTTGTTATCGAGCATGGATATCATCCAGGGACCTATTGTTTCATGGGCTCTCACAAGGACCGAGAGATGTTTTGCGTTGGCAATAGCACCGGCTTGAGAACGGGATCGGACAGACACGGCAAGATCGGCAAAGGCTAACACCTTCTCCGGTACAAACAATTCATCCTCTGAGCCGATCCAGAGGCCAAACGGATAATTGAGGGCTGCAAATTGCTCGCGAGGCGAAGATGGGGTGAGTGCCATGGCCATGTTGACCGTAATGGCCGGTACCATCCCGGGATCAGCCGCTAACAGCTCGGCAGGATAATTGAATTTGACGGCGTAATCATGGCCGCGCACCGTGCCTCCGCTCATGGCGTAGGCAACAAAAGCGGCCATGTCAACCTTGGCGAAGGGTGCGGATTGGGCAGGACGATCTGTTTGAGATGCGTAGCCAAGCTGGGGTGACAGGAAAACGTAGCCTGCGACCGGTTCGTGGTCGTGTTGACCGGCATAATTGAGGACCAACCCTGCGCCGGATGAATGGCCGCCGAGGAATAGCGGCAAAAAAGGATAATCGGCGTGAACCTGTTTAATACAGGAAGTGATATCCTCCCAAACTTGTTTGGGATCGGGCGCATCGCCGCGCAATCCTTCCGAAAGGCCGTGTCCTCGAAGATCAGGCGTGTAGACTACGATGTCGAATGCCTTTTGCAGGCCGTTGCCTAAGTGTTGGTAGCCTGCTCCGCCGTGGGCCCCGCCACCGTGAAAGAACAGAAGGGCCGCGCGGGGAACCGCAGGAGTATAGCGCCGATAGGATAACCTCACACCGTCGGTAGCTCGCAGAAACCGGGGGGCGGCCAAGGCGACCGTGCCCGCTTCAGTCAACTCTCGAAAGGAAAAAGACGTTTCAGACATGACAGACCCCCTTTAATTGCCCGGCTACCTCTCTCGGTTAGCTCATGATAGTTTATCCG
>CAVVPU010000273.1:0-13771 GCA_963750015.1 uncultured delta proteobacterium | reverse complement strand
TTTGCGGACGTCCACCAGCACGGGCGTTCTCGGAACCTACTTTGGGGAGTACAACAACGCGCAAAACATGCGCGTCGTCCAGATCGCCGCGAAGTTCTACTTCTGAGGAACGCACAAAAGATCTCGACGCGACAGCCGGGACTGGCCATGCGGTAACGGCCAGTCCCGGTAGTTCGTTCGGCGAACCAAGATCCATGATTCCCGAAGCGGCCGCTATAACTGGCGGCCGTTTCTGCGTCTGGCGCACGGATCGGCGCGACGGCCCCCGCTGCGTGTACAATAGTCGGCTGGAGGCACAATGAGCGCAAAGGCAACCGTCAGAAAGGCCGGCAACGTGGCCATCGTGGACCTGGCCGGCAGGATCGTTTTGGGGGATGGCTCCGGAGTGGTACGCGATACCATTAAAGACCTGGTCGGCTCGGGCCGGAAGAACATCCTGCTCAACTTGAAGGATGTGACATATTTGGATAGCGCCGGCCTCGGCGAAATCGTCGGATCGTATGCCACGGTCACTAATCAGGGCGGCGACGTCAGGCTGTTGCACGCGCAGGGCAAGGTTAAGGAGTTGCTCACCATCACCAAGCTCTATACCGTTTTCATTGCCTACGACGATGAAACGGCTGCGATCCAGGCGATGTCGGCCGGCGCCGCATAGGCCTGACCGCGCCACGCCGCTCGAATTCTCTCGCCGCGCAATCCGATTTAGCGTTGCGAGTTTGCGCGCACCCCTGGACTTCAGCCGCGTTTGGTAACAAGTTGCTTCCTTCGGCGTCGCAGCGCGAACCTTGTTACGGGGTTTGTAACACAGTTTTACTCGAGATAGGATTGATTTAGGCGGAGACCAGTGTTAAGATTTGGTTACTCTGTCATCCTCCGAGACAGATTGTAGTAGACCTAAAGCCCCGCGCCTTCCCCGGCACGGGGCTTTTTTGCGGCTGGAGCGCCTTCCGGCGCTCGGGGGTGGAAAACGGTGACAGGGGAGGCTCGACAAAAGAAGGCAGGGGTGGGCGGCCGACGTGTTCGGCGATGGTCGAGTAGAACTCGAACTTGCCCGTGGGCGTGTGAAAGCCGCCTTCCTTGTGCTTCTCATAGCGCATGTCGCCGAAGAGGATATCCTTCTGCCTGAACTGGGCAAAGGTCATCCCCGTCTCTTCGAGGAGCCAATCGAGATAGGCGTAGCGGTCAGGCCATGGGAAGGCGTCGTTGAGGCCGAGGCGATGGGCAAGCTCGAACATGACGTCCCTGTCATCCCGGCTTTCGCCCACCTGGGCGAGCTTTTTTCGGGAGAGGATGCACCATATCTTATGCATGAAGACGATGTCGTCCTGTTCCAGCCAATGGGCGGCGGGCAGCACGAGGTCGGCGAGCTGGGCCGTGGGAGTCATAAACAGATCGGAAACGACCGTATACTCCATGTGCTGCTTGAGAGCCTGCTCGATGAAGAGCCCCCGGGTTGCCGTCACAAGGGGGTTGGAGCCGACGATCCACATAGCGCGCACCCGGTAGGGCTCGCCCGACACCATCGATTTCCAGAAGGTGGGCGGATGACAGTTGGGCGCAAAAGGGTAGGCGTTGCCGCTGATGAGGCGAGCCTTTTTTTCGGGAGGCAGAAATTGAGCGCCGGAAACGGACATGTCCACAAGGGGTGATTTCGGCTTGACCCCTTTGGGGGCTACCCAGAGCGCATTGCCACCGGGTATGTCGATGCTGCCCGTAAGACCCATAAGGATGAGCAGGGCCCTGCCGGTCTGAAAACCGTTGATGCTCGTGTCTACCCCGTTGCCCCATTGAAGGCAGGCGGGCTTGGTGGTTGCGAAGGTCCTTGCCGCGTCACGTATAGAGGAGGGATCGACGCGGGTGATCGGTCCTGCCCACTCGGGAGTGAAGGGCCGGACATGGTCGACGAGCTTATCGAAGCCGAAGCCGTACTTCTCGACGAATTCATGGTCAAAGAGGTCCTCGAAGATGATGGTGTTGATCATGGCGAGGGCGAGGGCGCATTCGCTGCCCGGCCGAAGCTGGAGCCAGTGGTCCGCATTCTTGGCAGGGCCGATACGCCTCGGGTCGACGACGATAACCTTTTGGGCCCTGTCGAGGGCTCTCTTGAAGAGGTATCCGCACATACCGTCGGCGGCACCCGTTTCCGTGTGGTTACATCCCCAGTTCATGACGCAGGCAGGTGTCGTGCCCCCGAAGCCATAGATATCGCTTATGGGAAGACCGCCAAGGGTGAGCTGGCTGGCAATGACCCTTGGAAGGTAGCAAAGGTGGCCGGGGTTGACGAAGTTGGGAGTGCCGAAGGCATTGGCGAAGCGCATGGTGAACTCGGTGTATGGCCTTCCCGTGCCCTGGGCCATGGCAAAATACTCCGATCCCGATTCCCGGCGGATGAGGTCGAGGCGCTCTGCCATCTCGGAAATCGCCTCATCCCAGGAGATTCTCTCCCACCTGTTCTCGCCGCGTCTTCCCGATCTGCGCAAGGGGTGGGTGAGCCTCTCCTTGTGGTAGAGGACCTCGGGGGCGGCCGCCCCCTTCGGGCAGAGGTAGCCCCGGCTGGTCGGGCTGTCGGGGTCGCCCGTGACCCTGGCGACCCTGTCGTCCTCCATATGGACGAGCACCTGGCATACACCGTGACAGCCGCGGCAGGAGGACCTGATGATTCGATCGGAAGAGCCCATGACACCTCCCCTGGAAGGGACTACAATTAATATTGTGATATAGGATATCATAATGGCGATGCACGAGGTATATGATCAGTAGGAGCTTTCGGACGCCTTAAGTTAAAGAAAGGAGAAAATAATGGATCGCAGGACCTTTTTCAAGGCTGTCGCTTTGGCGGGGGGCGCGACCCTGCTCGCCGGGGCCGACAGTCACGCCCTTCAGTTCTACCCCCATCCGGCCAACAGGAAATGGGCTGTCCTTTTCGGTTCCCGGTACGGGACGACGCGCGACGCGGGCGTCTGGATTTCTGAAGGGATGGGAGCCGTCGCCAATGTCTTCGACGCCCGGGAGGAGCCCGACCTTTCTCAGTTCGAGGGCATCATTGTCGGCTCCGGTATTTACTCGGGCAAGCTCGAAAACAACCTTGTGGCATATCTTGCCAAGAATGCCTCACGCTTTTCCCCTCGCATCAAGGCTCTCTACATAGTCTGCGGAGGAGGAGATACCCCGAGGGCTCAAGGCTATGTGGACGAGCTTTCCAAGGCCTGCGGCGCCAAGCCTTCAAAGACTAAGGTCTTCTCGGGCAGGCTGACTATAAGGCTGCTCAATGGCGCGGACAACAAGGTCGAGGAAGATGTAGCCCGGAAGCGGAACGAGCCGTACCAGGACTATGATAGGCTTCAGAGGAAGGATTGCCTTGATTTCGGAGCGGAGGTCCTCGCCGCCCCCTGATCGGTAAAAGGTCGCAAAGGGGCGGCTTCGGGGAAGAGGGGTCTCGAGAAGGCGAGGGACAGGGCTACTTCCACAGGCCGCTGCCTATGTAGACGTCCGTGCCTTCGATCCTCCGGATCCAGACCATTCTCGATTGCGTCTTTCCGGTTGCGGGGTTCGTCCATGTATACTCGACCCATCCGCTTCCCTTTGTTTTTGCTAACTCGGCGCATTCTTTGACGAAAGGCTTACCGGCGGCGTCGGTTATTCCCAGTTGATTCTTCCCCACCACGTCCGGGTTCGAGCCGTTTGCGAGGACAATGCCGTTGATGGAGTTCGCGAAGACCGACAGACCACCTTTGTTGAACTGACTACTGGGGGAGTTTATTTCCCTGATCGCCGTCGCCTGACCATATGCTTTCCAGTAGGCGGCCGTTTCCTCGACCAATCCTTTGGCCTCTGCCTGGGTCGCGGCCCGGGCCATGCAGACCGCACCGAGGACGACCATGGTCGCCACTGCCACACAGACTGCTTGTTTGCCCATCCTAGCCCTCTGTTTGTTCATAAATACAAACACGTATTAACCCTGCCGGGATTATCGGCTAAAGAGGAGAGAAACTTTAGGAAACAGGCGCTTTCTCCCCAAGGGCTTGCCACGGAAGGAACGAGTGAGCCTTCAGCTTAGAGGAAGGTTGATCGTCAGGTATAGAATCGGTTTCCCGGGATAAAAAAGTTCTGAACAAGCGAGCCGGGTATTGTATACTGACATTAGATACCCTGCTGCAAGGAGCAGGATATCTAATGCAACGAGCGAAGCGAGTCTTTGAGGGGGAGTCTCTGCGGGCTTTGCTCGTAGAGGGGGCGACGCGAGCCCCATTAACTGCCGCGAAGCGAGTCTTTGAGGGGGAGTCTCTGCGGGCTTTGGAAGAAAAGACAAGAACCTATCGCGGACCAAGCTCCCGCCGTTGGCGATGGTCCGCGAGGGCAAGCCTGGACGGGGCACCCGCGTAGCGGGTCGGAGGCGACGTGAGCCCCAATAAGTTGAAGGTCTAAGGTCCGCAGGTACACGTGATGAATGATTCGGACAAAGAGAGGGATGTTCTCTTGAGCGAGGTGGAGGAACTCCGCAGGCGGGTTGCCGATCTGGAAGCGCTCGACGTTTCGCGAAGGGAAGTGGAGAAGGCACTTCTGGAAAATGAGGAGCTCTATCGGGCAGTCGTCGAAAGTGTGGCAGACGGCATTGCCATTACGGTGAAGACGGAAAGAGTTTTCGTGAACCGGGCCTTCCTCACCATCCACGGTCTTCGCGATGCCTCCGAGGTTGTGGGTCACCCACTAGACCAGTTTGTCCTTCCTGAAGACAGGGAGGCAGTCCGGCAACGGTCCCTGGCACGACAGAGAGGCGAGTTTCTCGACGATTTGGTGGAGTACAGGATCGCCAGACCGGACGGAGACATACGGACAGTCCAGGCTTCGGTGGTGACGACCGCCTATGAGGGGCAACCGGCCACGCTGGCCGTCCTCCGCGATATTACGGCCATGAAACAGGCGGAAACGGAAATAATGAGGCTCAACGAAGAGCTTGAACGAAAACTTCTGGAGCTGAAGAATGCCAACGACGATTTGGAGGCTTTCAATTCGTCGGTTTCCCACGATTTGCGCACCCCCCTCATGGTGATAAACGGTTACTCGGAGATCGTCTCGAAAAGGTACGGTGAAGTCTTCGGCGAGAAGTTCGTGAACCAGATGGGCATCATCCGTGCGAGCGCCAAGAAGATGGAGCAGCTCATCAACGACCTGCTGGCCTATTCGAGGCTTGGTAAACAGGCGATGCGGCAGGCTCCCGTGTCGATGGAAGGGCTCGTGGAATCGGTGGTCCGGGACCTGCGGATGATCTATCCGGACGGAGAGGTCAGAATATCTCCCCTCCCCACCTGCTTCGGTGACGAACGAATGATACGCCAGGTCCTCACCAATCTCCTTTCCAATGCCTTCAAGTTCTCTGGCCGCAAAAGTACGAGGGAGATCGAAGTAGGATGTTTCGAACGGACAGGAGAAAATGTTTACTTTGTGAAAGACAATGGAGCGGGCTTCGAGATGGAGCATAAGGAGAGACTCTTTTGCGTCTTCAAAAGACTCCACTCCGAGGAAGAGTTCGACGGGACAGGGATGGGTCTTGCCATCGTCAAGAGGATAGTCGGGCTCCACGGGGGCACGGTGTGGGCCGAGGGTAGACCGGAGGTGGGTGCCACCTTCTACGTGGCCTTGCCGAAGGTACCGGAACCCTTCTCTGCTGCTTTCTGAGTCACGAGACACAACCGGGCACAGACTACCAGGTGACTTCCTTTAGTTCCCCTGCCTCGTATTGCGGCAGGGGAACTTTTTTTATCGCCTGAAATAAGCGTCCATGTCTCAAGTAAAGAAGGGAATGAACCGACAATACTTTATACCGGGTATGGGAATCCTTCTTCGTCGCTAATTCTTCAAGGTTTGGAGGAGAATTCCACCGGGGAAGAGGAGGAGAGAATCTCCTTGAGACAATCGTGCACAGGAAAGGAGTTTCTTGGGAAAGCTCAATGTTGAAGATTTGAAGAGCGGTATGGTCCTTGCCGGAGACCTCGTCGATACCACCGGAAGGTTTCTTATACCTAGGGGCACCGCCGTCGAAGAGAAGCATTTGCGAGTTATGAAAAGCTGGGGCATCACAGAGGCTGATGTCCGCACTGTCGATACGGCGGCGGCCGCATATGATCTCCACTCCGGCATAGACCCCGGCCTCGTCACGAGGTGCGAGGATTGCGTGGCGCCCTTCTTTTTGAATTCCAACCTCCACCACGAAATGATGCGGGAGATGAGGAGGTTGAGCGTACTCGACCTTGTGAAGAAGTGCGCCGCGGGACACCCCTTTCCCGAAAGAGCGGATCTGCACCCATGCGCGGATGCCGAAAAGGCGCGCCGCGAAAAGGTTCTCAGTCCTGATAGCCTCATGAGCGATATCCGCCTCGCCTCGTTTCCGGAGGTTTACTACCAGATAGAGGAGGCCTTGAACAATCCCCACAGTTCTGCATCCCATCTGGCCGACATTATCGCGAAGGATACGAGCCTTTCGGCGAAGCTCCTTAAAGTAGCCAACAGCGCCCTCTACGGCCTGCCATCCAAGGTCGACACCATTGCCAAGGCCATCACTTTTATCGGTACTGAAGAGATCGCCATGCTCACAGCCGGTATTCTCGCAACACGGTTCTTCAAGGGTATTCCTGACAGGTTTGTCGACATGGAGAGCTTCTGGACCCATTCGGTCGCGTGCGGTGCCTTTGCGAGCTTCCTGGCCCAGTTCGAGAAGGGACTATCGGAAGAGCGCTTCTTCGTCGCCGGCCTTCTTCATGATATCGGCAGGCTGGTCATGTTCCTGGGGCTGCCCCAAAACATGGCTCTCGTGATGGACGACTCGAAAGGAGAGACTCAGCCTCTGTTTGCCTCTGAAAGGGAACGGCTCGGCTTCGACCACGCGGACGTAGGAGGGGCTCTTGCTCAAAGATGGGAATTCCCTCCGGCGCTTCAGCATGCAGTCCGGTATCACCACTCACCGATGAGTGCGCCCGACCCTTTGGAAGCGAGCATAATCCATGCGGCCGATATCATGGCCATCGGTTTTCGGTTCGGTCATAGTGGAGAGACCCTCGTCCCGTCCCTCGACGAGGAAGCATGGGAATCTCTGGGGATCTCGACAAGTGTGATTGCGCCGGCCCTGGCCCATACAGACCGGCTGGTAAAGGAAATGACGAGAGACTTCCTCGATGAAAGAACATAGAGTCGTCAAGACTGAACGGATCAGGTTCCTCGAGGAGCAGATCACCCGCCTGAGCAAAGAGAGAGGGATTCTGCTCTCGGCCGTTGAAATAGCCGGGAACCTGAGCAACTTCCAGATGAGCGTAAACAAGATGGATGACCCGCGTGTCATCCTCGAGACGACCGCGTCCAGGGCCCACACCTTTATCGGTTTCAAGGCGGTCTGTTTCTATCTGGTCGACGAAAGGGACTCGAGTTTCAATCAGGCCTATTGCGACAAGGAAGATTATGCGGCTTACTTCGAACGGGAAGTCGACGTTCTGATAAATGACGCTACCTTCGCATGGGCCCTGAAGCGAAGGAAACCGACCATCGCGGCAGGCACGAACGGCGTCGATCATCTCGTCCTTCATACCCTGCAAACCTCGTCGCGCACCCGGGGCATGTTCGTCGGCGCCCTTGATCAGGACAAGAAAGAGATTACCGACATAATGCTCCTCCTCTTTACCACGGCCATGTTCTCGGCGGCAGATGCCCTGGAAAGCTTCGAGCTTTACGGGCAGGTCAAGAATGTCAACCGGGCACTTGAGAAAAGCGTGAAGAAGCTGAAGAAATCGGAAGGTGAGCTCAAACAGCATCGGAGACACCTTGAGAGTCTCGTGTCCGAAAGGACAGAGGCCCTGAAGAAGAGTGAAGAGAGGTATAGAAGCATCTTCGAGAATTCCGTGGAGGGCATCTTCCAGACCGCCTCGAACGGTCGGTTTGTCAGCATTAATCCCGCTTTCGCTCGAATGCACGGATACGGCTCGCCGCAAGAGATGATCGACGATAACCAGGCCCCTCACAAGCCGGGCGCATTTATCGAGCGCCGGAAGGATTTCATGAGGCTCATCGAAGAAGACGGGTTCGTCGTCAATTTCGAGACGCGCATGTTTCAGAAAGACAACCGACTCGCCTGGGTCTCCATCAACGCCCGCGTGGTGAGAGATGAAAGGGGCAATATCCAGCGTTGGGAAGGGGCGGTCATGGACATCTCCGACAAGAAGATGCTGGAAGCCCAGCTGTTGCAGGCCCAGAAAATGGAGGCTGTGGGCAGGCTGGCCGGCGGGGTGGCCCATGACTTCAATAACATCCTCATGGCCCTTATGGGATACGGCAACCTTCTTCAGATGAAGATGGACCCCAAGAGCCCCCTGCACAACTACGTGGACCAGATCATCTCGTGTACGGTGAAGGCGTCTAAGCTCACCCAGAGCCTTCTTGCCTTCGGGAGAAAGCAGATGATGGAGCTCAAGCCTTACAGAGTTGAAGACCTGTTGAAAGATACACAGAAGCTCCTTGAGAGGCTCCTGCCGGAGGACATCGATCTCAGGCTCTTCACCGGCGACAGTGACGAATCGGTAATGGCCGACGCGACACAGATCGGGCAGGTGCTGCTTAACCTTGCGACCAACGCGAGGGACGCCATGCCGGAAGGGGGAAAGCTGACGATCGAGACGTCACGGGTAGAGGTTGATGGCGAATTCATCCGTACCCATGGTTACGGGAAGCCTGGCGGCTATATCCTTATATCGGTGAAAGACACGGGCGCGGGCATCGATGAAAAGATCAAGGAGAGAATCTTTGAGCCCTTTTTCACTACGAAGGAAGTGGGCAAAGGTACGGGCCTCGGCCTTTCGATCGTCTATGGCATCGTACATCAGCATGGCGGTTTCATTGTGGTCGAAAGCGAGGTGAACGCCGGCACGGCATTCCTTGTCTATTTGCCCCTGATCGAGAGACAGGTCCCGAACAGGCAAAGGACGACCGCCCATATAAGGGGGGGTACGGAAACCATCCTCTTCGCCGAGGATAACCCCGACATTCGCAATATTGCGGGGGAAATCCTGGGCATGTACGGGTATACGGTTCTCGAGGCCGAGGACGGAGAAGACGCAATCAGGAAATTCAGGGAGTACCAGCACCTCATAGACCTTCTCATCTTAGACGTGGTTATGCCGATAAAGAACGGAAAAGAAGCCTATGACGAAATCAAGGAGTTGAAGCAGGACGTCCGAGCGATCTTCGTAAGTGGTTACACGGGAGATATCGTTCTGAATAAAGGAATACGCGGTGAGGCCTTTGACTTCGTGCCCAAGCCGATTTCTCCGAATAACCTTCTGCTCAAGGTCAGGGAGGTCCTTGACCGTCAATCTGCCTGAGGGTCTGTTCTAGGTTCATCGACCGGTTCCTCTGTCGATCAGGGGAAGGGTGGAGGCGGTCCCTTATGATGCTTCATGCCTTCTCTTATGGCATTGAGCCGTTTCTTCTGCTCGTCGCTAAGTCCCTTCTCCATCTCGTCGAAGCCCTGATCGAAGATCGTCTGGATTTGGCCTTGCATGGACAGGAAGTGCTGATCGAGCCTTTCATCCATCTTGGCTAAAGCTGCCCGAACCAGGATTTTCTGTTCTTCCGTCAGCTTGAGATCACGCGTGAGTCTTTCAAGCATCATCGCGTCCCTGTGGGAATGATCCATGGAGGGAGGGGGAGGGGGAGGGGGAAAGCGGTGAGTGAAATAGAATCCGGGAAGCAGTCCTGCTAACACTCCGAAAATAAAGACGAGGACAACCCCGACGAAGAGTTTCCAGTTGTTCATTCCTCCTCCTTTCAGCCACCCAGCACTGTCTTGAGCATCAGCACTTCCACGTCTCTCGTGGCGAGCTGGAGTACATCATACTGCGTCGTAAAGTATAGTCCGGCAAGCAGCAGCGCCAGTCCCGCGCTCACCGCGGCCGTGTAGGGTACGAGTCTCCAGACGAGCCGGGCGAAAGAAGCCGTGAAACACGATTCTTTCTCAACCGGGCCTATCTCTTTGATACGGGCCATCAGTCTGCTCTGCCAACCCTCATCGATCTCGACGCTCTCTCTAGCCCGATATGCTTCTGTGAGCAGCTTTTTTAGCCGGTCCGGAACATCCCTTCCGGTCTTCATGGTCCGCTTCCTCCGTCATGTAATACTGTTGTGGATAGGAGCTTGTGAAGCTTCTTCCGTGAACGGAAGAGCCTCACCTTCACATTAGCAAGGCTCAATTCCATGAGGGCTGCCGCCTCCTTCAAAGATCTGCCTTCCAGATAGACGAGCTCCAGAACCATTCTGTCTTTAGGCGACAGACTGCCGAGGGCGACATCGAGTATTTCGACAGCCTCCTTCCGGGAATCCCTCTCATGAAAAAGGCTGTCCGATTGATCCACGAGCGCTGCGCCGAGCCACGCCGCTTGCTCTCCCGACAGCGAGCTTTCATTAAATTCCTGATACCTGTAGCGTTCTCTCCAGAAGTCGTGACAAGTCCTCAAGGCGATCACCGATAGCCAATGTCTAAAGCTACTATTATTCTTGAACGTGGGCAAGGACTTGTAGACCCTCAGGAAGACATTCTGCAACGTGTCTTCCACGTCGTCGAAAGGCACGTGTCGTTTGACGACGGCTGATACAAAGCCCCCGTGCCTCCTGACGAGGCCCTCGAATGCGTTCACCCTTCCTTCGACCACCTGCCGGACTATGGCGAGGTCATCAGGGTCGTCTGAGGGGACTTCTGCCATTGTTTCCTGTCTGCCATCCTTGGAGCGCGCTCTTCATCCCCGGGGTCGGAAGAATGTTTATCGCCTGTCTTCCAGGCCCTAAGGAATGTGGTCTTGCCGTAAATAGTATATAGAGAGAGTCGCGAACGCGGGGAAAAAGGTTACAGAGGGCCGCCCTTCATTGTGGCGACACAGGTTCGCGTATTGTAAATTATGGCGGAAACCTGCATAATTAGGTAAAACGAAAGGCTATTGCCGCCACTTTTGATAGATGGCAATAGCCTCGGGCGTTTGATTGCGGATAGTCTCGGGGCGAGCCGGTTGACCTCAAGTTCAGAAACCCTGCCAGGTTGCTGTGAAACGAGAGAATTGACCGTTCGCCCCCTTGTTTCTATTAGACGAGCTGTCATTTCTCGAGCCGGGCGCCATGGCTAGCCCGTCACGCTCACTCCGCTGGACGTGCCCGTGGCGGTCTGTCCGAACTGCATGTATTTGCCTATGGCCTCCAGCATTTGGGCCAAGAATGCGGCCGTCGAGTTCGTCTGATCCGTAGTTGAGCCTGAACTCGTCGTGGAGCCGCTCGTCGATGCGCCGCTCGTCGTAGTGCCGTTCGTGCCATTGCTAAGGCTGTTTTCCAGGCTCTCGAGCAGGCTGTCCAGGGACGACGTCGAGCTTGACGAAGATGAAGGTGGTGGTGGCGGCGGAGCCGACATGGCGGACGTGCCGTTCCCGGACTGACTCCCCAGGTTCGACACAAACTTCTCGAACTCCGACTTGCTGATAGAGCCGCTCCCACTCGTATCGATCGCATCGAAAAGCCGGTCAGCCGCCGAGGTATCGGAGCTGGAAGTGCTGCTCACGGTGCCGGAGCCGGACGTGCTGCTCCCGGACTGGCTCGCCAGATTCGACACGTACGTCTCGAACTCCGACTTGCTGATAGAGCCGCTCCCACTCGTATCGATTGCATTGAAAAGCTGGTCGGCCGCGGATGTGGTTCCTGTCGCCGAATCGAGCTGACTCGCATCTCCAAGTAATTGCATCAGAGACGCGGTCGAATCCGAACCGGAGCCCATAACCGAATTCGTCATGCCTCCATCGTCCAGTAATGCCGTCAGCTCACCCTCGCTTATGGACCCACTCCCGTTCTGACCCGTTGAGTCGAAAAGCTGACTCAAAGTCGAAGACGAGGATGAAGATGACGATGAGGAACCCGATTGCTGCAGCAGTTGGTACAGGTAATAGAGACTGTTTGTTCCACTGACTCCACTGATTGCACTCATGTTAACCTCCTTGATTGATGAGAGGTTCTCCCTTGCTCGCCCCCGAGCCTTGTTGATTGGTCGAACGAACATGACGGACAGCAAGAGCTGTGCCGTTCGACGAAAAATCCGTGCAACATGGTGCAATAATAGGAGATTCTACGGGACAGGTGCAGCGCCGGGGCGCAAATCACCCTGGCTTCCTCCGGGAAAAGTTTTCCCCCTTCGGAAGATTTTGCCCACCCGACGTTGTCAAGACCATTTCGCATCTGTAACCTTTTGCCGCCATCCTTCGACTTATGTTATGTGATGTGGGGAGGGCGTCTGAAAAGTCTACAGATGCGAAATGCTTACGAATCGTTCATGATTTGGGCGCCCCCTCTTTTTTAGTATTTCTCTCAAGGGCCGAGGGCCCTCCTGAGCCTGTTTTCGCTCGCGGCCGGTCTGCATATGCCCGGTCGCCGCTCCCGCAGAAGGCTCAAGCAATTGTCATGCCTTTTTCGGCAAAGGAGGCCTCGGACTCCCCCCTTTAGAGCGGGCCCTCCAATTGAAAGCGCCCCCGGGCTATGAGCCTTTTGGCTCACGCTCGGGGGCGTCCCCCTGGGGAATCTTACCGGCGTTCTATTTATGGCCGGTCTACTCTTTTCGTTTGGTTACCTCGACGATGCCCCTATCTCCGTCTACCAGGACATGATCACCGGTCTCGATTACCTCGGTAGGGTCCTGGTCGAAGTCGGTGACTGTGGGCACCTTCATATTCATGGCGGCGAATACAGTGAGATTATTTCCTTTTCTGTACAGGAAAGCGATCGGGTTGGTACCGAATTGCCGGGAGAGGCCGTATCCCACGAACCCACCCGAGCCCCTCGGCTCCGTGAAGACCAGGACCTTCCCCTTGAAAGGAACCTCGTAGAGTGGGTGGTTCCTCTCCTTGGTGATACCACGCTTCGGATCCACGTTGCCCCAGCCCATGAGGGGTGCTTTTGACACGAGAGCCTCGCCCTCGGCTACACCGCCGATGACCTTTCTGCCCTTGAGAATGATCTTCTTCGTTTCATCAGCCATTTCGCTACCTCCATTCGCCTTTCCACGTGCCGGTGAGAGCGGCATCGATGCAGTCCTCCGTGGTTCCGTACCAGACCTCCATCTTCCTGGGGTAGACGATGCCGGTGAGGTAGTAATCCTGCTTGGCAGCGTCTGTTGCGATAACAGATGCAGGGGGCGGCATCTCCCCGTTCAGGAGCCCGCAGCAGGCACCCGATATAAGAAGGCCTCCCGCCTTTTTGATAGTCTGGGAAAGGCCCATGTTCTCCGCCGCCTTGTAGGTAAGGGGGCTGGTAGTGATCCAAATGGGCTTCTTGACCGTCTTTCCGTCGAGCAGGGTCGCAACCTTCTGGATTTCTACAATATTGTAAAAGGGGCAGCCAAGATGGACGAAGTCCACGTTCCGGTTGGAAGCATAGTTCAATTTGTCATAGACCCTTTTGAGGACAGATCCCTCGCTTCGCTCGGGATGACAATTCATAAAAAGTACTTCTCATCCGCCACTCACCGACTTTCACCACGGGGTGTCAGGCGTTTCCCGCCAGCAACTGCCGCAGCACGTACTGGAGTATGCCTCCGTTGGCGTAGTAGAGCGCTTCCTGAGGCGTGTCGATGCGGACGATTGCCTGAAATTCAACCGTCTTCTTACCCTTGACGCGCACCGCGATCTTGCGCCCGGAAGAAAAGTTTTTGAGCAACAGCAATTTGCCCGGCGTTGGAAGACTGCTTGGCCAAATCGCCTCAACTTTT
>CAVVPU010000272.1:0-5289 GCA_963750015.1 uncultured delta proteobacterium | reverse complement strand
ATTGTATCTTTGTGTGATTGCAGGCCCTGACCCCATTGGCATTACAGAACTGGAGAACCCTGCAACTGTTGGCAACCGGCTTTCTCCTGTAGGTCACGTTGATTGGCTCAGCAATAATCGTTTACGCTTTATGTGAGTACAAAATAAACTAGGAGACAGCCATGGCAAGAGCTTCCGTCGAAAACAGTGAAAGAATGAATCTCCGGGTTAAGCCGGAGGTGAAAGCGCGTCTTGTCCGGGCGGCCGCGTTGAGCCATACGGACCTGACGGAGTTCGTGACGCGGACCGCGTTCCGCGAGGCGGAAGCCGTGATCGAGGAGGCGGAGCGCATCAAACTGTCGGAGAGAGACAGCCTGCTTGCGCTCGATCTACTTGAAAGTCCGCCGGCCGGCGAATGCCAAGCTTCGCGCCGCTATTGCCGCCATGCCGAAAAAAGCATCGACCCTTCCGACTTGGCACGAAGAGGCCTACTGCAAGAAAGCACGATCGCAAGGCTTTCGATTGCGGCGACGCCGATCTGAACGATTTCCTTCAGCGTTATGCGCGTTGGAGCCATGATCTTGGCGCGACAAAGACCATTCTCGGACAGACGACGCCGACAGCAAGACCATCCTCGGCTTTTACAGTCTGGCGCCGGCGTCGCTTACTTATGAGTGGACGCCGAAGACCATGCCCCGAGGCCTCGCTCGGCCCGATGTGCCGGGTTTCAAGCTCGCGCGCATTGCCAAGCACATAAGCCTGGAAGGCAGGGCCTCGGTGGCCGGCTCATCGTCGCTTCGCAAATGAGGAGACTTCTACCTTTTTTGTTGACGCCCACCCTCACTATAATTATGATATAATTATGATACGATTTGAATGGAACCTTGAGAAAGCCGCAGCAAACAAGAAAGACACTGGTGTGGCGTTTGAGGAGGCCCAAACAGTGTTCTATGATGAAACCGCTGTACATTACGATGATCCTGACCATTGGAGACTGAACAGCGTTTCTTGATGCTCGGCCTGAGCGCAAAACTGAGGGTGCTCATAGTGAGCCACACCTTTCGGGATGCTGACGGCGTGATCAGAATCATCTCTGCCAGAAAGGCAACAAAGAGAGAGGAGAGCACCTATTGGAGGAAAAGAAGATGAGAAAAGAATACGACCTTGACAAGATGGAAGGACGGAAGAACCCTTACGCCAATGATCTTAAAACACAGGTAACTATCCGCCTCGACCGGGACACGATAGCCTATTTCAAGGAACTATCAAAACGAACCGGCACGCCGTATCAAGTTCTGATAAACTCATACCTTCGGCAGTGTGTCGAAGAGAAGAAAGAGCCGACGATGAGGTGGAAATAGTCAGGAGGTCTGCGGGCACCTTCAGGAAAGCTCGTGGGACCAGGTCTTGCTGGTTCTCCTCAAGCTCTTGGAAGGAGAAACTGGGTTATTCAGCTAATTCTTCAATCATTCCTTTGATCGCCTTGGAAAGCGGCTCAAGATTGTGCTTCAAGATCCAAAACACCTGCTCAGCATCGATGTCGAAATAGTGGTGGGCGATGATATCGCGGAACCCCTTGACCCCGGTCCAGTCGATCTCCGGATGCTTGGCGAGCAGGCTTCCGCCGGTAATCTTGTCGATGTTTTTGAGGCTTTCTCCGACCGCCATGAACAGCATGGCCACGGCGTCAAGTTTTTCCATCCCCTGGGGAGTGCTGGCGAAATAATCGGCCGTGTGGATATGGGCTGTACGGCTGCGTATTTTCTCAATTGCTTCGTCAACCTGGAGAAGGATGGACCGGACGAGTTCCTTGTCAAACACGGACGCCCTCTTTCTCGATTCGCCTTTTCAGGAACGGGTTCATTCTTTCCCGGAACCGCACGATGTCGACCCGGCGCTTAAGCCCCTTTTCTATGTCGTCCTTGATATGAACGAGGGCGAAAGGATCAGGAGTTTTGGTCATGACGTAGATATCCACATCGCTATCATCGCGGATATCCCCGCGAGCGACTCAGCCGAACACGCCAACGAGATAATGCCGTACTGGTCTTCATGGCGGGCTTTGAAGTCGCGCAAAAAAGCTATGATTTCGTCTCTATTCATAGATTCTGGCCCCCGTGGCGATATGTTAGCACAATCAAAGCTCTCTCCATAGTCTAATCATGAGGGTGATAGAGTCGAGGTACCATAGAGGCTCCGTATTTTGGAGGGGAGAGTGAAGTCACCTTCCGTGACGGTCTCGAAGCTCCATGGCGACGCTTCTGGCCGGCCCTCGGGTTCTATTCTTCAGGAATGCTTCGCGGGTTATTCGGAAACCCTTCATGACGGTGAGGAGCACTCTTTCCGGCTCCACCCGGGCGAGACTTTCCGCGCCGCCCGTCACTCCGTCGAGATCCTTCCACGCGCCTGGTTTGGCATGTCTTTGACGAAGGTGGCATCGGCGATTATGGCGTGGCCTTTTCCTCTCTCCAAGGGGTTTTCATTGAGCGCTATTCCTTCATCGACAAAGTCCCGCTAAAGTTGGAGGTCCGGTCGTCCGAACATTCCTTAAAGGGATCGGTTCCACGGTCCTGAATCATGGGATTGGAGGATTCAGTTTTATGAAGAGGAATGCTTTCGGCGCAATTGTTCTGGCGATGCTTGTCTTCGGTACCGTGTACGCGGCGTGGGCAGGTGTGGAGGAAGACGTGAAGGCTCTATCCATAAAAGGAGCGAATCACGTCCAGGAAGTGGGCAAGGAAAAGGGAAGTGCGGACTTGATGAACCCTAACGGCGAATTCCGCAAGGGACATCTGTTCCTGACCATGACCGACTATTCGGGAGTGCTTCTGGCAAACCCTGCCTTCCCGAACTTGGTGGGGCAGAACTATTGGAACCTCAAAGACCCGAATGGCAAGTATTTCATCAGGGAGGCCATAACGATCGCAAAGACAAGCGGCAGCGGATGGCTCGTGTACACATTCACCGACCCCGAGACGAAGAAGCTGGGTCAGAGAAAGGCCTGGATCCTGGCCATCAAAGGCGTGGATGCGCTAATCATGGCACCCATTGCCGATAAGTAACGGAATTGCCGCTCAAATAGAGGAACGACTTTGGGCGTCCTTCAGGTTTTCGGTCTTACGAATTGCAGTATGAAAACCTGAAGGACGCCGACGTAGACGCGTATCACCATCCTGTCGCCGTTTGGCGCCGCATACGGTATAAACATTTCTTGCAGTCTCGAAAGAGTGGAGTGCCCTCTGATGGGTGACCCGCCTCTATGGGGGCGGACTACTAAATGCGTGTGCCTTGTTACCCCTATTTGACA
This sequence comes from uncultured delta proteobacterium, assembly GCA_963750015.1. Classification (GTDB taxonomy): domain Bacteria; phylum Desulfobacterota; class Syntrophorhabdia; order Syntrophorhabdales; family WCHB1-27; genus CAVVNC01. The sequence goes on along the minus strand of CAVVPU010000272.1, from coordinate 2,003 downwards.
ATAGATAACGTAAGGTCTATACTATAGACGTTATGTCTAAAATATGGAATTATAGTCCACATTTAGGCTAGGGAACGACGAAGAAGGGAGAGGAGACCTGCCCATCGATGCAGCGTTGAGCCTGCACGAGTAAAGACGGCCTTCAATTGCCCGGGATTTCAGGCAGCTCTTGCTATACAAAAGGAGGATAAAGGTAATGAATACCCCGAGAGAATTAAAATGGTTAGCCATTTTGGTGATAGGTATTTCTCTGGCAGTGGCGGCGTTAGACGGAATGAGCGGGAGAAGCGCTTCGGCTGCCGATCCGAATGTGTGCGCCGTCAACACGTCACCGGAAGCGACTTCCGCCACTAACGTTCCCGCTACATTTCCCGATTTGCTGGCAGTTGGGCTCACCGTAGCAAGTACGACAAGGTAAGTAAGGTAGGTCCGACAACCTGAAGAAGGATGGCCTGGACAAGTTCCTCGTTAAACACGGACGCTCTCTTTTTCGATTCGCCTTTTCAGGAACGGATTCATTCTTTTCCGGAACCGCACGATGTCAACCCTCCGCCTCAGCCCCTTTTCGATGTCGTCCTTGATATGGACAAGAGCGAAAGGATCGGGGGTTTTAGTCGCGACAGAGATATCCACGCTTTGGGTTCTTAATCAAAAATCCAAAATCAAAAATCAAAAATCGATTTTCCCCCTCTTTACCTACCCTCTACCCCCCATACACCCCCTCTTTACCCCCCCTCCCGAAGCCCATTTCGATTTGACACATCCGTCCTTCTCTGGGAGAATTATGGTCATGAGGCGCTTTGCACGGCCCTTTCCCGACCTCCGCTCCGAATCAGCACGCTTTGATGAAGCTCATCCCCTGACCTTGTTTGTATACAAAGTGGTCCGAAATTTCTTCAAACCGTCAAATTTCGTGCACTTTCGTAAAGTTGACCGGCAGGCTCAGGACGCGCTAACCCTTGGTATTGGCGGACGCGAGAGCATGGGGGAGGGCAGCACGCGGCAGACCTTCGCTGGACACATATGTACGACCGGATGGGGGATGAGGCCCTAATCCGGCCACTATGAGGCGGCTGTGGTAGTATAATGTAGCTGAAATAAATGCGGAGGAATTCATCTTGGCAACAGTGCATCCGGAACCTGCGGCTTCCACACAACAACAGACCGTTTATTTCATTCTGGTTTCCGTCGGGATCTGCCACCTGCTGAACGATTCGATGCAATCCCTGCTGCCTGCCACCTACCCGATGTTCAAAGCGTCGCTTCATCTGAGCTTCAGCCAGATAGGGCTCATCGCTCTGACCTATCAGTTGACGGCATCCTTGCTCCAGCCGGTGGTGGGTACCTATACCGACCGTTACCCCAAACCTTTTTCGCTGCCCGTGGGGATAAGCTTTACTCTTGTGGGCCTTTTGCTGCTTTCGATTGCTTCCAGCTTTCACGCGACCCTTATTGCCACGGGTATCGTGGGCATGGGCTCTTCCATATTTCATCCGGAGTCGTCGCGGCTCGCGAGGCTTGCCTCCGGCGGTCGATACGGAATGGCCCAGTCGATGTTCCAGGTTGGAGGGAACGTCGGCTACGCGGCCGGGCCGCTCCTCATTGCGTTCATCGTGCTGCCGAGAGGGCAATCGAGCATTGCCTGGTTCTCGATTCTTGCCCTGGCGGCGATCATGATCCTCGTGCCGGTGAGCCTCTGGTACAAGGGCCACCTCGTCTCCCACAAGAAAGCCGGTCCCATGCGTCCCCCTGCCTCCCCTGTCTCATCGAGAAAGGTGCATCTCTCTATCGCCATTCTGGTTGCCTTGATTTTTTCTAAGTATTTCTACTTGTCCAGCATCAACAATTACCTCATTTTTTACCTCATGGGCAAATTTGGCCTTTCCATGCACGCCGCTCAGATTCACCTTTTCCTCTTTATGGCCGCCGTAGCCGTGGGCACATTCGTTGGCGGCCCCGTGGGCGACCGCATCGGCCGCAAATACGTGATTTGGGTTTCGATC
>CAVVPU010000271.1:0-5989 GCA_963750015.1 uncultured delta proteobacterium | reverse complement strand
GAGGCCGAGCCGGGCAAAGTCTTCAACGCCTCTCCAGTCCGGCTGGGCTATGACCCCCACCCGCAGGCCGGCGGCCTTGAGCACTCTTCCGATCACCGCAGTGCCGTACGACGGGTGATCGACGTAGGCGTCGCCCGATATGAGGATCACGTCAAGGCTCTCCCACCCGCGCGCCTTCATCTCTCCTTTCGACATAGGTAAAAAACCGGCCACAGAATATTGTAACAGATTCGAGGAAGGGATTTGGCGTATTGACCAGGGCGAACGGATTTGGAAATCCAAGGGTGGCTTCAAAAAACGTATGGCAGCCTTCCTCAAAGAGCATGCGGGTCAGACTGACGAAGAGACAGAGGGACAGAGTGAGGGCACGAGGTGTGGCCGGTCGGCTGGGAGGAATCGTGCCGCCCGCACGCGGGCACCCGGCGGCGCACTTTTCGCCATGCGCCCTCCGACGTACATTCAGTACGCCATCCGGGCAGCAAGGCTCAAATTGCATCCACACCTCACGATCCCTCCCAGCCGACCGGCCGGTGACACGGGTCGCCGTATCATTAAAGAGAGCGCGGCTCCGGCCTTCATCGGATGTATACACCAACACCAATTGAATGAGAGCGGCGTCCCTGGAGGCCGCCAAGAACCGACTATATGGTTCCCTTTTTTCCTCGCCCCCCTTTCCTCTTTTCACTTTCTGGTGTATTGACAGGTGACTCTCTTTTTCGTAGACTCGCTAGTGCAAAGGGGCGCACGAGGCATGGAAAAAGAACGTGATATACGCATCCTCATGCCAGAGGAGCAGACCCTTCTTTCGAGGGAGAGGACCATGCACTCCTACATGCAGACAGGTCTCGCCTTCACGTCGGTCGGTCTCGTGATCATCGAGTTTCTCGGCGGTCTCCTCTATGTCTGTACGGGAGCATTTTTCATGATCCTGGGCTTCCTCCTCATCATCGAGTCGGCAAAGAGGTACGTGCGCTTTCGTAAGGCGATCCGGCAGCTCAGGGAAAAAGAAGCCAGCCTGGGCTACGACGTGGGAAACGTGGTGTGAGCCCGAGCGGAAAGGAGTGGCTGACCCTGCTGCAAGCAGCAGGGTATCGAAGACAACGAGCGAAGCGAGCTTGAGCGGGGAGGCTCGGCAGGCTTATGCCTGTCGAGGGGGCGCTGAGCCCCATAAGTTGAAATCGACAAGGGCCGAAAGGACGGATCATGCGTCCTTTCGGCCCTTGTTCGTACGACCTAGTGTGATCCGTATTCCCGGGAAAATTCGAACATGGTCCGCAGGTTCTCGGGTCTAGCGTCCGTCACACCCGCAGAGGCATCCATGAGAAAACCTCCGCCTTCGCCGACATAATCGATAATCTTCTTGCAGTAGGCTTTCACGTCGTCGGGAGTGCCTGTGGCGAGCAAGGAGATCGGCACGTTGCCCCTGATGCACACCTTGTCCCTCAGTGCATCCTTCGCCTTGAAGATGTCTGTGGCCTCGAACCGGTACATGGCTTTTCCCGGCGGAATGTCGGAGATGAAGGGGAGTCTTGAAGTGCAATCGCCTTCCCAGAAGAGATAAGGGATAAGGTCCTCTTTGATGAGGGCCACTACAAGCTCCCTCAGGGTCGGCCAATAGAATTTTTTGAACTGTTCGGGCGACATGAAGCCGTCGAGCCCCTTATGAAGGGCTATGAAGACAAGCTTGCTGTCGGACGCCTTCGCCGTTTTTATGCCGGTTTCGATCTGGAGGGGCAGGATCATCTCGACCGCCCTGAGCACGGTCTCCGGCCTTCTATACATATCGAGCATGAGCCCTTTGGTACCGCGAAGGACATCGCCCAACAGATCGAAGGGGGCCTGACTCTTGCCGGGGCCTTGAGAGGGGAAGCCTTCTTCACGGACAATTTCCTCGAACCGGCGCGCGTAGAGACCCAGGCGGGCCGTTTCCTGGCCTGCTTTCTTCATCGCCTCGAGGGCCTGCTGCATTTCCGGACTCGCAAAGATTCCGAAGGAGCTGGGGTGCATGAGGTTTGTGAAGTTCGTGAAGGAAGGGAGGCTCTCGAAGGGCTTAAGGGCGCCCGATATGCGCGGCCAGTACCTGCGGACGATGAAGTCCACGGGGTCGGAGAATAAATGGTCGTACTCTTCGACCTTCATGTACTCTCCCTCGACGAACTGGAAGGGGACATCGGGGCCGAGATGCCTTCCGGCCCATTGGGTCTGCTGATAATCGAGGGCTTCGTAGAGCGGACCGAGAAACAACAGTCCGAAGGGGTTCTGGGCGAGGTCCGGCTGGAAGTCCCGGGTAGCCTTCAATTGTACTTCCATCATCTTTTCAGGATCGTACATCACCTCTTGAATGGTGTAGCCGCGCTGACGGGCGGGGAAGAAGTAAAAAGAGGCCGTTATGGGTACACGGTCCGGCGCCCTCAGCTCGACAGCGTCGAGGATTCGTTTCTTTCGAGTCTTGTAGAGATCTTCGCTATTTTCCATCGCCTTGCTCCCGATTGTTTGTATTTGGTGACTTATAATAACTGTGAACGGCGCGTGGGGTCAAGCTTCCGGTATTGCGCACACAGGGCAAAACATTTGGAAGTGAAAAAGGGAAAGGACTAAACGCCGTCGGTTCTTGGCGGCCTCCAGGGACGCCGCTCCTATTCAATTGGTGTTGGTGTGTACATCCTATGAAGGCCGGAGCCGCGCTCTCTTTAATGATACGGCTCCGCGGGCCACCGGCCGGTCGGCTGGGAGGGATCGTGAGGTGTGGATGGGCTGTCGTGCCTCATTGACCGCAGCCGTACTCGATGTACGGCGGATGGGCATGAGGTGCGGCAGAGCGCCGCAGATCGCGATTCCTCCCAGCCGACCGGCCACACCTCGAACCCTTATTCGTCTCTTTCTCGACTTTCCATAACTGTCATATGTTTCTTGAAGTCAACCTTGGATTCCAAATGCGTTTGCCCTGCATGGCCACGTCCGGCCCTCTTCCGAAGGCTCCCATACGACCCCCATGGACAAGGGCAGGGACCGGGCCTTAGATTAACAAAAACAGGAGGTGAAGATATGATCTCCGTGGAGACTGTCGAGTACGATGACGACGGGGTGATGTGCGAGGCCTTTGTCGCGTATGATGAGGGGAGGGAGGGCAAACGGCCGGGCATACTGATCGTCCACGATTGGACGGGAGTAGGTCCGTTCGTGCGGGGCCGCGCGGAACAGCTTGCTTCCATGGGCTATATCGCCCTTACCGCGGACATTTACGGCAGGGGAGTGCGGCCGAAAACAAACGAAGAGGCAGCCCAGCTCGCAGGCAAGCACCGCTCCGACCGCCCTGCTTTGAGAAAGCGGGCCCAGGCAGGTTTGAAAGCCCTCAAGGGCAACCGCCTTACAGATACGCAAAGGACGGCTGCCATAGGCTACTGTTTCGGGGGCACGGTTGTGCTCGAGCTTGCCCGGAGCGGGGCCGAAATGTCCGGCTTCGTCACCTTCCATGGAGGTCTCGAAACCCCCTATCCCGAGGATGCGCGCAACATCAAAGGCAAAGTACTCGTGCTTCACGGCGCAGACGACCCCCTGGTGCCTACGCCTCAGGTCCTGGCTTTTCAGGATGAGATGAGGCAGGCACACACAGATTGGCAGATGATCTTTTATGGAGGGGCGGTTCACGCCTTTGCCAGGCAGGATTCGGGAAACGACCCTTCCAGAGGGGTAGCTTACGATGAAAAGGCAGAGAGGCGGTCATGGAAGGCCATGAAGCTCTTCTTTGACGAAATCTTCGCATAGACGATCAAGTTGAGCGCTGCCTCGAAGCGAAGGGTTGGAGGCAGGAATAGAAGACCTGTTTCGATCGCGCAGGGACTGTAGCCATGACAAAGGGGAAAGAGAAAGCGTATATTAATCACTCATATCATGAGTACACGTCTTCTATTCATCACGGGCCTGGTCTTCCTCGTCAATCTGCCTTTCGGCTATTGGCGGAGCCGAGTCCGCAAGTATTCCCTCCAGTGGTTCCTCTCCATCCATCTGCCCGTCCCTCTGCGATCGCCTGCCAATTTTTCGGCGGCCTTGGGTTTCATTTCATCACCTACCCGCTGCTGGTCGGCGCCTTCTTCGCCGAACCATTGGCAGGATCGAGACTCTTCGTCGCGGTGGTTGATCTCTTGAACCGAATCAACGAGGTTTCCGCATCTACGCATTTTCTCCACATTGCCATACAGGCTGCGTTGGACGTTGATGTGGATGTTCTGCACAAGCTAGCGGTTTCGCGTCTACATTTCCGATAACGAAGAACCGCACAAGTTTAACGATTAGGCTGTCGATAACAAGTTTGCCGGTTAAACGTTCTGGCGGACTGCATGCATTGCGCTCATCAAGGACGGCCAACCGCTTAGGGGGCAATTAAGTCGCGGCTGCTTATAAGGTAAGCATTTCTTCTACAAAATACCTGAACTGAACGAAGTAACCAGATATCCCCTCCTCCCCCTTCCTGCGCGGCCGCGACTCTAAATTGCCCCCTTAAGCGGTTGGCCGTCCTTGATGAGCGCAATGCATGCAGTCCGCCAAGAACGTTTAACCGGCAAACTTGTTATCGACAGCCCAATCGTTAAACTTGTGCGATTCTTCGTTATCGGAAATGTGGACGCGAAACCGCTAGCTTGTGCAGAACATCCACATTGACGTTCCAAACGCAGCCTGTATGGCAATGTGGAGAAAATGCGTACATGCGGAAACCTCGTTGATTCAGTTCAAGAATCAACCACCGCGACGAAGAGTCTCGATCCTGCCAATTGTCCGGCGAAGAAGGCGCCGACCAGCAGCGGGTAGGTGATGAAATGAAAACCAAGGCCGCCGAAGATCCGCAGGGCGATCACGAGAGGGACGGGCAGATGGATGGGGTATAAGGAACCACTGGAGGGAATACTTGCGGACATCCTGGCTCCGCCAATAGCCGAAAGGCAGATTGACGAGGAAGACCAGGCCCGTGATGAATAGAAGACGTGTACTCATGATATGAGTGATTAATATACGCTTTCTCTTTCCCCTTTGTCATGGCTACAGTCCCTGCGCGATCGAAACAGGTCTTCTATTCCTGCCTCCAACCCTTCGCTTCGAGGCAGCGCTCAACTTGATCGTCTATGCGAAGATTTCGTCAAAGAAGAGCTTCATGGCCTTCCATGACCGCCTCTCTGCCTTTTCATCGTAAGCTACCCCTCTGGAAGGTTGTTTCCCGAATCCTGCCTGGCAAAGGCGTGAACCGCCCCTCCATAAAAGATCATCTGCCAATCTGCGTGTGCCTGCCTCATCTCATCCTGAAAAGCCAGGACCTGAGGCGTAGGCACCAGGGGGTCGTCTGCGCCGTGAAGCACGAGTACTTTGCCTTTGATGTTGCGCGCATCCTCGGGATAGGCGGTTTCGAGACCTCCATGGAAGGTGACGAAGCCGGACATCTCGGCCCCGCTCCGGGCAAGCTCGAGCACAACCGTGCCCCCAAACAGTAGCCTATGGCAGCCGTCCTTTGCGTATCTGTAAGGCGGTTGCCCTGAGGGCTTTCAAACCTGCCTGGGCCGCTTTCTCAAAGCAGGGCGGTCGGAGCGGTGCTTGCCTGCGAGGCCGGCTCCTCTTCGTTTGTTTTCGGCCGCACTCCCCTGCCGTAAATGTCCGCGGTAAGGGCGATATAGCCCATGGAAGAAGCTGTTCCGCGCGGCCCCGCACGAACGGACCTACTCCCGTCCAATCGTGGACGATGAGTATGCCCGGCCGTTTGCCCTCCCTCCCCTCATCATACGCGACAAAGGCCTCGCACATCACCCCGTCGTCATCGTACTCGACAGTCTCCACGGAGATCATATCTTCACCTCCTGTTTTTGTTAATCTAAGGCCCGGTCCCTGCCCTTGTCCATGGGGGTCGTATGGGAGCCTTCGGAAGAGGGCCGGACGTGGCCATGCAGGGCAAACGCATTTGGAATCCAAGGTTGACTTCAAGAAACATATGACAGTTATGGAAAGT
>CAVVPU010000270.1:0-19261 GCA_963750015.1 uncultured delta proteobacterium | reverse complement strand
AGAGCGTCAAGAGGCGAAAGGGGAAGGGGGACAATTTTGAATTTTGAGTTAAAAGCTCAAATCAGTGCCGGGTCGGTGCGTCAAGCAAAGAAATGAGGGTACGAGGTGCGGCCGGTCGCATGAAGGGAATCGCGATGAGACAATTTTGAATTGAAAGCCTAAACCCCGTCAGGAACCTTTCCGAAAATGGCGTAGATTTGAAATGGCATTCGTTACCCTGAGAGATGGCAAGTCACGTTAGTCAACTACGTCCCCTACCCGAAAAGGCGTGGGATGAAGAACTGACCGAGGGAGTGGGGCAGGCAAAGAACTACGCGGAAAAGTTGGCCATCCGATTCACCTATGCCAGCAACGGCCAGGGCATCTATGGCATTGACATGGAGGAGGGGACCGAGGGCGAGACGCCTTGCTATCCCACCCCGGATGAACTCTGGAACCTCACCTTTGTCAAGGCGAACGCCTGGCGGGATCGCTTTTCGGCCGTGCCCTTCGAGGACAAGGGCGGCTCGCATCCGAGCCGCTACTACCAGGACATTGCCGTCGAGCGGGTTATGGAGGCGATTGCGGAAAACCGGCAGCGCATCCTGCTTACCCTCGCCACCGGCACGGGCAAGACCTTCATCGCCTTTCAAATTGCCTGGAAATTGTTTTATGCCCGGTGGAACCTGAGTCGCGAGCCCTCGCGCCGGACGCGCATCCTGTTCCTGGCCGACCGCAACATCCTCGCGAATCAGGCCTACAATGCCTTTTCAGCCTTTCCGGAGGACGCCATGGTGCGGATTGCCCCGGAAGACATTCGCAAGAAGGGCAGGGTGCCGAAGAACGGCAGTCTATTTTTCACCATTTTCCAGACCTTCATGAGCGGCCCACCCAAGGACGGCCAACCCAGCCCGTATTTCGGCGACTATCCCCCGGACTTCTTTGACTTTATAGTTATAGACGAGTGCCATCGAGGCGGCGCGAACGACGAAAGCACCTGGCGTGCGATCCTCGAATACTTCGCCCCAGCAGTGCAGCTCGGGCTTACCGCCACGCCAAAACGCAGGGACAACGTCGACACTTACGCCTATTTCGGGGAGCCGGTTTACACTTACTCGCTCAAAGAAGGCATCAACGACGGGTTCCTCACACCTTTCAAAGTGAAGCAGATCGCGACGACCCTCGATGAGTATGTCTACACCTCCGACGACACGCTGATTGAAGGGCAGATCGAGGAGGGCAAGCTCTACACCGAAGTCGACTTCAACAGGCTCATCGAGATCAAGGAGCGCGAGGCCTACCGGGTGAAGCTGTTCATGGAACAAATCAACCAGAACGAGAAGACGCTGGTCTTCTGCGCCACCCAGGCTCACGCCTTGGCCGTCCGCGACCTCGTCAACCAGATGAAGACGGGCAAGGACCCTAATTATTGCCACAGGGTTACCGCAAATGACGGCGCCGTCGGGGAGCAACACCTGCGCGACTTTCAGGACAACGAAAAGACCATTCCGACGATCCTTACCACCTCGCAAAAGCTCTCGACCGGTGTGGACGCCCGCAATATCCGCAATATCGTGCTTATGCGCCCGATCAATTCGATGATCGAGTTCAAGCAGATCATAGGACGCGGCACCCGTCTTTACGACGGGAAGGACTACTTCACGATCTACGATTTCGTGAAGGCCTACCACCATTTCAACGATCCCGAGTGGGACGGTGAGCCCATGGAGCCGGAACCCTGCGCGAAGTGCGGCTGCTACCCTTGCGTATGCGAAAAGAGAGGTCCGGGATGGACGGAGACCCCGGTTCCTTACGAACCTGATCCCTGCCCGATATGCGGCAAGCGCCCATGCATCTGCAAGAAGCAGGTTAGGGCCAAGGTTAAGCTCGCCGATGGCAAGGAGCGGACCATCCAGCACATGATGAGCACCACATTCTGGCATCCCGACGGCACACCCATGTCCGCGCAGCAGTTCATGGAAATGCTCTTCGGCAAACTGCCGGAGTTCTTCAAGGACGAGGCCGAGCTTCGGACCCTCTGGAGCGCCCCCGATACGCGGAGGAAACTTTTGCAGGGACTCGGCGAAAAGGGGTTCGGCCATGAGCAGCTTGTGGAGATGCAAAGGATCATTGACGCCGAGAAGAGCGACCTCTTCGATGTGCTTGCTCATGTCGCATATGCCCTACCGCCCTTAACGCGTGAAGAGCGTGCCGAAAATGCCAAGGTTATAATCACGACCCACTTCAATACCAAGCAGCAGGTCTTTCTCGATTTTGTACTCTCTCATTACGTGAGCGTGGGCGTGGAGGAACTCGATCAGGAAAAACTCACCCCTCTACTCCGCCTGAAATACCACAACTCGATCTCCGATGCAGTGGCCGATCTCGGCAGACCGGACGAAATTGGAAGGGTCTTTACCGGGTTTCAGAAGTATCTTTATCAGCGAGAGGCGGCTGCATGACAGGCCCCATTTTAGGCCATCTTCAAGCGAGAGCGGGCGAAAAGGAGGTTAAGAGTACAGGCGGGGTCTTGCAATCATGCCAAAGGTACGACCACGCCTTCTGTAAATGTATGATTGCAAGACCCCGCGAGCTTTCCATAACTTTTGCCGGATTCACAAGACGCTGAGAATCACGCTCGCCATGGCGGCAGGGGTGACGGACCAACGGCCTATTTTTTCTGCCCTTTTTTCTTGCGGGGCCACCCGCCCATAGCAAGCTCGGAGGGCGGGTACCGGGCTGTCATTGGGCCGCCGCCCTTATCCAATTGGTGCTGGTGTGTGCAACCGATGAAGGCCGGAGCCGGAAAGGACAGAGGGGAGCAGGGGGATCGTCCCTTCGGGACTAGGGAGCGGGGAGAGAAAGACATCGCGAAAGTTGAAAACAAGAGCGAACGCCCACCCTCACCCTGCCCTCTCCCCTCATCGAGGGCGAGGGAAACAAAACCCACATCGCTTTGTCTTTGGTGGCCTCTCGGGACGCCGCCCTTATCCAATTGGTGCTGGTGTGTGCAACCGATGAAGGCCGGAGCCGCGGACTCTTTAAAGACACGGCTCCGCGTGCCACCGGCCGGTCGCATGAAGGGGATGCGTCATAGGTGGATGCAATGTGAGCAGCCTTGACCGTCCGGCGTACTCGATGTACGCCAGAGGTCAGGCGCGCAGCAGGGCGCCGCATAGGGCGTATTCCCTTCATGCGACCGGCCACACCTCGAACCCCCTTTCTCCTCTTAACGGACCGTGGCGGCATCTTAAGAACGGTGTATGACTTCCTGTCGGGAAGAATGTCGGCGGGCTTGGATGGGAAAACTGCCGGTATTCTCTATGCTCCTTAGGAAAAGTGAAATTGCAGAATCGTTATGGTACTCTCTATGTGTTACTGTGCTCTATCTGAGCGATTGCCTTCTATGACCTTCCATGGGAACAGGCACGACGATCACCGCTAAACGCCCTGACTACGGGAATCATTCCTTCCTGGCAGACACGCTCGTTCTCGATCTGACCGAAGGACCGGCCGGCTTCTGTGCGAAGCTCCTCGCAGACCTCGGGGCCCGGGTCATCAAAGTGAAATCGCCGGAAGGCGGCCGGGCCGCGCTCCAAAGCCTTATCGGCCGGGCAGACGTGCTGATAGAAGCCCATTCACCCGGGAGGCGCGACGTGCCCGGCCCGGCCGCTCGCGACATCAGCTTCTCTAATCCCGGTCTGATCCATCTCTCAATTACCGGCTTTGGAAAGTCGGGCCCAAAAGCCGGCTTCCGTTGGAGCGACGCCGTGCTTTCTGCCTTCGGCGGCCAGATGTACGTCGTCGGCCCGCGATCGGGCCCGCCCCGTGCCCTTCCGGAAGGGCAGCCCCTCTACGTGTCGTCACTCTTCGGTGCGGTCGCCGTGCTTCTGGCCCTTCGTGGAAGGAAGCTCACGGGAAAGGGGCTGCACATCGATTTGTCGGCACAGGAAGCCGTTGTCTCCACCCTCGATCATGTGATGGCTGACTACTTCCGCGATGGAACGGTCTGCCGCCGGGAGGGCGGCCTTTACGGCAACGGTTCCTTTGCGTTACTCCCGTGCGCGGACGGCTATGTCCTGCTCACCGTGCTCATGAATTGGGAAGTCCTCCTCGATTTGATGGCCTCAGAAGGGAAGGCGGAGGACCTCGTGGAAGAAAAGTGGCGCGACCCGCACTATCGGGAAGCGCACATCGATCACATTCTATCGACGGTGGGCCGATGGACCAAAAGCTTTACAAAGTCAGAACTTTTTTCGCTTGGACAGGCCATGCGTCTCCCCTGGGCACCCGTGTGCACCCCCGAAGAAGTTCTCGAAAGTCCTCAACTTGCTGCCCGCCTATTCTTCAACGCCTGCGAAGTCGGGATCGATGAGGGTCCGGCTGCGTTTCCCGGCCTCCCGTACAAATTCCGTTGCTTCTCGCCCTCCCGGCCCGAGGCGGCGCCGCAACCCGGAGAGCATGACAGGCAGTTTCTTAAGGACCTCGATGGCAGACAACTGAAGGAGGAGAAAGGGGCAACAGCGCGGTCGGACGCGGGAGGCGTCGATGCGGGCCGAGGGGTCCTTCGGGGTATAAGGGTGCTTGATTTTACCAGGATGCTCGCCGGTCCCTACGCTACCCGAATCCTTGCCGATTTTGGGGCGGAAGTGATAAAAGTCGAGCCTATCCGGGCGGCCAGAGAGACGGCCACAATCTACGACGCGGCGTGGAACCGGAACAAGCGAAGCATCACCCTTGACCTGGACAGGCAGGAAGGGCGAGAGATTATCATGAAGCTCGTTGCGGGGACCGATGTAGTAGTGGAGAATTTCTCCCCCAGGGTGATGGCTAACTGGGGTCTCACTTACGACGAGCTGAGCAAGGTAAGGCCAGGTCTGGTAATGGCAAGCATTTCCGCCATGGGGCAAAGCGGACCCTGGAGGGACTATGTAGGATTCGGCCCCACCTTCCACGCCCTTTCGGGGCTCGTTTCTGAAACGTCACGGGGTCTCGATGCCCCTGTCTGCCCCGGCCATGCGTACGGCGATACCATCATCGGTCTCTATGGTGCCCTCGCCATCCTTGCCGCCCTGAAACGGAGGGACGAGAACGGACAGGGTGAATACATCGATCTTTCCGGATACGAGGCGCTATGTACGCTCCTCGGCCCTGCCCTGCTCGAAACCGCCCGGTCGAAGGACGGGAGAGGACAGGCCGGAGGACGGAAAGATTCGGGATCTCGACGGCTGCTATCGTTGCCTGGGCCCGGATCGATGGTCGGTTATCACCGTCCACGGGGAAGACGACTGGCGGAAGTTGTCCATGGTTCCGGGCTTGGCCGGGCTTCGGGATGACAGGTTCTCCTCAATGGAGAAAAGGAGAATGTATCGAAAGGAGCTCGATGACACTATGAACGCCTGGACGTGCGACCGCACCCCGGAGCAGGTCGTGGACCTTCTTCAGCGTGCCGGTGTGGCGGCAGGGGTCGTGCAGAACGCGCAAGACGTGGCACAGGACAAGCAACTGGCCTTCCGCCGCTTCTTTGTGTCTCTTGACCATCCGACACTCGGAACGGCTCGCGCCGACCGGTCTGCCCTTTTGCTCGAAGGCCTCGAGCGAAAGGATTGGAGGAGAGCGCCCGGTCCCGGCGAGGACAACGATTATGTACTCGAGCAATTCCTAGGATTTTCGCAGAAGAAAATTCGACAGTTCAGAGAGAAAGGTGTTATCGGGTAGCCGGCATGATGCATTGACCGTCAGGGATCGGATCCCTGCCACGCGATCCGTCCGCCCAGGATTGTCATGACTACTCGAAGCTCCTTCAGGCGGCCGGGCTCCACGTTGAAAGGATCTTGATTCAATACCACGAGGTCCGCCAGTTTTCCGGGAGTCACCGATCCCTTGTCGCCCTCCTCGTGGGCCGCCTTCGCCCCATTGAGGGTATACATCTGCAATGCTTCACCCACGCCTATCCCCTCTTCCGGCAGAAGGCCCTCCTCCTGTGCGGTACGTCTGGTAACGGCGGCGCACAGGCCGACAAAAGGGTTCGGGTCGGCTATGGGGGCATCGGAGCTGAATGCGACGATGAGGCCCAATCGTGCCATCGTGCCTATTGGATAGAGATGGCGGAGCTGCTTTTCAGGCACCGTCTTCAAGTAACGGTCGCCGTTGTAATGGACAAAGGCCGGCTGTGTGGACACCAGGATACCGGCGGCCCGGAGCCGGTCCGCGAGGGCCGGAGGGCAGACAGAGCAATGCTCGATCCTGTGCCGGTGATCCTGCCGCGGAGAGGCGCGAAGGGCCTGTTCGACGGCCTCGCAGGCGGCCTCAATCACTGATTCCTCTATTGCATGTATCGCGACCTGGAGCCCGGCCTCGTGGATCTCCCGGACCCTCCGCTCCAGTGTGGCCCGTTCCGGGTGAAGACTCCCCGTTGCTTCATCGACGATAATCTTTACGGCCCCGACCCTGAGTTGTTCCATCCCCAACCGGGTCGTATAGGGCTTCCTTTTCCATTCCCGGAATCCCCTGTACCCCATCATCATGTTTATACGGGGCGCGAAGACACCCCGGATCTTGCATGCTTCAAAGCGCCGCCACTGGCGGAGATCATTATAGGCAGAAGCGTCCTGAACCGAGGTGATGCCGCAGGAGAGGAGTCGTTCGCTTACCCGGGCCAAACCCTGCGCGATTTCCCCCTCGTCGATCGCCGGGACCTTTTGCGCGAGGTATTCGCCCATGCCATAGAGGACCCCCGTAGGCGCACCGTCAGGTAGCGCCCGGTCTATGATCCCTCCGGGGGGATCGCCTGACTCGTCGCCAATTGCCGCGAGCTTCAAGGCGAGGCTGTTGAGCACGTGAGCGTGGCCCGACCGGTGGGTGAGTTTGACCGGGTGGGCAGGGGCTGCGACGTCCAGATCGTGCCGGTTCGGATGGCGCTGTTCCGCGAGGTAGAACTCGTTGTATCCCTTGCCCCGTATCCAGGTTCCTGGTTCGCGCTCCTGGCTGAGACCGCGTATTTTATCCTGGATGGCCGCAATTGAGACCGCTCCTGCCTGTGGCGACAGGTCGAGCGAGACCAGGCCTTCCGCGTACGCTGTGAGGTGGCAGTGGCAGTCGATGAAGCTGGGCAATAAGGTCCTGCCGCCCAGATCTATTGTCATAACTCCGTCAGACGTCCTGCCCCCATGGGGCGAGACTGAAACCTCGACGATCCTGCCGTCCCGAATCGCGACCGACCCGGCCTCCGGCAAAGCAGGGTCCATGGTAATTATCTTCCCGTTGATGAGGATGAGGTCACGCATAGGCTGATGTGGGGAAGGTTTACTCAAAGACTCCTTCCCGTTCCATCATGCAGTACTCATCGTCGGATAACCCCAAGAGCTCCTTGTAAACGTATCCGTTATGTTCACCGAGGCATGGAGATGTCCTGATATACGACGGGTTTTCGGAAAGTTTGACGGGTTGCGTCGGATGGTTGCGTTCTCCGGCCACCGGGTGCGTAAGCTTTACAAAACTTCGCCGGGCCTGTAAATGAGGGTCTCCGTCGACCAAGTCAGCCCCGTCCTGTACGGCGCCTGCCGGCACGCCTGCCTCCTGGAGCATCGTCATCAGGTCATGGCGATCATAATTCTTAGTCCATTGGCCGATCAGCGATTCCAGTTCATCTTCATGTTTTTTTCGGGAAACCAGGGTCCCGAACTTGGGGTTCCTGCTCCATTCGGGATTCCCCATCGCCTGACACAGATGCCGCCATTCCGATTCCTCAAAAACGGCAATGGCGCACCAGCGGTCTTCTCCCTTACAGGGGAAAACGCCATGAGGCGCTGCATAGGATGAACGGTTGCCCATCCGGGTTTCGACCTCTCCGTTCGCAAAACAGTCGACCATGGCCGGTGAAATGAACTGAACCATGGTCTCTACCTGTGCCGAGTCGATGTACTGCCCTTTTCCCGTCCTTCTTCTGTATTCGAGGGCGGCCAATATGGAGATTATCGTAAAGACAGGCTGCACGACGTCGGCATAGGCAACCCCGGGCGAAACCGGTTCTCTGTCGGGCCACCCCGTCAACATATAATGGCCTGAAATAGCGCTGCCCGTGTTGCCGAAGCCGCTAAAAGAGGCCTTGGGGCCGGTCTGGCCATATATGCTTGAGCTGGCCATGATGATGTCGGGTTTGACTTTCCTGAGTTCATCATAGGTCAGCTTCAGTCGTGACATGACGCCGGGGGTGAAATTCTCCACCACGATGTCGGCAATTCCGGCTATCTTCCTGGCTATCTCGACGCCCTTCGGGTGTTGCAGGTCAAGGGTGATGCTGAGCTTACTCGTGTTCGTGTGGATGAACAGGGCGCCTCCGTCGGGGTGGCGGACATTGTGTGCGAAGGGCGGAGTCATACGTCCTAGGTCAGGGTGCTTCTTCGATTCCACTTTAATGACGCGCGCCCCGAAATCGGCCAGGAACTTAGTCGCATAAGGGCCCGCACCTGCCCAGGTAAAATCGAGCACGTTGATTCCTTCCAAGGCGCCGCGGTGCGGTGTCACAATATTCCCTCCCTCCATCAACATCAAATGATTCCACGGTCTTTCAGGGACGACAGGGTTTCTTCAGAGAATTTCATCTCCATGCCGTAGATCTCCGAGTTATGTTCGCCTACGAGGGGTGCGCGGGACCTGATTTCATTAGACCCAGCGCTTGTCAGATAGGTGAAGCGAGGGTAGGTAATGGCGTCAGCGAGCTCCGGGTGTTCTATCTTCTTCCAGAAATCCCTGGCGATGAGCTGTTCATCCTTTGCCACGGAATCCAGACCGTTTACCGGCGAGAGGAGCAAGCCTCTCTTCATGGAGCCGGTCTCCAGCTCCTCGGTCGTGTGGGTGGCCATGAATTCCCCAATCGTTTCCTGTAGCGCCTGGACGTCTTCGGGGCTCCATTTCGCAAAGGAGGTGACTTCATCCCAATCTATGTCTCCCCATCTGCCTGCCTTTCCCTCTTCTTTCATCCATTCGACCCAGCCCCGTACCGGCTTGGGATTTTCTATCATAATCATCCACGTCACGTAGCCATCCTTGCTCGGCCATAGCTGCCGGTAACCCATGCCGCCCCTGGCGAAGCGATTACCCATACGGGGGGTCTTCTCTTTTTCCCATTCCCACCGGAAGGGCTCGCGGTAATTGGCCCGCACGGCGACTTCGTATATGGAGACATCGACGCGCTGTCCCTTCCCGGACATGGAACGGGCCTGAAGGGCGAGGAGCGTTCCTGCCGCAGCCTGGGCACCCGCAAGATAGTAGGACTGATCGAGGCACATCCGAAGAGGCGGTCTGTCCTTGTCTCCATTGATGCTCATGAGGCCGCTCATGGCGAGAATGGTGATGTCGGAACCTTTATGATCCTTATAGGGGCCGCTTTGGCCGAAAGGGGTTATGGATGTCATTATCAGTTTGGGATTTCGGGCGCTTAAGAGGCCGTAGCCGATGCCCAGCTTCTCCATATGGCCCGGTGGAAACGATTCGATAATGAAGTCTGCTTTGCCGGCGAGTTGCTCGAAGATCTGCCTGCCATCAGGTGCTTCGAGGTTGAGGGTGATCCCCCTCTTGCTTCCGTTCATGGCAAACCAGTGAAGGCTTTTTTCCGGACCGGGCGTATTGTGGTAGAAAGGGCCGATGCGCCGGGAGGCATCCCCCCCTGGTTTCTCCACTTTGATTACGTCGGCTCCGAGATCACCCAGGATCTTGCCGCAGAAAGAACCTTTCTCGTCGGTGAGGTCCAGTACTCTGTAGCCGTCCAACACAGTTTCACCCCATTTCTTCCAAATTGATCTTGTACGGTCGGTGCGGTCGTCCTCCTCCTATCGGGACATGCACCTCTCTTCGATAAACCGGGAAACCTGAGCCTGTATTTCCTCGTCGTTCCATTCCCTCGCGTCCACGATATCGGCATAAATGGGTAATACCGGTATGCCGGCTTTTTCAAGCACCATTTCGATGAACCTGGACCCCACCGAGTCGATACAGTTGCTGGCAACGATCATGACCGCCCCGTCGACCCCGTACCGCCTTGCCTCGTTGAGCTGCCATTCGGGGTCGCGAAGACAGTATCCCATGTAGAGATGACGGCTGGCCAACGCCCGGAGGGGATCATCGAGGGAGTCCCTGATATAGCCGTCGGCGGCGATAGAGAGGTACATGGAATTCGTGAAGACGGCGCCGTACTTCTCTTCGAAATACTGGTAGAAAGCGGTGTTATGCCAGAGTCCTCTGCCGATCCACATGAGCCGCACCTTCTCGTCTTTGCAGACCGCTTCGCCCTTGTCGACCTTTTCCTGTACCTCTTCGTAAAACATCCTGGTATGGTCCACGGCCCATTGGGTGCCGCGATGCCATTGGAGGTTCATTGTGGCCGCCAACTGATCGGGTAAGCCCACCGGACAGGGCCGCGTCACTGCCAGGAGAAGGCGGATCTTCTTAAAGTACTCTTCCTGTTCGTTTTCCAGGGCCATGATGTGGGTGAACTTTTTGTAACTGAACACTCTTCCTGTCGTAGTCTCCAGATATCTAATGAGCGCTTTCAGCTCTTCGACCCTCAGATCCAGGGCATCGGAGCCGATCACTTCTTCCCATTGCGTCTCCAGCTTTTCCCACCAGCGGGGATACATGGGCAGGGGCGCAGGGTATTCCATGGGAAAGAAGGTGCAGTTGTACTCGCGGGCCATCTGCTCGAATATTTTCGTGTGTACATCGCAGGAAAGCTGGGCCAGGAGCAGGGTCGGATTGGGAAGCCCGCCCCAGGGGGCCTGCTCGGGACGGTGGTCCATGGCGCACGCGAGAGGCAGGGAACAATACCGGCACAGGTCTTTCTGAAAGCCTCTCTCGTTCATCCCGTCAAAATAGTAACCCGACATCTGCTTGGCCGATATGATTGCGGACCACCACTGGGTCATTACAACCGGAATATCTTCCATGGTAAGGAAAATCTCATGAGGGGCGTCGGCGTTGGCGAGGCAGAATGGTTCGCCGGCGGCTAGCCTTTTTTGCGTCGCCTTAAACCAGTCCCGTTGGTATTTCACTGCCTCCGCGGAGACCCTCAATTGCTTCACGCTCCTCTTGCCGCCCGCACCCGGTTGCTCCTGCATATGTCCTGATTCACTCATTCATGCACCTCCGCCATGGGCACCCGTGATAAGACCCTCGTGGGCCGGACAGCACGCCTAACATGCTCCTGCCCGCACTGTCTGGATAAATCGTTGCACTTTGCTCGTGATTTCCGCCTTTTCCAAATCCGAGAGAGCATATTTTTGCGCATTGAACGAGAGTGTGGGAATGCCCATCGTTTCCAGGGCTTTTTTCTGATCCGGAAGGTCCCATGCAGGGGCGGGGTCCCACTCGTATATGAAAAAGATAGCACCTTGTGCCCCTGCCTCGGCAACACTCCTCACACAATTTCGGACCCTCTGATCTATCGATTGTATTCTGATACGGGATGGCCTCAGATGGTATCTGTCGGCAATTGCTTCCATGGGGCTGCACGAGTCGTCGACAGGATCTTCGAAATATCGGTTTCCCCAGTTGCTGTCCTCGGCGACGACAACGGCCCCGCAGGATTCGACAAGGTCATACAGTTGAAGGTTGTCCACGTCGCTTCCCGCGACGAATAAGCGCACGCCCTGGGCCGCAGGAGAGTGGCGGGTCCCTTTCAAGAACTGTTCGAGCAGCTTGTTATGCTCTTCCTTCAGCATGAACGCGGATGTCCCGATGATCTGGAGCGCCTCGCATCCCGAGAGGCGGGAGGGTTCGGCGGCCCTCAAAACCGCAACCTTTTTTAGTAATGACTTATTCTCGTTCCCTATCGCTATTGCTCGCGAGAGGGCTTCATCGGTAAGCTTGTTTCCCGACCATTCTTCGAGCTTGGCCTTCAATTCACGCACCCTGTCGCGGACAAAGAGGCCGGTTGTATAGACGGACAGATGAAGTATGTCGAAGAGATGAACAGGAGGAAAGGTGATCGCCGGGGCAATGCGGTGTATCCACCACAACTGATGATACAGCTTCAGGATGGAATCGCTTGCATGGGGGATGATCATGAAATCGAGAAAATCATACTTCCTTTTCAGCATCATATTCAGGATCGAGCGTACGGAAGGATCGTAGAAGGTCTCCGTGTACTTGTCTGCCTCTTCGGTGCCGCTTGAAGGATCGCCGCTCATCCGAAAGGGGAAGAAACCGGCAGCGAGAATCATTTCTTCGGGCACGTCGTCGGATAAGTAACCGACGACCTTTCCTCCCCCGGCTTTCCATTCCCGTGCTGCCAGGTCGCGCTGCTCATAGTGCCTTTTCATGGTCTCCATTGGACCCATCTTTCCTCCTGCGTTGCCAAAAACAAACTCATTCATTGGCAACCTTGCTCCAATGCTGCATAGAAAACTAAAATTCCATGCTCTCTCGCGCCCACGAGGAGTGTTCGCACGGGCTTCACCGGACCTGATATTGTGTGACAATTCGTCGCGTTTACTCCAAAACCCCTTCATTTAACAGTTCAACAAATTCTTCGTCAGAAATACCTAGAACCTCGAACAGCACATATTCGTTATGCTCGCCCAGACACGGAGATGTCTTCACGTGTGAGGGGCTTTTCGATAACTTCACGGCCGGCGTCGGATGGTTGCACTCTCCTATGACCGGGTGGGCGAGTTTCACGAAGCTCTGCCTCTGCCGCAACTGAGGGTCCCGGTCAACGAGGTCCGACGCATCCTGTACAGGGCCTGAGGGTATGCCTGCGTTTTGAAGCAAGTCAACTAAATCGTCTCGAGTGTATGCGATGGTCCATTGGCTGATGAGTGTCTCAAGTTCATCCTCGTTGGATTGTCTCAAGGCGAGCGTCGAAAATTTCCTGTCCCGGGCCCATGCCGGATTCTGCATTACCCGGCAGAGGTCCTGCCACTGCACTTCATCGAAGACTGCCAGAGCGCACCAGATGTCTTCCCCCTTACACGGGAATACGCCGTGCGGAGATGCGTAGGAGGACCTGTTGCCGGTGCGTGACTGCACCCGGCCATTCGCGTGATAGTCGAGCACTGCCGGTGATATGAATTGAACCATGCTTTCTACCTGGGTAGAATCAATATACTGTCCCTGTCCGGTCCTGTCGCGGTAGTCGATGGCAGCCAGCAGGGCGGCCGCAGAAAAGAGGGGCTGAACGACATCGGCGTAGGCGATGCCCGGGGTTACCGGGTCCCTGTCGGGCCAGCCGGTCAACATGTAATGTCCCGAGATGGCAGCCCCCGAATTGCCGAAACCACTGAAACGGCTCATAGGGCCGGTTTGTCCGTAGATGCTTGAGCTTGCCATGATGATATCGGGTTTTATCTTCCTCAATTCCTCATATCCCAACCCGAGCTTCGATATGACCCCCGGGGCGAAGTTTTCCATGACGATGTCCGACATCTTAACGATTTTTTTTGCGATCTCCACGCCCTTCGGATGGCGGATGTCCAGGGTGATGCTCAGCTTGCTCGTATTAGAATGGAGAAAGAAGGCGCTTCGGTCCGGGTGGATGATATTGTCCTTGAAAGGGGCGCTGTACCGGCCGACGTCGGGATGCTTTGTCGATTCAATCTTGATGACCCTAGCCTCCGAAATCGGCAAGATACTTTGTGGCGATAGGTCCTGCCCCTACCCAGCTGAAGTCACATATCGTTATTCCCTTCAGAGGACCCTCCTGGGGCGTCGTTGAATTGCCTCCAGCAGTCAAATTCAAAGAATACCCTGCTGTTTCAGGGAAGCGACATATTCCCGGGTGAAGCCCAGTTCGTTCATGTAAATCTCCTCGTTGTGTTCGCCGATGCGGGGGGCCCTGCTTCTTACCCTTGTATTGCCGACGCTTGAAAGATAAGTGAATGCGGGGATTCCAACCGTTTCTGTGGACTCAGGCATGGGAAGCTGTTCCCAGTAATCCCTGTATGCCAGCTGTTTGTCTTTTGCAACTTGGTCGACCGTGTTCAGGCTTGCCATGGGGATGCTTCTCTTGACGGCTTCAGCCATTATCTCATCCATGGTGAAATGCAGGAAAAACCTTCCTATGATCTCTTCCCAGGCTGACATTTGTTCAGGAGAAACCTCAGAGAGATGGAGTTTGTCCCAGTCGACGGCTTTCAAAATATCGCCCTTGTTCGCTTCGTCCATCCACCCGACGAGGGCATTCATCTGTTTTGCGCCGGTAACGCCTCCCGTGAGGAGCCACGTCACGTACCCATCCTTGCAAGGCCACAACTGAAGACCCTTGGCAGCAGCCCGGGGAAACCGGTTACCGGACCTCTTGACGATTTCCTTCAGAAACTCCCATCGCGCAGGTTCCCAGTAGTTACCCCGAACGGCAGCTTCGTATAAAGAGACATCCACATGCTGTCCAACACCTGAAACCCTTCGGTACCGAAGGGCAATAAGTGCCCCCACCGCGCCGTGAGCAGCCCCCAGGGAGTAGGTCTGATCGAGGCACATCCTAATGGGCGCGCGGTCGCTTTCACCGGTGATGCTCATGAGTCCGCTCATCGCGAGAATGGCGATATCGGAGGCCTTGCGATCCTTATAGGGCCCCGTTTGACCGAAGGGAGTAATGGATACCATGATGATCTCGGGGTTCAAGGCTTCCAAGTCCGCGTAGCCGAGACCAACCCTCTCCAAGTGGCCAGGCGCAAAGGATTCAATAACGACATCTGCCTTTTCGCTGAGCCTCTTGAATATCGCCCGGCCTTCCCGGTCTTCGATATTCAAGGTAATCCCTTTCTTGCTGGAGTTATATACAAACCAGTGAAGGCTTCTTTCGGGATCGGGGATATCATGATAGAAAGGGCCAATGCGTCGGGCAGGATCGCCCGAAGGTCTTTCCACTTTAATCACATCGGCTCCGAGATCGCCCAGAATCCTACCGCAATAGGAGCCTTTTTCGTCGGTGAGATCCAGTACTCTATGGCCTTTTAGCATGTAAACTAGGCACCTTACTTGCTGTACAACTTGATCAGGCGCTGTGCTTCATTGAGTATCTTAGTGCCCGGCAGCCCTTTTGCGTCGAGCCCCTGCGCCTCTATCAGGGCATACTTCTTCATCGGCACGTAGAATTTTGCCATCTCTTCCTTCGATATGGGTATGAATTCGACGCCGAGCTTCTTCCCGGACTCTATTGCATGCTGGTTGCGACGGTCAAACTCGGCGTCCGTCTCCTGGCCGTACCACTCGATATTGTTCTCGAAGACTTTCTGAATATCGGGAGGGAGACTGTTCCACTTGCCGAGATTCATCATTCTCGTACCGCTGTGGGACCGGTAGAAATTGATGAGGGTGACGTATTTGGCCACTTCAGCGAACTTGAGCGACTCGAGGGCTTCGACCGGCGTGAGAACACCATCCAGAATCCCCTTCTGAAGACCTACGTAGACGTCGGCGGCGGATATGGACATGCCTTCCACGCCCAGATCCTTGAGAGATGCCGATATATCCCCCACCACCTTTAATCGCATGCCCTTCAGGTCATCTATCTTGCGGACCGGTTTTCGGGAAACAAGTTGGTGGGTGGAGCCGCCCCAGGCGAGTACTTTGAGTCCCACATATTCCTTTTCGATCTCGGGGAACTCCTTAAGCAGCTCTTTGAAGACCTTTCCGCCGACTTTTTGATCGGCCCCATAGAAAAACAGGTAACTTGCCTTGAGGATCGCATAACCGCTTCTCGAGGTCGAGGGGTTGACAAAGGCGATGTCCACCGCATCCTGCCTCAATTCCTCCATGGCGTCTTTGCCGCCGATGATCGAGCCTCCCCAGTATGGCTTGATCTTCACCCGGCCGTTCGTTTCCTTTTCAATCCTGGCGATCCACTTTACGTCCGCGACGCTGAAGGGATTGTCCATGCCAACAGGCGTCCCGTAGCTCAGCTCGATGACCTTACCTTGTTGAGCCGTGGCGACACCGGGCAGCAGAAGAGCAGCGAAGCATGCCGCAACTATAAGGGTTAAAATGTTATTTTGTCCGTTCATGAATGACCTCCCCCTTTTTGTCTCTTGTGATGGCGACCATCATCACTCCATGGTTCAACTTTGCCGAACTGCGACTATTCGTCCTCACGACCACCCTATCTCGCCAGAAGGTTAGGCAGCCACATTGTAATCGGTTGAATAAACATTATGAGCGGCATCGTCACAAGCTCCATGAGGAGGAAGGGAGCCACTCCCCGGAAGACGTCCGCCAGCGAGAGATCTTCATCGACCCCCGATAGAATATACGCCACCATCCCGAGCGGGGGCGTAATGAGGGTGATCTCAAGCATACGAACCTGGACGACCCCGAACCAGACCGGGTCGAAACCGAGCGTCGTCACGACAATCGGATAGAAGACGGGCAAAGTGAGTATCTGGATCGAAGGAGCTTCCATCACCATGCCGAGAAAGAAGTAAATGACCATGATAACGCTTATCACAGCCGCAGGCGGTATGTGCAGACCGGAAATCCACGCGGCTGCCACCTCGGGAAGGGTCGTCTTGGCGCAAAAGTAGTTGAAGATGAAGGCGCCCAGCATGATGGCGTAGATCATCCCCGTCGTCATTATGGTATCCATGGCAGCCTTTCCCAATACGGACCACGTGAGGCGTTTCCGCAGTGCTGCCAGGGCCACCGACCCGAAAGCGCCTACGGCGCCGGCTTCGGTGGCCGTAAATAGCCCATAGATCATTCCCCCAACGACAAAGGTGAGAAGGGCGAGAAGCTCCCAGCATTTTTTGAATGCCCGCATTTTTTCCCTGAAAGAGGTCTTCGGAACGGGGGGCGCGAGCCCGGGGTTTCTCCAACAGAGCAGGTGGATGGTCACTATGTATGCCACGATGGTGAGGAGGGCCGGTATCAGACTCGCCGCGAAAAGTTTCCCGATGGAAGTCCCCGAAAGGATGCCGTAGATGATGAACATTCCACTCGGCGGAATGAGACTTCCGATGGTCCCGCCCGCGGCCACACAGCCTGCCGCGAACTTCTTATCGTAATTGAATTGCTTCATCTCGGGAAGTGCGACGAGGCCCACGGTGGCAGCGGTCGCCAGACTCGAGCCGCTGCAGGCGGCGAAGCCGGTGGCGCCTCCGATTGCTGCCATACCGAGTCCGCCGCGAAGGTGACCGAGCCATTTCGATGCGAGATCGAAAAGGTCTTTACCGAAGCCGGTGACAAAGGTAATTTGTGCCATAAGAAGGAAGAGGGGCAGCACGGCAAGTTGATAGTTACCGATTACTTCGAAGGGGACCGTCGCCATCTTCACCAGTGCGCCCGAGAGAGGGTAGAGAAGACACATGCCGGCGAAACCTACGAGGCCGAGAGCCGCCGCAATGGGCGTACCAATAGCGAGCAGGGCAAAGAGGACGACAAAACCAAGTAGACCTATTATCACGGGGCTCATTCGGACACCTTGCCCGCATCTCTTGAGAAGAACGCCCTATGGATATGATGAATCCACTTAGTGAGCAGAACGAGGCACATAAGGAGCAACGCGAAGACCCACAATGCACGAAAGGGAACAACGTTAATCTTCAGAAGCTCCGTCGCTTCCCCTTCTTCGTACATCCTTACGAGTATGCCCCATCCGGCGTAAAGGAGTATGCTCCAGAAAGAAAGGCTGAGAAAGGTGGTAATTACTGCAAGGCGGGACCTCGATCGGGAAGAGAGGTGATTTATGACGACATCCGCTTTCGTGTGATGGTCCTTTATCTCGCAGAATGGAAAGGAATACGCACCGACAAGGACTATTGCGATCTCCACGAGGTCGAAAGTCCCCGGGATGGTGTGGCCGAAGGCACGTGCAACGATGCCGGCGATAATGAGGACCGTACAGAATCCGATGTCGGCAGCACCGACTACGGCTCCCCAAATAGCTAGCCGATGGATAAGCTTCTCAAAGGATGCCATTCCGAACCTCCGGCGTTCTTTTTCGATAAGTGCTCCCACCTTGCCATGGTGTCACCTTGGCGACCAAATATCGGGACCTCAGGCCGTACAGGACGAAGGTCATCTTCTCGCCGGATCCGCCGACATGTGAGGGATGGCGATCCATGGTATCATTTTCTTTCTATCTGCCTAGCCGTTAGCTTAACTTGAATGTCATTTTAGTATTAATGTATACTATTATACTTTATGAATACTATTCAAGAATAGTTTTTTAACTTGCACCTGCTTTTCCTTCCCGCTTCGCGGAAATTCGCCGGTGTGGGAAAAGAAGAGCGGCGGGTTCGCGGATAAAGAAGGCACACATGAACGAAAATGACACCCGTATGCCTCATTATGCCCAGGTCGCCGAGACGTTGCGGCGGCGCATCATGACAGATGAATATACGGAAGGATCGCTCATTCCCCCCGCGGAGGGACTAAGAAAGGAATTCGGCGTCAGCGATATTACCATCCGGAAAGCGCTGGAAATGCTTACCAGGGATGGGCTGCTTTTGCGAAAACGGGGGGTCGGGACAGTCGTGCAGAAATGCGAGCGTGACCTCGTTGTCTTTGAGCTGAGCGGCAGTTTCGAGCGCCTCGTCAAATCCGTGGACAGTCTCCCCCTCGAGCTGGAGGTCCTCGACATGGCGATAGTCCCCTGTCCTTTGCACGTGCAGCAGGTCATGTCCATGGGGCCGGATCAGAAGGTATTGCGCATAAAGAAACTCAGGAACCACGGCGGCAGTCCTCTCAGCTTTTATATTCACTACATTGCCCCGGTCTTTGGCAGAACGATAACGAAAGAGAAAGTGGAGGCGAAGCATTTTGTCCAAGTCTTCGAAGAGGCTTCAAGCGTAAAGGTTGCCAGTCTGGACCAGAGGCTTGAGTCGGTTGTTGCCGACTTAGACTTGTCGAGAATACTTGAGGTAAGGTTCGGGTCGCCTTTGATTTTTGTGGAAAACGTCTATTCTACCGACCAACACAAACCGGTTATCCTCACTCAGAACTACTACCGCGGGGACAAGTGCTCCTATAGGTCGTCCGCCAACCTATAAAACCGGTCCGAAAACACCGAACAGAGGCACACGTCGCAACGCTGCATCTACGAAGCTCTCTTTCACTCGGTAACATAGTATGACGGCACAAGTTTGCCTCTCCACCATTTAATATAGATAAAAGAACCCGAAGCAGACGACCTCCGGATCAAGGTCGGACGGGGCACCCGCGAAGCGGGTCGGAGACGACGCGAGCTCCATTAATTGCCCAACCGGCAGGCCGCTAGGAAAGTCTCGATGAAGCGGCGGGATAGGACCTGAGGTCGGAAGTCGAGAGGGGCTTCTTCGCCGGAACAGCG
>CAVVPU010000269.1:0-8361 GCA_963750015.1 uncultured delta proteobacterium | reverse complement strand
GCGTGGTCACAATCCGCGCCCAGGATTTAACCGGGAAGCTTTTCGAGAAAACTGCCGACGACTTGCTGGCCCGTGCCTTTCAGCACGAAACCGATCACCTCAACGGCAAACTCTACATCAGCCACATCAGCGCTCTAAAACGCGACTTAATGAAGCGCAAAATTCGCAAGCTGGTCAAAGCCGGAGAATGGTAGAAGAGTTGAGTCATTGAGAGATTGAGTCAATGAATCAATGATTCAATGTGTCAATGACTCAATCCCTCAATCTCGTTTTCTGCGGCACGCCTCGCTTCGCCGTGCCTACGCTCGATGGGTTGGTCGATGCCGGGTTCCGCATTCAGTTGGTGGTTACGCAGCCGGACCGCGCCAAAGGGCGCGGCCTCGAACTCGTCTCCTCTCCAGTCAAAGAACGCGCCCTGCAGCTAGGATTGCCGATCGTCCAACCCGAAAGCATCAAGCACAACGCCGACTTCCGCGCCCAGCTCGACGCCCTCAAACCCGACGCCATTATTATCGTCGGCTACGGCCGCATCATTCCGCAATGGATGCTCGATCTACCTCCTCTCGGCAACCTGAACCTGCACGCTTCGCTCTGCCGAAATACCGTGGCGCCGCTCCCATTCAGTGGGCGATTGCGCGGGGTGAAACCGTCACAGGAGTCACCACGATGAAAATCGACGCAGGCCTGACACCGGTGACATCCTTCTGCAGCAGGAAGTTCCCATTGCCCCGAACAACACTGCGGGGACCCTCGCTCCGAAGTTGGCGACTGTGGGAGCCGAACTCACCGTCACAACCCTGCGCGGCTTACAGTCGAGCTCGATTCATCTGTTGCGCGACGACGTTTTCCTGCCGAACCCGTCGTGCTTTTCGAGCAGGAGTATGTCTTTGTGGTCTGCGCTCAAGCGGCTGGCAATGGCAAGGCCGACGACACCGGCGCCGACGATACTTATGTGAGAATGTTCCAGCGAGAAACCCTTGCGTGTCCGATGTTGCCCGCTATTCCCGTTTTCCGGCCTGCTTCTTCCGTATATCGCGGCAAATTCAGCCACACGTTCAAGTTTCTGTCTCGTGAAATCCGCCTTCGCGCACCGCCATTGCCAGTTGCCTTCGGACCTGCCCGGCGTATTCATCCGGGCACGGGAATCGAGCCCCAGCACGTCCTGCAGGGGAATGATGCACAGGTCCGCGGTTGTCGAAAATGCCAGCCGGACAAGGTCGTCGACCACGGCAGGCTTGGATGAGCCGATGTGCCCCCCGTCGACCCGCGCGCGGTCGGGTCCCGACAGCGTGTTGAGCCAGCCGGCCGTGGTGTCGTTGTCGTGGGTTCCCGTGTACACCACGCTGTCGAACGGGTAATTATAGGGCCGGTGCGGATTGTCGGGATTGTTGTCGAACGCGAATTGCAGGACCCCTAATTCAGGGCAAGTCTGCCTCGTCTCGCAATGCTTCAACTTCTTGTGAGAATGCTCACAGATTTGATTGAGCCGCAAAGCGATCAGAGAGGGTCAGAGAGGGATCTGTCATTTACGGGACCCGCGCAGATCCGGCGGATTCAAACGTTGCCCTCTTTCCGTGGGGATGGAGTATCTACAGCTTTCGGTCAGACACTTAGCAGTAGGTGTAGTAAAGTGCGGACAACTTCCTGAAGGTCGTGATCCGGCCCGACCTCTGTCTCTATCACGTTTCGAGCGGTAATAGCGGCCGCAGAGGATCAATCGGGGCGTCGGAGCCAAGGAATAAAAAGGCTATCGAATGAATCCATTGAGCTCATCACAGACCTCGTGCCGTATCATAAGCAATGGACCCGTGCGTGAGGAGGCATTTTGCGCACTGTTGGCCTTTTGTCATTTTAGGGAATTAAAATCGAAGGAAATGTATAATGAGTAAAATAAGAGCAGTAATACATCACGCCGAACAGGGAGACGATATGATAGTCAAATCGAATGAAGCACAGAGGAGAAGTTTCTTGGGTGTCGATTTTGTCCTGCTCTCGCATGGACCTGAATCGATGGTCACTAAAATGCTCTATAAAAAAGGTGACAATCCTCCTTTACACAAACATCCGAATGAGCAGAGCGGATATGTGATCTCCGGAAAATATGAGATTGTGATCGATAATGTCCAAGGCGAGATTGGTCCGGGCGATTCATACTCTATTCCTCGTGGCGTTGAGCATAGCATCGAAGTCGTAGAGCCTGGAGAGGTGCTCGACTTCTTTAGCCCGCCAAGAAAAGATTATCTCTAGCGTTATAACCCCCAGATGCACAGGACGGGTTAAAGTCGCCGGCGATCCGCGCATGTTACCACCTTTGAGGTGGCATTCAGTGATTCCAGGCCTTCACCCTCACTGGCGAGTAGTAGGTGAAAGCGTGTGCGATGCCCGGTTCCTCGCGTTGAAGATTACCGCTATTCCCTTATGTTTTTGGCGGCCTCTATGGCCGCCGCTCTTATCCAATTGGTGCTGGTGTGTGCATCCTATGAGGGCCGGAGCCGCGCTCTCTTTGATGATACGGCTCCGCGTGCTACCGGCCGGTCGGATGGGAGGGATCGTGAGGTGTGGATGGGCTGTCGTGCCTCATTGACCGCAGCCCACAAGTAGAAAAGTACCACTCGCTTTAGCGGGGCACCCCCGTCCTGTGAGACCCGTTAAGAGCAGCCACACCACCACGGGGGTCGCCTTACGGCGGATGGGCATGAGGTGCGGCAGAGCGCCGCAGATCGCGATCTCTCCCATCCGACCGGCCACACCTCGTGCCCTCACTCGCCTTTCGTCTCTCCTCTTTCAAGGAAGGAAATTCAGAAGAAAAATGGGTCCCGGGTCAAGCCCGAGATGACGACGGGGGGAAGCACCGTGCTACCCAGAGGACGCCCCTGCCAGGAATGACGACGGGGGGAGACCCGCCGGCACCTTTTACACCGCTTTCTTCATCTTCTGCCGTTTTCTCGTCCTGAGATAGTCTTCCATCACCACCTTGCCCAGCTCGCCCGGTTGGGCAAAGAAGACTCTCCCCAGGTTCCTCCTGGCCAGCACTGACGCGAATTCCCTCAGATGGGGGGTGTTGTCGAGCATGATGATATTGAGGGTGATCCCCTCCCTCTGATAGACGATGGCCTCCCTCAGCACCCCCAGGGTGGCCTTCTCGAAGCCTATATACTTGCCGTCCTCGCAGTTCGGCTCCGTGTCGGTGATGAGGTACACCTGCTTGTCCGCCCTCTCTCCCATGGAGAGAGTTCTGAACCGGCGCAGGGCTGCCCGTATGTCGGTGGTGCCTCCCGCGAGGGTCGCGTTGAGCATCTCCCACTGGGTCATCTCACGCACCTGGCTCGAAAAGAGGAAAAGGCGCAGGCGGTCCCGGGCGTTCCTTTTGATAAGCTCCGACAGGGCCAGGGATATGTCCATGGCCGCATGGATCTTGTCGCCGCTCATGCTCCCGCTTTCGTCCACGAGAAGACCCACGCAGAGCTTGGTATCGACGATCGATTCCTTGACCATGAGGTCTTCCTCGCCGAACTCTATACGGGAGGTCCCTCTTTTGCCCCGTTCAAGGGCCCTCATGAGGCTCGCCTCGAGGTCGATCTTGAAGAACTCGTCGCCGTACTCGTGCCTCCGGTTGGCAAAGCCGTCGCTCATGCCGAAGCCTTCTTCTTTGGTCGCGTTCACCCCCGTGCTCGTGGCGCATAAGTTTTCCCACAGGCGCCTGAGCACGTATTTGGCAAGTCTTCCCGAGCCCTTGGGCGTCACCCGGACCCCGTTCTCATCGATTTCGAGCAGGTCTTTGTCCACGTACTCCTTGAGGCTGTTCCTTACGTCCTCGGACTCGATGCCCTCTTCCATGGTCTCTACCGAGCTCAGCTCTTCTTCGAGCCGTTTCCGGTGCTCGTCGCCCAGGTATTCGTCGAGGAGTTGATCCAGGTCGGCGCCGGCCGCGAGTTGTTCGAGGAGATGGTGGGAGAACTGCTCTTTCAGGCCGCGCAGCTCGCCTTTCTTCGCCTCCGCGCTGCCCCGCGCCTCCTCCAGGCGCCTCATGGCGTAGCTCCAGGCCTTCTCGTGGAGGTTCCTCATGCTGTAGCGGCTTTCGTTCAAGAGATTGGAGATGGTCTTCTCGTCGAGGTGGGCAAGCTGGTAGAGGGTGTTGTCGTCGCCGTCACCCCGGCAACCCATGCACCTGTCACAGAGGGCCCCTATTTCCAATTCGCCTTCTGGGCCCATGAAACCTCCCGGGGGATGTAGATGTCCGCCGCCTCGGATAGAGGGATCCACTTCTTGGTCGCACAGAGGTTGAGAATGAACTCTGCTGCCGAGGCGAGGTATTCTTCCTCTACGTCCCGGCTCTTGCCTGCCTCGGCAATCACGTCTGTGTCGCCGGTTGCACTCAGGGCATGGCCGAAGCGCTCCCTGCCCATGTTTTCGATCTCCTCCAGGCGCTCCCTGAGCACCGAAGAGGTGCGAATGAAGTCGGGCCAGCCCTTGGGCTCAGTTGCCATCATGGCGCGCACCTCGATTTCCAGTGCAGTGCGGTCCCACGCGTAGGTTATCTCCCGGCCCATGTCGATCAGGCCGTTGTAGACGAGGTCCTCGGACAATTCGTCGACCTTGCGCATGGTCTCGCGGGGGTTGTCGAAGTCGACGAGGTCCTGCCTGAGCTGCACCCTGCCGCGCAGGGCGAGTTTGAGCCCGTCGCCCACGTCCCGGAGGCGAACCACCCGGCGTCTGGCCATCTCGGTCGACGAATAGGTGTGGTCGATGGCGCGGGTCGTGCCCCTGATG
The DNA here is from genome assembly GCA_963750015.1 of uncultured delta proteobacterium. Taxonomy (GTDB): domain Bacteria; phylum Desulfobacterota; class Syntrophorhabdia; order Syntrophorhabdales; family WCHB1-27; genus CAVVNC01. The sequence goes on along the minus strand of CAVVPU010000269.1, from coordinate 3,591 downwards.
CTCGCCTTCTTGTCGAGCCACCTGCACGTCCGGCTCTGGCGGGCCGACTTGTTGATGAGGGAGAGTATCCACCACGGGGCGAGGACCCGCCGCTTCACGTCTTCCATAGTGGGAAAGACGGTCGGTATGGTCTCGTCAGGCCCTGAGCCGTCCTTGCCTCCGAAGCGCTCCATCATCATGATGGTGAACTCTACGTCCTCCTCGGGCAGGTCCATGTAGACGGTCTCCAGCCTGTCGAGAAGCGGCCTCGGCACCTCATTCACGTGGGAGAAGCCTTCGGGGTTGCCCGTGGAGACCACGAGCAGATCGAGGGGGTACTCCCAGTTGTACTCTTCGAGGATGGCCTTCTTTTCTTCGATGATGGGATGGAGAAGGACCTGGACCTTGGTCCTGATAGCCGGCAGCTCGTCGATAAAGAGGACCCCCCTGTTCGCTCTGAAGACCCCTGTGCCCGCAAAAGAAAGAGGGTCCTTGGGGCTCATGCCGTTCGCGATGGCCTGGATGTCTTTCAGGCCGAGGAGCTTCGCCTCGTTGGTATACTCGTTTCCCTGGATGCGCGAAAAGCGGTCTGCACCGCCTATCCATTCTATGCCGAAATCGGCTATTGGGTCGGCGCTCTCCCTGCACCTCGGGCACATACGCTCTTTCGGCCACTTGGGGTCGTCATTGTAGGGACACCCCTTCAGGCGGGGCACAGGCCCGAGAAGCATGCTTATCGAACGGGCAAGACGTGTCTTGCCCGTTCCCTCCTCGGAAACAAGGTAGGGCTGAGCGCCCGACAGAAGGGCACGCACCACATCCTGCCTGACCTGCTCCCGCCCCTGGATCTCCGGAAGCACCTCTTCTCCCCTTTCAATCCTTTTGAGGATGGAGTATCTTAGTAGGTAAGAAATGGAGAGGGACTCGTAGCGGTCCAGCAGTTCTCTGTTCTGTGAGGGAGTAAGGCTGAGATTCATTTTATCCCCAATAGAATCGGACGTTCTATGCTTCCTCTAATATAGATTAGTGAAGGAGCCAAGTCAACCAGTGGGGAGGAACGTTGAACTCATGCTCGACGCACCCGCCATCCCCCGCGTGCTCCGCCTCTTGATGGAAAGATCAGGGCGCGAGCAGCATTGCCTCGTGGTCGAGGCCCTTCCCGACAGGGTATGCGCGGATGCAGCCATAGAAGCTCTCGTTGCCTGCGGGATCGTGTGCAGACAGGACAGCCTTCTTAAGATAGTTGAGTCCGAGGAGACAGCCAGGCGCATCGATGCAATCATGGTTTTCTACGACCGGGTGGACGCCATGGAGCGAAAGAAGCTCCTCTTCAGGGGCATTCTCAACATTGCCCAGTACGCGTGCCTCGTCCACGTGGAGACCTTCGCCAAGCTGATGGAGGCCGAAGGCTTCGCCCGGGCGGACATGGAGGCCGTGGCAACAGCCGACGGAAAAGAGGGCCTCGTGGAGCGGATCAAGCTCACCTACCGCACGAAAGCGGGCGAGCCCATGCGTACCTTCCCCTTCGTGCCCCTCTATTATTACCCTCACTTCATCTCCATGGGATCGTCCGACCCCGACCACGTGAAGGAGCGGCTCGGCCGTGCAGGCATCACTATAACCGAGGAAGAATACCTGCTCGGCCACTACCCCAAAGCCGTGGCAGAACAAGCCAGGGAGTATATAAACGTGGAGAAAGAGCATATCAAGGACAGGATAAAGAACGAGGCCTTTGATATGTGGTGGTATTACCGGTTCTGAGGGGGGGCGGCCGGACGCTTTTGATACTGTACCCTATTCTTTGCCGATTCGGAAAAACTGGAGTTCCATCTTTTTTGCCTTTCGGAAGGTTCCTCTCCCCGGTAAAAAGGTGTCCGCATTTTCACCCGCGTCCGCTTATGGGTCCTCGTTTTTCTCATCTTGTGACACCGCGACGCGCATATCGCCCCTGTGATTATTGCGTACAGGAGCTCCGGGAAGAATAACATACGGGACCGTATGTTATTCTTCGGTGCAGATTTCATGGAAGGAGTTCGAGGGCGTGAAATGGCGACAAGATCTGAGGATTACGCTCTCGACGACGACACCTACAAAGCCATGAGACGACGCCGTATTTAGAGATGCAGATTTGCGATTGAAATAGTCTATCTGGAATTCGGGCTTTTGATCGTCTCTACGGACGTTGCAGTCCATATTCCGTCAGGCCTTACGATCTTTTTGAGATGTACAGCATAGACATGTGGTGGCCGACGGCAAATAATAGTCGCATCTATGTCATAAACGTCTTTTTCTTTGCAGTCGTCATACTCAATCTGGCCGTTAATCTCTTTTGCTGCCACGAACCCTACATTGACAGCATCATATCGCCAAGGTTGATGGCCCCCGTCTACAGCAGCCTGGAGTTTCCTCTGCTCGCTCATGTCTATCTTCAGTCTTGTGACTGTTTCGGGAACTTTGCCCTTGATGATTCCTGGTACACGTCTTAACACATGCATATCCCTATTTGTTACAACAACGTTCTCTGCACTCACAAGCTTCACAGGCTGTATTACCCCTTCCCCGTGGGGTGCAAGAGGAGTGACCATGAAGTCGGCATATATATAGCGGTCGTTAATGTCACCACCGAGGGATCTTCGACAACTCATCGGGGATCGGACATTCTTTTCCCCCCTCACTTTCATGTATGCCAAGGATTCTATTTGTCCCCACAACCCATATTCTGCATGATGGAGTTCCGTTATAAACGCTCAAACGTCCGTGAACGATAAATGATTCAAGTTCTGAAGCCTCTTTTGAAACGGATAATCCGGCGGTAAAAAGGCTCTGAATTATGAAGATGAGAATCAGACATAGGCTCGCTCTCCCGATGTATCGTTGTCCTGTGAGCTTCATTAATGCCGATTGTAACATTGATCGCTGCCTGAGACGAGCAAAATCTAGCAGTACAGGAAGAAGACCGGAAGTCTTAAGCAACGCCTGATAGTGACGATTACGTGTCGCCGAAACCTGTAAATCGTGCCAAGGAAGACCGTGCCGAATAGCTCTGCTCTATTCGCTTTCGAAAATTTAGAGAAAAACCGTGCGCGGCGGACAGCTTTATTTAGCGGGTCTACTGCGGTTGCGACGGCCATTGTCTCCAAAGAATTTCCGGATCAGGCATTCCCGGCAGAGAAAGTATTCCACGTGCGCCGCCACAAACTCTTTGGCCACAGCTTTTCCACATATGCTACCCTTTCCTCGACATCCAAGTTGACGGTCGATGGCCCGACCCGGACGTAGAAGGATTTAAGGAGACACTAATGCCGGGCAGGGGGCAGCGTCCATCCCTGACATGGACGCTGCCCCCGCACATGTTGAACACATGCGGCTGGAAATATACTGCGGCAAACTTTTTGAGGTTACGACGCGACCCTTAGAGGCTCGCCCGCACCCTTCTCAATTTTGGCTACGAGTCCCTTGAGCTTGTCCAGAATATCCCTTATTCCCTCTGCCTGGAAGTCGAAGTTCCGTTCGGTATCTCGGCTATCAGTGTGGGATGGCGAAACGGAAGGCGCCCTCAGGCTCAGCCACTCGATTCCAAAAGATCAAAAGGATCTCCGACGTGTTCTCTAC
>CAVVPU010000268.1:0-30178 GCA_963750015.1 uncultured delta proteobacterium | reverse complement strand
GAACAGGCCTTGGCAGAGATCAGCAAGCCTAAAGGTCAATTCGATAAGGGAGAGCTTTACGTGTTTGCCTATGATATGACGGCGACGATAATTGCTCACCCCAAGAATCCGAAGCTCATCGGCAAGAATCTTATGGATGTCCCGGATAACGACGGCAAGTATTTCAGGAAAGACGTCGTCGACCAGGCGAAGGCGAAGGGCTCGGGATGGGTGGACTACAAATATCTGAACCCGGAAACGAAGAAGGTGGAGCCCAAGACGACCTATTTCGTTAAGGTCAACGATTCGATCCTGTGCGCAGGGGCGTACAAATAGCATCGGGGAATTTGAGCAAGGGGGGTCTACAGATGAAACGACTGCTAATGAATCTGGAAATGAAGAAGAAGCTGCTCCTCTCGCCGATCGTGGTGCTCGCCTGTTTCGTGACCTTCGGGATCGTGGCATACTTCGGTCTTTCCAACCAGAAATCGGCGTTGGCCGATATCTTCAACAACCGCTTCAAGAGCTACGAGGACAGCGCGAGGCTGCTGAACGATATTACTTACGCACACAGCAACGTTTACAAGATGCTCAGTTGGACGAGCAGCAATTACGACAGCAGCAAAATCGAGACCCTGAGCAAGGAGCAGTTGGCGTCGATCAGCCGCGCCATCGATGAGATCGACAACAGGGTCGCCTCGGGCAAGCTGCTGCCGGCGGAGAAGGAAGAATACGCCGCCTCTGCCGATCTGCTGAAGAAATACAAGGCTGCCGTCGAGAAAGTCATCGACATGACGAGCACAGATTACAACCTCGCGATCACGCTCATGAAGGTCTCGGACGACCAGTTCCAAACCCTCAACAAGAAACTCCGGGAGCTGGAGGACCTCGAGAACAAACTGAGCAACCAGAGTTTCGATTCTTCCGTGAGGACCTTCTCCGAGGTCGTCCTTGTTCTCGCCCTCGTCATGGGCGCGGCCATCGCTCTGTCCCTATTCACCAGTATCTTCATGACGAGGCTCATCCTCGGCCCCATCAGAGGGACCGTCGATGTCATCCAGGCGGCTGCCGTAGGCGACCTCACGAAGCGGATAGCCGTCGACTGCAAGGACGAGATAGGTGAGATGGCGGGCCATTTCAATGCCTTTGTCGATAAGCTCCACGAAGCCATCACCCACGTCGCCCAAAGCTCGGGCGAGGTCTCACGGGCAGCGGACGTGCTCGACAACGCAACGGAGCAGATGGCCGCCGGCGTAGCCCAGGCCGCAATCCAGGTCAACTCGGTCGCCACGGCGAGCGAGGAGATGTCGAAGACCTCATCGGAGATCGCCCAGAACTGCGTCACGGCGGTGCGAAGCTCGGAACAGGCGAACCATTCGGTCTCGACCGGCGAGACCATCATCCAGGGGACGATCGAGGTGATGAACCGCATCAGCGACCGAGTGAAAGAGTCCTCCCACGTGATTAAGAACCTCGGCACCCGTTCCGACCAGATAGGGCAGATCGTCGGCCTCATCAACGACATTGCAGACCAGACGAACCTCCTTGCCCTTAACGCGGCCATAGAGGCGGCCCGGGCAGGGGAGCACGGCAGGGGCTTTGCGGTCGTTGCCGACGAGGTGCGAAAGCTTGCAGAGCGGACGAGCCATGCGACAAACGAGATATCCGATACTATCAGGGCCATGCAGACTGAGACGAAGAAGGCGGTCGCCTCCATGGAAGAAGGAGTCTCGGAGGTAGGCATCGGCACTACCGAGGCAGCCAAATCGGGGGAGGCCCTCAAGGAAATCCTCTCCCTCATCAACAAGGTGGCGGGAGAGATCAACCAGATCGCCGTGGCCTCCGAAGAGGAAACAGCCACGACAAACGAGATCGCCGATAACATCCAGCAGATCTCCCAGGTAGTTCAGGAGACCGCCCGGAGGATCGAAGAAAACTCAAACGCGTCCTCCCAGCTTGCAGGCCTTTCGAAGGGCCTTGAGGAGATGGTGGGAAGGTTCAGGCTATAGCTGACGGGTCCCCTGGAGGGAAAAGCGAAGCCTTTGATGGGAGATGGGGAAAGGGGCGATCTCCCATCTCCCATCTGCTCCTTGCCGCTTATTCGTGGGTCCCCGCCGTGCTGCCCCAGATCTGCTTCAGCCGTTTGTCGCGGCCGCAGCCCTGCCGGTAGGCGTTGTAGCTCTGGGGGTTCTTCTTGTAATAGTCCTGATGGTATTCCTCGGCTTTGTAGAACTCGGAAGCAGGGACTATCTGGGTGTAGATCGGGTTATGAAGAACTCCCGACTGTTCGATGGCCTTCTTCGAATCTTCCGCCAGTCTCTTCTGCTCGTCGTTGTGAAAGAAGATGGCCGACCTGTATTGTGTGCCGGAATCGCAAAACTGCCTGTCCCTGACCGTGGGATCTATGTTGTGCCAGAATACGTCGAGGAGCGCGCGAAAGCCGATCTTCGAAGGATCGTAGACGACCTCCACCGATTCGGCATGGCCGGTCAAACCGGACTCGACATCCTCGTAGGTGGGGTTCCTGGTATGGCCCCCCGTATACCCGGCCGTCACCGAGACGACCCCGCTGAGCCCCTCGAAGGGTATCGTCATGGACCAGAAACAGCCGCCCGCAAAGGTGGCTTTTTCGAGCCCGGCCGCCCGGCCGGGGCCGCCGAGGATCATGCCGGACGCCACGAGTGCCAGGCTCAGGAACAGGGCCCTGAGAATCATCATGGTTTTCATGGTCCACCTCCATTCTTTCTTCTCCTCCCCAACGGGGGACCTACTTCCCGGTAAAGAGCTTGACATATTCTCCATAGCCCTCCTTCGCAAGGTCCTCCTTGGGGATGAACCTCAAGGCAGCCGAGTTCATGCAGTATCGAAGCCCTGTCGGGGCAGGGCCGTCGGGAAACACGTGGCCGAGGTGGGAATCGCCATGGACGCTTCTGACTTCGGTGCGGCTCATGAAGAGGCTCCTGTCCTCTTTCTCTTTTATGTTCCGGGGCTCCAGGGGTCTGGTAAAGCTCGGCCAACCCGTGCCTGAATCGAACTTGTCACGGGAGCTGAAGAGGGGCTCGCCCGAGACGATGTCGACATAGATGCCTTCTCTGCGATTGTGGTCGTACTCGTTGTTGAAGGGCGGCTCGGTGCCCTCCTTCTGCGTCACTTCATACTGAAGGGGAGAGAGGGTCCTTTTCAGCGTCCCATCATCAGGTTTCTTGAAATTTCGCCAGTCCGGCGTGTGAGAGCTTGCCATGTGACCTCCTGTTGTTTGATTGGCGCTGCCGGGCTGTGCGCCCTGCCCGTCGAGCGCCTGGGCCTTACCTCCGGAGAGGATCAGAAGAAGAATCGCGGCCCCGACCGCAACGAGCCCGGCCATGGGTGCGCTTCTCCTCCGGCAAGGGCGTCGGCAGATACTATCCATTCGTAGTTTGTCCATGAGGTGACCTCCTTAACTTCGGCTTCCCTTTTCGAGAGCCCAATCCTTTATCCACGGGGTCCGCAGAAAGCGCCTCCGAATCTCTCGCCCTGCTTTCTTATTGCCCCAAGGAGCCTGTCGCGCCCGTTCGCCGGCAGGCCGAGATTATCGACTGCCTCTCGAACATCCTCGAAACGGGCGAGACCGGCCAGATAGCCGTTCACGCGGGCCGTGGCCGTGGAATTCACGAAGGCCTCGTCGGACGGGTAGATTGCCCGGAATTCCTTCATGATCTCTGTTTGACTTCTCAGGCTGTATTTCTGATGATAGCCTTCGGCAAGATAGAACGTTGAGGCCGGCAGGATCTCCGTGCGCACTTTAATCTTCCGGGCGGCCTCGATAGCGTCCCGAGTCGCCTCGGCCAGCCTTTTCTGCCCATCATCGTGATAGAAGATTGCCGCCTTGTACTGGGTCGACCAGGGACGGGCCCCCGGGTCGTGGCCCTCCCAGAATATCTTGAGGAGGTCCTTATAGGAAACGACCGTGGGGTCGTAATCTATCTCGATGCTCTCCGAATGGTCTCCCAGACTATGATATGTGGGATTCACCGTCGTTCCTCCCGTATAACCCACTCTCGTGCGTATAACGCCTCTGACACCCCCAAACTGGGCGTCGGGACCCCAGAATCAGCCCATGGCGAAGGTGGCGGTCTCGAACCTCTTCTGCGGAGAGGCGTCGATCTGTCCACCCGCACTCGCAACTTCCACCGGTCTCGCCCCATTCTCTTTTGAATCCATATCCTTCTCCTTTGGGCGCCCGTAAAGGGACAGTCCCGATAAGAGCCCCAGAATTGCGAGCCCTGCTGCTATTGACAGCGTCCTCTTTCTCATTCTTACCCTCCTCTTTGATTTCTTCGCACTAGGAATCTAACAGCCTTCCTTAAAGAGGGTAGAAAGGAAATGTAAAGAGACGGTAAAGGTGTTTTCACCTCTGGGCGACCGGCATGGAGAAGCGGATACGGACATCGCCCCCTGCGAGCTCCGCGCCCACCCGTCCCCCGTGCGCCTCGACCAGCTCTTTGACGATGGCAAGACCGATGCCCGCGCCCCCGTATTCCCGGGAACGGGACTTTTCGCCCCGATAGAACCGCTCGAAGATGAAGGGAAGGTCCCGGTCCTCCAGTTCTCCGCCTGTGTTCGAAAAGATGAAAAGCGCCTCATCCTGCGTCCGATCTATCGAGATCGCGAGCGCTCCGCCCTCGGGCGTATATCGGGAGGCGTTCTGAAGGAGGTTGCTCACGATTTGGGAGAACTTCTCCGGGTCGGCCGGCAGCCGGACGTCCGTACCTTTGAGTTCCACTTTCACCGTTATGTGGCGGGCCTCGAACTGCCGTCTGTATCCGCCGACCATCTGCACGAGCGCCCCTCCTGCCTCGATCTCGACCTTATGAAGATCGGCCCGCGCGGCGTCGGCCCTGGCCAGCCTCATGATATCTTCCACGAGGGACGTAAGGCGCGCGGTTTCCTCCTGGAGCGACTGAAATGTCTCGCGAGTCGGGACAAGGACATCGTCCACGAGGGCTTCGAGGTATCCCCTGATGTTGGTCAAGGGCGTCCTCAACTCGTGGGCCACATCGATGACCATCCTTTTTCGCAGCTCTTCCGTGCGGCGCAGACCGGCCGACATCCGGTTGAACGCCTCGGAAAGCCTTCCGACCTCGTCGTCGGACACGACCGGCACCTCGCCCGTGTAGTCGCCCTCTGCAATTCTTTGCGCCGTGCCCGTCATTTCCCTGAGAGGGCGAAGGAGCCTCCTCATCATGACGCTGCTCAGGGCAAGGGCGAGGACGAAGGCGGCGGCGCTCGCCCAGATGAGGTAGCGATGGACGGCGCCGACGAACATGTTCTGGCTCGCCAGCGGAGATATGTGATACTTTTCCATGAGGACCATGAAGTAGCCCGCGGCCAGGTAGTCGATGGCGAGCCACACGACGCTTATCACGAAAACGATGACGAGCAGGTTGACCCCGAGGAGCTTCCACAGAAGACTCTTTCTCAAGGTCACGGCCCCTTGAAGGCCCTTCGGCTTCAAGGGCCCCCTCCTCTGCGGCGCTCCCCGCCTTCGTCTTCCGTGAACCGGTAACCGGAACCCCTGACCGTCAGGATGAATGCGGGATCGGCGGGGTCTTTCTCCAGCTTCTGCCTGATCTTTCCGATGTGGACGTCCACAACCCGGTCGATGACGACCGATTCCCGGTTGGGATAAAGGCGGCCGAGCAGCTCGTCCCTGCTGAAGACCCTGCCGGGCGCCGCCATCAACGCGTGGAGCAGGGTGAACTCGTGATGGGTCAGCTCGATCCGTTGCCCGTGGAGCACGACCTTCTGCTTCTCCGGGTCGAGGACGAGGCCCCCATGACTTAGGACGGACGCGGTTTCCGCTGCCGGCCGGTTCTGCACCCTGCGCAGGATCGCCTTTACCCGGGCAACCAGACTCACGGGGACTGAAGGGCTTGACCACGTAGTCATCGGCGCCGAGGGTGAGTCCCGCGACGCGGTCTGCCTCCTCATCCCTGGCGGTGAGGATCAGGATAGGCACCTCCGAGGTCTTCCTCAGCCGCCGGCAAACCTCCCAGCCGTCCAACCGGGGCAACATCAGGTCGAGCACCACGAACATGGGCGTGTGGGCAGAGGCGAGCTGAAGGGCCGTTTCGCCATCGTAAGCGACGATCGTGCGATAGCCTTCTCTCTCGAGATAGAGGGCTATCAGAGAGGCAGTCTTCCTGTCGTCCTCGACTATCAGGATGGGGCTTTCCCCGGAGGTCGTACTCATTCTTTATTTAACGTAGTGTTCCTGCGCCGTTCGTGCACGGCTGCTCCGCCTCCCATTCTTCTCCGGATGACTAGCGGAAGGCAGGGTGAGCCGGCCGGCCGCGGCTGCCTGTGTTCGAATAGCTTTGAGGGCTCAATGAAGCCTCGATACCCCCTTTTTCGAGCCCCGATCCCTGCCATTGTGGTGTCAAATCCGTCGGACGGCCTTCGACGGTCCGCACCCTCCCCTCGATACCTTTTTCCTTGATACTCAAGGAAAAGACAAGATTCCGACTGACCGTCGGCTTTACTAAATTTGACAGAATTTGACGGTTTGAAGAAATTTCGGGCCCCATTGTATACAAACGCAGTCTTGGGACGGGACCCACCGCAGCGTGCCGGTCCGGAACATGGGTCGGGAAAAGGCCGTGGGAAGCACCTCATAACCATATTTTCCCAGAGACAGGACCGATGTGTCAAATCGAAACGGGCCTTTGGAGGGGGGGTAAAGAGGGGGTATATGGGGGGTAAAGGGTGGGTAAAGAGGGGGGGGGACGATTTTGGATTATTGATTTTGGATTTTGGATTAAGAGCCCTGTGCTATTCATAGGTTTGTTCAACAAAACACATCGTATTGGATAAAATGTTGACTTTTTGTCCAATAAGCTTCACCTTATTGGTAAGGAGAAAGAGATGGAGATAAGAGAAATTATAGGATCGCAAAAAATCGAACGGGATAATCTTCTGTCCAGGGCATATGTGGAAAGAGAAAACCTCGAAACTCTGAAGAAAGCTCTCTCTCATAACATCATTAAGGTTATCGTAGGCCCGCGAAGGACCGGCAAGTCCGTTTTTGCTCTCGAGGCGCTCAAAGGCAGCGATTTTGCCTACCTCAATTTCGACGACGAGCGCCTTTTGAGCGTTACCGAGTACGACGACATCATAAAAGGCATAAAAGAAATATATGGATCCACGAGAGTGCTTTTCTTCGACGAGATCCAGAACCTGCCAAACTGGGAGCTGTTCATGAACAGGCTCAATCGAACCGGGTATAACATTATCATCACCGGTTCAAACTCCCGGCTGCTGAGTAAGGAGCTTTCAACACATCTTACCGGGAGATTTCAGCAATTTCGCATATTTCCTTTCTCATTCAGGGAGTTTCTCGCGGCAAAAAAATACGAAGCGCCGGAAGGCTCTCTCACATCTAAAGAAATGCAAGGAGAGGTTCAGGCATTTCTTACCGATTACCTGGAAACAGGTGGTTACCCCGAGGTCGTTGTCAATGGGGTCGAGTACGGCGGATACCTCAAACAGATATACGAGTCCGTCATTTTCAAAGACATTGCTCAACGGTATAATGTGCGTGCTATCGCCGGACTGAAGAGCGTGGGACTTCACCTCATGACAAACTACGGAACGCTTATCTCATATAATTCGCTGAAGGAAATCAGCGAGATGAACAGTACCACGACAGCGGAAAAGTTTGCCGGATATCTGTCGGAGGCATTCTTAACGTTCATGATAGACAGGTTTTCGTTCAAATCGAAAGAACGCTCGAAGAGCGAGAAGAAGGTATACGTATATGACACAGGCATGGCAAGCGCCGCGACTTTTCAATTTTCGCCAAACCTGGGCCACAAAATGGAGAATGCGGTAGCTGTAGAACTGCTGCGTCGGAACCATGACGGAATATTCTATTACCGGACCAAAAACAAAAAGGAAGTCGATTTTGTGGTAAAGGACGGCCTTAGGGTATCGGAGCTCATTCAGGTTTGTTACGAGATGGCAGATCCTAAAACCAGAGAAAGAGAGATAAGCGGCATAATGAAAGCGGCTCAAGAGGTAGGCTGCGACAAAACCACGATTGTGACGTGGGATAAAGATGGTTCACAGCAAAAAAAGGGGATACTAATCCATTTCGTTTCTTTGCGAAATTGGTTGCTGAATCAAAGTCGAAGTGTGGAGAACATTAGTAAGTGAGCATGAATATCCATCCGTGGCACAGATGGAGGTAGAAAACGATTTTGAACCGCTTCAACCAGACTGATGGACGATTCTTCTGAAGGGCTGTTCATGGTCTTCTGTCCTGACACCCTTTCTGCGTTTCAATCCAAGCCCCCGCGGGGGGGCCGACCGCAACGCTAAAAAGCTTCACTGCCGTGAAGGCATGGGGACCAGGGTGGGCGATTACCGTGTGCCCTACGTCGTCGATGACGAGGGTAAGAAGATCGAGGTAATTTCCGTTGCTGATCGGAAAGAAATGCCTTCGGTGTTGGCGCAAAGCATGCTCTGAGTCCCGCCGGATGTCTCGATCCAAAGGGTATGTACAATTTGTCCCCACCCTTTGGATAACTTATCGTCTTGATTACGCATTTTCCTGATATAGTCCGTACTATTGACCGCATCGGACAGCACCTCCGCTATATCGGCCACAACGAATGGGCATCAGGAGGGGGTTAGGGGGATCAGGCGGTCGCTTTCCAATGAATAGGCCCCAGGGTTGGGGCTTTCTTCCTCGGTAGTCGTCCAAGTCCCCAGGGCAAACGCATTTGGAAATCCGAGGTCACTTCAAGAAGCGTATGGCTGGGCCAGGCTGACGAAGAGAAGAGCGGGGGTCCGAGGTGTGGCCGGTGGCACGGGTCGCCGTATCCTTTGGTCCGCGGCTCCGGCCTTCATCGGATGCACACACCAGCGACAATTGAATGGGGGGCGTCCCTGGAGGCCGCCAAGAACCGATGGCGTTTAGTTCTTCCCCCTTTTCATTTTCAAATGCGTTTGCCCTGTCCAAGTCCCTCTCTTTCTTGAATAGCCGCAATAAAATGGTAATACTGATGCGGGCGGCGGAGACGGAAGCGGTCTCAGAAAGTAACGAATGCAGCAACGCCCCTACCGACTCCTCACTCTGTTTCACAAAACTTCCCGTCTGACGATTGTAATTTCAGTTGTCCGATTTTTTCGGACAACTCAGCTTTCCCTTGCCGCTGAAAACCGCCATGTGAGATGCCAAATCATTCCCCCCGCCATGCTTGTTGATGTCTTTCATATCCGCCCCCCGATTGCCACAAACGATCCGTTTTTATGTTTCAATCCACGCCCCCGCGCGGGGGGGGCGACACCCGGAAGTGTTCAACATGACGCTCCCGAAAGGTGTTTCAATCCACGCCCCTGCGCGGGGGGGCGACATAACCCTCGGCATCAGCGCTGTGCAGGTCATCAAGTTTCAATCCCCGCCCCCGCGCGGGGGGCGACGTTGCCTTGGCCGATTGCAATAGCCTGGGCCCCTGGTTTCAATCCCCGCCCCCGCGCGGGGGGCGACAAAACAAAGCATGTCGACCCATATCCCCTTAGTTGTTTCAATCCCCGCCCCCGCGCGGGGGGCGACCCCGGCCTATCGGGTGAATGACTTTCTAACTGTGTTTCAATCCCCGCCCCCGCGCGGGGGGCGACAAGGACTATGGCACTCCGGCCTTTCTCGCGATGACGTTTCAATCCCCGCCCCCGCGCGGGGGGCGACGAACACACACATCGTATGCGCGGGCTTGAGCTTTTGTTTCAATCCCCGCCCCCGCGCGGGGGGCGACCCATAACCACCTATCGACAACTCGAGGAGTTGGAGTTTCAATCCCCGCCCCCGCGCGGGGGGCGACGGAGCGTATGAGTCATAAATCGATTTTTCCATAGTTTCAATCCCCGCCCCCGCGCGGGGGGCGACGGCTGACAATCAGATAACATCCCACAAATCCAACCGTTTCAATCCCCGCCCCCGCGCGGGGGGCGACGAGGATTGGTCCCCAACATTTGCGTGGACTACTCGTTTCAATCCCCGCCCCCGCGCGGGGGGCGACTCTGGTCGGGGATTATGGTCCCGTTCGCGCCTGTGTTTCAATCCCCGCCCCCGCGCGGGGGGCGACGCTTCAGCCAGTTCGCCTATAACTTCTGGGAGCGTTTCAATCCCCGCCCCCGCGCGGGGGGCGACTCGACGGTGGTTCCTCAGCCCTTACCGCAAGTCAGTTTCAATCCCCGCCCCCGCGCGGGGGGCGACGTGGCGGCCTCACCCTGACGATGACAAGCACCGAAGTTTCAATCCCCGCCCCCGCGCGGGGGGCGACTCAGGCTTGACTTGCATGGAGCAGCTGGTATCCATGTTTCAATCCCCGCCCCCGCGCGGGGGGCGACATGATGTCGGGTTTATCTCCACGCCGTCCGCATTGAGTTTCAATCCCCGCCCCCGCGCGGGGGGCGACCCCAGACGGTAAATTACTCAGGCTTCAATTTCGGAGTTTCAATCCCCGCCCCCGCGCGGGGGGCGACGCCCATGACCTTGCGGCCGCCGTGGAGGTGGATGTTTCAATCCCCGCCCCCGCGCGGGGGGCGACGCCGGGCGAAGATGCGATCATTTCACGGAGCTTGTTTCAATCCCCGCCCCCGCGCGGGGGGCGACACGGTTACGAACGCCCAAGGGCTCTTTCCATACTGTTTCAATCCCCGCCCCCGCGCGGGGGGCGACATGACAGCGGTTTTGATGACGTTGAGAGATTGAGTTTCAATCCCCGCCCCCGCGCGGGGGGCGACTCCGGCAGATGGTCAAGAACATGGCAACTATACCGGTTTCAATCCCCGCCCCCGCGCGGGGGGCGACCAATATCCTCTATGAAAGAGGCCTTGCAGTCGTGTTTCAATCCCCGCCCCCGCGCGGGGGGCGACGGCACACACGCCGCCGGTCGACACCTGGTCATCGGTTTCAATCCCCGCCCCCGCGCGGGGGGCGACGTCGGCGCGGACCCTCCCCGAAACATGGGCGAGTTTCAATCCCCGCCCCCGCGCGGGGGGCGACGACATGCGGCTCCTCCGCAGTTAATGTTAAATGTCGTTTCAATCCCCGCCCCCGCGCGGGGGGCGACGTCTCACCTCCTCTCGATCATTTTGATCCGTCTGTTTCAATCCCCGCCCCCGCGCGGGGGGCGACCCCAATCGGCAGATTGGAATGAAAGGGGAGGAAAGGTTTCAATCCCCGCCCCCGCGCGGGGGGCGACGTGAGCCTCGAAAGCCTTCTGTGCAAGGGGCTTGTTTCAATCCCCGCCCCCGCGCGGGGGGCGACGAGCAATGAAGGCCGTCTACATCGCTGCTGCAATCGTTTCAATCCCCGCCCCCGCGCGGGGGGCGACGCGCGTCTTCCGAGGTGAGAGATCGCTCTCAGTATGTTTCAATCCCCGCCCCCGCGCGGGGGGCGACCCAGAGAGTCGGTAGAGTGTAAGCGGCTACGGAAGTTTCAATCCCCGCCCCCGCGCGGGGGGCGACGAGATTGTATAACAAGTTTGCCTTAAAATTGACGTTGTTTCAATCCCCGCCCCCGCGCGGGGGGCGACAGCAGGAATTAACCGGCCTCACGCAGGCCATAAACGTTTCAATCCCCGCCCCCGCGCGGGGGGCGACATAACGGCGATTGTATAGAGGTCCTTCGCTCGATGTTTCAATCCCCGCCCCCGCGCGGGGGGCGACACCGAATGACTACCCGGAACTTGGCACACTGTCTGTTTCAATCCCCGCCCCCGCGCGGGGGGCGACTGGATCGAGGGGAAGGGGTATTGCACGTTTCATAGGTTTCAATCCCCGCCCCCGCGCGGGGGGCGACCCTCGGCAAAGGTAAAAAACTAAGGGGGGTAGAAGTTTCAATCCCCGCCCCCGCGCGGGGGGCGACGCGAAGAGGGCTCCCCTGTACGCTGACTACAAGGCGTTTCAATCCCCGCCCCCGCGCGGGGGGCGACGTGTCACGGATGGTTGAGGCGAGGAAGTAAAAACGTTTCAATCCCCGCCCCCGCGCGGGGGGCGACAGCGGGCAAGAAGCCTAAAAACAAGGCTGAAAAGTTTCAATCCCCGCCCCCGCGCGGGGGGCGACGTGACAACATGCATAAACATCAGATTTTCTACATGTTTCAATCCCCGCCCCCGCGCGGGGGGCGACACCGACTTTTTCATGCTTTTCAACCAGCTCGCCCAGTTTCAATCCCCGCCCCCGCGCGGGGGGCGACGCAAATTGAGACAATGGCGCGGAAGCAATACGAGTTTCAATCCCCGCCCCCGCGCGGGGGGCGACCACAAAAGCGACCAGGCCTGCGCGGGGAATGGTTGTTTCAATCCCCGCCCCCGCGCGGGGGGCGACACATCTTCTTGATCTGCTCCGGTGACATCCTCTTGTTTCAATCCCCGCCCCCGCGCGGGGGGCGACGGCCAGCAAGTAAGCTTTGGCAACTTTATAACGGTGTTTCAATCCCCGCCCCCGCGCGGGGGGCGACCATCAACGTCGCCGGTACCGTCCAGAACATAAAGTTTCAATCCCCGCCCCCGCGCGGGGGGCGACGCGGCGAGTAAAACATCTTCCGGAGGGCGGAGGTGTTTCAATCCCCGCCCCCGCGCGGGGGGCGACGTCGTCGCCTGATAATCATACGTATGGCAGGGTGTTTCAATCCCCGCCCCCGCGCGGGGGGCGACGCGCGTCGACAATCAACGTGAGCGGAACTGCAAGGTTTCAATCCCCGCCCCCGCGCGGGGGGCGACTCTGGTAGAAGTCGGGGGAGACGCCGTGGCGGGTGTTTCAATCCCCGCCCCCGCGCGGGGGGCGACGGGCGTGCAACCCGTCTACGTGACAAATTTCAGCGTTTCAATCCCCGCCCCCGCGCGGGGGGCGACGCATAAATATGCCCAAAGACGCCGTGGCCATCACGGTTTCAATCCCCGCCCCCGCGCGGGGGGCGACAGTGCTTCTCTAAATTGCTAAAATCAAACTACAAAAGGCGGTGAATTCGCGGACCTTTGGTGTGTTGCCCCTTTTGTCATATTCGGTTGTCAAAGAGCCTCAAATAACGTCTGCAATTCCAATATGTTGCAACGGTCGCGAAGGCCCCTGGAAAATCGTGTCGGCTTGGGGTTCGCGCTTCACGCAATTAACGGCCCTTCCTGATCGATGCCAGCCTTGGCCCCGACGTGCTCGACGCGCCTGCGCCAGTTCGAACCGAGGTAGTAGAATCTCAGGCTGTCCTTGCCCGGGTCTATCTCATCAATCAAACGCTGCTTGAGGAGTGCCCATTGGGCCGAGTCCACGATGCATTCGAAGACGGAATACTGCACCCTCTGGCCGTAGTCCTCGCAGGCCTTGGCCACCCGGTTGAGGCGGCGGGGCCCTCCGGCATCTTTCGTCGCCACGTCATAACTGACCAGGACAAGCATCCGTCCTCCCTCCTACTTCCAGATGAACGGCGGGTAGCCGTCGAGGTCTCCCCGTAGGTGACGCGCCAGGAGGAGCGCCTGCACGTGGAAGAGGAGGCCGATCATCACTTTCTCAGCCAGGAACGGGTGCGTAATCTCTTCCTGTTTGCGCTCCTGATAAGAAACGAGAACGGCCTTTCTTGTATCGTCGTTCATCGTAACCGCGCCTGAATCCATCTTTTTGAACCCTTTGTCCTGCACCTTCTGAAGGTTGATAAGGGAAAGGCAAAGGCGTTCCGCCATGAAGGGCCTGAACTCCTCCATCAGATCGAGGGCAAGACCCGGTCTGCCAGGCCTGTCCCTGTGAAGAAAGCCCACCGCCGGGTCGAGGCCTACGGTCTCCAGAGCCGAGCGGACATCGTGCATCACGAGCGTGTAGATGAAGGAGAGCAGGCAGTTGACGTTGTCGAGAGGAGGCCTTCTGTTGCGTTCGTCGAAGCGGAATGTCCCCTTCTGGGCTACGATGAGATGGTCGAAGACACCGAAATAGACGTGGGCCGAATCGCCCTCCAAGCCCCTCAACTCGTCGAGCGAGTGGCCGCCGTCGAGAAGCTCAATCTGCCGGCTAAGCCGCTGGGCCGCGTGACGCACCTGCTGCTCGTCGATCTTCTCGCCATGATCGCGGACGGCCCTCTGGAGCACCGAGCGGCAATTGGCGATCTTACCCGTAAGGATCGACTTTGCCATTTCCGCCGAGGAAACGGGGTCATCCGCCCGGCGATACTGTTCCCGCCGCAGCAGCACGTTGCCCGACACTGCGCCCTGGACGCGCGCCAGGAAGCGTCCGTGCTCGGTGAGGAAGCTCAAACCCACCTGGTTCTCGGCGCAAAACCCCATGAGGAAAGGGCTGCATCCCACATTGCCGAAGCAGACGATGCCTCCGATGGTATGGACGGGAACGCGCAGCCGCACTTCACCGTCGAGTTTGACCACCACCGTTTCACCCTCTTTGGACAGGTATGCTCCCTGGCTTGTGACATAAAGGGTGTTGAGGAGCTTTTTCACGATTCACCCGTACTTTCTTTCGTCATCCGCACCAGGTATTGTTTCACCGACGGTCTTTTCCCCATCTTGCCGGGCATGCAATCCCCGATAAGGGAACATCTCTCGCACCGCTTGGCGTAAACCGGCGGCGGGGTGATGCCCGCAGCAATCAAGTCGCGGGCTTTCTTTGCCGTATCTTCCGTCTCTTGCCGAAGCGCCTCGTCGAATAGCACATCTGCCCGGCGCCGGGTTTTGCCATAGAAGAGTGCGCCGGTGGGGACGGCCACAGAGAGCATCTCTTCGAGACACAGGGCCTGAGCGCACAGTTGTATTGCATCGCAATGGTCGGGCTTGGGCTTCCCCCTCTTGTACTCCACAGGGTATGGCTGCCATCGGCCCTTTCCGGCCTTGTGAAACTCGACGACGTCCGCGATACCGACGAGTCCCAATCGCAATGAACGGAGCGGAAGCCCTCGGGCGATGCGCACGCCGCCCCGTAATTCATCACCGCCGTCGTGGACCTTCTCGTGCATGATCCGCCCTTCGGCGGTCAAACCGCTTTCCGTCCATACCTGCTCGACATGGATCAAAGCGCACTGGCGGGGACAGAACGCATAGTGCTGCAAGGCAGAGATCATGACGAGGTCATCGTCCCCTGGTCTTTTGTCTTCACCATAAGTCCTATCGGTCATATAGGTCCTATACGTCCTATGCTTTTGGGTCCTATGCTTTTGGGTCCTATGCTCTTCTTTCCTATTTTCCTTTTCGGGCCTGCGAGCGCACCCGGTAGAGCCTTTCCGTGAAGCCGCCTTCTTCGACAAACTCCTTTTCCAAAACGCGCAGTTGTTGGTCGAGCAGGTAGTTTGCCTGGTGAATCAGGCAAATCGCCGCATTGGCCGCTGTTTCGGCAGAAGCGTTTTCAAAATAGGTCTTATAGGTCGAATAGGACCTATCGGACTTATACGCAAGCGCTCTGACTTCTCGCGCTTGCGGGTGCTCCTTCGCCCAGAGCGGCAGCTCCCGCTGCCGCAAAAAATCCTGATAGTCGATGAGCAGTTCCTCGAGGCTCGCCCTGGCCACGCCCACGAGTTTCAGCTCCGTCTTTTTCGAGGTGCCCGACGCAGCGCTCCCTTCCGCGATGTTCTGCTTGCCGCTTCGCGCGGCCTGTACCATTTGGTCATTCGTGCGCGACCGAGGATCGATAAAGCGGGTGCAAAACACCACGGTCGCGTCGTGGACGATCTCCGCCGCCTGATAAGACTTCAGGGCGCGATATCCGCCGTGCGGGGGGATGAGGGAGTTGGGGTGGTCAGTCATTTCGGGCTATCTCTTTTGGCCTTTCCTTCTCATGTACCAGTTTGCCAAGTTTAATGCCTAACTCCTCCAACCCGTCTTCATCGACGCGTATCGCGTAATGTGTGAAGTCTCTTGCAGCGTTATTTTTCTCTCTCTTTTCGGCTCCGATTCTGCTAAACAGTTTATGAAAAGGCGCATTGCCTCTTTTGTTGCCATGCGTGAAGACGTAGAGTCCTCTTGTTGCCATCTTGCCACGAGCCGCAGCGGTATCATTGTTGAACATCCATTCCAAGGATTCCCAGAGGTTTTCGAGATCATCCGACGAAACCGTGTACTGGTCTGGATCATCTTTTTTTGTCTTTGGTTTTAAAGCAAAGTACGGATTGTAAAAACCGTGGGCCACATATAGCGCATACGGCACGACGGGTTTGCGGGCCATCTCGGTCTCCTTTCTCTTTCTATCCTCCTCTTTTGTGACCGCCTTTCGGGTTATCGCGTTATCAAGCCTGAAAATAGGATCAACGGACTTGGCAAACGTAAACTGCACAGGGCCGCGCACTTGTCCTGCATTAAGCCCCGTTGATAGAACCGCACCAAACATTCTTATGTCATAGTATTTGTCAATCATCTTCTTTTGGGTACCCATTCTGTCGTCATTTGTCAAAGTGTCCTTATCAACGCTTTCTTTAAGCTTTGTTGCGATATCATTCAGTTTCTTCTTGAGGTTCTTATCTGCCACGTTGGTGAACGCCTTCTTTATCTCCTTTTCTTTCCGGGATTCCCCCACGTAGGTTAGGGTGTAGCCATCAAGGTCAAAATTCTCGGGGCTTTCTGACTGAAACCATTCAACAATTTCCTCATCTTCCAAGGTGTATTGCGGCTGCTTCACCCCAACTTCCGCAGCAGCATCGGAAATAAGCCTATTTAAGGCCGTTTCGCTCTGTATGAATATAGGGATGTTCTTCGTAATCTGAAGATAGTCTCTAACCTTGCGCTTCAAACAAACATCAGTAACGATCCCATGCATAGTTTCAGGGTCAATGCGCGGCAGATTTCCAGCGTCGGGGTCACCGTTCGGGTTGCCATTCTCGACATCAAACAGCAGTACAAAATCATGTCTTCTTGTGGGATCAGAATGAATATCGTTGCTCATTATTTTCCTCCTCTTTCCTGTTCAAATTCTTGGCAAGTCTGCCTTCACTAAACTTGGCCCGTTGATGATAAAAACCAAGCGAAAACTCGGCCTGTCCCTCCAGCGACAGTGTTTTCGGATAGCCCCCTGTGCGATCAATGGACGATTGGACAGATTCCATCATTGCTTCTAAATCCTTGTAGCCAAGCTGCTGTTTACGTATCTTGGGAAAGTGGTCGGTCGTAGCTCGTCTTATCAGTGTTCCAAAAACCGAAACAGGTGCGGATGAAGCAGAGCCGTAGAACCTATCGGTGAGAGTGGCGTTTATTCTCCACCTCGCTGCCCGTAATTGTGCTTCTTCGAGAATTGCCAAAAGCATGCCGCACAGATATCCAGGGGTGTTTCGGTTTACGTCAAGCGTTTCCATTTCTGTCATTCCCTCCTTTCTATGAGTTAGGAACATCTTTAAGCTCGCCATAACAACATGCTGTGTATCCGGTTTCTCAAAAATCTTCATATTTCTCATGCACATCACAGCGGCTTCAAGAAGAGCGGCTGGAGGCGGTTCTCCCAAATAGGCTGTTCTCAGTAATTGGCGGCCCATATTAGGATTAGCAATCTCCGCGGCCTTGTATGGCGGTTTAGATATATTGGAAGTCTCAATTGCTTTGAGGATGTCCGGTATTCCAAAACATTTCTTTTCTATTCCATCGGGGTCAACAATGCGTTGAGCATCAAGAAATGTCTTAAGGTTCTGTTGTAATTTGTCCAATGAAACGTATATCCAGTCCCTAACCGCGATGCGGCCTTTGTTGGGCGACAGAACGAGAAGATAGAATGCGTTATTCGCAATATTGACCGATGCATCTCTTGCTGTCCAGGGTGTGTTTAGCAGGTTTTCTAGTTGCCTCAAGTCTGGTGGCGGTGAGCCTTTGTCCGCTGAGTCAGCCTTGCTCATGACAAGACCCACATTTTTTAGCAATTTTGCGGGATCGATCATGACCTCCCCCATCTTCATGGGTTGCTCATCTTTTAGCCAGAACAAGGCAAACTGATTCCGGGCTGAATCAGTATTGAGTTTCCCGTCCTTACGATCCTGCATGATGATCTTGTAATGAAGCTCGTCACTGGTTAGATAATTCAAAGTCCTGGCGATAGTATCACCACAGATGACACACTGGCCTAGATGGGCTTTCTTGAAAACCTGTGTCCCCTCGAGTTGCGATACGAAAGAGTCAACGTTATATGAATGCAGAGGATTGGGCTTATAGAGCTTTACACCAACAGGTATTTTCTTTGCCATTTGCACGGATTGGCCGCATACGGAGCACACACCCATTTTTGCTTTTCCCGCAGCCGTATCTTGCCGTGTTCGCTCCTTAAGTTCTTCCTGCCAAAACTTCTGTATCTCTGGATGTTCATAGAGATGTCTATCCTTGAAAGGCCCATCATTAAAGACAAACGAAACCCAGTCCTTGTTCAGGATGTCGCAAAACCGTTCATCTTTTTCTATCGTCCTGCTGCGCAGGGTCGTGTACACGATACGCAAGAGCCGTCTCGTATCGGTCATTGATTGGCTATGGCATGCCTTCCGTAACAACCAGATGAACTTAACATTCTTCTTTCGTGCCTGGTTATAAGACTGCAGAACGTGCCGTATCCGTTGAAATTGTCTATTTGAATATTCCGGAAAATTCTGCCTAAACCCAGCATCAAGGCCCTTGAATTCACGGCTTACTACATTTCCGGTATCGACGTACCCTCTAGAAATTAACTCATGCCTAATCGTCGCAAAATCGACACCCTTGCCTTTTATTTGCCTGATGTCTTTTTCAAAAAGCCTATTGTCCGATCCCCCTCCTTTTTGCCTATCAACTCGAAACACATAACCAGCCTCGTCCACGCAAGGGTGAGCTTCGATTCCGACCGTCCGTCCACAGAATGGCCGTGGGTTTCCGTTTGCTGCTGCTTCGATATGGAATTTAGTCGGGTCCTCAAGCCACAGATTTACAATCCACTTGATCGGCTCACTATAATAGTAGAATCCAGGAGGGGGCAGTTTGCCCTCCGCTTCGAGTTGTCGTCCAAGAGCAATGACTTCCTTAAACATGAACTCCCTCCAATTCGTACAATTCACGATACTTATCGCGAGGCACAGTCAGTACGTTGTCCTTAATCACTGCGTCAAAAAACAAGGCATGCGCATACCCCCGCACAATTCTCTTCCCCGTACCTTCGTGGCGATGGAAATCGATTTCTTTGCGCTCGTCGTTTTCTCTATATGCAGTATCGAAAAGTAACTGACCCAAGGGAAGGGCTATTATTGGTTCATCCGGCTCTTCTTCGCCTGAACCCGGCTCAAACCACGCTGCAAACTCGCGCGTGCCAAAATACGGTGTGTGATGACATTGACCTCCTTCGAGTTTTCTCCTAAACTGATCGGCGTAGCCGACTATATTGTGTATTCCTGTCTTAAGTACAATTTCTGCGGTAATAACATACTCGACGGCTTTCAAAATTAGACTCGCACGTTGTTGCCGTTTCCGTTCTACGGTAATCGGGGCGCTGTCTTGGCGGTCCTCGATCTCATTTCTCATAATGCTTATCTGTCTAATAGGTTTAAGTATTTTGATTCCCCTTATCTCCCATCTAAACTGCGGTTTCCAAAAAATTGCCTCCAAGATTCCCCTGGCCGCTGCCGGAGTCATGACGGGATAAGTGCATCTCTCCACTTTTAATCCCGGATTTGTGAAGCAGGCATAGTCTCCGCCAACTTTGATTATGAAAGTTGCGGTGTTCATGTTTCACCTCTCTACTGTATCAGATCGCTCGGATCGTAGATTGCCGGGACTAATCCCTTTAGTCTGTCATACCTACCTAATGAAAGGCACAATCCCTCGGATATCGGCTCAAGCCAGCCTTCAGCTTTTAGCGGCCGTGCTTCATAGTCAAAGATATTCACCAATAAGGGCTGCAACCGTTGCCACGTTCTTCTGCACGGATGATATCTCCATTCCTTTAGCCTGTTTGACGCGCACTCGAAATTAATCACAACGGGGATTGTGTTTTGCTCAATCATGCGGTATTCGGAGTCAACGGACGGATAGTCAAGTACCTCTCGGTGTGATTGTATTTTCCTTTTATCCGTATCCAAGGCGCCAAAAAGCTTCTCGAAATATACACGATACAGTTCAGGATTGTGCAGTTCGGCAACATCGCACGGTGGCATCAATAGAAGTTTGGCTTTCTCAATCCCCGTTTTATAGGGACCTCGTGGTGTTCGCCCTTCTGATGGCTCAAATATAATGACGCGGCCTTTTTGCTCTTGGGGCAGCCTGCCTTCCCTGTTGCACCTCCCGGCCGCCTGTACAATTCGATCCAAAGGTCCTATCGCCCTGTAGACCACCGGAAAATCGATATCAACGCCTGCCTCAATAACTTGTGTACTGATAAGTCGGACGGGCAATCCGTGCCTGAGTCTCCTTTTTACTTCCCTTAGAACAAGTTTTCGGTGTATTCCACAAAGGAGAGTGGAAAGATGAAAAACATCCTCTCTGTCGCCACCAAAGGTCTCAATAAGGGATAACGCGTCCTTGCGTGTATTCAGCACAACCATGACCTGCTCTTCTGTCGATAATTCGTCGGTCAATTGCTGCCAGGAAACCGGCTCTTTTTTCCGATAATAGTTAACCCGCTCAAGCCGCCTGAAATGCTTATCGTATACCCGTTTGGGAACTATTTCGTGAATGGGCATTCCATGAAACGGTCCTAGATAGCGGCTGTCCTCGAATGCGGGTTGGGTCGCGGTGCAAAGAACAACGGAGACGCTATATCTCTCCACAAGCTCCTTTAATACGTCGAGTGTGGGAGCTAGCAATTCCGGGGGCAGAGTCTGTACCTCGTCCAGTACAATAACACTTCTAACAATGTTATGAAGCTTACGCACTTTACCAGGCCGGTTTGAAAAGAGGCTCTCAAATAGTTGCACAGTCGTCGTTACAATTAGGGGGGCGTCCCAATTCTCAGTGGCAAGCCTCGACGCGATATGAAGGGCATCCTGGTTCTCGTTGGCAGGAATGGTGACTTGGCTGTGATGCTCAAGAACCGCGTCGATTCCAAAAATTTTTCTATATTCTCTGGCTGTCTGGTCAATAATGCTCGTATAGGGTATTGCAAAGATCACTCTGTCCAACCTATTACAAACAGCATGCTTTAGCGCGAAAGCCAACCCGCTTCTTGTTTTTCCGCCACCCGTGGGAACCGTCATGCGGTAGACACCCTGATTGGCGGTTGCTGCCTTTTCACATAAATCATAGACTTCTTTACGAACCTGATTAACGGCAGTTGTTGCGCTTACCGAACCCATCAACTCCAATTGGTTAACAATGAATTTATCCCAAAGGCCCGCCAGGCCTTGTTGCTTATGTCTCAAAATATGTTGCTTTTCCTTGAAATGCTTTTCCGTGTTTAGATAATCGGCGTCAACAAGCGCAGAAAAAACCATGCGAATGAACAATTCTCTTTGCGTATGGGTTAGTTCAGGTAGTGTTACTTTCGGCGGAGAAGGAAGTCGCCTGGCATACTCAACAACGTGCTGGAAGATGACTTGGCTATTCTGTACACACACCTCCAGCCTCTGAGACAGTGACCCTGGTTGGTCAATTCGGCTATGATGGCCTGCAATCGTCAACGCCAATTCTTTCCAGCGATCGTCTTCGTTATTTTGAATGAATAGCCGATATGCTAAGGCTGCCCCCCATATTGCATGCGGAATTCTTTCATGTCTTTCACCACGCTGACATGCTTCGAGGTAATCTTGAAATTGAGGATTGCTTTTGCCCAGATCGTGCCATAATCCAATCCAGTAAGCCAAATCGCCCGCATGAAACTTGTCAGCGAATTGCTTGGCATAACTGGCAACGGCCCCCAAATGATCACTGAGTTCGTGCCACTCACCTTTATCGTTGGGAGTATGGGCATGTAAATCATCCATTAAGCTTTCTCCTCGGTCACGTGCCACAGCACTCCCAGATATCCCCACTCTCCCGCCCCGAAGGTTTCCGCAAATCCCCCCGCCATGTCCCCCACGTTCCTTAGATGCTTTTCTTTTATCTTCTGCCATTGATCGACTGATTTGTCAGGAATGCTGTGGGCGTAGTAGTCTCGATCCATGATCGTCCACCTCTCCGGTGTGGAAGAGTCCAGGATTGAAGGAGAAACACTGTAGGTGGGAAGCAGAGGGCTCTACCGCATCTTACCAAGGAGCGGAGTAATAGACAAGGAGATTTCTGTGGGGCTTGTTCTCGGCGAGGAGAACCGGCGAAAGAATTCCTAAGAATAGGACTTATGGGACTTATGGGACCTATTCTTAAAGGTCCGAAAAGAGGCTGAAACGGGAATCAATTCTGCGGAACGCTCTAACCTTCACAAAGTTTTAACAGTGCCGACACATACTTCGTGCGCGAGGCAGGCCGGGTCATTGGGCAGCGCCTTTCTCTGGGATGCGAGGGAAACGAAAGTACCGGGAGTACCCAAAGGCGCGGCCGGGCTCCCGGCGGAATAATCCCCGTATAATGTTGTATACGTACACATTTGGCACCATATGTGGTTACCTATGGACCGTGCCTCCGAGACCTCCGAGGCAACGCCAATCGTGAACTAATTTTGTGGAGCCTTTAATCAATCACCTATTGGGAGAAGGATCGGGTGGGGCATGATCCGGAAGGGACCGCCATGATTTTAGACCCGGCAGAGACAATAAGGGCTATTTTCAACAATGCTCCCATAGGGATCGCGAGGGTACGAAAGAGGACCATCGAATGGGCAAACGAGGCATTGCGTCAAGCCACGGGTTATTCGTGGGAAGATCTCAAGGGAAAGAGCGTGAGGCACCTCTATCAAAGCGACGATGAGTACCGAAGGGCCGGCGAGGCCCTTTACAGAGACGGGTGGGCGGAAACCACCATACAGACGAAAGATGGCCGTTCGCTCCACGTCTCCCTGTGGGCGCCTCCGCCGATCGATGGCGATACCCACGTCGTGGTGGTCTACGACATAGCACGACAAAGACAGGCTGAGAACGCGTTGAGGCTCACCCAGTTCAGCGTGGATAACGCCCTGGACCCTATTATCTGGCTGGGGAGGCGGGGTGAGATCATCTACGTCAACCACGCTGCCTGTAAAGCGGTCGGCTACACCCGCGACGAGCTTCTCTCCATGAGCGTCTTCGATGTCGCTCTGGACATGTCGACGGAGCAATGGGAGGAACTCTGGGAGGCACGAAAAGAACAGGACGGGCTCCTCTCCGAAATCGGTCAGCGGCGCAAGGATGGGTCGGTCTATTGGGCTGAAGTATCGAGCAGGTACTTGCAGTACAACGGCAATGAATACGTATGGGTAACTATCCGCGATATCACAAAACGTAAACGGGCGCAGGAATCGCTGGAGGAAAGGGAGAGAGAATTACAGATCAAGTCCCATAACCTCGAAGAAGCCAATGCGGCGCTGAGAGTATTGCTGAGGCACAGGGATGAAGGCAAGGAGGCGCTGGTAAATAACATGCTGGCCAACGTGAGGGAGCTGGTATCCCCTTACATAGAAAAGCTGGGGGCAAGCCACCTTTCCGATGTCCAAAGGACCTGCCTGGGTTTAATAGAGTCGGGTTTGAGCGATATCGTTTCCCCCTTCGTGCAGAAGATGACTTCTGCCTATTCTCACTTCACTCCCACCGAGGTGCAGATAGCCAACCTGATCAAGGGCGGGAAAACGAGCAAAGAGATCGCAAAGCTCATGAACGTCTGCACGGGAACGATTGAAGTCCATAGGAACAATATCAGAAAGAAACTCGGCCTGAACAACAAAAGTATTAATCTGCAAACCTACCTTCTTTCAATGTAAAAAGCACCTTACCTATAGAACTTCTATATGTTGCCTATAGATTCAGCTTAGGGCGGTCTCCCTTAATTACTTCTTGACGGAATCCGAAAGAATAGTTCGTGAGGCAACATGTATACAAACAAAATTGTGCTATTCCGTCGACAATAATGACCGTGACGGGACACTTGGCTGTTTCGGGGAACGCGCGGAGTTTTTTTGGGAGGACCGCATGATCGAGTTCGAGAGCGCACACACCGGTGATGGGACAATGGCGCTCATTCCGGATGCGGCAAAACCGGCAACGAATGTGGAACCGGCAGAAGGGAGGCTCAACTTATTAAGTAGTCAAATACAAAGGAGGAATTCGTATGTTTGACAAAAAGAAAGAGCTGTTGATGGATGAAATCAAGAAAATGTGTGAGGCCCATAAAGCCGGCGACATAGACGTTGTTATCGCCGTCGACAAGCTTGATGGCGAGTACCGTTCCATGGCGCAGAATGTGAACGACATGGTCCAGGGCCACATCGAGGTGAAGAGGAAGGCCATGGCCTGCATCGCGGAGTTCAGCAAGGGTAATTTCGAGGCGGACCTTGAGAAGTTCCCGGGCAAGAAGGCCTTCATCAACGACAATATCGAACAGCTTCGTAAGAACCTGAAGGCTCTCATCGCCGACGCGAATATTCTCTCCAAAGCGGCAGTGGAAGGCAAGCTGGCCACGAGAGCGGATGCGAGCAAGCACGAGGGTGACTTCCGGAAGATCGTGGAAGGAGTCAACGATACATTAGATGCAGTCATCGGGCCCCTCAATGTGGCGGCCGAGTATGTGGACCGGATCTCGAAGGGCGATATCCCGCCGAAGATCACCGACGCCTACAATGGGGATTTCAACGAGATCAAGAACAATTTGAACACCTGTATCGATTCCCTTAACGGACTGATAGGTGAGATGAAGCACATGTCCGACGAGCACAATGCGGGCGACATCGACGTGGCCATACCGACGGATAAGTTCGAAGGTGCCTACCGCACCATGGCCCAGGGCGTCAATGAGATGGTGCAGGGCCACATCGCGGTCAAGAAGAAGGCCATGGCCTGCATCGCGGAATTCGGCAAGGGCAACTTCGAGGCGGACCTTGAGAAGTTCCCGGGCAAGAAGGCCTTCATCAACGACAATATCGAAAGGCTGCGGACCAACCTGAAGAGTTTCATCGCCGAGATGAAGCACATGTCCGACGAGCACAATGCGGGCGACATCGACGTGGCCATACCGGTCGATAAGTTCGAAGGCGCCTACCGCACCATGGCCCAGGGCGTCAACGAGATGGTCCAGGGCCACATCGCGGTCAAGAAGAAGGCCATGGCCTGCATCGCGGAATTCGGCAAGGGCAACTTCGAGGCAGCCCTGGAGCGCTTCCCCGGCAAGAAGGTCTTCATCAACGACACCATCGAGCAGATGCGGGTGAACCTGAAAGCATTGATCGCCGATGCCAATCTTCTTTCCAAAGCAGCAGTGGAAGGCAAGCTCGCCACGAGAGCGGATGCATCGAAGCACGAGGGTGATTTCCGCAAGATCGTGGAAGGAGTCAACCAGACTCTCGATGCAGTCATCGGACCTCTGAATGTGGCAGCCGAGTATGTGGACCGGATATCCAAGGGAGACATACCTCCGAGGATCACCGACAACTACAACGGGGATTTCAACGAGATCAAAAACAACCTCAACAACTGTATCGATATCATGAACAACCTCCTCACCGAAGCAGGCCGGGTCGTCACCGCAGCAGCAGACGGTCAGCTCGATCAGCGTGCCAACGCCGATCTCTTCGTGGGTGGCTGGAACAAGCTCGTGGTCGGAGTGAACGAGATCGTCACCAATATCGTCAATCCTCTGATGGTCACGGCAGACTATGTGGACAAGGTATCGAAGGGCGTCATCCCGCCTGCGATCACCGACGAGTACAAGGGCCAGTACAACGTCATCAAGGGCAACCTCAACGCGGTCGTGAAGATGATGAGCGAGCTTCTCGCCGAGACGGACAAGATCATCAAGGCAGCAGCAGACGGTCAGCTCGACGAGCGTGCCAACGCCGATCTCTTCGTGGGTGGCTGGAACAAGCTCGTTGCCGGAGTGAACGACACCATCACGAACATCGTCAACCCCCTGATGGTCACGGCAGACTATGTGGACAAGATCAGCAAAGGGGATATCCCGGCGAAGATCACCGACATTTACAAAGGCCAGTACAATATCATCAAGAGCAACCTCAATACGTGTATCGATGCGGTCAACGCGCTGGTGGCCGATGCCGAACATCCTTTCCCAGGCGGCAGTGGCAGGCAAGCTCGCGACGAGAGCAGATGCGAGTAAGCACCAGGGTGATTTCCGGAAGATCGTCCAGGGCGTGAACGACACCTTGGACGCGGTCATCGGACCTCTCAATGTATCTGCCGAGTATGTGGACCGGATTTCCAAGGGAGACATACCTCCTGTCATCACGGACAATTACAACGGCGACTTCAACGAGATCAAGACCAACCTGAACAACTGTATCGGCAACATCAATGCCCTCGTCAGTGATGCAGGCATGCTCGTCGATGCAGCAGTGGAAGGCAAGCTTGCGACGAGAGCGGATGCTTCCAAGCACCAGGGAGACTACAGAAGGATCGTGGAAGGAGTCAACCAGACCTTGGATGCGGTCATCGGACCTCTGAATGTATCTGCCGAGTACGTGGACCGGATTTCCAAGGGAGACATACCTCCTGTCATCACCGACGCTTACAACGGAGACTTCAACGAGATTAAGAACAACCTCAATACGTGTATAGGCGCGGTCAACGCGCTGGTGGCCGATGCCAATCTTCTCTCCCAGGCAGCAGTGGACGGCAAGCTGGCGACGAGAGCCGATGCGACCAAACACCAGGGGGACTACAGGAAGATCGTGGAAGGAGTCAACCAGACTCTCGATGCGGTCATCGGACCTCTGAATGTGGCAGCCGAGTATGTGGACCGGATATCCAAGGGAGACATACCTCCGAGGATCACCGACAACTACAACGGGGATTTCAACGAGATCAAGAACAACCTCAACAACTGTATCGATATCATGAACAACCTCCTCACCGAAGCAGGCCGGGTCGTCACCGCAGCAGCAGACGGTCAGCTCGATCAGCGTGCCAACGCCGATCTCTTCGTGGGTGGCTGGAACAAGCTCGTGGTCGGAGTGAACGAGATCGTCACCAATATCGTCAATCCTCTGATGGTCACGGCAGACTATGTGGACAAGGTATCGAAGGGCGTCATCCCGCCAGCGATCACCGATGAGTACAAAGGCCAGTACAACGTCATCAAGGGCAACCTCAACGCGGTCGTGAAGATGATGAGCGAGCTTCTCGCCGAGACGGACAAGATCATCAAGGCAGCAGCAGACGGTCAGCTCGACGAGCGTGCCAACGCCGATCTCTTCGTGGGTGGCTGGAACAAGCTCGTTGCCGGAGTGAACGACACCATCACGAACATCGTGAACCCCCTGATGGTCACGGCAGACTATGTGGACAAGGTATCGAAGGGCGTCATCCCGCCTGCGATCACCGATGAGTACAAAGGCCAGTACAACGTCATCAAGGGCAACCTCAATGCGGTCGTGAAGATGATGAGCGAGCTTCTCGCCGAGACGGACAAGATCATCAAGGCAGCAGCAGACGGCGAACTCGACCAGAGAGCCGATGCAACCATCTTCGTGGGTGGCTGGAACAAGCTCGTTGCCGGAGTGAACGACACCATCACGAACATCGTCAACCCCCTGATGGTCACGGCAGACTATGTGGACAAGATCAGCAAAG
Organism: uncultured delta proteobacterium; assembly: GCA_963750015.1. Taxonomy (GTDB): domain Bacteria; phylum Desulfobacterota; class Syntrophorhabdia; order Syntrophorhabdales; family WCHB1-27; genus CAVVNC01. Next base: position 2,594 of record CAVVPU010000268.1, on the reverse strand, counting down.
GGGAATCCCGGCGAAGATCACCGACATTTACAAAGGCCAGTACAATATCATCAAGAGCAACCTCAATACCTGTATCGACGCGGTCAACGCGCTGGTCGCCGATGCGAACATCCTTTCCCAGGCGGCAGTGGCAGGCAAGCTCGCCACGAGAGCCGATGCGACCAAGCACCAGGGAGACTACAGGAAGATCGTCCAGGGCGTGAACGACACCCTGGATGCCGTCATCGGACCTCTCAACGTATCTGCCGAATACGTGGACAGGATATCGAAAGGCGACGTCCCCGAAAAGATCACCGCAACTACAACGGTGACTTCAATGAAATCAAGGGCAATCTGAACGTCCTCATCGACGCGATGAATGAGGTCACCAAGATTGCCCAGGAAATCGCGGGCGGTAATCTGATGGTCATCGCCAAGGACCGATCTGAGAAGGACGAGCTGATGAGGGCGCTGGCCGACATGGTCGGAAGGTCACCGACGTGGTAAGTGAAGTGAGGATGCCGCGGACAATGTGGCATCGGGAAGCCAGGAGCTCAGCCAGCTCTCAGGAGATGTCTCAGGGCGCAACGGAGCAGGCTGCCTCGGCAGAGGAAGTCTCCTCTTCCATGGAGCAGATGGTGTCGAATATCAAGCAGAATGCCGACAATGCGCAGCAGACGGAGAAGATCGCTCTCAAGGCTGCTCAGGACGCCAAAGAGGGTGGCAAGGCAGTAACCGAGACAGTATCGGCCATGAAGGAGATAGCCAGCAAGATCTCGATCATCGAAGAGATTGCCCGGCAGACGAACCTCCTGGCCCTCAACGCGGCTATCGAGGCAGCCCGGGCAGGCGAGCACGGCAAGGGTTTCGCGGTAGTGGCAACCGAAGTAAGGAAGCTGGCAGAGAGAAGCCAGGTTGCCGCGGGAGAGATCAACCAGCTCTCCGCGACGAGCGTCGACGTTGCAGAGAAGGCAGGGGAGATGCTTACGAGGATCGTCCCCGATATCCAGAGGACGGCAGAGCTTGTGAGCGAGATAAACGCCGCGAGCAACGAGCAGAACTCCGGGGCCGAGCAGATCAACAAGGCCATACAGCAGCTCGACCAGGTCATCCAGCAGAATGCCTCGGCAACGGAAGAGATGTCGTCCACCAGCGAGGAGCTTTCCAGCCAGGCGGAACAGCTTCAGGATACCATAGCCTTCTTCAAGACGGGTGACGATGGGAGCACGAACAAACGCGCCAAGAAGGAGGCCGCGAGGCCCAGCAGCTGCCCCCGCCCCCGTGGTGAAAAGCGGCGTTGCCCGCCGTGGGAAGGCAAACAATGCGGCCAAGGGACCGGGTATAGCCTTGAGCCTTGGCTCGGAAAACATAGACGACGAATTCGAGAGGTTCTAAGGAGAAGGCCATGAGCGTAACAGCAATCACCGATACGAGACAGTACCTCACATTTCGGTTGGGCGAAGAGGTCTTTGCCCTCGAGGTTTCCCATGTGCGGGAGATACTGGAGTTCACCACCGTGGCAAGGGTGCCCAAGACGCCGGAGTATATGAGGGGTGTGATCAACCTGAGGGGCAGTGTCGTTCCCGTACTGGACATGGGGTTGAAGTTCGGCCTTGCGGAGATCGGTAAGACGGTTGATACGTGTGTCATCGTAGTCGAGGTCCCCGCGAAAAAGAGACCACCATCGTGGGAGCCCTGGTCGATTCGGTCGAGGAAGTATTGGAGTTCGAGCCGGAGCAGATAGAACCTGCGCCGAAGATAGGGACCCAGCTCGGGACCGGTTTCGTCAAAGGCATGGGCAAGAAAGATGATGGCTTCGTCATCATCCTGGACGTCGACAAAGTGTTCTCGTTGGAAGAGCTTGCAATCGGGGAAGTGACGAAAGGAGAGGAAAATACACCAAAGGCCGTCAACGAATAGTAGGCTTCAGGGCGGATGGATTCCGTGGAGGGTCCATCCGCCCCTCGCGTATATCAGGTAGGAGTGGATTCAACATGAGAGTGGAAGGCATCTACCTGAAACCGGGTGAAGCGTACCTGGGGGACGACCATGTCCTCGTCTCCACCATTCTCGGCTCATGCGTGTCAGTCACCATGTTTCACAAAAGCCTTCCGGGCCGAATCTGCCACGCGGTGCTGCCGAGCAACCCTGATCCCCTCACCAACGGCGCGTTCCACTACGTGGACAGCTCCATGCAGTGTATGCTCAACAGCCTGCTCTCAACGGGGATAGCGAAAAGAGAGATAGAGGTCAAGGTATTCGGCGGCGCCAATAACTTCAGGTCGGAGAGCGCCGTGGGAGACTTGAATGCAGCCGCAGCCCTCCGGTTCGTCAAGAAAGAAGGACTGAAGCTGTGTGCCTCCGACCTGGGAGGGAAATCGGGACGGAAAATTCTCTTCGACACCCGCACCGGCATGGTTCTTCTCAAGCGGCTCAACACCCCCGAAGCGCAGCCCCTCCTGTCGTTCTGCTCGGAGCCCTCAATAAAGTTAAGCTTGTATCTTCCCGAAGAGCCTTCCTCCGACTACGGTAAAGACGATTGCCAACAACGCGAAACTCGAATCGCGAATCGCGAAAGTTAAGACAAAAGAAGGACCGCCCACCCTCACCCTACC
>CAVVPU010000267.1:0-30919 GCA_963750015.1 uncultured delta proteobacterium | reverse complement strand
GGATTTCTCCCTTGACTGTCTTACGTGTGCCTGTTCCGCTAAGGCGGACTGCACCTTGCCGGAGGTGGTGACACCCTTCTCGACCAATAATTCCCCGAGCCGTTTCTGCCCGGAAAGGGCGTCGCTCAGTTCCGCCTCCTGTACGTCGCCCCTCTCCAGGAGTATTTCGCCGAGTCTCTTGCGAGGTGCTTCCGGCTCTGAATGCGTCTCGGGGTCGATGGCTTCTATCGTTAATCGGCAGTCGTCCTCCACGAAGATGAAGACGTCCCTTATGGCATTTATTCCGAGGCCGGTTGTGAGAACAACGTCCCAGCTTATGTAACATTCTTCGGCGTTGATCTCCTCCAGGGATGGGATGCGGTCGACCTGCGCCGTAACCTTGCATTCCCCCAAAGCGCGCAGCTCACCCAAAAGAAGCAGGGGGTTCGTCCCCGAGAGGAAGACGCTCCGGGACGGCACGAACCTGATGCGGTAGGTCGCGTCGTGATCCGGCAAGGGGGGAAGCGAAGCCTCTTCGGAGTCCGGCAACTCTCTTAGGGGAGCAGTGTTGTGGGTTGGGGCCAACCGCCGGAAGGCGGCGACGATCTCTTCAGGGGTCGGCCCCTCAGGGGCTTCTTCCGACTGCGGTCCGTCCAACATGATCCTGATCCGATCCTTTGTATGCAGGGTGAGGTCGATCAGCTCCTTAGTCACGGGTATCTGCCCGTCCCGCACCCTGTCGTAGATACTTTCTACTTCGTGGGTAAAAGCGGCGATATCGTCGAAACCGAACATGGCCCCCGAGCCCTTGATGGTATGCATGGAGCGGAATATGCTCCCGATAAGCTCTTTGTCGTCCGGGGTCTCTTCTAGTTCGAGAAGGGAATTTTCCAGGTTTGCAAGGAGTTCCCGGGCCTCTTCCACAAACGCCTGTCCGTGATCCACGGTCATCCGAGCACCTTCTTTACGACGGCAAGGAGCTGCTCCGGCTTGAAGGGCTTTATAATCCATCCCGTTGCCCCCGCAGTCTTGCCTTCCTGTTTTTTTGAGTCCCGGGATTCGGTGGTAAGCATCACGATGGGAATGAATCTGTGGTCGGCGCTGCCCCGCAGCCCTTTTATCAGTCCGATGCCGTCGAGGTTGGGCATGTTGAGATCGGTGATGACCATATGCACGGCAGTGCCCTTCAGCTTGGCCAGGGCGTCGCGGCCGTCAACGGCCTCCACAACTTCGTATCCCGCAGCTCTCAGCGTAAAACTGACCATCTGGCGAACGCTCGCCGAATCGTCGACCGTCATGATCGTCTTGCTCACCGCATCTCCCCCTTTGCCCACAGGCAGCCCTCACTGAGGCTCGTGGCGCATCCTTCGCTGCCCGGGAGGCCGGCATCCTTCACTGCCGTATCAATGCTGTCTGAGGCGCTCAGAACAACTATTCTCTTCCCCTGCGTCTTTGCGGTCCTGTGGGCGGCGCACAGGAGTTGGAGGCCGGAAATGTCGACTTCAGTCATGAGAGACAAATCCAGCTCCAGGTAGTCGAGGCGTCCGAGCGCTTCCAGAAGCACTGACTTGGCTTGGACGACGTGGGAAACGGTCAGCTCGCCCGACATTTTCATAATCACCCCATCCCCTGTGTGTGCGCTCTCGAACTCAACCATGCAGTCCTCCTACAAAACTCCGCGCGTTTCCCGAAATTGCCCCGTGTCCCGTCAGGGTCCTTGTTGTTCACAGGCTCGCACGATTTGATTCGTACACAGGTGCAGGCCTCATGTATCATTCTTTCGGGTTCTGTCAAGACGTAGTTAAGGAAGCCCGCCCTAAGCTGAATCTAGAGGTAATATATAGAAGTTATCTAGGTAAGGTGCTTTTTACATTGAAAGAAGGTAGGTTTGCAGATTAATGCTTTTGTTGCTCAGGCCGAGTTTCTTTCTGATATTGTTCCTATGAGCCTCAACCGTTCCCGTGCAGACGTTCATGAGCTTGGCTATCTCTTTGCTCGTTTTCCCGCCCTTGATCAGATTGGCGATCTGTACTTCGGTGGGAGTGAAGTGAGAATGGGCGGAAGTCATCTTCTGCACGAATGGCGAAACGATATCGCTCAAACCTGACTCTATTAAACCCAGGTAGGTCCTTTGGACGTCGGAAAGGTGGCCTGAACCCAGTTTTTCGACGTACGGGGATACCAGCTCTCTCACGTGAGCCAGGATACTGTTTTCGAGCGCCTCCTTGTCTTCGTCCCTGTGCCTCAGCAATACCCTCAGCGCCGCATTCGCTTCCTCGAGGTTATCGGACTTGATCTGCAATTCTCTCTCCCTTTCCTCCAGCGCTTCCTGCGCCCTTTTACGTTTCGTGATGTCGCGGATAGTTACCCAGACGTATTCATTGCCGTTGTATTGCAGGTACCTGCTCGATACTTCAGCCCAATAGACCGACCCATCCTTGCGCCGCTGACCGATTTCGGAGAGGAGTCCGCCCTGTTCTTTTCGTGCCTCCCAAAGTTCCTCCCACTGCTCCGTCGACATGTCCAGAGCGATATCGTAGGCACTCATGGAGAGGAGCTCGTCGCGGGTGTAGCCGACCGCTTTGCAGGCAGCGTCGTTGACGTAGATGATCTCGCCCCGCCTCCCCAGCCAGATGATAGGGTCCAGGGCGTTATCCACGCTGAACTGGGTGAGCCTCAGCGCGTTTTCAGCCTGTTTTTGTCTTACCATGTCGTAGACGAGCACGAGGTGGCTATCGCCATCGATCTGCGGAGGTGTCCACAGAGAGACATGGATCGCATGGCCGTCTTTCTTCTGTATGATGGTTTCTGCCCACCCGTCTCTGTAAAGAGCTTCACCGGCCCTTCGATGCTCATCGTCACTTTGATAGAGATATCTGACGTTCTTCTCCTTGAGCTCTTCCCATGAGTATCCTGTGGCCCGGCATAACGCCTCGTTTGCCCATTCGATGATCCTCTTTCGTATCCTCGCGATCCCTATGGGAGCGTTGTTGAAAATGGCAGTCACTGTCTCTGCCGAGTCTAAAATCATGCCTGTCCCTCCCGGATCATATGATAGTTCTTCGTGTCAGCGATGTCACACCAAAACTGTCACCCAGAGTATAACCCAACCACGCTGCGCCGACCTCTCTTCAAGGAGACAATTAAAGGATGGAGGCAACTTTTGCAGGGTTATCCATACGAGTTGAAGGCCCTAACGACCTTCTTATTGCGCGGTAACGCGTTCTCGGGATTGGGAGCGACATATCTCGCAGGCACGGCCCATAGGTAACCACATATCATACGAAATGTGTACGTACACAACATTATACGGGACTTATTCCGCCAGTGCGCCGGCCGCTCCCTCGAGTCCTCCCGGTACTTTCGTTTTCGCTCGCACTCCCGAGAAAGGCGCCATCCCATGACCCGGCCTGCTTAGCCTACGAAGTATACGTCGGTACTGTTACGATTTTGTGAACGTCAGGCAAATTTCCGCGAAAAGCGACACTCCGAGGATTTATCCGTCATTAAATCGACTTAAGACCCCAGTCATACTGCACTTAAGCACGATGACGGGTATGGCGAAGAGCCGGTCGTGGGAAGTGCCCGATGAGTCCTATGCCGGGCGCCGTTTGTCCGGTGGCATCGTTTTTGGGCTGACCTCTAGGGTCGAAAGAACCGACGACGCTACCGATGCATGATACTCTTAATCTCCTCGTTCGAGAGGTCGACTCCGAGGAAGAGCTTATAGAATTCTTTCGCCTCTTTGACCATGTCCGCCTTTTGCTCGGCAGGGTAGAGGCAGCCCATGAGCCACTTTAGTCCCAGGATGCGCATGAATGACGGTGGCCGGTCGAACCAGTTATAAGGCGTTCGGGGGATGAGAGTAGACTCTCTCTTGCCTTACTGCCTTTACTCTCTGCCACCGCGGGTCCGTGAATACCTTGTCGAAGAACGTTTTCTCCTGGGCCACGATGACGTCGGGATTGTAAAGCATGACTTGCTCGAGAGAGACCTTCTCCATCCCCATGTGGCTTGAGGTGTGGCATCGGTGGACGTCCCTGTCGCCTGCTATCCTGAGAAGCTCTGTATGGATGGAGTCGTCGCACTCCGTGCTCAGCCCGTCGACACCCTCGGCATAGTAGACGGATGGCCGTTTCGTCACGGGGATGCGGTCCACCGTCGCTTTCGCGTCGGCGAGGGTCTTCTGGCAGTAAGCCGCCAGCTTGTCGGTCCTCTCCCTTCTGTTGAGGACGTTCCCGAGAAAACGATATACCTCCGGATAGTCGTACAGGCTCTCTGCCACGGCGTAGACAAAAGGTACGTTCAGTTTCTTCAGCGTCTCTTCCGACTTCTCGTTGATGGCAGACTTGCTTGCCGACCACATGATCAAAAGGTCCGGTTTTGACTTCAAGAGCACTTCGATGTTGGCGGCCATGCCCTGGCCGGCGAGGGAGCCGATAAGGGCAGACCCTGCACTTCTTTCGGGAAGTATTTTTTGTCCTCATCCCTAATGGGAAGGTTGAGCCCCGACAACATGGATGGATCGACGGAATACATGATATACGAACCGTAAGGCGAGGGCGCGTATACCTTCCGGATAGAGTCGGGCAGGGTTATTGTGCGCCCCGCCATATCGGTAATCTCCCTGGCCCCGGCTAGGCGTGCCGAAATGCCGGCCAGCGCAAGGAACAGGACGGCTGCTAAAACGATTGTGCATATGCCTCTTTGGTTAGACATTGATGCTGCCTCCTCTCCTCTTAGTGCCCCCGCAGGGACACGACAGTCACTGCGCGCTACTTCCACAACTGTATCCACATGCCGTCATCGCCCTTATTCAGAGAGGATTTCGTGATACCTGTATTCTTCAATATCTCATCGTAATCACGAGACGGTACGTTTCCGGGGCCCTTATCCATCTTCGGCCTATCCGGCGATTTCATTCCCAGCTCTTTCCTTTTCGCTTCAATCTGTGCCCGAATTTCGGGCGTGCCCCTGCCGCCGCCCACATAGGCCATTCCGCCTGGTGCAAGGACCCTGTATATCTCCTTGAGCGCCACTGCCGGGTCTTTCCAAAAGGGTATGGAACCACGGCTTATGACGAGATTGACCGACCCATCGGCGAGGGGGATGCTGTGGACGTCGGCGAGAAGGGTCTTCGCTCTCTTCTGCAGGCCGTCCTCGACAATATGCAGCTTTGCCTTCTCCAGGGCATCCGCCGATATGTCGAGGAATATGAAATCGAGGTCGGTAATCTTTGCAAGGGACAGTCCCATATACCCGCCACCGGAGCCGACATCAAGGCAGACCCCTTTTGTAACACCCGTCTTCTCCTTGATCTTCCGCGCATAGTAGTCATACATAGGCGCATCGACGCCACGGGCGTTCTCGTCGTATCTTGAGACATTCATCTTCCTGGCGGCATCGTTTCCCTGACCGGCCTTTTCTTCCGCGAAAGCGGCGTGCGATACGCACAATGCCATGGTAATACTCGCGCACAGAACTAACCTTCTCGTGTGCTTATTCATTTCTTTTTACTCCCCCCTTGTGGGTTGCTCTCACTTCGTCTCTCATTCCCATGTCTCTGCCCACAAACATGCGGTGTCTCATTTCCACAACTGTATCCACATGCCGTCGTCCCCCCTGTTCGCTTCATACGTGGGGATGCCGGTGCTTTTCAGAATAGGATCATAGTCCCTGTCCGGCAGACGTCCCGGTCCCCCGGCCCATTTTATGCCGAGCCGGGCCATTTCCTCTTTGATGAGGGCCTGCATTTCGGGCGTGCCCCTGCCGCCGCCCACATAGGCCATCCCGCCCGGCGCAAGGACCCTGTATATCTCCTTAAGCGCCGTTGCCGGGTCTTTCCAGAAGGGGATGGATCCCCTGCTGATGACGAGGTTCATCGACCCATCGTCGAGAGGGATACAATGGACATCGGCGAGGAGGGTCTTCGCTCTCTTCTGCAGGCCGTTTTCGACGATATGTAACTGTGCCTTCTCCAGGCCCTCCGCCGATATATCGAGGAATATAAAATCGAGGTCGGTAATCTTTGCGAGGGCGAGTCCGAGGTATCCTCCGTTTGCCCCCGCATCCAGACAGACCCCTTTTGTAATACCGGTCTTTTCTTTGATCTTCCGGGCATAGTAGCCGTAGATGGGTGCATTCACGGTTTTGGCGATCTCGTCGTATCCTGAGACGTTCATCTTATCCTCCCGTGGCGGCATCGTGCCCATCACAATCTTTAGAAAAAGCTAAATCTCAACTCCACCCCGTATGAAAGGCCGGGATCGAGGTAGGCTCCCGAGACGTACCGGGTTGCGTAGTGAACATCGCCCAGGTTCCTCCCGTAAACTGTGACCCGAGTGTCCCTGTTGAAGACCTTGAAGTCGTAGCCCGCATTCGCGTCCACCCTTGTAAAATCGCCCAGCTGGTAGTAGACGACCCCCATGGGCGAGCTGCTGAGGTTGTGGGGCCCCTCGTAGACAACGGCAACATTGGTGAAGAAGTCCTTGTAGCGGTAAGTGATCAGGCCGCTCGCCATGTTGTGGGCTATACTGGTGTTGTCCGTGTGGTTGTCCGTCGTGACGTAGGCGTACCGGGCGCCGTACCGGAGGGACCCGTAGGTGAGAGACTTAAACAATTGCCCGTCCACCCTAAACTCCATTCCCTTGGTCCGCACGTTCGAAGGGGTCACGTAGTCGATTTCCTCACCCGTTACGGGGTCAATATAGTACTTGCCCGTGGTCACCGCTTGATTCTCCTGGTCGTAATAGAAAACCGTCAGGGACGGGTTGAACATCGGGTGGATGTTGGCAAGGATGCCGCCCTCGTACCGTTGGTCTCTCTCGGCGGGAAGGGCCGAAAGCGTGGTCGGTGTGGTCTGGTCCTCATAGTTGCCGGAGACGGTGTTCTGCACATAGGCATATCGTCCGGTAAGGGTGAACATGGGAGTCAGCTTGTAGGAGGTGCCAAGGGCCAAGGTGTTTACCTCCTTGGCCCAGTAATGGTCGGGCAACCCACTTACGGGGCCGTCGTTGTAGTGCTTCTCGTCCATTCTGATTGAGCCGTCCACGGTCAGTCTGTCGTGGAAGAGGCGGTATTGGTCCAGCGCGAAGAGGCTGTACACGGACTCGTCCGTCCTCGTGCCTATGGTCGGGGCGAGCCCTGTCGGGCTCACCGAGTCGAGATATTGACCCCCCACTTTGAGGGTATTGGGGCCGGCGTTGATGACATGGCTCAGGTTGAGGTTCTGGCCATGGATGTCTTGATCGGAGACGGTGATCGGGGTTTGGGCGGGGAAAGATGTGGTCATGCTGCTCGCGATGAGACTGTCATACGCATAGGTGAGAGCCGTGGTCTGGCTGTCGGTCCATGACTTTTTCAGATTGACGGCCACCATGTTCGATATGAGGGGATCGAGCTTCCACTTGGACGTGTCCAGATTTCCCACGTTCGACCAGTTGTAGGTGGTCACGCCCTTTACCGTCGTTGACGTAGGTACTTCAATCGTGCCGCGCTCGAACTCCTGCATGCCCCTACCCGTGTAGTAAAAAAGGTCGCCCGAGAGGAAGGGCCCGTCGTAGCCTCCGTGGAAGAGGAGCGATTCGTTCCTGTACCCGTTGTACCAGTTGGTCTTACCGAGCGAGTTTTGTTCCGTTCCCGTTATACGGTAATCGAAGCTTCCAACCTTGGTGTTGATCTTCGCCCCCTGATACAACTCGTCGTTGTTTGTATGGAAACTTCCGTAGCTGGCGACCCCGCCGCCTTCCACCTTCTTTGAGGCCCGTTTGGTCTTGATCACGATAAAGCCCTGATTGGTGTCGCCTGTGGTCGAGCCGAAATTGGTCAAAGGACCTAAAGTAAGGGCCGTCGAGTCCCTCACAATGGTGATGGACTCTATGGTGTCGACGGGAATGGTCGCAAGGACCCTGTCGGGGCTAAGCACATAGACGCCGTCCAGAATGATGCCGAAGTTCCCCGTCCCTCTTATGTAGCCGAAGTCCAGGTGCTGTCTGCCTTGAAAGAAGACGTCCATTCCGGGGACTTGGTCGAAGATGTCCCATATGTTTTGGGGATGCATCGCCTCGATCTCTTCACTTGTGATGACCTCGGTCTGCGGTTTGCTGCTCTCCGGCGTCCAGTAGGGACTTGTGACGGGCTCCGCCGCGGCTTTTCCCGTGACGGTGATCTGTTCGAGCCCTACTGACTCTTTCTGCTCATCCGCAGCGGCCGACGCCACGGGCGCCGCCATGAGAAGCATCGCCACAAGAATGGCGCCGCCCTTCAAAAGCTCTTTTTCATTTGTCTCTTCCTCCCTTCTCTTAATATGTAAATATAAAAACAAAACCATCCGCGCTGTAAAAAGCTGCCGGGCAGTTGTCTATCCTGCTTCCCGCCCTTCCCTGGCCCTCCCCTCGGAACCGCCTTTCTTCAACGCTATTCGAGCCCATAGGCGATGGGGATGGTGATCGGAGCTTTCACCGGAGGTTTCGGAAAAGGCTGAACTTCCTTAATGGTCTCCACCACGTTGCGGTCGAGGATTCTCATACCCCGAGCTTTGCAAGAATCCGTATCCTCTCCACACGCCCTGTCTCCCGAATATCGAAACAAACGGTTAAGGCTTCCCTGCCAGCCCATCTTCCTCGCCTGGGGAGGATAGACGAGATTCTTGAGAATGAGATCGCGGATATAGGCAAAGTGTTCCTTTCGATACTTCTCCCTGAGGGCCTCGAGAGACTCGCCCGGTCCCCGGCCCGCGCCCAGGGAGTTGCCTGTGCCGCTTCCCGAGCCACTGCCTGCGCCTGAACCCGAGCCGGAACCGATCCCGAACCGGCGCCCGAGCCGATTCCCCCTCCCGAGCCCGAACCCTCTCCATGAGGGGAACTTTCTAACGAAGGCTGCGACGAGAGGGTAAGGCCGGTCTCTTGCGGTTCGGCCAGGGCCGGCAAGGCAACGCTTTCGCTGGATACAGGTCAACGACAGGAGGCGGAATCATCTGCTCTTGGACAGTCTTTGCCGGATCAGGCCGGGAAGCCTTCCTGGTTCTCATTTTCGCGGACCGGACCCGAGTATGTGGCGCCTTTGCCTCCTCACTCGGGCGCGATCCTCCTCCGCCACCCCCTGCGGGTTCAGGGGCGAGAAAAACGACGACGGGCTCAACGCTCCTGACAGCGTAGGAGCCGCAGAGCAAGATTCCGCCGACGAACAGTGTGTGGACGGCGAGGGACATAAGGAAATATCCGGCGAAGGAGGGCTGCAATGTCTCCCGAAAGAACGGCCTATTATGTTGCCGGCCGGGTATGAGCCCAACCGGTGCATCTTCACCACTCGTCCCCCCAGTCATGGGCATTGCCCGCCATACAGCCGGGAGAGGAAGGCCGCCCGACCGCTTGGCCGGTCACAGAAGCGGCCGTGAAGTGTCTTGATGATCACCGTGGTCGCCGCCGAAGCCCCGCCATAATGCCGAAGCACCGATCAAATCAGCGCGCTTATCATTATATATTTTAAACAATAACGACCGGCGAAATATATCATTACATATAGCGCTGCGTCAAGAATTTTCCTTGCTATTGGAAGAAACGCTGCGGATCAAAGCGCTGGGGCGATACTGCAAGCGACCGGCCGCCTGAAGGGGTTAGGGCGGAAGGGCGACTTAAGGGATCGGATTCGAGTCCCTCCTGTCGCTCACCCAGGCGTGTAGAACCGGTGACCCCGAGCGCAGGGACGACACAGGGTTCTGTTGTTCACGACTTCTTCCCTCATGTCCATTACCCGTTCGCCGCACGCGTCGCACCTGACGACTTTGATAGGTTTGCCCGGCATGTCCTGGGGCGGGAGATTGACAATGACCGCCTCAATGGTAAGGAGCTTTTCATCAGGGAGCGTGAGATAGGGGTTTCCTCCGGCTGCCTCCTGCCCCTCTTCCTTCTCCTTCACGGTGAGTCTCACGGCCTTGCCTGTCTCGAGGTTGAGAAAGGTGGCGGCCATCTTGCCGTGGTCGTAGATCTTCATGGTCCGTGTACCGGGCCTGCATCCGGTGATAGCCATGATGGCATCGGTCGCACATCGGTCTATCTCGACAAAAACAATCAGCTTTTTCCGGTCCTTCCCTCTCGGGTCCTCGATGCCTACGGCTTTCAGGCCGGCAATCGTCATCCTGGTCCCAATGGTCAGGCCCGCACAGACATCGCCGTGTAAGGCTTTGGCTGTAGCGAGGCAGGAATCAAGGTTCAGAAAGGCGTCGCTCATGTCTACCTCCCGACGAAGATCGCTATCCCCGTCTACTGTTTCATTATATTGATCTTTCGGATGCATGTCTTGAAGAGGTGGTAGACTTCGATCCCTTCCGAAAGCATGTCGAGAGCTTTGTCTGCATCCGCTACCTTCACCCCGCTTACGATGCCGACGTTCCTTCTGAAAAAGCCGTCGGGTAGCAGGCTCACCGTGGGACCGGTTACCACCACCATAGCCCCTGTCTTTGTGTAGCCCAGCAGTTCCTCGATTGTCCCGTTCGCTACGGCAGCACCGGTAATAATCACCGTGTCGCAGGCCGGGAGGACCGCGCCGGCCTGGTCCGCAGGCACAAAGAGGCGCATCTCCTCCGGCTTCAAGCCCTCCGTTTTTTTCTCGATCACCGACAGGTCTATCCCGGGAACATTCTTGAGCCGCTTCAGAAAAGGCACAATGGCGCCGACCATTCCCACCTTTCCGAGTTTTTTGAAATCGAGCAGGTCGAGGACATCGGCATCGTAGCGGACCTTGTAGCGGTCATCCGTGATAAATCGGGAAGACAGGGCGTTCATCACCACGAGCCTTACAAGGTCTAAAAGGGTTGACCCTCCTCCTCCCTCCAACATCTTGCGAACCGCCATTCCTTTCAGGGGGGCGGGGGCAGGGCGCTCGGCTGCGGTCAGGGAAGTGCGGGGACCCCTATGGAGATCGGCAGTCGGCGTATAGGCAACGCCCCCTGACCCGTCAGAGAGTTTTACGCCGGTAAAGAATGCGCCGATCACTATCCTTTCTATCGTTATATCTTCCGCCTCTTCACCGAGAAGCTCAAGAAGCAGATCTCCGGTTTCACCGAGAATCATATTATCTCCCAATTGCCCAAATACGCGTATAAACCGTGGATCGTTGTTTATCACAAGGCATTACGAGAGTCAAGTCTTCGTGCATAAAGGCTCGTTTCCCTTGACATACTTTATCTCCAATGCTATATAACGAATTGTTATTCCTGGCTGTATAGAGCGATGAGGCATTTCCGCTTTTGTTGCACCAGGGCCCTACGCAGGAAAGGCAATTTCAGCACGTTAATTGAAGCGAGATATATGTTGATACGCGTTGGATCGTGGAAGGCGCCCGTTGGCCGGTACGCAAGGCCGGCCGAATTTCGTTCCTGAGGGAAACAAGGGATCAAATGAAAAACAGAACATGCATTGTCGCGCCATTGTCGCTTATCGCCGCCCTTTTTTTCTTCAGCCTGGTTGTGTGCGGTTACCCGCCACTTTCGATTGCTTCTCCCCCGGCACTCTCTTCTCCTGAAGTCCCTGCCAAGACGGAGTCTCAGACAATCCCGCGTAATGTGTCCCCGCCATCACCAGGCGCCTCACCCGGTTCCTCCGTGCGGAATATCACTGACATGTACGGCAGAACTTTATCCGTGGCTCGGACGATAAGGCGCGTCCTGACTTCCGGTCCGGTTGAAATGGAGCTGGTCTACATGCTCGCCCCGGACAAGCTCGCCGGCCTGAGCTTTTCATTCGGCGGCAGCGCTCCCCTGATACCGGACAAATACAGGCATTTGCCGGTTATGGGCGGTTGGTTCGGTACTCAAACCGGAAACTACGAGACCTTTATAGCGGCGAAGCCGGACATTATTTTGGAGGGTTTCGAAACCAACATCAAAGAACGGCAGGAAAAATTCGGCAGCATACCGGTGGTGGGTCTGTGCGCCGGAGATAGGACGACCAATTACGCCGGTGATTCCTTGACCGGCTACGAGCAGGAGATCCGTTTCCTCGGAGAGCTTCTCGATGTTCGGCCGCAGGCTGCGAGCCTGATTGCCTATTACAAGGAAGCCATGAAATATGTGACCGGAATCGTTTCCTCAGTTCCCGGTAAAGACAGAATCAAGGTTTACTATGCCGAAGGCAATGACGGTTTCAGCACCGATCCGAATGGTTCCATGCACACCAGGCTTCTGGAATTCTGCGGCGGGATAAACGTGGCCAGGGTCGCCCTTAAGTCCGGCATCGGAATGGCGGATGCCTCCATGGAGCAAATCCTTCTCTGGAACCCCGATATGATCATCATCGGCCGCGGTAGCCAGACATCTCTGTTTCATACGGTAATGACCGATCCCCGGTGGACTCAACTGAGGGCCGTTCAAAACAGGAAAGTAGCCGTGAGACCCGATAATCCTTTTTCCTGGTTCGACGGGCCTCCGGGGCCCATCCAGATCGTGGGCATGTACTGGATGGTAAATAAACTCTACCCGGAACGGACGGCCGGTCTCGATCTCAGATCCAAGGTCAAGGCATTTTATTCAAAATTCCTCCACTATGACTTGACCGATGAGCGGCTCGCTCAGCTACTGGCGAATCCGAAATAGAGGTGCGGAAGCGATAATGGCACATGCCCGAACAACGCACGAAGAATCGAGCACCCACAGAACGGCGGGAATTAGCTCGATACCCGCGGGCGTCATTCTGTTCTTTATCCTGATCGGGTTGTTTATCGTTTCTTTTGCCCTGGGCAGATACCCCGTTTCACCGCTGGACGTTATCAAGGTGCTCGTTTCTCAGGTCTTCCCTATGGACCATACCTGGCCGAGCACCATCGAGACGGTGATAATACGGATTAGATTACCCAGGATCATGGCGGCCATGCTCATAGGGGCCAGTCTTAGCCGTAGCCGGCACTTCCTTTCAGGGGCTCTTTCGGAACCCCCTGGTATCGCCGGACATCCTCGGTGTTTCCTCGGGCGCCGGTTTCGGGGCAGCCCTCGCAATATTACTTTCCGGCAACTGGATAGCGATCCAGGTCTCTGCTTTCGGCTTCGCCCTCTTAGCCGTGGCCATTTCCTATTTCGTCAGCAGGATAGTCAAAGGCAATGCGACCCTCAGCCTGATACTCGCGGGAATGGCTATCGCCTCGCTCTTTACCGCATTCCTTTCCCTGATGAAATACGTTGCCGACCCGATCAACCAACTTCCGGCGATTACCTATTGGCTGATGGGCAGCCTGGCGGCAATCAATACACGGAGCCTCCTTTTTGCTGCCATCCCCATGGTGGTCGGCATATTCGTGCTCATATTGATCCGCTGGCGATTCAATGTGCTCGCCATGGGAGAAGAAGAAGCTCGCGCACTGGGGGTCGATACGGGAAAACTGCGCGTCCTCATCGTGGTCTGCTGCACCATGATAACAGCCTCGTCGGTCTGCATCAGCGGCACCATAGGCTGGGTGGGGCTGATAATCCCCCACATCGGTCGTTTCCTGGTCGGGCCCAACCATAAGAAGCTTCTCCCCGTGAGTCTTTTGCTGGGAGCCGCATACCTTTTGTTGATCGATGATATTGCCCGGCTCGTGGCCGGTGTGGAGATCCCCATCGGCATATTGACGGCCGTGATCGGAGCACCTTTCTTCATCTACCTGCTCAATAGAGGAGGTAAGGCATGGGCATGAGATTGCAGGTGAAGAATGGGGACTATCATTACGATAGGGCGAAATCGAGCGGTTTTACGGATATAAGCTTCACGGTTGAAAACGGGGAGGTCATATCCATTCTGGGTCCCAATGGATGCGGCAAAACGACCCTTCTAAAATGCTTGAACAGCTTAATCAAACTGCACAAAGGAAGCATATTCCTGGATGACCGGGATATTTCCCGCTTATCGCGCTCCGAGATAGCCGGAGCTGTCGGCTATGTGCCTCAGATGCATCAACCGATCTTCCCTTTCTCCGTATTGGACGCTGTCTTGGTGGGCAGGACCCCGCACCTCGGACTCCTGGCTTCACCCGGCGCCCAAGACATAGGGATAGCCGAAGAGTCTCTGGAAGCGGTGGGAATCTACCATCTGAAAGATAAACCTTACACGCAGATCAGCGGGGGCGAGAGGCAGCTCGTCATGTTCGCCAGGGTGCTGTCACAAAAACCCACACTTCTGCTCCTCGACGAACCGACTTCCCATCTGGATTTCGGCAATCAGATAAGGTTGCTGAGGATAGTGCAAAAGCTCTCCGCAACCGGCTTGCCCATAGTGATGACCTCTCACTTTCCCGACCATGCCTTCCTGGTGTCGACCAAGGTGGCCCTGATGCAGAAAGGCAGATTTATCGACATGGGAACACCGGAGAAGGTGATAACGGAAAGGAGCCTGGAAAAGGTTTACAACATCAAGGTGAAGGTAGTAAACCTGGATTCAGGAATCAATCGCCGGATCTGCGTCCCCCTGGAAGAATCGTTCCCCGCAGCATAGAGCGTTGAGAGGGACCAATCGGGGAGCTATGAGGGCACGAGGTGTGGCCGGTCGCACGGGTCGCCGTATCATCAAGTCCTGCGGCTCCGGCCTTCATAGGTTGCACACACCAGCCCGATTGAATAAGTGCCGCGGCCCAAGAGGCCGCCGCACTATCCTGGCAAGTGGTTGAATTGGCGGGACTATCCCGGGCGAAGAGCACAACCGCCAAAGCCATCACTTTATATTAATTGAAATAGTTGCTATAATTGATATAGCGATAAAATAAGGAGTGTGCGAAATGGTTAAAAAGCTTCCCGCTTTAAAGGCCAGACAGAATCTTGGCCAAGTGATGAACGAAGTGGCGCTCCGTGGCGACGAGTATATCGTGGAAAGGGCGGGGAAACCCCTCGTCGCGATTATATCCATGGACAAATACAGGATGCTCGAACAAGACAGAGATGCCGCCCTGGAGGCCTTGAACGGGATATGGGAGAAAATGAAGGGCGAGGACCCGGAAACCATCGAACGGACAATAGATGAAGCTGTTCAGGCGGTGAGAAAAAGACGTCCATGACCCGCGTCGTCGTCGATACGAACCTCGTGGTGAGCGCGATCCTCTCACCCGAGGGCAAGCCCGGCGCGAATACTGAGAATGGCTTTCGATGGGAAGTTCGATATAGCACTATCTTCCGCAATGCTGCAAGAAATTACCCTTGTCCTGAATTATCAAAAAATGAGGAAACTTCTGACGAAGCGCGGCATACACCTGGAAGAGATAAAAGACGTTCTCCAGAGAATAGTGAAGACGGCTTTTATGACGCCCGGCAAGCTGGATGTCGACCGTGTCGACAGGGACCCTTCCGACAACATGGTACTCGCATGCGCGGTGGAAGGCCGAGCCGACTTCATCGTTTCCGGCGACCGCCACCTTACGGATCTCGTCTCGTTCGAGGGCGTTTCCATAGTAAACCCCGATACGTTTCTGAAGCTCATAGAAAGTAAATAGGGAGCAAGGCAGGAAAAAGCAGCGCTTCCGATTGTAACCGGTCCCACCATGGCTCCCTTTTGGCTCTTAGAGACGAATGAAATGTGGTTTGAGGCCGCAAGGGCACTAAAATGGGCTCTCACTTTCGCGATTCGAGCTTCGCGTTGTCTTTCCACACACCAGCCCAATTGAATAAGAGCGGCGTCCCTGGAGGCCGCCAAAGCTGCTTTCACTTTCGCGATTCGCGATTCGAGCTTCGCGATTTCTTTCTCGTCCCTCGTCCATTGCGGGCGTGGGTTGAAACTCGGTCCGCCGTGCATGCGAACGCTTGCGTTGGGTGTGGGGGTGAAAGAGGGGGTAGAACTCACGATGCCTGAGCTTCGTACATGACGGACCCCGATCTCTTCGCAGATGAGGTATTTGGTTTCCATGCTCAGCAAGCAGTTGAGCTTAGCTCATTCAAAATTGTTCCCCCCCCCCTTTACCTACCCTTTACCCCCCATACACCCCCTCTTTGCCCCCCCTCATAAGGCCCGTTTCGATTTGACACACCGGTCGTGCCTCTGGGAAAATATGGTTATGAGGTGCTTTCCGCGGCCTTTTCCCTACCCATGCTCCGGACCAGCGCGCTATGATGGGGCTCATTCCCGGCCGCGCTTGTATACAATGGGGCCCGAAATTTTCTCAAACCGTCAAATTCCGTCAAATTCTGTCAAGCAGGCAATCGGCCCAAATCTTGTCCTTTCCTTGATTATCAAAGAAAGAAGTACCGAGGAAGGGCTGCGGGCCGTCGAAGGCCGTTGGATGGATTTGACACGACAATGGCGGGGATATGGGCTCGAAAAGGGGGCATCGAGGCTCTATGCAGCCCTCAAACTTCTTCTAAGACGGCCAACCTCTGCAGCTCCGGCATTACAATGGCCCGACTCGTCATCCGGAGAAGGGTGGCGGACCACCCGTGCGCGAACGGCGCGGGACCACTACGTTAGAGATACGGACGCGCTTTCTGCGGACCCCGTGGATGAAACATTCGGCTTTTGAAAAGGGAAGCCGCAGCTAAGGAGGTCACCTCATGGACAGCATAAGGATGGATAGTATCTGCCGAAGCCATTGCCGGAGAAGAAAAGCGCCCATGGCCGCGCTTGTTGCGATCGCGGCGGCGATTCTTCTCCTCGCCCTTTCCGGAGGTAGGGCTCAGGCGCTCGACGGGCAGGGGACTCAGCCTGGCAGCGCCAATCAAACAACAGGAGGTCACATGACAAGCTCTCACACGCCGGACTGGCGCAATTTTAAAAAACCCGATGATGGGACGCTGAAAAGAAGCCTCACGCCCCTTCAGTATGACGTTACCCAGAAGGAGGGCACCGAGCCGCCCTTCAACAACGAGTACGACCACAATCGCAAGGAAGGCATCTATGTCGATATCGTCTCGGGTGAGCCCCTCTTCAGTTCCCGTGACAAGTTCGATTCCGGCACAGGCTGGCCGAGCTTTACGAGGCCCCTCGAGCCCGGGAACATAAAGGAGAAAAAGGACAGGAGCCTCCTCATGAGCCGCACCGAAGTCAGAAGCGTCCATGGCGATTCCCACCTCGGCCATGTCTTCCCCGACGGACCTGCCCCGACAGGGCTTCGATACTGCATGAACTCGGCTGCATTGAGGTTCATCCCCAAGGAGGACCTCTCCGAAGGAGGGCTATGGAGAATATGCTAAGCTCTTTGCCGGGAAGTAGGTCCCCCTTCGGGGAGGAGAAGAAAGAACGGAGGTGCATCATGAAAACCACAATGATTCTCAGGGCCCTCTCCCTGAGCCTGGTGCTCGTGGCGCCCGGCATGCTCCTCGGCAGCACCGGCCGGGCAGCGGGCTCGAAAAAGCCACCTTTGCGGGCGGCTGTTTCTGGTCCATGACCATACCCTTCGAGGCGCTCGGCGGGGTCGTCTCGGTGACGGCCGGGTATACAGGCGGCCATACCAGGAACCCCACCTACGAGGATGTCGAGTCGGGTTTGACCGGCCATGCCGAATCAGTGGAGGTCGTCTACGATCCTTCGAAGATAGGCTACCGAGCCCTGCTCGACGTATTCTGGCACAACATAGATCCCACGGTCAGGGACAGGCAGTTTTGCGATTCCGGCACACAATACAGGTCGGCGATCTTCTTTCACAACGACGAGCAGAAGAGACTGGCGGAAGATTCGAAGAAGGCCATCGAACAGTCGGGAGTTCTTCACAATCCGATCTACACCCAGATAGTCCCTGCTTCCGAGTTCTACAAAGCCGAGGAATACCATCAGGACTATTACAAGAAGAACCCCCAGAGCTACAACGCCTATCGGCAGGGCTGCGGTCGCGACAAACGGCTGAAGCAGATCCGGGGCAGCAAGGCAGGGACGCACGAATAAGCTCTTTCGCAAAAGGCACTGCACAAACAGTAAGGGAGAATCGGATATATGAACCATCCTCTGGCCCGGACAGGCACGAGAGGTCTTTGTGGCCCTCACGTGCCGGAAGACCATAGTCCGGTTCACCGCCGGTGAAGGGGCAAATTGGCATTGCGAGCCCAAGGCGAGAAGCCTTTACGATCAACGGATGTTCGACTGGCTTACGACCATCATGCCGGCATGATATCAGCCGAAAGAAGCTGGAGGAATTAATGAACCGCGGCAAAGCGATGTTCCGGGTCTTCTTTTCGGCATTGCTCCTGGGCCTTGTCCTGTTCCAGGTTTGTCCATTTGTCGAGCCGACAGCCGCCGCACAGACGGTCCAATCGTCGTCGCCCGCAGTCGCGACGGCCGGCGCCGCTTGTACTCAGCCCAACCGGGCGGTAAAAGAGTATTTCGCTCTCATCGACAAGGTCAAAAGGGAGCGGCCCGAGCTCGTGGATGCCCTGACGAAATTCCCCAAGGGCGCTGACCTCCATAACCACCTTTCGGGAACTATGATGCCGGAAGAGTATATTGAGCTCGGTAGCGCGGATGGCGACTGCTTTGGGCCCCTTGGCGCGGCCATGTTCACCGTCGCAAAAGCCGTTGCGCCCGGTGCGTGCGCCGGCGGCTTCAAACCGTTGGCCAAGGCAAGCGCCGAGGAGCGGCAACAACTGCTCAGATCGTTTTCCATGTACCGGTTCGACGATAAGGGGACCGGGTCGGTCCAAGCGGGGCACGACCAGTTTTTTGCGACCTTCAGCCGATTCGCGGCAGTAGCCGGTTCACACGACAACATGGGGCCCATGCTTGCGAAACTCCTGCAACAGGAGAATAGGGAGGGCGTCAGCTACGTGGAAACCATGATCTCCTTCCAATCCGCGGCAGTCAACGGTCTTGCGGGTTTGTTGCGGCAGAAATATCCGGACGCCGCACAGTACGCCGAAAGCAGCAATTACGCCGCCATGTTCGATTATTTGTTGACGGTAGGATTGAAAGACGCCGTGACAGCGGCGCAAAGAGATATCGCCGCCTACGTGAAGTCAACGAAAGCCGTACTCCGCTGCGACACGGCCGCCTGTGACCCCGCATGCGAGGTCCCCTTCGATTTTCAGGCTGCGGTGGACCGGAACTCGGCATTGAAAGAGGGGGGCAGCGCCGATCTGCCGAAGATATTCACCCAGGTCGCCCTGTCCTGCCTGCTGGCAGATACGGAAAAGAAGGTCGTGGGGGTGAACCTGCTCAGCGGCGAGGACCTGCCCGTCTCCATGCAAAGCTTCACCACCCAGATGCAGTTTTTCAAATATTTCCACGACCGCTTTCCACAGGTGAACATCGCCCTCCATGGCGGCGAGATCACCCCCTGTTTCGTGGGCGCCGGCAATCCGGCGCTGAAGGAACATATCATCGGTCCGATCCAGGCGGGCGCGAAACGGATCGGACATGCCGTTTCCTTTACCTACCTGAGCGATGCCGACAAGAGCGCCACGGCTGCGCTGATGAAGCAAAAGAATACGCTCGTGGAGATCCTCTTTACCAGTAACGCGCAGATACTGGGCGTCGCGGGTGAGGAACATCCGTTTGTGCAATATTTCCGCACCTATGGGGTCCCTGTTGCCTTTTCGACCGACGACGAGGGGGTTTCTTACGGAGACTTCACCAGCGAGTGGGTCTACGGGGTCGGCAAGTATCACTTAACCTTCGCAGAAGCGGTACGATTGGCGCGGACGAGCCTCCAGTACAGCTTTCTGCCCGGCGATCCGCTCTGGCAGGACATTGCGTCGGCTCGAGTCGTCAGCCAGTGCGCGGGTGAGACTCCGGGCAACGCCCATCCCGGCGAACCATGCAAAACGTTTATCGAAAAGAGCGCGAAAGCGAGGATGCAATGGCACTACGAAGAGAAGCTTTCCCGTTTTGACGAAGAATACGGAGCAAGGCTGCGGAAATATCTCGACAATTAGCCCATTACGCAAAATAGGGTGACGATTGAGCGCACGCGGCCATTCCTTCCTTCCTAAGAATAGGTCCCATAGGACTTATGAGACCTATTCTTAAAGGAAGGGCGGTGAGAGGAGCCGGGGCAAGAAGCTGCGGGCCCCGGCCGCCTTTAGTCTAAGGTTAGTTGAACACGCCCGCCATGAAGTAAAAGTCCTTGCCCTCGGCCCTCTTGAGGTAGTTCGTCTTCGCCTGGACCTTTTTTGTGGCCGGGTTTACCCACACGAAGTCGACCGTGCCGCTCCCTTTGGTCTTGGCAATTTCGATGTGCTCTCTTACAAACAGTTTCCCGTTGGGATCCTTCACGTCCCAGTGGTTCTGCCCCACGAGAGAGGGGTTGCCGCCATTGGCCAGGATGATCCCTTTGAAGTCCTGGATCACCACGTACAGGCCGTCTTTTTGGAGCTGTCCTTTGGGGTTGTTAACCTCGGCTATTGTCTTGTCGAGTCCGTTCGCATTATAGTATGCGATGGCCTTTTCCACGAGAGCTTTGGCGTCCTTGATTGTCGGGTTCGGAGCCGCTGTTGACAGACCGGCTGTAAGAAGAGAAAGGGCTACCATCGCTACGACACTCCACATTACTCGTTTCATTGAAAAACCCCCTTATCATTATTGTTGACAATCTTATCGGCCCGCGGGGAGATTACTTAACCCTGGTTGCCCAGGAGAAGGCGCCTTGCCTTCGGTAACGTTCCGGCAGTTCAGATATTTTCGGACATTGGGTGATAAGGGTCACCCGGTCCACCAAGAATTGACAAACACCTATTCACCGTGTCGTACCTGTGATAATCTTACCAACAGAGGCGGGTTGTCCTTTTCTTCCCGGAAACGGAAAATCGGCTCGTCGGTCCAGGTGATCGTGGCCGGGAAATGCCGGGGTCACGGGGAGCACGCGATAACGCAAGGACTGCCCTCGATCACCCATGAGGGATGAAAACCCGAACGGGCGCCGAAGGGGGCGGTAGAATTCGAGAGATAAGGGGGAGCCGTCGTGAAAAGAAGGGTGCTGTTCATCGCGCTGTTTTGTGCAATACTCGTGGTCGCGACCGTCCTTGACGGTACGTGTCAGCAGAAGGGGGGAGAGGAAAAGACGCCGCTGCGGGGCGGTACCTTGAGAGAGATCGCCGCCAACGGACCGAGGGTGCTGAGCTATCCGCCCGAGATGGGACCGGTTGACGGGCAGGCCATCATGGTTGCCGTGGAGAAGCTCATGGAGTACAACCAGGCCAGAGAGCTGGTGCCCTTTCTCGCCGAATCCGTCACGGTGGCGAAGGACCTCAAGAGCATTACCTTCAAGCTTAGAAAAGGCATCAAGTTCCACGACGGATCGGACCTTAACGCCCAGGTCGTGGCCTGGAACTACCAGCTGGAGAAGGATACGAAAAGGCTCCAGTACCACGACAGGCTTTCGGGGATCGAGGTTGTCGACGACTACACCATGAGGCTCCACATCACCCACTACACCAATCAACTGATTTACAGCTATGGATGGATTCCCATCTTCTCGAAGCAGGCGTGGGACAAGGCCGGCGGCGGCAACGTGGAGAAAAGCAAGGAATGGGCCAGGTCCCATGTGGTAGGGACGGGGCCCTTCAAGCTCGCCGAATACAAGAGGGACAATTACATCAAGTGGGTGAGAAACGAGAACTACTGGCAGGCGGGTAAGCCTTACCTCGATGCCATTTACGTGCGCTACATTCCC
This sequence comes from uncultured delta proteobacterium, assembly GCA_963750015.1. Taxonomy (GTDB): domain Bacteria; phylum Desulfobacterota; class Syntrophorhabdia; order Syntrophorhabdales; family WCHB1-27; genus CAVVNC01. The sequence goes on along the minus strand of CAVVPU010000267.1, from coordinate 9,397 downwards.
GACCCCGTAACCGCCTCCGCTATGATGCAGACGAAAGAGGCCGATATGTGGTACGCCGCGCCGGTGAAGGACGTCTCCGATCTGGAAAAGAAGGGGTTTGCCGCCGTCAACTTCGGCCTTCCCCGGATCCTTTGCCTCAACACGAACGACGCCGCTTCCCCGTTCCAGAACCGGAAGGTGCGGGAGGCGGTGGAATACGCCCTCGACAAGCCCGCAATCGCAAAGGCCCTCGGCTTCGGCCACTATACTCCTTTGACCACCGTTGCCCCTCCCGGCGAATGGGGCTTCGATCCAAACTACAAGGGCCGGCCCTACAACCCGGTGAAGGCGAAACAGCTTCTGGCCGAAGCGGGGTACCCCAACGGGGTGAAGATCAGGCTCATGGTTGAGACGCCTCCTCCATGGCCCGACGAGGCGCAGACCATAAAGCGCTACCTCGACGAAGTAGGCATGTCCGTGGACCTGGACATGGCTGACCCGGGCAGGTTTTTCCAGAACCTCTGGCTGAAGGGGTGGCAGGACGCGGCCCTCTTTCTCGAAGGACGGTCCGCGAATGGATTGGTGAACTTCCTGCGCCAGTTCGGGCCTGAGCCTCTTACCAACCTGGTGAGCTTCAAGAGACCGCCGGAGTTGACAGCCCTGGCTGAGAAGGCGCTCACCCTGACGAACGCGAACGAACAGAAGGAGGTCACCAGGCACCTCGTGAAGATAATGGCCGACGAGGCCCTGATAGTTCCCCTGTATCTGGCGCCCATCTCGATAGTCCATCAACCGTGGGCCCATATCAACTGGCTCAAGATACAGATGGGCACGAGGTACGCGGGTGATGAATGGATAGAGAAGCATTAGGGAAGTAAAGTTCGGTCGTGGACTTTTCTATTAGACGCCACGTGCCGACCAGTTATAATATAGTAGGGTAAGCATCTTGGGAGGACATCAGCTTATGAGACACATGGCCCTGCGCGTCAGTGTTTTGTACGCACTATTCGCCGCTCTCTGGATCCTCTTCTCCGACCGGGCACTCGTCGGCCTGGTTTCCGACCCTGTAGTTATCGGCAGACTTTCAACCTACAAGGGATGGGCCTTCGTCGCGGTAACCGGCCTTTTGCTCTATGGAACGCTCCGGACCCAGTCGCGACGTTGGCACCAGGAGATGTCGGCGCGCATTGAGGCGGAGCGGGGCCTTCGCGAATCGGAGGAGCGGTACCGCGTCGCCGTGGAACGCTCGCAAGACGGGGTCGTGCTCGTAAGGGACGACAAGCCCATCTTCGTCAACAAGCGGTTCCTCGACATCTTCGGCTATGACACGGCCCAGGAGGTACTCGGCAAGCCTCTTCTCATGACCGTCCACCCTGACGACCATGAACTGGTGGCCCAGTACATCTCGAAGGGGAAGGCAGGAGAGCTGGCGCCGACTGTATACGAATGCAGGGGAATCACCAGAGACGGGACGACCAAGTGGATCGAGGCCTCTGTCGGGGGAGTCACCTATCTCGGAGAACCTGCCGGGCTCATATATCTCAGGGACATCACCGAGCGCAAAAAGGCGGAGGAGGAGCTGCGCACGAGCCAGGTCCAATTCGCGGAGGCCGCCGAAATGGCGCGGATAGCCTATTGGGAGTATGACGAAGCAACGGCCCAGTACGTCTTTAACGACGGGTTCTATCGAGCTCCTCGGCACTACAGCCGCTCGGGAGGGGGGCTACCGGATGCCGAGGGAGGAGTACATCAGGAGGTTCGTCCATCCCGATGACCGGGAGGAGTTGGCACGGAAGGCCCGCGAGAACAGAATCCGCACTCGCGCTAACCGTGTTGCCCAGTATGAACACAGGGCCCTTCGCGCAGATGGCGTGGTTATAAATATCCTCACGCGGAACAGGCTTGTCTTAGACGAAAGCGGGCGGGCCGTCGGGCTTGCCGGAGTGAATCAGGATATCACGGCGCGGAAAAAGATGGAGGAAAACCTCCGGGAGAGCGAGACCAAGCTTCGGGCCATCCTCGACGCTTCCCGCGACGCGATCGGGGTATCGCAAAACGAGGTACGCACCTTCATAAATCCGGCCTACGTCTCCCTTTTCGGGTATGAGAGCGCCGATGAACTTATCGGCAAACCGGTCATGGACCTCATCGCACCGGAGAGCCGCGGTCTCGCCATGGAGATGGCAAAGAAACGCGCCGCCGGCGAGCCCGTTCCGCCATTCTACGAAGTGACCGGCCTTAAGAAAGATGGAACAACATTCTTGGCAGAGACTACTATATCTTCCTATGTTTTGGACGGAGAGCAGTTCAGGCTCGTGACCATGCGCGACATTACCGAGAAGAAGCGCCTCGAAGAGCAGCTCCGCCAGGCGCAGAAGATGGAGGCCATAGGCACCCTCGCCGGGGGCGTCGCCCATGATTTCAACAACATCCTTACCGTCATCATGGGCCTGGGCAACCTCATGCAGATGAGTCTCGGCAAGGATGATATCAACAGGCCCTACGTAGACCAGATCGTGACCTCGTCGGAGAGGGCCGCCGATCTCACCCAGGGCCTCCTCGCTTTCAGCCGGAAGCAGCGGATCACCCTCGAGCCCCACACGGTGAACGGGGTCGTTACGAGCACGGCGAAGCTCCTCACACGGCTCTTGCCTGAGGATATCGGCCTTTCGATTAACCTTGCCGGTACAGAAACGTCGAGCCTGCTGGACGTGACCCAGATAGGCCAGGTCCTCATGAACCTCGCTACAAACGCCCGGGACGCCATGCCACAGGGAGGCTCCCTTACCATCACGACCGAAGAGGCGCGGATAGACGAGAACTTCATACGGACCCACGGATTCGGGAAGATGGGCGACTACGTGAGGCTTTCCGTCTCCGATACGGGTATGGGCATGGACGAGCCGACCATGGAACGGATCTTCGAGCCTTTCTTCACGACAAAAGCGGTCGGCAAGGGGACAGGCCTGGGACTTGCGAGCGTCTATGGCATCGTGAAGCAGCATAAGGGCTACATCACCGTTTCGAGCGCACCTTTCAAGGGGACCACCTTCGACATATACCTCCCCGTCACGGAGACACTCTCCCAACAAGAAAGCCCTGCAAAGCCGCGAGAAGTGACGGGGGGCACCGAGACCGTCCTCATCGTCGAAGACGACCAGGACGTGAGGAACCTGCTCACCAAGGTCCTCGAAAGCCAGGGCTATACGACCATAGAGGCCATCGACGGCGACGATGCGATAAGGCTCTATAACGAGCGCAAGGGAAAGGTGGACCTCACCATCCTTGACGTGGTGATGCCCGGAAGAAACGGCGCAGAGGTCCTCGACGAGCTTACCCGGATCAACCCCTCGATCAAAGCGATCTTCGTGAGCGGCTACACCGGGGATGTGGTCATCGACAAGGGAATCCGCAGCGATAACGTCGACTTGCTCCAGAAGCCCATTTCGGTGCCGGCGCTCCTTGCGAAGGTAAGAGAAGTGCTGGACAAATAGGTTGCCTTTAGGAAGAAGAAGTGCCGCGCTCAAGGAATGGCCGCGCCCGCTCAATGGTTACTCTATTTTGCGGAACGCTTTATTATCCCCCATTTCCGAGGTAGGCGCCGGGCGTTATCCCCATGAGGCGCTTAAAGGAGCGGGTAAAATGGCTCTGATCCACGAATCCCGTATCGAGGGCGACCTCGGCTATGCTCCGTCCTTTCGAAAGAAGCTCTCTGGCCTGCCTGACCCTGCATTGCATGAGGTAATCGTGAGGGGTGACGCCCACCGTTCGAAGAAACAAGCGCTGAAAATAGAAGGGGCTCAAGTGGGCCACGGCGGCCAATCCTTTGAGTGACAGCTCCTGTCCATGGTTTGTCCTGATGAACGCGCATGCGCCTGTGATCGCTTCCTCACGGGCAACCGGCCGAGAGGGGTCGGGCGGCTCTTCGGCGTAACGCAGGATGAGCAAGGAGAGCAACCCGTCCAGAACAGACTTTTTTTCTACCGATGAGCCCCTGTTCTCGACGAGCGAGAGAAAACGACGGACTCTCGCGCCAAGCAATCCGTCGTGCACCGGGATCTGCCGGAAATAGGGGGCAGGCCGCTCCTTTCCGGAGATCCGGGAAGCCGCCTGCCTCATGTGCTCCGTTTCGACGCATATGGTGAAGTAACTATGCCGGCCGTCGCGGGGTCCGCAGGCATGCGACCGGCCGGGGTTGATCACGAACAGGCCGTTTTCCCCCACTATCACTGAGGATTTGCCATCGCAGAAGGCACGCGCGCCTTGCTCTACCAGGCCGATACAGAAGCCGCCATGGGCGTGACGGGGGAACTCATTCGCCACGTTCACGCCACGTACGGCCTGCACGCGGCCTAGGTCGGGCAGATCGAAAAAACGGATGGTTTCACAATCTTCTCTTTTCACCTGTACCGCCTTCCCGCTCACGGCGAAGACTTAAACGGACGCGGGGAAAAATGTAGCACGCAGGAGCAGGCCGCTTTTGCCGGCGACCACCTTGTGCGTCACGCCTTTCGGGATCACCGCCATCTGTCCGGGCCAATAAGACGTTTCCCTGAGTCCGAGGAAAAACGTGCCGTCCCCTTCCACCACCTCATGAAGCTCCCACTGACCTTCATGAACATGATCCTCCAAAACGGCCTCCGGGTCAAGCCTGACTATGTGACAGCTCACCATGCCCTCCGTATCGGCGCCTTTCACAAGATGCTTCAGAGAGACCCCCTTGAATCTCGGGTGCCGGTTCCAGGGAATCTCCTCCGCCCTATCTTCCCTGTTCTCAAAGGTAATCGAACCATTCGTCACGGACATTGTCATCTTTTTCATTTCCATGTCATCTCCCTCCAGGTGTTAAGGTTGCGGGGTCTCACCGCCTTCGAAAAGAATTATAGTCCGTTGGAGGAATTCGGTATTGTACAATATTGCCTTTGAATGACACAGGCGCCGGGCCTCATGAGCAATGGGGGAACAGGACGAGAAAGAATGTATGATTGCACCACCTGAGCGCCCCCCCGGAGCATTTCCCGTTGACGAAGAAGAAGCGGCGTCGTACATTGGGATAGACTATGCTGTAAGGTTTGCCGTGCCGGCCTTTCTATCATGACGGGCCCTGGAGGCGAAGGCGCCGGCACCCACTAAAAGGAGAGGAAAGAAATGGGAGACAAGAGCAAGAAGGACAAGGAAAAGGGCGCAAAGCAGAGCACTGCGAAACAGCAGCAGGAGGCAAAGAAGAAGAGCGAAAAGCAGCCCAAGAGAGCCTCTTGACGGAATCGGACGGCGAGATAAGGACGTCACGGCGATCGTGGGCTCATCATCTTTCCACAAGGAGGAAATTCCGAAAGAGACTCGTGTGCTGTCACAATAATGACAAGAGCCCGGCATGATACATTCCTGCATAAGACATGCGTGCCATCCCGTGCCGGCACGTGTTGGCGTTAACCCGGGTTCTTTCTTGCCTGAGAATAGATGGCACGAGTATTGAATATACTAAGAAGCGAGAGGGGAACATTCTCCTTCTCGCCAAGGGACCGCATTACGGCGGCGCAAGATAAAGTTCCCCGGATAACGGAGGGGAAAGAGGGCTACGATAGATAGTCTCCATGAGTGTCTGTAAACAGAGGTGATCGTGGCGCAGAAAACGATTCTTGCCGTCGAAGATGACGGGACCTTTGCCGCCTATCTCGAGACCGTGCTGACTGATCTGGGTTACACGGTTATCGGGCCGGTGGCGACGGGCGTTGAGGCGATAGACCGGACGAGAGCGAATGAGCCCGATCTCATCCTTATGGATATCAATCTCGCCGGTGAGATGAACGGCATCGAGGCGGCCCATCGTATCCGCTCCTTCTCGCATGCCCCCCTCGTTTATTTGACAGGTCACTCGGAGGACCCCTTTCTGAAGCGGGCGGGAGCCACCGGGCCATACGCTTATCTAGTCAAACCGGTTTCCCGCAAAGAGCTTGCAGCAACCATCGAGATAGTCCTTTACCGCCACGCCCTCGACATAAAGCTGAAGGAGAGCGAGGAACGGCTCGCCCTCGCCCTCCGGGCCACCCAGGATGGTCTGTGGGACTGGAATATGGAGACGGACGAAGTCATCTATTCCACCCGGTGGAAAACGATGCTGGGCTATGGAGAAGACTATATCGAACCCCATGCCGGCGCATGGAAGGATCTCCTCCATCCCGATGACAAAGCCCGGGTCCTCGATGCAGTGCAGGCCGTCCTGCGGGGCGAACGTGGCTATGAAATCGAGTTTCGTCTCCGCCACAAGGATGGACATTACCTGGACATCCTTTCCCGGGGCTTTCCTGTCAGGCGAGGGCCGGACGGGCCTATCGTCCGCATAGTCGGGACCGACTTCGACCTCACCGAGCGCAAGCGCGCTGAAGAAGCGCTTCGGGAAAGCGAGACCAAGCTCCGCGCTATCCTTGACGGCTCCCGCGACGCAATCGGGGTATCGAAGGACGGAATATGCACCTTCATGAATCCTGCCTACGTCTCCCTTTTCGGGTATGAAAGCGTTGATGAGCTCATAGGTAAGCAGCTCCTCGACCTCGTCGCGCCGGAGAGCCGCGGTCTCGTCGGGGAGCGGATAAAGAAGCGCGCCGCGGGAGAACCCGTTCCGCCACCCTACGAAGCGATTGCACTCAGGAAGGACGGGACGACCTTCGTGATGGAGGTTTCCGTCTCATCCTACGTCTTGAAGGGGGAAGAGTTCACCCTCGCGATCATCCGCGATATCACCGAGCGCAAGAGGGCGGATGATGAACTGCGCACGAGCCGGCTCCAGCTCGCCGAAGCTGCCGACATGGCACGAATCGCCTATTGGGAATACGACGAGGCGACCGGCGATTTCATTTTCAACGACGTTTTCTACGAGCTTTACGGCACCACCGCCGAAGCCGAGGGCGGCTACCGGATGCCGAGGCAGGAGTATGGCGGGAGGTTTATCTTTCCCGCCGACAGGGAGGAATTGAGGCGACAGATCGTCGAGAACAGGGCCCATCCTGCCAGGGGAGGTCTCGAGCAGTACGAACACAGGGGCGTCCGCAGAAGCGGCGAAGTCATACATATCCTCGCCCGAAACAGATTCGTCACGAACTCGGAAGGACGCATCCTCAAGACCGTCGGGGTGAACCAGGACATCACGGCACGCAAGAAAATGGAGGAGACCCTCCGGGAGAGCAAGGCGCGCCTTGACCTCGCGCTGCAGTCAGCCTCCATGGGCGTCTGGCACTGGGATCTCGTCGAGGACAGGCGCTCCTTCGACGACCAGGCCTGCCGCCTTCTGGGGATCGAGCCGGCGACTTCCAACGGGACCGGCGATGAGTTTTTCAGGGTGATACACCCCGATGACCGGGAAATGGTGAAAGTAGCGCTGGCCCGGATGATCGAAGAGGATGTTCCCTACGAGTCGGCGTACCGCGTGGTCCGGCCGGACGGGAGCATCCACCATATCGCCGCCCGGGGCCGGCTCGTTCGGAATGATGAGAGCAACAGGCCTGAGAGGGTCAACGGTATCATCTGGGACATTACCGAACGGAAACAGGTGGAAGACACGCTTCGGGAGAGCGAGGCCAAGCTCCGCGCCATCCTCGACGGCTCCCGCGACGCCATCGGAGTATCGAAGAACGGGATACACTTCTTCGTGAACCCCGCCTACGTCTCCCTCTTCGGGTGTGAAAGTGAAGATGAGCTCATAGGCACACCGATCACAGATCTTTTCGCTCCCGAGAGCCGCGGTTCCGTGAAGAAGATGACAAAAAAGCGGGCCGCCGGTGAAGCCGTTCCCTCCTTCTACGAGGCGACCGGCCTGAGGAAAGACGGAACAACGTTTTTGGTGGAGGCCGATGTCTCCACCTTCGTTTTGAAGGGGGAGAAAGTCTCGCTCGCGATCATGCGCGATATCACGGAACGCAGGAAGGCGGAAGAAGAGCTGAGACTTCTCAAGCATTCGATCGATGTCCATTATGACAGCGCGTACTGGATGGATACGGACAACCGGTTCATCTATGTCAACGAGGCCGCCTGCAAGACTCTCGGCTTCAAGCGGGAAGAACTCATCGGGACGCCGGTTTCCGTGGTTAGTTCCACGGTAACGCCTGAGGCGATGCAAAAGATCTGGGAGGGGCTGCGAAAGAGCGGCTCCTTTGTGGGAGAAGGCGCCCATCGCCGCAAAGACGGCACTGAGTTCCCCGTGGAGGTCGTTACCACCTACGTCCGATTTGGCGGACATGAGTATGCCTGCGGTTTCGCCCGCGATGTAACCGAGAAGAAACGCCTCGAAGAGCAGCTCCGCCAGGCGCAGAAGATGGAGGCCATAGGCACCCTCGCCGGCGGGGTCGCCCACGACTTCAACAATATCCTCACCGTCATCATGGGCCTCGGCAGTGTCATCCAGATGAGCGTGGGCCCCGATGACCACATCAAGCCGCTCATAGACCAGATCGTGCTTTCATCGGAGAAGGCGGCCGATCTCACCAAGAGTCTCCTCGCTTTCAGCCGCAAGCAGCGCATTGCCCTCGAGCCCCGCAAGGTCAACGATGTGGTCGGGACTGTTGCAAAGCTTCTCAAGAGGCTCCTTACCGAAGACATCATCCTGAAGGTGGAGCTCAAGGCCGGCAACGCCGTCGCTCTCCTCGACGTCGGCCAGATAGATCAGGTCTTCATGAACCTCGCGACGAATGCCCGGGATGCCATGCCCAACGGCGGTTCCCTTACCATAAGGACGGACGTGGCCAAGCTCGGCGGGGAGTTCATGAAGATCCACCCCGTTGGAGAACCGGGCATGTACGTTCATCTGTCCATCTCCGACTCAGGCGTGGGCATGGATGAAAAAACATTGGCCCGCATCTTCGACCCCTTCTTCACGACAAAAGAAGTCGGCAAGGGCACGGGGTTGGGCCTCGCCACCGTCTATGGCATCGTGAAACAGCACGGCGGATACATCACCGTCAGAAGCGAGCCGCTCAAAGGCACCACCTTCGACATATACCTCCCTCTCGCCGGCGCCACGGTTCAGCAGACAACCGTCGCATCTCCCGCAGCCGAGGGAGGCTCGGAGACCGTCCTCGTCATCGAAGACGACCGGGACGTGAGGAACATGGTAACGAGAATCCTTTCGAACCAGGGCTATGCCACACTGGAGGCTGCCAACGGAGATGACGCGATCAGGGTCTTCGACGAGCACAAGAACACGATAAATCTCGTAATCCTCGACGTGGTGATGCCGGGCAAGAATGGAAAGGAAGTCTTTGACGAGATCGCCCGCATCGGCCCCGGGGTCAAGGCGATCTTCATGAGCGGCTATACCGGCGATATTCTCATCGACAAGGGCGTCGAGAAAGAAACTGTAGACTTCCTGCAGAAACCGCTTTCCGTGACGACATTGCTCACCAAGGTGAGGGAAGTACTGGACCGG
>CAVVPU010000266.1:0-24407 GCA_963750015.1 uncultured delta proteobacterium | reverse complement strand
GCAAGCAGGGAGGTTCAATACAGCCTGACCCTCTCCGACCAAGGCAACCCGGTATTCACCGATTCAGAAACAGTCAACGATGAATGGGTCCACATGGGGACGAGTACCGTTTCCCTTACTCAGGGACTCGTGTTCGACGAGATGCAGCTCAATTTTACCCTGCTGTCGTCAATTTACCAAAATACTGGTGATCCCAGCGACCCATTGAACGGGACTACCACGACGAGCACCATATCGAGCGATTTACCCATATTCGGTACTCCGGATCAGAATCCTTATTTTTCTCCCGGCGCTGTTATCTTCACTTCGACACCTCTTCCCGGCGCCCTGCTCTTTCTCGGGCCGGGCCTTGTTGGTTTAGCCGCAATAAGGAGAAGGTTCAAGAAGTAGCCGTTATTTGTCCAACATCGGGGCAGGGCCGAAAAGACCCTGCCCTTTTCGTTATTCTACCCCAAAAGTACCAGCCGTATTCCTCCACACTCATTAAGGTGAACGGGTTCTCACAGTTCAGTGGGGAACCTCCCAGCATTCTCCTCGATCAGTCCTTGAGGATTACACTCAAGGGCCTGAATTTCCCTGAAGAGATGAACTGGAATCACTAACGGCAAGGTCGTAGCGGCCAGGCGGAGGGAGATGAGATAAAGACTTGGCTGGGAGCTGGGAGACCGCTCGTTCCACTCGCTGGGGAGCAAAAAAAGCTCTTTTTCTCCCCGCTCCCCTCTGTCCTTTTCCTCGTAGGTGAGGGTGGGTCCTTGCTCTTCGTCCTTAACTTTCGCGATGTCCTTTTCGATATAACTCTTTAAGCGTAATATCTTGAATCCCGTGCAATGAAATCGTAAATCTGCCTGAGATCGAGCCCGGCCGGCTTTGTCCACTTTACCAGGATCGTATCTCCTCCTTCAGTTCTTCGGCGGAGACCGTCTCCCCTCGCCTGGACGCCTCTCGACCTCTGCTGATCTTATCAATGACGTAAAGCTCGTACATCATTTCATCGACGCTTGCCGTTTCGGGGAGCCTCGAGATGGCTTCGATTGCTTCTTGTTTCAACGTCTGCATGGAACACCTCCATCTGCATACTGCTTTGCAGGCATAGTATAGCATTCAGCAGAGCTTTGCTCAAACGACCGATCTTTGAGCGAGTTATTCCCTCAGAACCGGTACCCGATGCCCACCATGAATATGTCGGTGTCGCGGTCATTGCTGGTGGTTACCCGGTCCCATGTCCCGCGTAAGAGCCAGTGCTCGGTGAACCGGATGTTCCCGGACAGCGATGCCAGCCAGTCTAGTCTGGTGGCGCTATACGTCGCATGATAGTCATAACCGAAATAGGGCCCCAAGCCGATCTCGAGTCCGAAGCGGTCATCGAGGAACGTCCTGCCTGCCCAGATCTCGGTGACGGGCCCGGTGCGCGAAACGGGGTGGTGCTCGTTGAGCCACCCGATCGTCCAATCGATATAAGGCGCTAGATTGCGCCGGTACTGGATGCTCTCCATTCCCGTGGCACTGTCCTTGCCCGCATTGGTTACCGTGCGACCGCCGAAGAACGTCAGTTCGTCCTTCAGGTCCTGTGCGGGCGCCGGGCTGGGTCCGGTAAGCGGCCCCGGCGTTGCCGGTTTGTCGAGCTGATAGCCGAGCCCGATGGTGGCACTCAAGGTATCGATACTATTGGCTGTGACGACATAATTGATTTTCCCCTGGATAATGAAGGGGCTGTCGGTATACCAGTTGGCCGCAGCGCTGAAAATGGCTCCCACACTATGCCGATCCGCATAGACGGGGCTCGTACTTCCCAGGACGGTATCCCAGTACAGGTAGGGACCTGCTCCGAGCCCCAGGGAGAGGTGCCGGTCGAGCACATTGATACGCGCCCAGCCCTGGAAATCAAGGCCATCCCGTTTGTGGTCCGGAACGTGCCCCTCGTTCAGATACCCGACGCTCCATTCCAGGTTCTCCCCGAAACCCTGGAAATACGAGAACCCGTACGAGTAGGTCTGGGAGCCGGCTGTACTGCTGGCTTCGCGCGTGTCCCCGACACGGACGAAGACTTCCTGTGCCAGGACCGGCCGCGGCAGAACAATAGAGGCGAGCAAGAGAATAAGCAAGAGAATCCGCGGCACAATCCCTCCTTGATCGAAAACGTACGGTGCCTCACTACCTCCAATGGCGATGCCCTTCCTCGGATTCTCCGGCGACATAGCCGCCGAGGGCGCCCACTGCGGCGCCGATAGCGGCCCCCGCAAGGGGCCGTCCTCCGACGATCGCACCGAGCAGGGCCCCTCCACCCGCTCCGATCGCAGCACCGCTCAAGGTCGTTTGCTGGGTCCTCGTCATGTCGGCACACGAGAAGAGGGCAAAGACAAGGGTAAGGACGACTATACCGGTCGCAATGCGTTTCATGGCATCTCTCCTTTCTTAGGGCTTCAGCGGACGGCCGTCAATGCCGGTCTTGATGTTTGGTTTCACCATCGTGCTCCAGATCACGGCGGTCACGGGCTTTTCAATCTGATCGGGATTTGCCTGGTAATATTTGTCGATAAGGGTGACCACCTCGTTCATCGTCATCGGTGTGTTACTGGAGCCTTCGATGACCTTTGCCGAGAAGTTGTCCCTCTTGAGGTCGGGATACTTCCCCATCAGGTAGTGCTCGATCGACACGACATGCCAGATCCCCCAGACAAAAGCCACTTTACTGTCGGGCGTCATCTTCACCCAGAGGTCCCCGTCGAGAATCGGCATTCCCACGTCCTTTTCCAATTCCTTGTTGACCGCTTTCTCCCCGGAGGGCTCGGCGGCGAATACGCTGAGCCCCAGGCAGACGATGAATATGAGCGATAAGACAACGGCGATACGGAGAATGACGTTATTCGGCTTCTTCATGATGACCCCCTTTCGTTTGGTCTATCTCCGGTCAATGGGTATACTCTGTGAAGTCCTTCACAGGAAGCATAAGCATACTTCCGGACGATGGCAGGAGAATTTGCAGCAAGTGACAGTCGGAGGTTCATAATTGAAGAAACCCCTCGCCCCCGCCGACTTCGGGGCGTGCAGGCAGGAGCTGATCAACGCCAACGCAGGGAATGGTTTGCGCGCCCGCTCTCGTACAGCTTGATATGTCCTCCCTCGATGATTACAAAGAGAGTAGAAGAGCGAAGCAGGGGATACTGCAAGAGAAAAGGCTCTGGAAAGTGGATAAGGGGCGTCAGTCAAAGTGTGCGGCCGTCTGCACCGAAGCCTTGATGGGCCCCACAGCCAGAAAACTTAGAGTCACCTGCATTCACAAGCATCTCTAAGCAGGAATCCATGCGGCGCTGTCGATGTAAAGCAACGGAAGGCGAAAGAACCCAAGCAATGAGAAGGATAAGGGGCCTGTAGCCCGTTCTTTTCGAACCACGGGCCCCTCAACTTACCGACCATCAACTCCTATCGGATATGCAAGGGAAAAACAAAGTTAATGCCCGGGGGCGGTGGCGGCGGATAGTATACCGGTGGGGGTGGAGGGGCATAGTAACCGGGAGGCGGATAGTCGTAATATGCTCCGTGCCAATAGTAGCGTCCGTGTCCCGCGTGCCACCCTCGCCCGTGGCGATACCTGCCCCCATGGTGATCTCTGTCTCTGTCTGCGAGAGCCGGCGTGAAAGATAGTCCGATGATGGTGACGGCCAGGGTGAGAACGGTCGCGGTCCTCAGGACTATCCCGACATTCCAGCCCCATTCATTCGAGCTTTTCATGGTGTCCTCCTTGAGCTTTCCGAGCAACTCTGTTTCACTTCTTCTTCAGATGCTTTTGAACGCGCTGCATAAAGACTCTGTCGGCCACTTTCTTCTGATCGTCGGACATACTGGAATAGAGCGGCTCAAAGGCTGCGACGAAGTTCTTGATGCCCGCCGCCTGGGCTTCGATGATCCCACCATAAGCTTTGAGATCATCGACGGCGTTAACGGTCCCTTGCTTGTCTCTCCTTGCCGTTATCAACGGTTCCATTGTAGCGGCATTCTCTTGCATCACCTGGGCCACCTTGTTCCATTGCTCTTCCTGGGCGGCCGTAATCTTGAGCTGGTCGTGGAGCTTCTTGGTGGCGGTCTGGACGCGGTTGGTTTCACGATCTGCTCCCTTTGAGATCACCGGGGTTCCGAGAACCAGGGTCATACAGAAAAATGCCGCCGCAATAGTAACCGTAAGTCGACAAATATGTTTCATGTTCATCCTCCTTGCTGTTTTTGCTTTTTCATTTAGCGAGACTGCATTTGAAGGGCCGTCCCTTAAAGAAATATAGTGGGAGAAGCGACCCTTGTAAACCTTCCCGGCAGCTTTTCGAGGACCGCCTTGCCGTGGGCGGGTTGCCCTGTCAAAGGTGCGCTCACTTTTCCCTTTCCACTTTCCGTCGTGGTGTGCTCTAATAAATGCAAGGGGGTGTCTCTCGTGACACTGCAGGAGGTCAAAGAGATACTTGATGCGGAGGTCATCGTCGGCGAGGACCGCATGGGCCTGGAGATATCGAAGGGCGCCTGCGCCGACATGATGAGCGACGTTCTGGTATTCGGGAGGGCGGGAAGTCTCCTGCTCACCGGGCTTATCAACCCCCAGGTTGTCCGTACCGCCCACATCCTCGACATCGCAGCCATCGTCATAGCCCGCGGAAAGCGCCCTTTTCCGGAAATGATCCGGCTCGCCGAAGAGCTGGAGATTCCAATCCTGACAACGAAGTATATCCTTTTTGAGTCTGTCGGCAGGCTTTACGCCAATGGAATCGTCGGGTGTGTAGAAAAGGTCGGCGATGCGGATGAACCCTCATGAGACCATAATCTTTGAGACTTCCTTTCCGGTAAAAGGCGGCACCTTCGAAGGTGCGGGCCACGCGGCGACACGGATCAAAGAACTGCTCAAGGACATGGGCTTTGCCAATGAAATCGTCAGACGGGCCGCGACGATCGTCTACGAAGCTGAAATCAACATTTGCTCTTATGCTCTAAGCGGCACGATCCTCCTTCGGGTCACGACCGAAGGCATAACCATAGAGGCCACGGATGTCGGCCAGGGGATTCCGGATATCGACCTGGCCATGAAGGAAGGCTATTCCACCGCGACGGAAAGGATCCGCCAGATGGGTTTCGGGGCGGGCATGGGCCTGGCCAACATAAAGACCTTCTCCGACTCCTTTCACATCACGTCGGAGACCGGAAGAGGCACCTGTCTTAAGATGGTCATCACCTTCGACGACGCTGATCCGAAAGAGCCGCCCGGGTAGAAAGAAAGTGAAAAGGGGAAAGGGGAAAGACCGAGGGACGATGGACGAGAAAGAACAGAGCGAAAGCGTTCTGTCTTTGGCGGCCTCAAAAGGCCGCCCTCCTCTTCAATTGATGTTGGTGTGTACATCCTATGAGGGCCGGAGCCGAAAAGGACAGAGGGGAGCGGAGAGATCGTCCCTTCGGGACTAGGAGCGGGGAGAAAAGAGCCTTTTTTGCTCCCTAGCGAGTGGAACGAGCGGTCTCCCATCTCCCATCGGTCTTTTGGCGGCCTCTAAGGACGCCGCTCCTATTCAATTGGTGTTGGTGTGTACATCCTATGAGGGCCGGAGCCGCGCTCTCTTTTATGATACGGCTCCGCGTGTCACCGGCCGGTCGGATGGGAGGGATCGTGAGGTGTGGATGGGCTGTCGTGCCTCATTGACCGCAGCCGTACTAAATGTACGGCGGAGCGTCATGAGGTGCGGCAGAGCGCCGCAGATCGCGATTCCTCCCAGCCGACCGGCCACACCTCGTACCCTCACTCGCCTTTCTCCCTTCTCTTTTCGCCTCTTTCTCTCTTTGTCAGTCTGACCCACCAATACGCTTCTTGAAGTCACCCTTGGATTTCCACATGCGTTCGCCCTGGGGGATCATCGCACGAGGAGCACGAGGCTCCTCGCTGCTTTTATCACGTTATTGGTCACGCTGCCGAGGAGAAATTTTGATATGCCCGTCCTTCCCAGAGGCGCCATAACGATAAGATCTATCCCCTTTTCTTCCTGAACTTTCAGGATCTCCTCAGCAGGATGGCCTTTTCGCACGTCTGTGACCACATCCACGCCTTGAGCGAGGGGGAACTTCTTGAGCTGCTTCTTAAGACTCTCGGTCGCACCCGAGAGTGCCTGGTCTGTAAGCTGCTGAATCGTGCCCGCATCCATGCAGTAGTCGACGGAGCACATGTAGTCGAGATCCTGGGGTACGACGTGGACAAGGTGAACTTTTGCCGTGTACTGCCTCGCAATATCCAATGCCTCTTCCAAGGCTTTATCGGACGGATGGGAAAAGTCCGTGGGAACGAGAATTGCCGTAGGTCTGAACATGTGACACCTCCCTGACGTTGAACGAAACCGGCTAACCGCAAGGAAAATAAACCTCGGAAAGCCCTTTGTCAACCCAGGGAGAAGGGTGAGGGACGGACAACGCTCTATTTCGGCGCGGCCTCCCGGAGCACCTCGCCCGCGAGCCTCTGCTGGGTCACGTCCTCCAGGGTCTCAAGGGCGCCGACCACGTCGCCCTTTGCGTCCCTGATGACCGACGCGGTAAAGTAGAGCCACTTTCCTCCCTTTCCCATGGCCGGGAAGAAGTCCGTGGCCCGATATGCCCCGTTCACGATATTCGACTTGCTGAACTTCCCGCCGTACCAGTCGGGTATCTCCCCTATCGCCTCATCGACCATCAGATCGGCTATGCACGGCCTTTGGGCCCCGTAGAATGCCTTCCAGTGCTGGTTTGTGCCCGTCACCTCTTCGGCGTCAAGGCCGGTGAGCATCTCGAGGGCCCTGTTCCAGTGGGTAACCCGGTGGTTCTTGTCGATCACGAACTGGGGGATGGGGGAGCCGTAGAGTATGCTCTTCATTTTTTGTTCGCTGTCGCGGAGGTCTGCCTTGGCCCGCATCTTGTCGGATTCGTCCCTTATGATCCCCTGGTAGCCCTCGACTGTCCCGTCGGGTTTCCTTCGCGTCGTGCCGGTGAGCAGGCACTCCATCAGGCTTCCGTCTTTCTTCTTCATCTTCAGCGAAAAATCTTCCACAAAACCCTTTTCCTCGATCGCCTGCTGAAAAACCTTGCGGTCTTCCGGATCGGCGTAGGTCTCGATGATATTGATCTTGTCCACCTCCTCCGGAGCGAATCCGAAGAGCTTGAGAAACGAATGGTTCACGTCGACGAGTTTTCCTTCCCTGCTTGTGATGTAGATGGCATCTCTCGACTCTTCGAAAAGGGCCCGGTATTTCTTTTCGCTTTCCTTCAGGGCCTGTTCCGATTCCCTGCGCTTGGTGATATCGAGAAGAAGGGCAAGGACGCCCACGATCCGGACCCCTTCCCTTATGGCGGTGGTGCTGATATGAACATAGGCCGTATCGCCTCCGGCCCTGGAATAGGCAAACTCGTAGGGGGGGACCTGTTCTCCTCTCACCGTTGCCTCGAAATGGCTCCGGACGGTCTCCCGTTCTTCCGGACGGACCATATCGAAGAGGCACTTCCCTACATACCACTCCCGCGGATATCCCGATCTCTTGACCACCGTGTCGTTGACAAAGGTAAAATTGCCGTCCCTGTTGAAGGTGAGCACTCCGTAATGCATACTCTTGAGGATAGTCCGGAAGTGGGCCTCGCTTTTCTCCAGGGCCTCTTCTTCCTTCTTCGTGTCGGTGATATCGAGTGAAGTGACCACCGCATGGGTCACTTCGCCGTCGTGATTGAAGTAAGGAGAGTAGGAAACGCGGTAGCAGCGGTGCTCCTGGCCGGGGAACTCCAGCCAGTTCTCGTAATGGACCACGTTGCCCATGAAACAGAAGTCGAGGTGCTTCTTGAGGAACCTGTTGAAGTTTGCTTCTCCCCAGATGTGTGCCACGGAGTTGCCTACGATATCCTTCCTGCTTCTCCCGTGGGCCTGGCAGTAAGCCTCGCTCGCAAACTCGTACACATAGGACCTGTTGACGAGGGTCATGGAGTCGATGACGTTGTTGACGGCCTCAGCCCGCCCTTCACGGCGCTTGTGACCCGACTCCCCTTCCGGTTGCCGCTCCGACTTTTCGGTCTCTTTCATTTCGCATCTCCTTATACCCATGGATTACGAACACGTGTGCTAAAGATAACCTTATTCTGTTGCCACAACCATGATCTAGTGTAGCAGCATGCTCGGAACTATTCTACAGAATATTGTGCCTCGGTCGCGAGGAGGCACGAAAATGGTGCCTGAGAGGTGGTGGTCGAGAGTATGCTTCGGATTCGAGGCGACAAGGTAGAGGAACAATTACAGGACCGTTCGTCGTGTTTCCTTGAAGGGCAGGCTCGTGGGCCGACCTGCCCTCATTATGGGCGCCTCACACGCCCTGGACGATCACTGCGCGATAGTCGGCGCCTTTGAAACGATGTTCCCGTGCTTCACGGTACGCAGGGCTGTCGTACCAGGCCTTGGCCTCGTCAAAGGTGGGGAACTGGAGGATAACCACGCCCTCGACCTGGGGGCCTTCGATCACTTCATGACGGCCGTACACGACGAGCGGAGTGACCGCGTGACCTGCCATGGCCGCGGGGGCCTTTTTCGCGTAGATCTCCATCTCCGAGGTGTTGCGGACGCTTTCACGAATGAAGATCACATAAGCTGCCATTTTTCCCTCCTGATTGGGTAGCGATTCTATGTAAGAATACCGGCCCGGGCTCGAACATGTCAAGAAGGGAGAAAAGGTGAAGACCTCGATGGGAGATGGGGGATCGCTCGTTCCACTCGCTTCGGGAGGGGCATTAAATGAAAAGGGCAGGGCCCATTTCTGACCCTGCCCGCTATGTTTGGTGAATAGCGCCTACTTCTTGAACCTTCTCCTTATTGTTGCGAGTCCGGCGAGGCCGGGGCCAAAGAGGAGGAGGGACGCGGGAACAGGCACGGGGCTTTGTCCCTGGGCGTAGAGCGTCGCATTGGTCAGATTCAATGTATCAGTGCCATCACCAATCTGACCGACCGTGTAGTCGATCGTAACCTCGTCAAAGGTGATGGCGGAAAGACTATCCGGCGGAAAGAGGACGACGCCGGCGTCCAACCAACCGCTCGATGTCAGTATCGTTGAGTACGGCAACCCTACCTGCCCACCGCCCAAATAAAACGTCGTTGTTGCTGAAGTTTCAGTGTTGTACGGCGGGAAACTGCTCCCGTAGAGGCCGACATGCAACCACGAGTTACTCAGGCCGATCTCCGTTGCGTAGGGGCTGCTGAGCATGATTGTCAGATTGATCGTATCTCCCTGACTGGCGGTAAAACCGGCCCCGAGTCCATCGAGGTCTACCGACCAATTGTTGAGGAACGTGGAACCGCTGATGTAACTGCTCGAACTATAGGTGCCCGGATTATCGGCCAGACTGAGATCCCAGGTTGCCGCCTGTGCCTGTCCTATCGCAAGAAATAGTACCGCCGCCGCTACCGCACTTTTCGCCAAAGCTTTCATCATCATGTCCTCCTCTCAAGAACTGCGCGAATAGTTAAATCCCCGTCGATCATGGAACCATCGCCCTGCGACGTCCCCTCACGCAAACCGGGTTGCATCCGGCGGCTCGGCTGTCCAGCCGAACAAGGTCTACTTCTTGAGTCTTCTTCTTATTACCGCAAGGCCTGCAAGACCGGGGGCGAATAGTAGAACCGCTCCGGGAATGGGCACGGCGCTATATGATACATTTATATAAAATGCGGCGGCGCTTGGGTCTCCTCCTACCCAGTTGGGATCTGCAATCACGAATTGATTGACCCCGGTCTCGAAGTACAACGGGTTGGCCGTGGAGAAGGCGTAATCACCACCTTCCTGTATTCCGCTTCCGCTGTAAATTTGGGGCGTGATCAGATTCCCGTTCAGATAAGCAGCCCCGCAATCATCCGCGTTGGCCTCTCCCGAAAGACTCGCGCCGGTAAAGCCGGTGGGGAGGTTAAAGGTCACAAGAAAAAAACCGCTTTCCCCATTATAGTAGCTTGATCCGGGAAGAGAAACCTGAATGGTGCCCGACGGAGCCCCGGCAGGAACCGGAGTAAAACTCCCATAATAAGTCGTATCCACAGGCGAAAAAGCAAGGCCGGAGATATCGCCGTTATAGATTCTGGCCTGGTCAGCGGCGCTCACGGCTCCCTGTAATCCCAGCCCGACTCCCTGTGTGTTCGCGTCACTCACTACGGTAACCGTGGTGGCGCCCGCGCTCGCTACTGTTATTCCAATGAGTATGAGCGAAACAATAACGCCTTTTGAGACAAGACCGTGAACTTTCATTGCACCTCTCCTTCTGGATTGACCTGTACTCGATCCGGCGGCATGGCGGTCTACTGGAGAAGGCACAACACAATACTCTCACAGAGACCCATCGCTTTCCGTCCCACCCTCGCGGGTGGTTTGGCTTTATCAGATTGTGGTCATAATATATAACGGCGCATAACAAAGTGGCAAGAAGAAAAACGAAAAATGGCACTAGGAAAATGCCTAGGTTTCCGTGCAAAAGGCGTCTGCCGATCCGTCACACCTTTGCAGGTAAAGTGGGTGACTTTCCCTTGTAAACTTTCACGAGAAAAATCGACCTTCCGAGCCTCTTTCTTAGAGAAGTCAGGCCGGCGAGAGTGGGGAGGGAACGCCATAGAATTAGAGTGTAGGTGGCAGACAGGGTGTCTGAGAAAAAGAGGGCGCCTCACAAGAGGTGTAATAGAAAACGGGGGGAGCGATGCTCCCCCCGTTTTCTATGGGCTTCGTCATTAAGTGGAGGTTCTATCCTCTACGTCCGGCCAGCCACCGTCTCCCCGCCAGCCCGACCAAGCCGGGTGCAAGCAGAAGGAGGCTCGGAGGAAGAGGAACGGGAGCGCCAAAGCTGCTAGTCGCATCGAGGAAGACTTCCCCATCCGTCGTATCATAGTCCACGGTAAAGAGACCCGCTCCGTTTCCGGTGAGCTGGGCAAACGTCCCGGTGTAGCCGTCGGACGCTTCAAAGATCTCGAAAGCGTCGCCCTTGTTTATGATTGCCCCGGGAAGGAGGTCGACCTCCAGGGTCCCTCCGAGCGTGGCCGTACCCGTCACGTCGAGCTGGCTGAAGCCTTTTCCAGCACCACCTGCCAGGTTGAGGATGGCGATGGCAAGGGTGCCATTGTTCGTGTAGTTCCCGCTGATAGTGAGGATGCCGGGCGAATCGCCCGGACGTACGATGGCGCCCGCGTCAACCAGCACGTTGCTGAAGACCGTGCCGGACCCGGAGAGGACGCCCGCGTTGACCTCGAAATTACCGGTGTTGGTGAAAAGAGAGCCGTCTACCACGGTGCGGCCGGTAGCCGTCTGGCTGTAAGCGCTATTTACGTAGACGGCACCGTTCTTCTGGGCGTTCACCGTGCCGTTGTTCTGGATATTGCTGTTCAATACCAGCGTGCTTCCGCTCAGGGCGCCGAGCGTTCCGCTGTTGTTCACCGTCCCATACTGAATAGTCAGCGAAGATCCCGGTGTATTGGCGAGGATCTTTCCGCCCGCCTCGTTGATCAGGTTCGTGCCGTTGTTATAGATGACGCCCGATCCCTGGATCGTGTTGTCGACATTGTCGAGGGTGGCGCCGTTCTCCAGGTAGAGATACGCATTGCCGCCGCTTGAGGCGTTCGTGTTCAGCGTCACCGTGCCCCCTCCCGTGAGGGTGACATTGCCGGGGACATACAGGTAGGTGTTGGAGCCGCCCCCGCCGTTTACCTGGAAATTGCCGTTATTGACGATCGACCCGTAGAGGTAGGTTAAGCTTCCGACGTCGGCCGTGTAGGTGCCGTTCATGGTGACCGCCCCCGCAGCCGTGCTCCCGTCGAGGGTGGCCACGTTCCCGGCAACGGTTCCGAAGAAGAGCCCGCCGTTGTTGTTGAGCGTACCGCCCAAGATGGTCGTGTTCACCAGCTGCACCGAAGCCCCGGAGCCGCTCGCCGTGATGTTCCCTCCGGCGTTGTTCACCGTCGTACTGTAAAGGTAGAGGACTCCGTTGTTCGTCGCTTCCATGAGGCCTTTGTTGTTGAAGGTCCCATACTCAAGGGCCAGCGCGTTCGCCAGGGGAGAGCCCGTCGAGTTGGCGAGGATCGTTCCGCCCGTCTCGTTGATCAGGGTCGTGCCGTTGTTGTAGATAACGCCCTCCCCCTGGATCGTGTTGTTGACATTGTCGAGGGTAGAGCCATTGTACAGGTAGAGCCAGGCGTTACCGCTGCTCGCCGCGGTGGTGGCAAGCGTCACCGTGCCCCCTCCCGTGAGGGTGACATTGCCGGGGACATACAGGTAGGTGTTGGAGCCGCCCCCGCCGTTTACCTGGAAGTTGCCGTTATTGACGATCGACCCGTAGAGGTAGGTTAAGCTTCCGACGTCGGCCGTGTAGGTGCCGTTCATAGTGACCGCGCCGGCCGTGCTCCCGTCGAGGGTGGCCACGTTCCCGGCAACGGTTCCGAAGAAGAGCCCGCCGTTGTTGTTGAGCGTACCGCCCACGATATCGGTATCCACCAGCTGCACCGAAGCCCCGGAGCCGCTCGCCGTGATGTTCCCTCCGGCGTTGTTCACCGTCGTACTGTAAAGGTAGAGGACTCCGTTGTTCGTCGCTTCCATGAGGCCTTTGTTGTTGAAGGTCCCATACTCAAGGGCCAGCGCGTTCGCCAGGGGAGAGCCCGTCGAGTTGGCGAGGATCGTTCCGCCCGTCTCGTTGATCAGGGTCGTGCCGTTGTTGTAGATAACGCCCTCCCCCTGGATCGTGTTGTTGACATTGTCGAGGGTAGAGCCATTGTACAGGTAGAGCCAGGCGTTACCGCTGCTCGCCGCGGTGGTGGCAAGCGTCACCGTGCCCCCTCCCGTGAGGGTGACATTGCCGGGGACATACAGGTAGGTGTTGGAGCCGCCCCCGCCGTTTACCTGGAAGTTGCCGTTATTGACGATCGACCCGTAGAGGTAGGTTAAGCTTCCGACGTCGGCCGTGTAGGTGCCGTTCATAGTGACCGCGCCGGCCGTGCTCCCGTCGAGGGTGGCCACGTTCCCGGCAACGGTTCCGAAGAAGAGCCCGCCGTTGTTGTTGAGCGTACCGCCCACGATATCGGTATCCACCAGCTGCACCGAAGCCCCGGAGCCGCTCGCCGTGATGTTTGCTCCGGCGTTGTTCACCGTCGTGCTGTAAAGGTAAAGGGTCCCGTTGTTCGTCGCTTCCATGAGGCCTTTGTTGTTGAAGGTCCCATACTCAAGGGCCAGCGCGTTCGCCAGGGGAGAGCCCGTCGAGTTGGCGAGGATCTGCCCGCCCGCCTCGTTGGTCAAGGTCGTGCCGTTGTTGTAGATGATGCCCGATCCCTGGATCGTGTTGTTGACATTGTCGAGGGTGGCGCCGTTCTCCAGGTAGAGCCAGGCACTACCGCCGCTCGCCGTGGTGGTGCTCAATGTCAGCGTACCCATGCCCTTCCACGTAGTATTGCCGGTCGTGTACAAATAGGTGTTGGAGCCGCCCCCGCCGCTCACCTGGAAGTTACCCTGGTTGTTGATGGTACCGAAAATCTCGGTCACGTTGCCTGCGGCAGTTGTGTAGGTGCTGCCGGAGCTTAACGTCAGTGCACCCAGCGTGCTCGCATCCAGCACAGAGGTGCCGATGCTTTCCATCGTCCCGCCGGCGAGGGTGTTGAGCGTCCCGCCTACGACGGTGGAGCCATAGACCTGTACGTCAGCGCCGTTGGAGGTGATGTTGCCGCCCCCGTTGTTCACCGAGGTGCTGTAGAGCTGGAGGGTCCCGTTACCCGCTGCCCCCATGAAGCCGACATTGTTCACCGTCCCGTAGTCGAGGGACAGGGTGCCGATGAGGGGAGAGCCCGTGGAGTTGGCGAGGATCTGCCCGCCCGCCTCGTTGGTCAAGGTCGTGCCGTTGTTGTAGATGATGCCCGATCCCTGGATCGTGTTGTTGACATTGTCGAGGGTGGCGCCGTTTTGCAGGTAGAGCCACGCATCGCCGCCGCTCGCGGCGGTAGTGTTCAACGTCACCGTGCCGCCGCCCGAGAAGGTGACACTGGCGGGCACATAAAGGTAGGTGTTGGAGCCGCCCCCGCCGTTCACGAGGATCTGGCCGGCATTTGACAACGCAGGCCCGTACACACTGAGCTGCGTGCCGGGATTGAAGTTGAGGCTGTCGGCGGAGCCGAGCGTCAGGTCACCGACAGCCGGGCTCGTGTCCAAGGTGACGGTGGTGGCCGTGAGGTTGGTAATGGACACGCTCGTCGAGCTGCTGTTGGGCACCCCCGAGGGGCTCCAGTTCCCTGCGGTATTCCAACCGCCGCTCGGGCCCCCGTTCCACGTGGACTGAGCATACGCCGGCCCCGTACTTGCCGCCGCCCAAACCAGACCTGCCAAAGCTATGGCCAGGACTATACCTTTTTTCATGGTTTTGCCTCCCCTTTTGTTTAAACGAAATAAATCAATTGCCGACACCGTCTAAAGTTCCGCATGGACCTGTGCTACGCAACCGGCTCCTGGTCTAGGTACAGAAAATAGCCTCCGGCGGCATGGCGGTCTACTGGAGAAGGCACAGTACTACTAGACAGAGACCCATCGCTTTCCGTCCCACCCTCGCGGGTGGTTTGGCTTTATCAGAATATGGTTATAAGATATAACGGCGCATAACAAAGTTGCAAGAAGAAAAACCAAAAAACGTACTAGGAAAATACCTAGGTTTCCGTGCAAAAGGCGTGTGCCGATCCGTCACACCTTTGCAAACAAAGTGGGTGACTTTCGGACCGAATAGAGCATTACGCAGAATGAAGTGACGATTGAGCGGGCGCGGCCATTCCTTGAGCGTGGCACTTCTTCTTCCTAAAGAATAGGTCTTATAGGACTTATATGACCTATTCTTAAAGGTTCGAAGAGAGGTTGAAAAGGGAATCAATTCTGCGGAACGCTCTGACCAGGACAATCCTGACGCCGTTCCAAGGTGCGGGTCAAGGCGGACGCTGTCGTCCTGCAATGGCGCCGCTGAGTGTTTTCTCTTGCATTAACGAATTGGCAATGCTATTGATAGACATAACCCGTTCAGGGGCTGAAACGGCAAGGTGTTTCTTTTCATTTTCCGCCGCCTTAGTCGCCGACAAGACGCGGGGGGTCTTCGTTGCGGCTGGAAGGGCGGTTTGACGCCGGTGGGAACGCGATGAACGCAAAAAAACAGCTTTTCTGTTTTGTGCTGGCCTTTTCGCTGTCATATCCTTTTGCGGCCTTCTGCGATCCCGGATACTTCAGGGTTGCTCCCGGGGCAAAGGAGCGTGCGAAAGCCATAAAAACGCTGGCCATTCTCTTCATCGACGTGAGTGTCTACGAGTTTACTGCCGGAGGCGTGCGGGAGCCCAGGGAGGAGTGGACCGAAGCGGCGAGGCGCAATTTTTCCGCCTCCCTCCAGGGAGAGCTCAAGAAAAGGTCGATCGAGGCGAAGGTGATCGGCCCTGATGTCGCCTCGGAGGAGCTGGACGACGTTGTGGCCCTGTACAAGGCGGTGAGCGGCGCAATTCTGAGCCACACCTATGGCTCCGTTGCACTGAACTGGAATTTTTTCCCTGAAAAACTGAGCCGTTTCGACTATTCACTGGGCCCCATCGACGGGATTCTCACCCGGCTCAACGTGGACGGCCTGCTCTTCGTCACCGCGGGTGACGAAGTCTCGACCGGGGGCAGAAAGGCCCTCATGGTAGTGGGCGCCTTTACGGGGGTTTTCCCACGGTCGGGCGTCACATGGGCGAACGCGGGACTCGTGGACGGCTTCGGCTCGATACTCTGGTTTAGCGCGAACCCCGGGAAGCCCTACAACCTCAGAGAGGCCGATGACGTTTCGAAGCTGGTGGGAAGGATGCTGAACGAATTCCCCGCGCCGATAAAATGAAGAAAATAGCCCTCGTTGCACTTTTCTCGGCGATCCTTGGGGCTTGCTCGGTTGGGATCACCCTTCCCGCGCCGCCGCTGTTCGCCCTCGATCAGGACGAAAAGCTGCTCTGGTCCCAGGCGAAGAACGAGGAAAGAAAGATCGCGCAAAGCGGCCTCGTCTACGAGGACGAGAAACTAAGCACCTATCTGAACGCCGTTTTGACAAGACTTCTGCCCGAAGGAGGCGTGCCGGGCCTCAACCCCAGGGTGGTTGTGCTCAGGAGCCGCCCCATGAACGCCTTCACCCTTCCCGACGGGACCATCTACATCGATTCATGCATGCTCGCATCGATGGACAACGAAGCCCAGCTCGCTATCCTGCTCGGTCACGAGATAACCCACGCTATTAACCGTCACGGGCTTAAAGAGTACACGAATATAAAAAGCAAGAAATCCTTCCTGGCAACACTTTCGGTCGTGGGCGCGTGGGTGGGCGCCGGAATTTTCGGGGCAGTGGGCACCATGGCGGCGGTCACCGGTTACTCCAGGGAGCTTGAAACGGAAGCAGACATGGAGGGGCTCGCCAGGATGGTCAAGGCGGGATATGACCCGGCCGAGTCAATTGCCCTTTTCAATTTATTGGAAGCGGAAGCGCAAGAGGAGAATATCAAGGAATCCTTCTTCTTCGGGAGCCATCCACGAATACAGGAACGTAAGGAAAACTGCGAGGCATTCCTCAAAACGTGCGCCAAGAACGGCGGGTTAAAGAACCGGGAGGCCTTCGCCGAGGCTACCCGGGATGTCGTGCTCGACAGCGCGGGGCTCGAGCCGAAGGCGGGAAGGTTCAAAGCGGCCATAAAGATGGCGGAGAAATACAGGGATGGGCTGGACACCGATCCGAAGGCCTATTACGTGCTGGGTGAGATTTTCCGGCAGCGGGCGGAGAAGGGAGATGCAGAATTGGCCCAAAAGAACTATATGAGGGCTATTTCCCTGGACGAGTCTTACAGCGAGGCGTACAGGGCCTTGGGACTGATCAGCCTCAAGCTCAAGGAAAAGGAGGATGCGCGGCGGTATTTCGGCGAGTACCTCGCGCGCTCGCCTGATGCCAAGGATCGTGCCTACATCGAAGAATACCTGAAAGGACTCGAATAGTGGGAAAGAATATGAAAAAGATCATAGTACTGATCGTGCTCGTTTCCCTGGCCGGTTGCGCTCCCCAAAGGCCCTGGGTAAAGGCTGAGAAGCTCTACACGAACCAGAGTCAGGGTTTCTCGGTGGAGCTGCCCGACAATTGGATGCGGTCGGGCAAAACCGAGTTTCTCACGGCGACCAGGGACGGGTTTCCGCTCCAATCCATATACATAGGCAGGTTCGATATCACGAAGAACCCGCTGAAGAATACCAAGAGGACCCTCAATAAGGACATGCTGCCCCAGGAAGTGGCGGAAATAGTCCTCGATGACACGATTTCGGGCTCGGGGTTCTTTGACGTGAAGACCGAGGAGAACGTCCCTATTACGATAGGCGGCGTTCCGGGGTTCAGGCTGGTTTACACCTTCAAGAATAATTCCGGCCTCAAGATGAAAGCCATTCTCTGCGGGTGCCTGAAGAATGGTTGGCTGCTCATGGCCCGCTATGGTGCGCCCCAGAGACACTATTTCGACATGGACGTGGCCACCTTCGACCAGGTCTTCCGGAGTCTGAAGATAGCGGATGAACCGAAACAATAGCATCTGCGAAAAACCTGCCGGTGCACGCACACAGCGGGAGACCATGCCATGGCCAGGGTACATCGGATAGTATCGGGAGCACAGACCGGGGTCGACAGGGCCGCCCTCGACTTCGCGATGAGCCGCGCCATCGACCACGGGGGGTGGGTCCCCAGAGGCAGGAAAGCCGAGGACGGCCGTGTCTCCGCCATCTATCACGTGCAGGAGACAGAGACATCCGAATACCGCGAGAGGACCAGGAAAAATGTGCTCGATTCGGATGGAACGTTGATCGTCCACCGGGGCAGGCTTTCGGGTGGAACGGCCCTCACCCGCGCCTTCGCCCGCAAGGAGGGGCGCCCGGTCCTTTTGATAGATATCGACGCGAGGCCGATGGATGAGGCCGCACCGGTCGTCCGCGACTGGATAGTGCAAAACAGCATCGCCACGCTGAACGTCGCCGGTCCGAGGGAATCTCAGAGCCCGGGCATATACGACAAGACCCGCCGGCTACTGGAGCAGGTATTCGACCGGCCTTGAACCTGCAAGTTCAAGCCGACCAGTGAATGCACAATGCGACTGAAGTTCTCAGAGCAAAATTCACCAGGGCACGAGGTGTGGCCGGTCGGATGGGAGGAATCGCGATCTGCGGCGCTCTGCCGCACCTCATGCCCATCCGCCGTACATTTAGTACGGCTGCGGTCAATGAGGCACGACAGCCCATCCACACCTCACGATCCCTCCCATCCGACCGGCCGGTAACACGGGTCGCCGTATCATTAAAGAGAGCGCGGCTCCGGCGGATGTACACACCAACACCAATTGAAGAGGAGGGCGGCCCTAGAGGCCGCCAAAAGACGGAACACTTTCGCGATTTGTGCTTCTTTCGTCCATCGTCCTAGCCCAAAAAGCGGGCAGGGCCATTTTTCGGCCCTGCCCGCGAGGTGGATGAATTTGGGTCTACTTCTTGAACCTTCTCCTTATTACTGCAAGACCGGCAAGGCCCGGACCGAAAAGAAGGGCAGCGCCGGGGATGGGGGTGGGGGTGGCATCGTACTCAACGTTATCGGCGAGCCAGTAGCCAGAATTGCTGGGAACTCCGCTGATGTCCACCTCGGTGACGTTGTTCAGGTTAAGGGCATAGGTCTGGATTCCCTGACCGAGGCCGATCGGGCTTCCGTTGACGGTTATGGTCTCACTTGGATTGCCATCATACCACGAAATACTCATGTCAATGCTGTTCAGATCGAAAGCGCCTCCACCGGTTTTTGTGATGGAAAGATAATCGCCGGTATTGAAGCCTGCGAGAATCAAGCTATTGGTCCCGTTGCCGTTGGGGTTGGTGGAATCCCAAACGCCCATATAAGTGCCATGATTGGTGAAAGTCAGGGCTCCGTCGGAAAACGATTGACCGTTATAGAAAACCTGGTCCAAGATGCTATTCGAATACGCATCGTCGAAGGTCACCATGTCGGCCCTCGCTGACATGGATAGGCCCAATACCAATGCCACTGCAAAAACAACCACAAAGAGCTTCTTCATCTAAAATCTCCTTTTCTTGGTGGGACGCTGTTTGTCTAAAACCCAGGTGTCCTCGGGCCGCGCGTGACAAAAACTCCAACAGAGAACGGAAACCTACACTTCACCCCTTCCCTTTCCACAGGTTCTTCATCTGGCGACCCGGCCGTCTCCAGGGGAGGAAATCGCTTGTGCGATCCTGAGACCCGTTGGCTTTCCGTCCCACCCTCGCGGATGGTTTAGCTTTATGCAGATTAATGCTATATTATACATTGTATTACCAAATGTCAATAGAAATCTTCAGCGACCGTCAAAAAAAGATTCCGGCCTCGCTTTCGCCCGGCATTGTTCAGAACCGCCGCAGGGGCCTGGTGCTCCTTCCCGAGAGGGCAGGGCGGCGGCGGTCGTTGTTCCTTGGTCCTTAACTTTCGCGATTCGACTTTCGCGTTGTCTTTCTCGTCCCTCGTCCATCGTCCTTTCCCCTTTTCACTTTCCCCTTTTCACTTTTCACTTCCCCCTTCCCCCTTTCCACTCTTCCTCGTAGGTGAGGGCGGCCGTAATGTTTTGGCGGATATGGCCGAAAATCAATACAGAGTAGAAGCGCCTTACAGACGGGGAAGCTTATGATAGACAACGGGCGTTACGATCCAGGCCGCCGCCGGCTCTGGGTAGCTTTATTCGTTCTGATTTCCCTCGGGTTTGTGGTCGGAGGCTTTCTCTTTTACCGGTCGGAGACGAATCGGATCCAACTGCAAAAGAGCCTGGAACTGAAGACCATCGCCGAGTTCAAGGCAAACCAGATAGGCGATTGGCGGCTCGAGCGGCTCGCTCAGGCCGACAGGACCGCGGCAAGCCCTTTCTTCGTGCGAGGAATAGAGGACTGGCTCCGGCATCCCGACACGCCCGGTCGCCGGGAGGACCTTAAGAAACGGCTGCGGCTCGAACAGCGCTACGACAAGTTCGCTGATGTCTGCCTCATTTCCACGAACGGGCGTATCGTGTTCTCATTAAGCGAACGACCTGACCCCATCGACGTTGCAGACGTGCAGGCAATAACAGAAGCCACACGGAGACATCAGGCGGTCTTGAGTTATCTCTACCGGTCGCGAAGCGGGAGAGTTTATATCGACGCCGTCGCGCCGGTCGCCGACGCGGCAGGGAGGCCCTTAGGGGTAATACTCTTTCGGAGCGATGCGAAGACCTTTCTCTATCCGCTGATCGAGTCCTGGCCGACCCCCAGCCGCACTGCAGAAACGCTCATGGTCCGCAAGGATGGTCGCAACATCCTGTTCCTCAACGATCTCCGTCATCGGGCAAATACTGCCCTATCCCTGAGCTATCCCCTTAACGCGACCGACACTCCCGCCGTGCAGGCCGTCCTTGGCAAAGAAGGCGCATTCCGGGGAAAGGACTACCGCGGCGTCGAAGTGCTCGCCGATCTCCGGCCCATTCCCGGTTCGCCATGGTTCATGGTGGCGAAGGTGGATACGGCCGAGATTCTCGCCGAGGCCCGGTACCGTGCCGTTGTGGTCTTCCTCGGCACTCTCTTTCTTATCCTTCTTACTGCCTCTACGATCGCCTATATTTACCGCCACCGCCAGGCATACCTGTTCAAGACCCTTTACCATGCCGAGCAGGAGCAGCGCGAGGCCCATGAACTGTTTCGAACCACCCTTTACAGCATCGGGGACGCAGTCATCACCACGGACGCGTCCGGCGAGGTAAAACACATGAACCGCGTGGCCGAGCGGCTCACCGGCTGGCAGGAAGGGGAGGCTCAAAGGAAGCCTCTCCCGGAGGTCTTCCCCATCGTCAACGAATACACTCGCGCCGGGGTGGCGAACCCCGTGGAGCGCATCCTTCGCGAGGGCAACGTCATCGGGTTGGCAAACCACACCGTACTTATCGCCAAGGACGGGAGGGAATATCCGATTGCCGACAGCGGAGCCCCGATCCACGACGAGAAGGGCGCCATTATCGGCGCGGTGATGGTCTTCCGCGACCGGACGGAGGAGCGTAGGGCCCAGCAGGCGCTCAAGGAGAGCAAGGCAAGCCTCGATCTCGCCCTGCAATCAGCCTCCATGGGGGTGTGGCACTGGGACCTCAAAGAGGACAAACGCTATTTTGACGACCAGGCATGCCGATTACTCGGGATTGAACCGGCCGCGTTCACCGGGACTCCGGACGAATTCTTCGACGTGGTGCACCCCGATGACCGGGAAATGTTGAAGACGGCACTGTCCCGGACGATCGAGCGGGATGTCCCGTACGAGCCCGCGTACCGTGCGGTCTGGCCTGACGGCAGTGTCCATTACATTGCGGCCCGCGGACGGATCGTCCGGGATGATGCTGACAGACCGGAGAGGATCAACGGCATTATTTGGGACATTACGGAGCACAAAATAATGGAAGAGCTCCTTCGCAGGTCGGTGAAGGAGAGAGAGATCCTCATCGAGGAAATCCACCACCGGGTGAAGAATAACCTCCAGGTCATCTCCAGCATGATCTCCCTTCAATCCGATTACGTCGAGGACGGCCGCATCAAGGAACTGTTTCAGGAGAGTGTTGACAGGGTCAACAGCATGGCGAGGATCCACGCGAGGCTCTATCAGTCGGGTGACTATTCCCACATCGACTTCGGGAACCATGTACGGGACCTCTGCGCGCAGCTTTACGCCTCCTACCGGCTGGATACGGATTCGATCGCCCTGGATATCTCCGCGGAAGACATCTCCGTGAATATCAACACCGCGATCCCCTTAAGCCTCATCATAAACGAGCTTCTGTCCAACGCCATGAAACACGCGTTTCCCGGGGGACGGAAGGGCACGATCACCGTTGCACTGCGCGCGCGACTAGGAGAGGCTGCCGTCTCCGTCTCCGACACCGGCATTGGCTTCCCCGATTCCCTCGATTTCAGGACTACGGGTTCCCTGGGGCTGCAATTGGTCGTGCAGCTCGTCGATCAGATCGGCGGGTCCATCGAAATGTCCTCTCGTGAGGGCACTACTTTTCTCGTCACATTTCCGGTGGCGCCATGAATGCCCCAATGTTGGAGATGCCCATGAATGAGTCGCAGGAGGGACAAAAGACCATACTGCTTGTCGAAGACGAGGCCATCATCGCCATGGCCGAAAAAAGGCTTTTGGAGAAACACAAGTTTCACGTTCTCACCGCCTCCTCCGGAGAGAAGGCGATCGAGACGGTGAACAACAACGGCAGCGTTGACCTCATCCTTATAGATATCAATCTCGGCAATGGTATGGATGGAACGCAGGCGGCGGAGATCATCCTCCGTGAGAGAGACATCCCCGTCATCTTTCTCTCGAACTATACGCAAGGCGAAGTCGTGGAAAAAACGGGCAGAGTCCCATCCTATGGATACGTGGTCAAGGACTCGGGAGAAGCTGTCCTCATCGCATCGGTCAACATGGCCTTCAGGTTGTATGAAGCCCATCGGGAGTTGAAGAAACGTGAAGAGGCCCTGAAAGAGAGCGAGGAGCGCTTTGCCACCGTGTTTCGTGCCGGTCCCATAGGCACCAGCCTCAGCCGCCTCTCCGATGGTCGGTTTCTCGACGTCAACGAAGCTTTCTTGCGGTTGTTCGGTTACGAACGTAATGAGGTCGTCGGTAGCAACCCCCTTTCCCTGGGTATGTGGGTCAATGCCGATGACCGGGCGGGGATGATCGATACCCTTCGCGACGGAGGCAGGGTGGCAGGCCTCGAAACGACCTTCAGGACAAAAACGGGCGAGACCAGGGAGGTGCTGGTCGTTGCGGAACTCGTCGACGTGGCCCACGAGCCCTATATTCTGGGACTCATTCAGGATGTCACCGAGAAGAAACGACTCGAAGAACAGCTCCGCCAGGCCCAGAAAATGGAAGCCGTGGGAACCCTCGCCGGTGGCGTCGCCCACGACTTCAACAACATCCTCACCGTCATCATGGGCCTGGGCAACCTCATGCAGATGACCCTCGACAAGGATGACGACAACAGGCCGCATATAGATCAGATCGTGGCCTCGTCGGAACGGGCTGCCGATCTCACCCAGAGCCTTCTCGCCTTCAGCCGGAAGCAGCGGATTACCCTGGAGACTCGCGAGTTGAACGGCGTCGTCACGAGCACCGCGAAGCTCCTCATCCGACTCCTGCCCGAGGATGTCAAGCTCGCGATGAACCTCACTCACAAAGATACTTCAACCCTGGTCGATCTATCCCAGATAGGCCAGGTTCTCATGAACCTTGCCACCAATGCCCGCGATGCCATGCCGCACGGGGGTTCGCTGACCATCTCGACCGAACGGGCAAGGCTCGACGAAAATTTTAAAAAGATCCACGGCTTCGGAAGGCCGGGCGATTACGTGAGACTCTCCATCTCCGATACGGGTATGGGCATGGATGAGCCGACGCTGGAACGTATCTTCGAGCCCTTCTTCACGACAAAAGAGGTGGGCAAAGGGACGGGCCTCGGGCTCGCAAGCGCCTACGGCATTGTGAAGCAGCACAAGGGCTACATCACTGTCTCAAGTCTCCCGTCCAGAGGGACCACCTTCGAAATATACCTTCCTGTGATCAATGTGCCACCCCGACAGGTAACTCCTGTAAAGGAAGGCGTCAGGAGAGGTAGCGAAACCATCCTTATCGTCGAGGACGACCGGGATGTGAGGAATATGCTCACCAAGGTCCTCGAAGGCCACGGCTATACCACGATAGAAGCCATCGACGGTGACCATGCGATAGAGGTTTTTACCACGCACAAGGAAGAGATAGACCTCGTCATCCTCGACGTGGTCATGCCGGGGCTTAACGGCAAGGAAACCCTTGACGAGATCACCCGCGCCGATCCCGGGGTTAAGGCCGTCTTCGTGAGCGGTTACACCGGAGACGTCGTCATCAATAAGGGCATTCATAGCGACAGCGTGGACTTTCTCGCGAAGCCTCTCGCGATACCTGCGCTGCTTGGCAAGGTGAGAGAAGTGCTGGACAGGTAGAGCGTTCCGCAAAATTGATTCCCGTTTCAACCTCTTTTCGAACTTTTAAGAATAGGTCGTATAAGTCCTATAAGACCTATTCTTAGAAAGAGAGGCGGCAGGGATCACTTGTCGAAAGGGAATGGTATCACTTTCTTATCCCTCACCGCGCCACGTTGATCAAACAACTGCTTCTTCTCAGGGGAGGCCCTCAGATTGTGATTGTTGATGCTCCCTGGTACCTGCGGGGAGAAAGGCCAAGGAAGGGGCGCACAGGGCGTCAGAACAAAGGGTAGGACTAGTACCGTCAACATGGCGATCCTCTTCGTCCCCTCTCCCTTCTTTTGTGTGCGGCCCAGCCTC
>CAVVPU010000265.1:0-20263 GCA_963750015.1 uncultured delta proteobacterium | reverse complement strand
GGTAACAACAAACGCCAGGGGGAGAAGGAAACCGGGAAGCTCTGGGAGTTGAGGCTCTACGTTGCGGGTCAGACGCCAAAATCGCTTACCGCCTTCGCCAACCTCAAGAAGATCTGTGAGGAGCACCTCGAGGGGCGCTACAGCGTAGAAGTGGTCGACCTGCTCGAAAACCCCGCACTTGCCAAGGGCGATCAGATTATCGCGATTCCGACGCTCGTGAGGAAACTCCCTGAGCCTGTCCGAAAGATCATCGGCGACCTCTCCAATACCGAGCGGGTGCTTGTCGGTCTCGACCTTCGAGTTGCCCTTGAGACCGAGAGGAAAAAGGCATGAAAAAAAGGGTTCAGGACCGGACGGAGGTTTTCGAGGCGGCCCTCAAGGGCTCCACGGACAAAAAGTATGTTCTTCGCCTTTACGTTGCCGGCGTGACCCCCAGGTCGACAGAGGCCATCCTCAATATCAAGAAAGTCTGCGAAGAGCACCTGGCGGGTCGTTATGAGCTGGAGGTGATCGACATCTACCAGCAGCCGGTCCTCGCCAAGGGTGACCAGATTATCGCGGCCCCCACCCTCGTGAAGAAGCTGCCCCTGCCTCTGCGCAAATTTATCGGCAGCATGGCGGACGTGGACCGTATCCTCGTGGGCCTCGATCTCAGGCCCAAGGAGGGGCTCAAGGCGGAACCTGGAAAGGAGTCCTGACATTGCCCGAGAAAGGGCGGGGAACCACCATGGAGAACAGCACGACGAACCGGCAGCTTCAAGCCGAAATAGAGACATTGCGAATACGCCTCGAAGAGGCGG
Organism: uncultured delta proteobacterium; assembly: GCA_963750015.1. Taxonomy (GTDB): domain Bacteria; phylum Desulfobacterota; class Syntrophorhabdia; order Syntrophorhabdales; family WCHB1-27; genus CAVVNC01. The sequence continues at coordinate 19,463 of CAVVPU010000265.1, read as the reverse complement.
AAGAGACCCTCAGGGCTATCACGAGCAATGAAGTCGACGCACTTGTCGTCGAAGGACCCCAGGGTCAACAGGTCTTCACCCTCCAGGGCGCGGAGCAGCCCTACCGTACCCTCATGGAGACCATGTCCGAGGGCGCCCTCACCATCGCAGCCGACGGCACGATCCTCTACTGTAACCACCGGTTCGCGGAGATGCTCAAAGCACCCATCAACAGGGTTATCGGGGTGTCCGTTCAGGATATCATGCCATCCGAGGACTGGCACGTGTTCAAGGCCCTTCTCGGTAAGTCTCGGAAAGAAGGTCGCCGGGGTGAGTACCATTTCACCACCCTCGAAGGACAGGAGATACCGGTCTATGTCTCTGCCAGCCCCCTTGCACTCCAGGGCGTGGAGAGTGTCTGTATCGTTGCCACAGACTTAACGGAGCGACGCGCACTCGAACAGCAGATCCGCCAGGCTCAGAAAATGGAAGCCCTCGGGACCCTCGCCGGCGGCATTGCCCACGACTTCAATAACATTCTTGCCGCGGTCATCGGCTTCACGGAGCTTCTGCGGGACCACTTACCCGTCGGGAACCCGGGGCATCGCTACGCCGCGAGAATTTTTGAGGCCGGCATGAGGGGCCGTGAGCTCGTAAAGCACATGCTGACGTTCAGTCGCCGGACGGAGCAGGAGAAAAAGCCGGTCCGGGTGAGCGACATTATTGAGGAGACGGTCAAGCTCCTTCGGGCATCCATACCGACGACCATCAGCATCAGCGTCAATGTCAGAAGCGAATCCGGACTCATCATGGCCGACCCTGTACAAATTCAACAGGTCCTCATGAATCTCTGTACCAACGCCTCCCATGCCATGAGAGAGAAGGGCGGCGTTCTGGGCATCGAGCTCTCCGATTTCAGCATCGGACCGGCGGAGCCGAATCCTTATCGTATCGAACCGGGGTCCTACTTGAAGCTCGTGGTCCGCGACACGGGCACCGGTATCCCGGACCACGTGAAGGACAGGATATTCGATCCGTTTTTTACCACGAAGGCCGCGGGCGAGGGAACGGGCCTCGGCCTCTCGGTGGTGATGGGCATCGTAGAACAGTCGGGCGGTTACATTACGGTGGTAAGCGAACCCGGTGAAGGTTCCACCTTTACGGTCTATTTCCCCAAGGTTGCAGTGGGACCCGTGAACGATATGGCCAAGGAGGAGGCGCCGCAGACAGGCTCCGAACGGATTCTCTTCGTCGATGACGAGGAGGCTCTCGTAGAGGTGGGCGAAGATATTCTCGCAGAACTAGGTTACGAAGTGATATCCCGCACCAGCAGCAGGGAAGCACTCGAGCTCCTGAAATCAGACCCCGCCCGGTTCGATCTTGTCATTACAGACCAGACCATGCCCGATCTCACGGGCGTCGAGCTTGCGAGAGAGGTCCTCATCCTCCAGCCCGATATGCCTATCATTCTTTGCACCGGTTTCAGCCATCTTGTCGACGCCGAGGCGGCCACAACGGCGGGCATCAGAGCCTTTGCGATGAAACCCCTCACGAAAAGGGAGATTGCGAGGACGATCAGAAAGGTGCTGGAAAAGTAGGGCAAAGGGGAAAGACCTACGGACGAGGGATGAGAAAGAAATCGCGAAACTCGAAACTCGAATCGCGAAAGTTGAAGATAAAAGAACGAACGGCCACCCTCACCCTACCCTCTCCCCTCAAGGGCGAGGGAAAAAGGGCATGTTGCTCTTGCTCTTTCACAGGTAACGCGCTTTTGGTTTGATTGGGTTCGGGCTTTCAATTCAAAATTCAAAATTAAGAATTCAAAATTGCCTCTTTGCTTCTTCTCAGCCACCCCATTCGTCGAGTACTTTCCTTACCGTGGTTGCCAGCTCCCTTCTCGTCACCGGTTTCATTACAAAGGCCTTTATGCCTGCCGCTTTTGCCATGTCCGCATCGACGATTTGGCTGAAGCCCGTGGCCATGATGATCGGCATGTCGGGCCTGACGGCGAGGATTTCATGGGCAAGCTCGAGGCCCGTGAGATCGGGCATGGTCTGGTCGGTCAGCACGAGGTCGAAGCGGTCAGGGTCCTCTTTCACGAGGGCGAGGGCATCCCTGCTGGATATGATCGTGGTCACGTCGTAGCCGAGCCTTTTCAGCATCTCTCCGCCGAGGACGACCAGGGCCTCTTCGTCGTCCACGAAAAGGACCCGCTCATGCCCCACGGCCATCTCTTCCCCATCTTCGGAGACGCGGGCGTAGCCCCCCTCAACAGCCGGCAGATAGACCGAGAAAAGAGAGCCTTTGCCCGGCGTGCTCTCAACCGTGATCGTCCCTCCATGGCTCTCGACGATGCCGAGGGCGACGGAGAGGCCGAGTCCCGTTCCCTCGCCCTGCTTCTTTGTGGTGAAGAAGGGATCGAAGATGCGGTGAATGACATCCGCCGGGATGCCGACCCCCGTGTCCTGCACGGAGAGCCTCAGGTACGGCCCGGGGTCGAGTACGGGATGGGCCACCTCTCTTGATGTCGCACAATCGAACTCCGAAAGGCTGAGCGTGATCGAGCCGCCTTTTTCTCTCATCGCATGGGCCGCGTTGGTGCACAGGTTGAGCACGACCTGCTGTATCTGTCCCTCATCCGCCAAAACGAGGGACGATTCTTTTTTCACCTTGAACTCGATCCTGATGGTCGAAGGCAGGGACGACCGGAGAAGCGAGAGGGTTTCCTTGACCAGCGCGCTCATCCTCAGGGGCCTCTTCTCCTGTTCCGACTGCCTCGAAAACGCGAGGATCTGCTTGACCAGGTCCCTGCCCCGGATGCCCGCATCGAATACCCTCTTCAGGCACCTGCTCGCCTTGGAGTCCTCCGGGACCGATTCCGAGGCTATCTCCGAGAAGCCTATAATCGCGGCAAGGATGTTGTTGAAGTCGTGCGCTATGCCCCCTGCCAGGGTACCCACGGCCTCCATCTTCTGGGAATGGCGCAACTGGCGCTCGAGGCGCGTGCGCTCGATGGAGTAGCGGATCGAACGCTCGAGGAGATCGCCGTTTATCTGCCCCTTCACGAGATAGTCGGATGCCCCGGCGCGCATGGCCTCCATGTCCACCCCGTAGTCCGCGTGGCCCGTAAGGAAAATCGCGGGGACAGCCGAGCCCTTGCCGCCTATTTCGCGCAAAAGCTCGAGTCCGGTGCGGTCGCCGAGCTGATAGTCGATGAGATATACGTCGTGACGCCCCCCGGACATGGCGGCGAGGGCCGCCTCATAGGTGGATGCCCATTGAAGGTCGTACCTGACGCCGGCGATAGTGGAGAGGAGCCTGCGGACCAGCACGTAGTCGTCTTCATCGTCCTCGACGAGAAGGACCTTAATGAGGGGGCTCTCCATGTCAGCCTCCTCGGGGCCCCGATTCTTCCCGCGCCTTGCACGGCAGCTCCACTATCTCGAACCAGTATTTGCCGAGGGACTTCATCACGTCGCAGAGCCCATCGAAGGTGACGGGCTTCGCGATATACGAATTGGCCCCGAGGTTGTAGCTCCTGAGCACGTCCTCCTCGTCTTTCGAGGTGGTGAGCACCACAATGGGGATCTCCTTCAGCTTCTCGTCGCCCTTGATCTCTTTGAGGGCCTCCCTCCCGTCCTTACGGGGCATGTTGAGGTCGAGGAGGATGAGGCCGGGTATCGGAGCGGAAGCAGGGTCCCCATAGGCGCCCCTCTGATGGAGGTAATCCATGAGCTCTTCGCCGTCCCCGACGAAACGCAGATCATTGGCGAGCCTGCTCGCGGTGAATGCCCGATCGACGAGCATACAGTCGTCCTGGTCGTCGTCGGCCATGAGAATCGTAATCGATTTCTTTGACTTTTCCTTCACTCAACTTCCTCCCTTCGGTTGTTTCGCAGGCAGGGTCACGATGAAAGTCGAGCCCTTGCCGGGTGCGCTTTTCGCAGTAATGCTCCCTCCATGGCGGTCGGCGATCTTCCGGCATATGGCCAGGCCCATGCCGGTCCCCTCGTAGGCCAGGCGTCCGTGAAGGCGCTGAAAGGGGGTGAATATGCGGTCGAGGTACTTCTCGTCGAAGCCTATGCCGTTGTCCTCCACGAAGATCTGAAAGTGTCCGTCCCGGGAACGGCCCTCGCGCACGGGCTTCGAGTAGATCTTCACCAGGGGCTTCTCCTCACCGTGGAACTTGAGCCCGTTGCCCACCAGATTCTGGATGAGCTGCCGCATCTGGGTAGGGTCGGCCTCGATTCTGGGCAAATCGCCGATCTCCAACCGGCCTCCCGTGTTCATGAGGGCCCCCTCAAGGTCGTCTGCAACCTCTCGCGCGACAAGGGCAAGATCGACCGTGGAGAAAGGGAGCGCCTTGGTGGTGATTCTCGAATAGCCGAGCAGGGCCTGGATCAACGCCTGCATGCGGACAGCGGCATTTTCCATCCGGCTCAAGAAGTCGAGCCCCTCAGCGTCGAGGCAATGGCCGTAGCCGGTCTTCAACTGGCCCCCGAAGGCTTGTATCTTCCTGAGCGGCTCCTGAAGGTCGTGGGATGCCACGAAGGCGAAATCCTGAAGCTCCCGGTTTGAAAGCTCGAGCTGCGACGCGTACCTTTTTATCTCCTCGTCGGCCCGTTTCTGCTCGGTCACGTCGAGGTTGATCTCGAGAATTGCCGACGGGCTGCCCGATTCGTCCCGTTGGAGGGCCTGACGGCTGAACACGTCGATGCGGCGGCCGTCCTTTGTCGTGTGGAGCAGTTCCCCCTCCCAGCGGCCTTCATGGAGCAGGGCCGCCATCATGTCGTCGAGGGAGACGGGGAACCCTGTTTCCAGGAGGTCGTGGGTGACCTTTCCGATAGCCTCGTCTTTTGTCCAGCCGTACAATTCCTGCGCCCTCCTGTTCCAGAAAGTAATCCTGCTTTCAAGGTCGCGCACGAGAATCGCCTCGAAGGCAAGCTCGAGCATCTCTGCCTGACGCCTGAGGCCCGCCGTCCTTTCCCGGACCCGCAGCTCCAGCTCGTCACGGGCCTGCCTAAGCGCCTCCTCGGCCCGTTTGCTCTCGGTGATGTCGCGGGCGACCACCACCGAGCCGACTATTGCGCCTTTTTCATCCGTTATGGGGGCGAAGCTGTAACTGCCGACCCAGGTTTCGCCCGTATCCTTGCGCCTCAGGGTATACTCGGCATTGGTGACCCTCTCGCCCCTCAGCGCACGGGGCACGGCCCACATGTCGACGGGAGCGATCGTCCCGTCGGGTAAGAAAACGTCAAGGATGTCAGGGTACTCGGCGAAGGTCTTCGCGCACTGCTCCTTGTTTGCGAACCGGTGGAAAGTCGCGAAGGCATCGTTGAACTCGAGGAAGCGGCCTTCTTTGTCGGAGATGAAGACGGCGTCGGTCATGGAAGCCAGGGCCGCGTCGAATTTGGCCCTGCTCTCCCACAGGTCCCGCTCGGCCCAGGCCACGTGCATGCGGTCCGTGATGATGCAGATAAAGACCCCGACGCACCAGAAGAGCACGAGGGCCACCCAATCGCCGAGGCTCTCCACCATGAGAGAGCCGGTGGGGGCCATAAAGAAGTAGTCGGCGGCCAGACCCCCGAGGGCCGTGGCGACGAGCCCCGGACCGAGACCGCCCACGAGGGCGGCTACCATCAGGGCCGGGTAGAAGGTGATAAAGGCCGGCATGCGACCGAAGGCGTAGTCGAGGAGCCACCGCGCGGCTATGGCGGCGGCAACGAAAAGAAGGGCCAGCCCGTATCCGCCAGGGCCGGATGCTCTCAAACCCCCGGAGACAGAATTCTTCTTCGACATCTCCATGTTCATTAGTCTAATAGCGGAAAGGGCCGGTTTCAAGTTTCGCCCGGAGCGGCGTCACGCCCTCAGGGTGAAGGCATTTGACATCTCCCGCGTGATTTCAAAAAGCGTCTGGCGGCCTTCCTCGAGGAGCATAAGGGTCAGAGCGACGAAAAGACGAAGGGGCAAAGAGGAGAAAAGGAGAAAGGAGAGTGAGGGCACGAGGTGTGGCCGGTCGGTCCACTCGCTAGGAAGCAAATAAAGGCTTTTTTCTCCCCGCTCCCCTCTGTCTTTTTCACTTTCCCCTTTTCACTTCCAAGTGTCCCGGCCGCGGGGCGTCGCGCCCTTATATTCTCTCCAATTCTGTAGTATACTCGGTGGGTCGATATGATCTCTGCCGCTTCCTTCGCACTGCTTCGCATCATCGTCCTGACCCTCGTGGTGGGCTCCCAGGTCTATCTCTTCGTGCGCGTCACGAAGGGCATTCTCTCCCTGGGCATGGCGCGCCGCTTCAAATCCTTAGCAATCCTGCTCACAGGGGCAGCCATCGTGGCCCTCTTCGTGTTGAACATATATGCCTTCGGCAGGTCCCGTTGGGCGGATGCGCCCCTCGGGGCGCAGATTTTCTTCTTTTACCTGCCTGCCATATGGGGCTTCGGCTCCATCCTCTCCGCCCTGCTTCTCGCCGTATTGAGCATTTCGGGGGCATCGTGCAGGCTGGTCCTTTGGCTCGCCCGCAGACGAGGCGGCACACGGAGTACGCCGACCGTCGACCTTCACCGCCGCCGCCTTCTTCAGGCCGCTGTCGCCGGAGCCGGCCTTGCGCCCTTCGTGCTCTCCGGGTATGGAGCGATCATCACCGGCAAGTCCTGCGAGGTACGGGAGCTGAGCCTCCCCTTCGGCCGCCGTCTGAGAGTGGTCCAGATCTCGGATATCCATGCCGGGGTCTATATGTCGACACGGGAGATACGCCGCTACGCGGACCGGGCCACGGCGCTCGAGCCCGACGTGCTCGTGCTCACGGGCGATTTCGTCTCCAACTCGGCAGTGTACCTCGCCGAATGCGTGGAGGAGATGGCAAAGGTCAAAACCCGCTATGGCACCTTCGCCACCCTCGGCAATCACGACAACTGGTTCGGGAGGGTGAGGGGATACAGGGCAGCCTTCCCGAAGCACGGGATTTCACTCCTCGTCAACAGCCACCGGACCATACGAACCGAAGAGGGCCCCGTCGCAATCGCGGGCATCGACGATCTCCGCACGGGATACCCGGACCTCGGGGCCGCCCTCCACGGAATCGGGCGGGACATACCCACGATCCTCCTCTCCCATCGTCCGGAAATATTTCCCCAGGCAGCCTCGCACGCCATTCCCCTGACCCTTGCAGGCCACTACCATGGAGGGCAGATCAAGCTGAAGCTGCCGGGAGTAGAGATAAGTCCGGCCCAGTTCATGACCCCCTACCCCGAGGGTCTCTACCGGATAGGCGAATGCCGGATGTATGTGAACCGGGGCATAGGCACCACCTTTACCCCGGTAAGGCTCAACGTCCCCCCGGAAATCACCGTCCTCAACCTGACGTGACGGAGTCGGGCGAGAGAGAAGAAACATAAGGAAAAAGAGGTGAAGGAGAGTAGGCGAATGAGGGCACGAGGTGTGGCCGGTCGCACATGGAGCCGTATCATCTTGGCCCGCGGCTCCGGCCTTCATCAGATGCACACACCGGCACCACTTTGGATAAGAGCGGGGTCCCTGGAGGCCTGTCAAGAGCCGGATGGGAGATGGAACTCGTTGCCCCCTCTGCCCTTGCGAGCCTGCCTCTTCCATGCCGGATAGCCCAAGAATTGCCACGTCACGATATTTCTTGACATGACTCTTCCTGTTACACCATAATTTATAACATTGTAGAATTTGGCATTCTTTTACACACGACGGCGGGCAGCCTTCGCGCCTTGATCGTCATCCTGTTCGGACATAACAACGCCGAGAACGCCCACCAGGAGAAATCCGAGCGTCCTTCCTTGTTGGGATGCCCCTGTCCGCCTTTGCGGCGCAATGGTGCAGGAGCCCGACCACGGAAATGCGTCCTCCGGATTTCTCAAGAAACCTTGGAGGCTGGAGTGCCTATGAGATGCGCGGTACTGCTGTTGATGCTGGCGAGTTTCTTGCTTGTTCCCTTTGTCTCTTTTGCCGATGGCGAAAAGGGTGGATCGCCCCGGTTCGATATCAAGGGCTATGAGGTGGAGGGCAACACCCTTATCCCCCCGGATAAAATTACACAGATCCTTGCGCCCTTTACAGGTAAGGATAGGGATTTCGCCACGGTCCGGGAAGCTGCCGGGACCCTTCAAGCTGCCTACCGTCGCAGTGGTTTTGCAACGGTCCGAGTGGTGACGCCCGAGCAGGAGCTTGCCGGCGGCATAGTCCGCCTCCGGGTCGTCGAGATCCCCCTAGGAAAGGTAAAGGTCGAGGGAAACCGTTTCTTTCCGGTCGACAATATCCGCAACAGCCTGCCCGGTCTTCGCGAGGGCGCGCCGCCCGATATGGACGCGATAGCTGAGGAGCTCAAGCTTGCGAACGAAAACCCCGCCAAGAAGGTCAATCTTCAACTGCAGCCGGCCAACAACGAAATTGACGCGAAAATCGAGGTGAAGGACGATAAGCCTTGGGCGGCGGCCCTCACGGCGGACAATACGGGAGACAAGCAGTCGGGCCTCATGAGGGTGGGAGCATCCCTGCAGTACGCGAATCTCTTCAACCGCGATCACGTGGCGACTTTTCAGTACGTCACCTCCCCGGACTATCCGAGCGACGTGAACATATACGGCTTCGGCTATCGCGTACCGTTCTACTCCGCCGCATCGTCCCTGGAGTTTATCGGGACCTATTCCGACGTCAATGCCGGCGCCGTCTCCGTGGCATCTTCCAGCATGCAGGTAACCGGCAAGGGAACGGTGCTCGGACTGCACTACAATCAGGACCTTCCCCAACTGGGGAACTACGAGCATAAGGCAATTCTCGCCCTCGACTACCGCGCATATCAGAGCAAGGCGGACCTTGATGGGACCGACCTCGGCAACGATGTGACGGTGCATCCTTTGAGTCTCACTTACGCGGGAGTCATGAAGATGCAAAGGGCATCGATGGGCTTCTACGTGGGGTGGTCCCACAACCTGCCCGGCGGGTGGGACGGAAGGGACACCCAGGAGGACTTCACCAGCGTCCGTGCAGACGCCCCGGCTTCCTACACCGTCTTTCACTATGGCGCCCACCTGTCCTACGACTTCCCGAATGATTGGCAGGTTCGGCTCCTCTTCAACGGCCAGTACACGGACGATCCGCTCGTTTCCGGCGAGCAGTTCGGTCTCGGCGGGGAAGGCTCCGTGAGAGGCTTCTATACGCGTCAGTTCGCTAACGACAGGGGTTACTCCGGGACCGGCGAAATCTACACGCCTGACTTGAACAAGATCCTGAACCTTCCCCAAGGGCAGCTCCGGGCACTGATCTTCTACGACACGGGGCATGTGTGGCAAAACAGGCCGCTCCCGGGAGAGGTGACGAGTACAACGATCTCAAGTTTCGGCCCTGGCCTCCGGTTTGCCTACGGCACGCATTTTTCCTGCCTGGGAGACTGGGGGATTGTCGTCGATCCGGCCGGCGGCAGATCGCATTGGGGCAGTCTCGTTCATTTTGCGGCGACTGTCATGTTTTAGCCTTCCCCTGGGGGAAGCGACAGACTTGGAGGTTGAAATGAGTAGACGATTCGGACGTTCTTCAATCCTCACGAAGGCCTTTTTGATCTCCACCTTCCTTTTCTTCGGCGCCCAGGTCGCCCTGGCAATGCCCTCCGGCCAGCAGGTCGTAAACGGACAGGCAAGCTTTGCCGTCCAGGGCAACACCTTTACCATAAAGAACAGCCCAAGCACGATCATCAACTGGCAGGCCTTTTCCATCGGCAACAACGAGGCGGTCCGTTTCATCCAGCAGAGCGCGAGCAGCGCGGTCCTTAACCGCATCACGGGCCAAAATCCGTCTTATATCCTGGGGATCCTCCAGTCGAACGGACAGGTCTTTCTCATCAACCCCAATGGCGTTCTCTTCGGCCAGGGCGCCAGGGTCGACGTCAACGGGCTCGTCGTGTCGACCCTCGGTTTGAGCAATCAGGATTTCCTTGCCGGAACGTACAATTTCATTGCCGCCCCGGGGGCGGGCGCCATTCGCAATCGGGGCGCGATCACCACGCCAACGGGGGGAGGGTCTATCTGATCGCTCCCGATATAGAGAACAGCGGCATCATCAATTCTCCGAAGGGCGAGGTGCTGCTGGCGGCGGGTCACAGCGTGCAGCTTGTAGATTCGGGCAACCCCGACATCGCCGTCGTCGTAAGCGCTCCCGAGGATAGGGCGCTCAACCTGGGGCAGGTCATTGCTCAGGGCGGACACGTGGGGATTTACGGCGGCCTTGTCTCGCAGACAGGCATCGTGAGCGCAGACAGCGCAAGCGTGGGGGACGCGGGCACGATCGTTTTCAAGGCATCCGGCGACATCACCCTCGGCGCAGCAAGCACGACGAGCGCGAACGGAACTATCGGCGGCCAAGTCGTGATCGAGAGCGCGGGAACCACGACGGTCTCCGGCACGGTCACCGCGACAGGCAGCGAGGGCAAAGGCGGCGACATCCAGGTCCTCGGCAACAAGATTGAGCTGACCGGCAATGCGCTGGTCGACGCATCGGGTGAGACCGGCGGCGGAACGGTCCTGGTGGGCGGCGACTCCCAGGGTAAGAATCCCGCCGTTCAGAACGCGGCAACGACCGACGTGGGAGAAAACGTGTCCGTGAAAGCAGACGCCCTTGCGAGCGGCGACGGCGGCAAGGTGGTCATCTGGGCCGACGACGCGACGACATTCTACGGCGCCATCAGCGCGAGAGGAGGCGCTGCAAGCGGCGACGGCGGCAGTGCGGAAGTTTCGGGCAAGGAGAGCCTTCTCTATGAAGGCACAACAAATCTGAGCGCGCCAAAAGGCACGACAGGCAGCCTGCTTCTCGACCCCACGAATTTTACGATAGGCACGGACATGACGGGGGCCGCCCTGGGGACCGCCTTGAACCTCGCCAATATCACAATCCAGACAGGTGCCTCGGGCTCGCAGGCAGGAGATATAACAGTCAACGACAACGTTGCATGGAGCAGCGCCAACACCCTCACGCTGAATGCCTACAACAACATCAACGTCAATGATGCCCTCACCAACAATGGCGGAGGCAGCCTTATGCTCAGGGCAGACATGAACGGCCTTGGCGCCGGAACCGTTACATTCGCGGGAAGCGGCCATGTGACGCTGACCGGCGGCGGGAGCGCGTCGATCTTCTACAACCCGCCCGGGGGTTATACGGCGCCCACAAACTACGCAGGATACTTCACCGGGGTCGTCCCGACTGCCTATATGCTGGTCAACAACGTGAATCAGTTGCAGAACATCAATAGCAATCTTACCGGCACGTATGCGCTCGGCAGAGACATCGACGCGAGCGCGACTTCCGGCTGGAACGGCGGAAATGGGTTTGTACCCATCGGCAACGACACGAGTTATCCGGACAATCTTTTCAGCGGCACTTTCAACGGGAACTATTACACGATCTCCAACCTCTACATCAACCGCCCCTCGACAGACTATGTCGGCCTCTTCGGAGGAACCACCTGCGTTGGCTGCGGCGTCGGCAGCGCCACGGCTGTCATTGAGAATGTGGGGCTCGTGAACGAGAATGTTACGGGCGGCTTCCAAACGGGCGGACTGGTGGGCCACAACACAGGCACCATCGAGAATTCGTTCACCACGGGCAGCGTCACTGGAATCGAGGCCGGTGGTCTCGTCGGGTTGAACGGCACCATCATCAATTGCTATAGCCTGGCGACAGCGAACGGCAGTGCATATGCCGGGGGTCTCGCGGCGGTAAATTACGGTGGCCACATCACCAGCTCTTACAGCGCGGGACAGGTCACGGGGAGCGGCACCCTAGGCGGACTCACGGGGTACAATAGCGGGACTGTCAGCAGCAACAGCTACTGGGACAAAGGAGCTTCCGGACAGCAAACCAGCTTTGGAGGCACAGGTCTCACGACCGCCCAGATGACGCACGCGGCCAACTTTGCAGGCTGGGATTTCACTAACACGTGGGGTATCGCAGAGGGCTCGTCGTATCCCTTCTTAAAGGTGCCGACGGGTCCCTCCGGCACTACGTATACACCCGGCGGTTCCCCTTCATCCACCATAGATGTGGGGCCGGCGGGCATCCTGGGGGTGCAGCTCGCGACGAACAGCACAGTCTCAGCCGAACAAACCGTGCTGCAAACCGTCCTGGCCGAGGATATTCTTTCTGAGGGCGGCGTTGGTCTTCAGGGCGTGGGGATTGCTCAGGGTCAGGGCCTCACCAATGAGGCCGTTGCCGATGCAGCAGACGAGTCCGCCGGGAACGAGCAGCAAGGCGACCAGAGTGCGAACGGAACGGCTCAAGCGCAACTGTCGCCTCAGGAGCTTGTCACCGGCGTGCTCAACGGAACGATTCCTCTCGACAGCCTGAACCACGATCAGCTCATGGGCATCTTTGTGGACCAGGACGCGAGCAGGACGCTCAGCAGCGCCGATAAGAGCAACCCCAACGTTTCCGCTCTCTATAGTGCGCTCGATGACGCGTACGACGACGATGTCGCCCTGGGCGAGCAGATACAAACCTCGTCGCCTCAGGAGCTTGTCACCGGCGTGCTCAACGGAACGATTCCTCTCGACAGCCTGAACCACGATCAGCTCATGGGCATCTTTGTGGACCAGGACGCGAGCAGGACGCTCAGCAGCGCCGATAAGAGCAACCCCAACGTTTCCGCTCTCTATAGTGCGCTCGATGACGCGTACGACGACGATGTCGCCCTGGGCGAGCAGATACAAACCTCGTCGCCTCAGGAGCTTGTCACCGGCGTGCTCAACGGAACGATTCCTCTCGACAGCCTGAACCACGATCAGCTCATGGGCATCTTTGTGGACCAGGACGCGAGCAGGACGCTCAGCAGCGCCGATAAGAGCAACCCCAACGTTTCCGCTCTCTATAGTGCGCTCGATGACGCGTACGACGACGATGTCGCCCTGGGCGAGCAGATACAAACCTCGTCGCCTCAGGAGCTTGTCACCGGCGTGCTCAACGGAACGATTCCTCTCGACAGCCTGAACCACGATCAGCTCATGGGCATCTTTGTGGACCAGGACGCGAGCAGGACGCTCAGCAGCGCCGATAAGAGCAACCCCAACGTTTCCGCTCTCTATAGTGCGCTCGATGACGCGTACGACGACGATGTCGCCCTGGGCGAGCAGATACAAACCTCGTCGCCTCAGGAGCTTGTCACCGGCGTGCTCAACGGAACGATTCCTCTCGACAGCCTGAACCACGATCAGCTCATGGGCATCTTTGTGGACCAGGACGCGAGCAGGACGCTCAGCAGCGCCGATAAGAGCAACCCCAACGTTTCCGCTCTCTATAGTGCGCTCGATGACGCGTACGACGACGATGTCGCCCTGGGCGAGCAGCAAGGCGAGCAGAACGCCAGTGGAACTGTCGGGGAGAATGCCTCCGAAAATCCGGCCGAGGTTACTGAACAACAGCAGCAAAACCAAGAAACTGCCGCTGCGACCTCCGTCAACCAAATAGCGCCCACGGACCTCGTCGCCGGCGTGCTCAACGGAACGATTCCTCTCGACAGCCTGAGCCAGGATCAACTTGCAAGCATCGATCAAAATGGAATCTCAAATGACGCAATGTGGAGCGGCTACTCGGCCAACAACCCGAACGCGTGGCCCCTCATTGTGGCCGCCTCTAAGGCGAATGCGGCCGTCAGTGCAGCGAACGGGTCGTCAGGGAACGAGGAGGGGGAGCAGACTGCCACCGAGACTACCGCCTCCGAAAATACGAGTGAGTCTAACGCCGACCAGCAGGTCACAGCCCAACAGCCATCCGATTCTCAGTCGGCGCCGACTGTGAGCACCGGCACCGACAACTCAGCGGTTTCAACCGACAACTCGGCAGGAGGTTCTGCCCAGCCCGCCGATGCGGCGCCGGCCTCTCCTGCGCCGCTGCAAGGAGGGACGGATTCGACCGGCGGGTCGCAGCCGAGCGATTCAGGGGGTGGGGGCGGAGCAGTTGATGACAGCGACCTCTGACGGTGTGATGCGGCCATAGTCGCGAGCCTTCATGTCGGCCATGTTTCGGGCAGGGTCAGCATATGGCCCTGCCCTTTCTATTTCTGCTGCCTTGCCGGTTACCACTTCCCCTTTCCCCTCTGTCCTTTTCACTTTCCACTTTTCCCTTTCCACTTCTTATCGTAGTGTGCTCTAATAGATGCAAGGGGGTGTCTCTCGTGACACTGGAAGAGGTCAAAGAGATACTTGATGCAGAGGTCATCGTCGGTGATGATCGCATGGGCCTGGAGATATCGAAGGGCGCCTGCGCCGACATGATGAGCGACGTCCTGGTCTTCGGGAGGGCGGGAAGTCTCCTCCTCACCGGGCTCATCAACCCCCAGGTTGTCCGTACCGCCCACATCCTCGACATCGCAGCCATCGTCATAGCCCGTGGAAAGCGCCCTTTTCCGGAAACAATCCGGCTCGCCGAAGAGCTGGAGATCCCCATCCTGACAACGAAATATATCCTTTTTGAGTCTGTCGGCAGGCTTTACGCCAATGGAATCGTCGGGTGTGTAGAAAAGGTCGGCGATGCGGAAGAACCTTCATGAGACCGTAATCTTCGAGACTTCCTTTCCGGTAAAAGGCGGCACCTTCGAAGATGCGGGCCCGCGGCGACCCGGATCAAAGAACTGCTTAAGGACATGGGCTTTTCCAATGAGATCGTCAGACGGGCCTCGACGATCGTCTACGAAGCGGAAATCAACATTTGCTCGTATGCCCTAAGCGGCACGATCCTCCTTCGGGTCACGACCGAAGGCATAACCATAGAGGCCACAGACGTGGGCCAGGGGATTCCGGACATCGACCTGGCCATGAAGGAAGGCTATTCCACCGCCACGGAAAGGATCCGCCAAATGGGTTTCGGGGCAGGCATGGGCCTGACCAACATAAAGACCTTCTCCGACTCCTTTCACATCACGTCGGAGACCGGAAGGGGCACCCACCTGAAGATGATCATAGCCTTCGACGACGCAGGTCCGGAAGAGCAGCCCGGGTGAGAAGGGGAAAGGGCGAGGAAAAAGGGACTGTTGCCTTTGGCGGCCTCGATGGACGCCGCTCTTATTCAATTGGTGTTGGTGTGTACATCCTATGAGGGCCGGAGCCGAGAAAGAAATCGCGAAACTCGAATCGCGAATCGCGAAAGTTAAGTGACCCCCTCATTCTACCCTCGCGGGAAGGGGCAGCCCGCGCCTGCGGCGGTTCTTCCTTTTTATGAAGGGGTGGCTCCGCTGGCTTTGCCAGTGGAGGGGGCGACGCGAGCCCCGTTAATTGCCCGGCCACACCTCGCGCCCTCACTCGCCTTTCGCCTTTCTCTTTTCGCCTCTTTCTCTCTTTGTCAGTCTGACCCACCCATACGCTTCTTGAAGTCACCCTTGGATTTCCGCATGCGTTCGCCCTGGGGGATCATCTCACGAGGAGCACGAGGCTCCGCGCTGTTTTTATCACGTTATTGGTCACGCTGCCGAGGAGAAACTTCGATATGCCCGCCCTCCCCAGAGGCGCCATGACGATAAGGTCTATCCCCCTTTCTTCCTGAACTTTCAGGATCTCCTCAGCCGGATGGCCTTTTCGCACCTCCGTGACCACATCCACGCCTTGAGCGAGGGGGAACTTCTTGAGCTGCTTCTGAAGACTCTCGGTCGCACCAGAGCGTGCCTGGTCCGTAAGCTGCTGAATCGTGCCCGCATCCATGCAGTAGTCGACGGAGCACATATAGTCGAGATCCTGGGGTACGACGTGGAGAAGATGAACTTTCGCCGTATACTGCTTCGCAATATCCAATGCCTCTTCCAAGGCTTTATCGGACGGATGGGAAAAGTCCGTGGGAACGAGAATTGCCGTGGGTCTGAACATGTGACACCTCCGTGACGTTGAATGAAACCCGCTAACCGCCAGGAAGGTAAGCCCTGGAAAGCCTTTTGTCAACCGAGGGAGAAGGGTGAGACAGGGCGAACATTTGGAAGGGAAAAGGGGAAAGAACTAAACGCCATCGGTTCTTGGCGGCCTCCAGGGACGCCGCTCTTATTCAATTGGTGTTGGTGTGTACATCCTATGAAGGCCGGAGCCGCGGGACAAGATGATACGGCTTCGCGTGTCACCGGCCGGTCGGCTGGGAGGGATCGTGAGGTGTGGATGGGCTGTCGTGCCTCATAGACCGCAGCCGTACTAAATGTACGGCGGAGCGTCATGAGGTGCGGCAGAGCGCCGCAGATCGCGATTCCTCCCAGCCGACCGGCCACACCTCGTGCCCTCACTCGCCTCTTCGTCTTTTCGCCAGTCTGACCCGTATGCTCTTCGAGTAAAGCTGCCATCCGTCTCTTGAAGTCGCTCTTGGATTTCCAAATGCGTTCGCCCTGGAGGGTGAGGGACGGACAACGCTCTATTTCGGCGCGGCCTCCCGGAGCACCTCGCCCGCGAGCCTCTGCTGGGTCACGTCCTCCAGGGTCTCGAGGGCGCCGACCACGTTGCCCTTTGCGTCCCTGATGACCGACGCGGTAAAATAGAGCCACTTTCCTCCCTTTCCCATGGCCGGGAAGAAGTCCGTGGCCCGATAGGCCCCGTTCACAATATTCGACTTGCTGAATTTCCCGCCGTACCAGTCGGGTATCTCCCCTATTGCCTCATCGACCATCAGATCGGCTATGCACGGCCTTTGGGCCCCGTAGAATGCCTTCCAGTGCTGGTTTGTGCCTAGGACCTCTTCGGCGTCGAGGCCGGTAAGCATCTCGAGGGCCCTGTTCCATTGGGTGACCCGGTGGTTCTTGTCGATCACGAACTGGGGATCGGGGAGCCGTAGAGTATGCTCTTCATCTTTTGTTCGCTGTCCCGGAGATTTGCCTGGGCCCGCATCTTGTCGGTTTCGTCCCTTATGATCCCCTGGTAGCCCTCGACTGTCCCGTCGGGCTTCCTCCGCGTGGTACCGGTGAGCAGGCACTCCATCAGGCTTCCGTCTTTTTTCTTCATCTTCAGCGAAAAATCTTCCACGAAACCCTTTTCCTCGATTGCCTGCTGAAAAACCTTGCGGTCTTCCGGATCGGCATAGGTGTCGATGATATTGATCGTCTCCGCCTCCTCCGGAGTGAATCCGAAGAGCTTGAGGAACGAGTGGTTCACGTCGACGACTTTTCCTTCCCTGCTTGTGATGTAGATGGCATCTCTCGACTCTTCAAAAAGGGCCCGGTATTTTTTTTCGCTTTCCTTCAGGGCCTGTTCCGATTCCCTGCGCTTGGTGATATCGAGAAGGAGAGCGAGGACGCCCACGATCAGGACCCCTTCCCTTATGGCGGTAGTGCTGATATGAACATAGGCCGTATCGCCTCCGGCCCTGGAATAGGAAAATTCGTAAGGAGAAACCTGTTCTCCCCTCACCGTTGCCTCGAAGTGGCTTCGGACCGTCTCCCGTTCTTCCGGACGGACCATTTCGAAGAGGCTCTTCCCTACATACCACTCCCGCGGATATCCCGATCTCTTGACCACCGTGTCGTTGACAAAGGTAAAATTGCCGTCCCTATCGAAGGTGAGCACTCCGTAATGCATGCTCTTGAGGATAGTCCGGAAGTGGGCCTCGCTCTTCTCCAGGGCCTCTTCCTCCTTCTTCGCGTCGGTGATGTCGAGTGAAGTGACCACCGCATGGGTTACTTCGCCGTCGTGGTTGAAGTAAGGAGAGTAGGAAACGCGGTAGCAGCGGTGCTCCTGGCCGGGACTCCAACCAGTTCTCGTAAATGGACCACGTTGCCCATGAAACAGAAGTCGAGGTGCTTCTTGAGGAACCTGTTGAAGTTTGCTTCCCCCCAAATCTGTGCCACGGAGTTGCCGACGATGTCCTTCCTGCTCCTCCCGTGGGCCTGGCAGTAGGCCTCGCTCGCAAACTCGTACACATAGGACCTGCTGACGAGGGTCATGGAGTCGATGACGTTGTTGACGGCCTCACTACGCGCTTCACGGCGCTTGTGACCCGACTCCCCTTCCGGCTGCCGCTCCGACTTTTCGGTCTCTTTCATATCGCATCTCCTTATACCCATGGATTACGAACACGTACGCTAAAGATAACCTTATTCTGTTGCCACAACCATGATCTAGTGCAGCAGCATGCTCGGAACTATTCTACAGAATATTATACTTTCGGTCGCTGGGGCGCATGAAAATGGCGCACAGGGGTGGCCGGGGTTCGAACATGTCAAGGAGGACGACGGGGGTGAAGGGGTACCACAGCACACCGTTGGTGGGAGAGGTGGGAGAGAGAAAAAGGCGAAAGGAAAAGAGAAAAGAGAAGGCGAAAGGAGAGTGCGGGCACGAGGTGCGGCCGGTCGCATGAAGGGGATGCGTCATAGGTGGATGCCATGTGAGCAACGTTGCCCGCAGCCGTACTAAATGTACGGCGGATGGGCACGTGCGGAGCAGGGCGCCGCATAGGGCGTATTCCCTTCATGCGACCGGCCAGTAGCACGCGAAGCCGTATCGTCTCGTCCCGCGGCTCCGGCCTTCATAGGATGTACACACCAACAACAATTGAATGAGAGCGGCGTCCCTGGAGGCCGCCAAAAGGAACATCGTAGAGGCTCGCGCTCGCCCTGGACGGGAGAGTCTCAACTTTCGCGATTCGCGATTCGAGTTTCGCGATGTCTTTTCCACTTTCCACTTCAACAATAAAGGGAGGACCCGCTTTAAGGTCCTCCCTTTATTTTGAATCGATTGAGCTTATTTTCCGCGCTTCATTCCAGCCCTTCTTCGCAGAGAGGTCAGGCAGGCGAGGCCCGAACCGAGCAGCCACAGGGCGCCGGGGATGGGAACGGGATTGCCGCCGGGCGTCAGCTCACCACCGTTTGCAAGGGCGTAGGTCAGGTCGTCGAGATCCGGGTTCAGGGTCGGATCGTAGTAAAGGTTGAACCCATTGCCCGTGATGTCGGCCATGATGTCCGCAGCAGACTCGCCCGAGCCGAAGAGGAGAGCGAGAACGTCAGCCGTTTCCTTTGAGGTTCAACGTGGCGCCTGAGTCGAGATCAACTGTCCCCCAGGAAAAACCGGCGTCGTTGCCGGGGGTAAAATCGTGGGCCCCCGACAGGAACTCGAGGGTTGCCCCCCCGACGCTCCAACTGCCCGGTACGGTGCTGTTATTGTAGAATCCGGCGCCCATCCGATAGATGTCGCCCGACGACGCCTGGATCGAGCCGTTCGACCTACGGTGAAATCGCTATTGAAAGTGAGGGTCGAGGGGTCGGTGATCAGGGCGCCGTTGTTGGTAAAGGCTCCGGTGAATGTGTAGTCGGCGATGAAGACGTTCGGGCGGTCGTAGGTGCTGAGTCCCCAATCGTAATTGCGATTGTAAGGATTCGAAATCGTGGCCAGGTCGCCCGAGTTCCCGTTGACGGCTACGCCGGTCGAGTCGTCGTAGTTCTTCGAGTAGGTGTAGGCGAATTGCACGGTTAGGTTTTTGGCAGCCTGCGCGCGGAATTCGGCCTGAAGCGCGTTGTACTT
>CAVVPU010000264.1:0-8428 GCA_963750015.1 uncultured delta proteobacterium | reverse complement strand
GTTATGTCCTCTACTGGTTCGTCGGTCTTGCTGCCGGCATAGACGAAAAGCAAGACGGCCGGTATTGGGCGCGAACGGTCCCTGAAGCCGAGATAAATCAACAGGGCAGCCACCGCTCCCAGAAAGAGGGCCAGCACAAGGTGGTGAAAATCGACGAGAGTAAAGATTCTCATGGCTCAAGACCCCGGGTGTTTGAGGATCACCTCGAATAGCGTCACGAGGATAGCTGCAACGCCTATGGCGAGGACCCCGGCCAGGGCAAGCACTTCGCGAATGGCTCGCGGCCGGGAAGGGACGGAAGCGGGTATGTCCTCGTTCCTCAAAGGGAGGTATCTCGCCCGCTCCTGATCAATAAACTGCCGGTGTCGATAGGCCCATAAAAAGCCGCCCAGGCTCGCACAAAGGCTGAGCGCGATCAGAATAACCCAGAAAGGATAGTAGGGGGCCATATTATTTCCCTCCGGACGAGTGCGATAAGTAAGCGGCGTCTATGCCGCGGGGCTGTGCGTGGGCATCACTTTCGCCGATGAAGGTTGCGGCCACATACTCCCCTACATCCCAGATCTTCTCGGATTCGAGCTCTCCTTTGAAATAAGGCATGCCGGTTCCGGTGATGCCGTTCATGATCTGGTAGTAGAGGATTCCCCCGGAGATCCCGCGGCCCCGTAAGGTCGTGAAATTGAGTGGAGGGGGGTAGAGGTAGGGCTCGGCGCTCCCCATGCCGTCGCCCACCGGTCCGTGACATCCGATGCACGAGCTCTCGTAGACACGGTGGCCTTTCGCGAGACTCGCAGCATCCGAAGGGTACGGATTGGGAAGCTTTCTCCATGGCTCAGGCACCATGGAGTGGAGCCACCCCACATTCTTTTCGGGACCGCCCTCGTATGCGCCGATCGCCTTTGTTTTCCATTCCCGCTGCCGGCTCACCCTGATATCCGCATCCTTGAAGCCGAGGGACTGCGCATAAGCGCCCAGGGCCTTGATATCCTCCGAACCCAGAAAGGCGAAGGAGGGCATGATCGATTCCGGCCTCACCGAGCGGGGGTCGAGGTAATGGGCCGTGTGCCAGTCGTCGGGGTGCTCTCCCCCCTCCTGGGACAGGTCGGGCCCGGTCCGCTCCGAGCCGAGAAGATGGGGCTGCTCGGCGATGTAGTCACCCGTTCGGGCGATCCGTTCGGCGCCGATATCCCAGTCGATGGAGCGGACAAATTGAGTGTGGCAGTAAGTGCAGCCGTTCGCGATATATACTGCCCGCCCCTTGTCTTCGAGAGCAGAGCGGGAGCGGAAGATTTCGGAAGGCTTCTCGCTGACCGTCCACCAGGGAAGGAGAACGACGACGAACAGGATCGATGCGAGGATGATCATGCCGCCGAAGACCAGAAGCTTGACGGTCATGTTCATTGGGCCTCCTCCTTTGTCCTCGTGCCGTAAATGGTCCGCCCTATATTGTAGACGCCCAGGAGAGCGCCGGCGGATATAAGGACCCCGAACCCTGCGCGCCACACCCAGTAGACGTGCAGCTCAGGGAGCACGCGGTAGACGGCGTTTCCCGAAAGCCATCCGCTGCCCTGGATCAGACCGGCGATGGTGAGGACCGTCAAAAAGCCCGTGAGGCCGGTAAGAAGGAGCCAGTACTGGATGTCGGCAAGTTTTTCGCTGTAGAGCGGTCTTCCCGTGATGCGCGGCAGGAAGAAATAGATGGCGCCCAGGCCGATGAAGCCCGAGAAGCCGAGAACGGCGATGTGAGAATGGCCGATCACCCAATTGGTGAGGTGGGTGACCCTCTGTACCGTGGGCAAAGATTGAAAAGGCCCCTGGAGGCAGACGAGAACATACCAGACGAGGCCGGCGAAAACGAATTTCGCCCCCACGCTCTTGTGCAGAAGGCCCAAACGGCCTTTCATGGTGAGCCAGAGGTTGACGAGGACCGTGCTCACCGGGATGAGCATGCCCATGCTCCCCGTGACGGCTATCATCTTGAGCCAGGTGGGCGCCGGGGTCTGAAGCAGGTGATGGGTGCCTATGTGGGGGTAAAAGATGAGGATCGTCCAGAAACCGACCAGGGACAGGGTGTGGCTGAACAGCGGTGCTCCCACCGCGATAGGGATGACATAATAGGCAATGGCAATCGCGAGGGGAGTGAGGAAGAGGCCGACGATACCGTGGCCGTAGAACCAGGCGAGTATGGCATCGGGCATGCCGGTAATCGCCCCGGTAGAGGGATTCCAGACTGCGTTGCCGAAGAAGTAGATGAAGAAGGAGAAGAGGAGCGCTGCCATTGCGTACCAGACGGATACGTAGAGGATCTCTTCCTTCCTGCGGGAAACCGTCTCGAGGAGGTTGAAAAAAGCAAGGAGAAGAGCCAGAAGGACCATGATATCCACCGGCCAGATCCATTCGGCGTACTCCCGGCTCTGAGTGTAGCCGAGTAAGAGTGTTATCGTGCCCGAGGCGACAGCCACATTCCAGATCCAGAGGGTGATTCGTGCCGAGACCGGGCTGTGGAGGGGCGCGCGCACGAGACGCGGTACCAGGTAGAACGCTGCGCCGATCAGGGCGGATCCGACGAAGCCGAAGATCATCATGTTCGTGTGGACCGGTCGCAGGCGGCCGAAAACGAGCCACGACACGTTCCGATAGAGCGCGAAGTCAGGGGCGACCATGGACGAGGCGAGAATAAGGCCCGCCAGCGTAGCGATGAAGAACCAGCAGGCAGAAGAGAGGAAGAAGCCTGCCACCGGTCTGTCTTCTTTGGAAAGTCGGTTCATCTGTGACACCCCAACCAGCAATCGATCTGTGCGCCGTTCTTGCGATGGCAGTCGATGCAGAAGCCCATCTGGAAATCGACCCTTTGCAGCCGGTCGGCCTTCTTCACATCGCCGTGACAGACTATGCAATCGAATTTGGACCACTTGACGTGGGGAATATGATTAAAGAAGACGAAGTCGGGCACCCAGAAGATGCGAACCCACGGCACGGGCGTGCCTGCCTTAAGGTAGCGCTCCTCCCTGACTATCTCAGGGTGGTTCGGGATGATATATTTGTGGCAGTAGAAGCACTTTTCCATAGCCGGCAGGCCTGCGTTCGGAGATCGCTCGACATCGGAATGGCAAAACCGGCAGTTGATGCCTTTGACGCCGGCATGGATACGGTGGCTGAAGGAAATCGGCTGGGCCGGTCCGAGGCGACGCTCCGGCCAATAATAGAAACAGAACATTCCCCCGAAGAGCACCGCGATCAGCAAGATGGTAAGCCACGCTCCCCGTTTCATGGCGCAATCCTCGTCTCACGATGGTCCTCCGATTCAACCAACTGGGGGTCGGAGAGCGGAAAGGCACTGGTGCGCTTGAGAAAGATCGTGGCAGTCAGGCCGAAGACCCCGAGGAAACCGGCGGTGATGAGGAACTCCATCATGCCGAGAGGGATGCTCTTCTGTTTCCACAGAGAAGGGGCGACGAGGATGACCTTTTCGAGCCACATACCTATAATGATCGCCAGAGAGACCAACGCGGCGAGCGGGCGGAGGAGCTTGGCTTTCCTCGATATGAACAAGAAAAAGGGCGCCACGAAGGTCATCCCGAAGACCACCCATGCGAGAGGCTCCCACGGCGTGAGCCTGACCCTCAGGATCACGTATCGTGTCTCTTCGGGCATATTGCCGTACCAGATAACGAGGAATTGAGCGTAAAAGAGATAGCCGGTAAAAAGGCAGAAGGCAAAAGTGAGCTTGCCGAGGTCATGGAAAAGGGGAGCACAGGCCCCTTCGAGCGGCTCGGACCCTGCCGCGAGAAGGGCCACAAAATAGAGAGCGCCGATCCCTGTGTAAAAGCTTCCGATGAAAAAGTAGCCGCCGAAGAGCGAGCTGTACCAGTGGGGATCGAGGGACATGACGAGATCGAAGCCCACCAGAGTCATGACGAAGGCGTAGGCAACGGCCACGGCCGTCGAGAGAACCATCTGCCGGTGGCGGTTCTTCTCTGCGTCCATCTCACTCACCGAGAAGTAGATCATCGCCATCGAAAGGAGGGTGAGAAGCAGGATGCCCGCCCCGTCCCTCAAGAAAAGGAAGGTCGCATTGAGCCAGACTTTCTTTTCGGCCGGGGCATGGCCTATCCAGGGGAAAAGATAACTCTTGCCCGGATAGAGTGCGAGAAAGAGGAGAAAGCCGATAGGAAGATAAGCGGCGAGGGCCCCGGAGAGGCGCCTCACCGGTTCGGCCCACTTCGCTCCGGTCAGATTGAGGACCGCCAGAAAACATGCCTGACCGAAGGACAGACCCGTCCAGAAGAGGAAGTTGATGAGATAGGCCTGCCACGTCCGCAAGGGATCTGCTCCGTTGATGCCGACGATAAAGGCTAGGATGCCGCACGCGGCGAGCAGAGCGAAGCCCGCCGTGACCCAAACCGGGACCTCGACGCACAGAGAGAGGGGGGCCCTTTCAGGACACACTTCTCACCTCCTCGGCCCCTTCTTCCTCGAGCAGTCTCTTGACAGGTTCCTCCTCCCCCCGCGCGCATTCGACCAGAATCCCGAAACGGTCCTGGCTGAATGCGCCATCGTACCCCCGGGGAGGCCGAAGCTGCGGCAGCCGTCCGAAAAGAATCCAGGAGAGGGTCCCGGCCGTGACGCCTCCCAGGATCACTCCCTCGAAACAGACTATCACCCACGCTATCCACGGCAGAACGGGCTTCCCTCCCGTGATGAGGCTGTAGGAAAGATGGGCATAGACGGCAGTGCCGATGAGGCTCGCTGCACCGAGAAGCGCACCGAGGAGCACGCCCCACCGCACGGCGCTCGGCGGTTTGTTGAGGATTTCCTGCACTTCGGGCAGGGGAACGGGAGAGAAGACGGTCCTGATCGAGCGGGATTCCCGTTTCAGTCGGCCCAGGGCCGCGATCAGTTCTTCTCCATGGGCGAATACGGCCAGGAGGGTCGAATCAGGCGCCACTTGCAACCTCCTTGGGCCGATCCGCCACATCAGCCTCTGCCTTGACTTCGGTGATGGCGATGGCGGGCACGAATCGCACGAAGAGGAGGAAGAGCAGGAAGAAGAGGCAGAAAGAGCCGAGGGTGATCGACCAGTCGACCCAGTTCGGCCAGTAGTTGCCCCAGTTGTAGGGCAGGTAATCGCGCGACATGGAGCCGCTGATGATGACGAACCGCTCCAGCCACATGCCGATATTGATAAGGATCGCCACCGTGAAAAGGAAGATGGGGCTCCGGCGCGCCCTGCGGACAAAGAAGCTCAAGGGGGCGATGACATTGCAGAAACACATTACCCAGAAGAGGGGAGCATAATAGCCCGCCACCCGGGCCAGATAGCTTTGCCTCTCGAAGACGCTTCCGCTGTACCACGCGATGAACGGCTCGACCACATAGGAATAGCCGACGATGAGGGCCATGGCGATGGAAGTCTTGGCGATCTTTTCGAAGGTATCCGTGGTGATTATCGATTCGAGGCGGAAGATCCGCCTCAAGGGTATGAGCAGGGTCAGCACCATGGCGAGGCCTGAGTGGATGGCCCCTGCAACGAAATAGGGCGCGAAGATCGTGCTGTGATAGCCGGGTATGATCGCAAGGGCAAAATCCCAGGAAACGACGCTGTGGACGGAAATGACGAGAGGCGTTGCCAGGGCCGCGAGGAGCAGGTAGGCGGCTCCGTAGTGGCGCCACTGCCTGTCGGTCCCCGACCAGCCGAGCGAAAAGAGGCTGTAGATCTTCTTCCGGATACCCTTTGCCGACTCCCTTACCGTCGCGAGATCGGGTACGAGCCCGGTATACCAGAAGAGAAGGCTCGCCGTGATATAGGTGGAGACCGCGAGAAAATCGAAGATGAGAGGGGATAAGAAGTCGGGCCACAGGTACCGCTGGTTAGGGTAGGGTATGAGCCAGTAGAAGACCCAGGGCCGTCCGAGGTGGATGATAGGAAAGAGGGCAGCCACCGATGCGGCGAAGATGGTCATTGCCTCGGCGCTCCGGGAGATACTGGTCCGAAATCGGGCCCGAAAAAGGAAAAGAATCGCCGATATGAGCGTTCCCGAATGGGCGATTCCTATCCAGAAGACGAAGTCGACGAGGTATGCGCCCCAGAGCACCGGAGGCCGGTATCCTGCCTTTCCGAGGCCGTGCATCATCTGGTAGGGCCATATGACCGCGTAGCCGTAGACCACGCCCATAAAAAGGAGGGAGACCGTGACCCAGTAAGCCCGGCCGGGGGCTTTCAGCATCTTCTGGATCTCTCTGTCTATTTCGTTCAGCCGGGATCGTTCCACGCCTGTCCCTTCCCTTAAATGAGCCGACGGGTGATCTTCTTCAGGTATATCACCGCCGGTTTCGTATTGAGTTCTCCGAGCACCTGATAGGCGCGGGATTGAGTGACGAGCTTCGACACACGGCTGTCCGGGTCGAGGAGGTTCCCGAAGGTAATGGCATCCGTCGGGCACGTCTGGGCACAGGCGGTGGTGAACTCTCCGTCACGAACGAGCCTTCCCTCGGTCCGCGCCCCTATCTTGGCTTCGATGATGCGCTGGATGCAGAAAGAGCATTTCTCCATGACGCCCTTCGTCCGCACCGTCAGGTCGGGGTTGAGCTGTCGCTCCAGGGGCCGTGCCCATTTCCAGTCGAGCCAATTGAAACGGCGGACCTTGTAGGGGCAGTTCTGGCTGCAGTACCTCGTGCCTATGCATCTGTTATAGACCTGATTGTTGATCCCCTCTTTGCTGTGGTGCGGTGCGAAGACCGGACAGACCGATTCGCAGGGTGCCTCGTCACAGTGCTGGCAGAGCATCGGCAGGAACCTTACTGTTGGCTGTTCGTGCTCGAAATAGCGCTGGACATGGAGCCATGCCATCTCGCGGCCTTTCAGGACCTGCTCCCTCCCGACAACGGCGACGTTGTTTTCTGCGTAGCAGGCGACCACGCAAGCCCCGCACCCTATGCAGCGGTCGAGGTCGATTACCATGCTCCACCGGTAGGTGTCGTGCTTGTGAGGCGGGTAGAAGTCCCTCTCCCTCGTAAAGCCTGAAGACAGGGGCAGGACCACTTCCGGTGGACCGTGAGACTCCTTGTAGGCTTCCCAGTCGAGGGAGCGCGCAAGGTCTCTGTGGTGTTGATCGTCGCTCCCATCGGTGTGGGCAAGGGGCAGGCAGCCCCCGTCTTTTGCCACTTCAACCCTGTCGCGCGCCTTCTGAATGATGCCGCCAATGTTTCCTTCAGCTTTCGCCGAGGCATATCGGCCGAAAGCCGAGTGAAAATGGCTCATAGGAACGGCCAGGACTCCTTCGACGATGCCCGCGTACGGGTAGACCGGTGCCTTAAGGACGGTCGATCCCGCACGAATGGCGAGGACATCCCCTTTCCCGACACCGAGATTACTCGCTGTCTGAGGATGGACTTCGACCCATCCTCCCCAGGTGGTTGCAGTGATCGGGTCGGACAATTCCTGAAGGAAGGGGCGATTCGCCGTCCTGCCGTCGAAGAACTGCACCGTGGGGTACGAGATGAGCGAATAATTCCCCTTCCCTTGAGGGACGGATGGAGGTGGCTGGTCGGCCATAGCAGGGGGCCGGCCCTTTCTGTCGCCGGTCCTTTCTCCGGTCCCATCGACCCAGGAACCGCCTTGCTTGAGAGCCGTTTGCCAGTTCAATCGCTCGCCATCCCGGGCACTGTGCTGCCCCGCACGGCCCTCCCAGGACTCATTGACCACCTCATAGGAGTCCTTCTCGGGAAAGGCTTCGACGCCCTTCAGAGCCCGACCCAGGGCCAAAAACATATCGACGGGGTCCCTGGTGTCGAAGACCGTTGATGTCACCGGCTGAAGCAGGCTATGGACGCCGGAATAGGGTTCGAAATCGCCCCAGGATTCGAGGAAGGTGTGGGTCGGGAGTATGAGGTGCGCGTGACGTCCCGTTTCGTCGGGAAAACTGGAGAGACTGACTACAAGCTTCACGCGTTTCATCGCTTCGAGGAACTCTGAATGTTCTGCCAGATGGTAGGTTGGATTGGCCCGAAGCATAAAGAGCACGTCGATGGTTCCTTCGTGCATCTTCTTCTTCAGTTCCTCAAGCTCGGAGCCTCCTGAAGCACTCGACAGGGCCGAGGCTCTCGAAAAATCGACAATCTCCTCCCTGTGGAGCGCACATCCCGAAAGGAGGTTCGCGGCCCTCGCACTATCGAGGGGCGTGAGGTCCTGATAGCCGTTGCCTTCCGCCAGGACGAGGGGGTCGCGGCTCGCCATGAACAGCCCCGCTATTCTCCGAAGGGTCTCCTCTTTCACGCCTGCCTTCTCCTTGACGAGATCGGGCGTGAAGGCAGAGAGGGAGGAGGCGAGTCGCGCCATTGTGGCCCCGGTCAGCCCGGGGGCATGGTTTTTCTCAAGGAGCAGACGGAGCAGCCCGAAGGCAGCAAGACCTGAACGTGACAGAAGAAG
>CAVVPU010000263.1:0-13412 GCA_963750015.1 uncultured delta proteobacterium | reverse complement strand
CCTTTTCAGTTAGATACAATAGGCCGTCTTCCCTGTCAAGATGATTACGGCCTCCGATGCCCTTTCTGCCGGGGCACGAGGCGCGGCCGGTCGGATGGGAGGTAGGCGAGCACAATTGAGCAGGGACAGGCTTTCCCCGGCGTTGGCATTGGTTCTTATTCAGATGTTACAATGTCAGTTATCTCCTTCGGCCCTCCAAACAGGAGATAACCCTTTAGTCGGAAACAAACCTGTCCGATAATACTATAGTTGGGAGAGACACGCAGCCTGTTCCGCTTCACAACCCTTCGATAGCGGCGTCACGGGGAGGGTTCATGTTGGACAACCCGAAGAACAATACAAAATTCGTCCGGTTCATCGCATCGTCATGAACGGAGACGTTGCTCGCGAACCGGTGGCCTCTGGCGGCGGAGGGTTCGCATACGGAGCCGCGCTCGTAGCGGGCGACCATACGCCCTGTTTCTATTGCGGAAGCAGGAAGCATCGCGCTGCAAATTGTCCTTCGAAGGAATTGCCTTACGCCACGAGTGGTCTCGAACGGCTCGGCTTCCTGTCGATGGACGAGATAAATCAAGTGTTTTCCGATTACTTGAACCAGTCAGGAGAAGACCTGCCGGTGATCCCGGAACCCACTTCGAAGGGAGACAAGAGCCTCGCCTTTCTCGCACCTTCGAGTTTTTATGAGTTGAATAGGGTCTTTCAACTTCGTTTCCTCGACCTTGTCTGGAGGGCTTCTCTGAAGGCCGACTGGACTAAAGTCAGGGAAGGAAATGGGGACGAATTGCACAAGGGAACCGCGCTCTGGTCTGCCAAAGAGTGCATCAGGACGTCCCGCCTCAAAGAGGCAGAGGATCTTCTTAGAAAGCATGACCGAACGAGCACGTTCGATTATAGGGTTCCTTGCGGCTTTGCCTTCGTCGAGATTGAAAAGGAGCGCCTCACCGTAGCGGCGGAGTACCTGAACGAGGCCCTGAATCATTACGTCGGGAGAGTGCAGAGGAGCTATCTTCTGCTCATGCTCTTCCGGGTTTATTCGTTGATCCCCAATCTTCCCAGGGCTGATGAGAAGCTGAAGGACGCCCTTAGCTCAGATCCTTTTTTCCACGAGGCCGCGTTCCAGCAGATTATCCGGTGTTTTGAGGAAAGGAAGGAAAACGAAGGGGTCAAAAGACTCGTCAACCTTATTGGCACCCGCAAGGAATACTATTCTGCCGCCCTTATTTCTCCTCACCTGGCAGAGTACTACGAGTCCATCGCTCCGGAGTTCCGGAATCTGGCAAGCCTGACCAGGCACGAGGTGCAGGAGGCGGTTAAGGAAGCGGAAAGAGACGTGACCGCCTTGAAGCGCTTCGTCGGGGAGAACGACTCCGGCCTCGCCCAGATACTCTCGTTGCAGGGCCAGTTGTCGACACTGCTCGATGAGTCGGAGACCCTCTTCAGCCATCATAACGCCATTGACATGGCACGAAGCATCACTGCTTCGTGCGAAGACCTGGACCGCGCGAGGGTGGGCCAAGCGCGAAGGGTTATCGAGAAAATCGAAACTCTCTTGGGGGAGGCCGCACAACGTAGCAGCAAGACCCGGGAAACAATAGCGCTCTTTCAGCCTATGAGCGACCGGCTATCCCGCCTCAAGGACGACCTTAAGATCCGTTCTCCCCTTGCCGGTTGCCTCTCTGAATGCGACGAGATGAGGCGAGAACTCGACACCATTGACGAGAAGGTAAGGAAAATCGACGCTCGCCGTGAGTCTTCGCAAATGTGGACGTTATTCTTGAAAGACATCATTCTATTTTTTTTTATCACTGTTGCCGTAGGCCTCGTCCTCTTTCCGGGCGTCGTCACCTTGGCGCACTCGTTTCGCCCCGATTTCCTCTCACTAAAGGGACCGAGATATGGGCGTTCCAGGAGGCAATCCTACTTATAGGGGGTTTCGTCGGCGTCCTATTGGCCGGCCTCCATGGCCTGTCAAGGAAAGGAAGTCCTCGCTGAGTAGGGAAGAAGAACTTACAGGCGCTTTGGGGAAATGAGATTGACGAGAACGTCGCCTTTGCTTTTGCCTATTCGTCCGGGTAAATCGGGGCTCTTGAAAACGTCGATTCGCCGGTCTATACATGTCTCTTCCATAGCGCCCGGAGTTTTTCTTCATGAAGAGTATCACCAGGGCAGCCGTCGCGTTTTTTGTTTTTGTCTTTTCTTGCCATCTCTTTCACTTCCTTTGCGACGGCTTCGGAGCTGCCTCCGGCCGCCAAGTCGGAGGTCCTCCATTTGCTCTCCTACATCCGGCGATCCGGTTGTCAGTTCTGCCGGAACGGCACGTGGTACCGGGACCCGGATGCCATCTGCGGTCATATACAGCTCAAGTGGGGCTACTTTGCTTCGAAGGGACAGATAAACTCGACGGAGGACTTCATCAAGCGGTCCGCTTCCAAGAGCGAGTTGAGCGGCAAGGCTTATCTGGTCGAATGCGGCAGCGGATCTCCCACGCTTCTTTCCCGATGGCTTACCGAGGAACTCGACAGGTACCGAAAGCAAAGTAAGTGAATCGAAGGCCCGATGCCGCCAAGGGCTTTAGGGCGTTCCGTACACCTAATTGACTGAAAAAAGAGCCGGATTTTGGATAACATTGAGGTTTTCTGATATTGAAATGTGACGAAGAGCCGACCAACAAGGTAATCCAGCGGCCGTCCTGCGGCCGCCAATGGTTGCCATGTTTCGTACAGGCTCCTTTCAGGAGCGAAGTTCCGGAAAAGAGCGTGAAGGGAAGCCAATGGGTGCCCCCATTGCCATTTTCCGACCGGACGTCCCGGATCAGGCTGAAGCTGCCTCTTCCTCCATCTGCCGCCTGCTTTTCATGAGATCTGCGGAGACGTTCACCGGCACGGGTGCGTAATGGAAAAACTCCATCGAATACGCCCCCCTTCCCTGGGTCGCCGAACGAAGGCGCGTCGTATAGCCGAACATTTCTCCCAGAGGAATGTAGGCCTGTACGTACTTCACTTCATTCCTTTCATCGATGCCGGCGACTTTGCCTCTTCTGGAACTGATATCGCCGATGACGGTGCCGATGTATTCCGGGGGTATGGTAAGGTCCACTTTCATTAACGGCTCGAGGATAACGGGGTTTGCTTTCCGTACGGCGTCTTTTACGGCAATCGACGCGGCGAGTTTGAAAGCGAGTTCCGACGAATCCACTTCGTGGTAGGAACCGTCGACGAGGTCTACCCTGACGTTGATGAGAGGATACCCCAGGATAACCCCTTTTTCGAGGGCTTCCCTCACGCCTTTTTCGATAGCGGCAAAATACTCCTTTGGGATGACGCCCCCCACCGTGCGGTTCTCGAATTCGAATTCCTTGCCCTCGGTAGGGGTAATATTGAGCACCACATGGCCATACTGGCCTTTGCCGCCCGACTGCTTGACGTACTTGCCGATCGCGCTGCCCGTCTTCGTGATGGTCTCCCGGTAGGCAACCTGCGGCGCGGAGAATATCATCTCCAGATTGTGCTCCCTCTTGGCCCTGTTCATGACGATATCGAGATGAAGCTCACCCATACCGGAAAGCACCACCTCGCCCGTTTCATCGTCCATCTTTACCTTGAGGGAAGGGTCCTCGAGGGTATACTGGTTGAAGACGAACCACATCTTTTTCAAATCGTCCTTCCTCTTCGAGGCTATTGCAATCGATACGACAGGCGTGGGCACCTCGATTGTCTCGAGAAGAATAGGGTTACCCGGGTCGGTGAGGGTATTCCCGGTGGCAATATATTTCAGGCCCGGTATAGCGCAGATGTCTCCTGCCTCGACCGTCTTTATCTCTTCCCTCTTGTTCGCGTGAAGCCTCAGTAACCTGCCGATCCTTTCACTTTTTTGTTTGTTGCTGTTGAGCACTGTATCGCCCTGCTTCAAGGTGCCCGAGTATATTCTCACGTAGCTCAGTTGGCCCACGAAGGGATCGTTCATTATCTTGAAGACGAGGCCGCTGAAAGGCTCTTCAACAGATCCCTTGAGACGGCCTTCTGCCCCTTCCTCGTCCCAGCAGAGGTGAGGGGACACGTCATCGGGGCACGGCAGAAAGTCGACTATCGCGTCGAGAAGGGGTTGGATGCCCTTATTCTTGAAAGCCGTGCCGCAGAGGACCGGCAGGATGCTTCTTGCGAGGGTGCCTTTCCTGACGGCCCGTTTGAGGTCCTCTATCGTGATCGGTTTTTCGTGAAGATAGGCGTCCATAAGGTCGTCGTCCACTTCCGACAGCTTTTCCAACATTTCTTCAAGGGCGTTTTCGTATGCGGTCGTGAGATCCTCAGGTACTTCCGTGATTGAAAACTCGTAACCCATCCGGTCTTTATCATACAGGAGAGCCTGTCCGCGCAAGACATCCACGACACCCAGAAATTCGTCCCCGTTGAAGATAGGGAGCTGGAGGGGCAGAGGATTCGCTTTCAGGATGCTGCGGATCATGGCCACGCACTTGCCGAGGTCGGCGCCCGGCCTGTCCATCTTGTTGACGAAGGCGATCCGCGGCACGCCGTACCTGTCGGCCTGCCGCCAGACGGTTTCGGACTGCGGCTCCACCCCCTCTACCCCGGAGAACAGCGCGACGGCGCCATCAAGGACCCTCAGAGAGCGGCCTACTTCGACGGTGAAGTCTATATGGCCCGGGGTGTCGATTATGTTGATGCGGTGGTCTTTCCAAAAGCAGGTTGTCGCGGCCGAAGTAATGGTGATGCCTCGCTCTCTTTCTTCTTCCATCCAGTCCATGGTGGAGGTGCCCTGGTCGACTTCCCCGATCCGGTTATTGACTCCCGTATAGTAAAGAATCCTTTCTGTTGCAGTCGTTTTTCCGGCGTCTATATGGGCCATGATGCCCACGTTTCTTGTTCTGCTTTGCATTCTTTCACCTCTTCGTAAACAGCGTCTACCGGGAAAGTCCCCGGGGGAGCGAACTTTACTCCACAATACAAGTACTACTTCCGGGTGTATTCTGTGCGACATTTTTCCTTAATTTTTTGAGAACATGGAGGTTATCCGGTTTTTCGGCATGGCGAGCGTCTCGCCCCCGAGATAGAACACTTTAGAAGCAGGGGCTTAGTGCTTACGAGGGTACGAGGTGTGGCCGGTCGGCTGGGGGCCCGCGCTCGCCCTGGCTGAGGACCAAAGAACGCCTTGACACGGGAGGCAAGGCCGTATACAGTCCAAGAAAGGGCGGCCCTATTCGGCGGGCCCGAGCGACCGACACGACGGGAGGCGCGATGAGGATCGTGGACATCATAGGATTCACCCTTAACAACAAGCCTGCCGAGTTCAGAGGCGACGGGAAAAGGGCGCTTTTGTGGGCCCTTCGAACGGAGTTCGGACTTACGGGGACGAAATACGGCTGCGGAGAGGGCATTTGCGGGGCGTGTACGGTCCTTCTGGACGATAAGCCGGTCCGGTCCTGCCAGACGAGCCTTGCCGATGTATCGGGACGCTCCGTGGTAACTATCGAAGGTCTGGCTGAAGGAGGGAAGCTCCATCCTCTGCAGAAGGCTTTCATGGACCAGGACGCGCTCCAGTGCGGCTTTTGCACACCCGGCATGATACTGACCGCTTATGGTTTCTTGAAGGGAAACCCGGCTCCCACGGAAGATGAGATCGTCCGGGCATTGGACGACAATTTCTGCCGGTGCGGAGCCCACGTGCGCGTTATTAGGGCAGTCCAAAAGGCGGCCCTGGAAATGAGGCAGACGCCATGAAAGACAAGCTCCATAAGGACGACCGGTACGCCATGACAAGGCGCGCCTTCCTCAAGGCGGCGGGCGGTGGGATCATGGTCCTTTTTTCGTGGGACGCGCTCCCGGCCCAGGAAAGGCGGGGTGCGGGAAGGGAAGGGCAGGCCCTTCCGGATGACTTCAACGCCTTCCTTGTAATCGGCGCGAGCGGCGAGGTGACGTGCTTCACGGGCAAGGTCGAGATGGGACAGGGCATAGTCACGTCTCTTGCCCAGATGTGCGCGGAAGAGCTGCGCGTCGGCTTCGAGTCGATAAAGGTGGTGACGGGCGACACCCAACTTTGCCCCTATGACAGGGGCACTTTCGGTTCGGGAAGCATACGCCTCTTTGGCCCGGCCCTGAGGCAGGCTGCGGCCACGGCGAGGGCTGCCCTGGTGGAGGTCGCATCGATGCACCTCGGCCTTCCCGTGGAAAAGCTGGATACCGACAAGGGGGTCGTATTCGACAGGACTAACCCCCAAAAGCGGCTCACCTACGGCGAGCCTCGCAAAGGGGAGAAAGATAGAAAGGCGCGTAAAATCGAAGCCCCCATTGAGGAAGGCCGCGGACTTCACGGTCATGGGAAAGCCCCACGAACGTGTCGATGCGAGGGCCAAGGTCACGGGAGAGGCCCGTTATGCAGCGGACATCCGTCTCCCGGACATGCTCTACGCCGCGATCCTCCGTCCACCCGTTCACGGCGCCTGTCTCGCGAGTCTCGATACATCGGCTGTCCCGGCGGAGGCGCACGTGGTGAGGGAAGGAGACCTCGTCGCAGTGCTTGCTTCCCGGCCCGACGTCGCATATGCCGCCCTGGGCGGGATAAAGGCGCGCTTCGAGTCTGACAAAGGCGGCGGCCCCGACCAGTCGACGATTTTCGACTATCTCGTGAAATCGACCTCATTGACGACCACCACGGTTGTCGGGGAAGCAGGCGATCTGGCTCACGGAGAGGCACAGGCAGCCCATAAGCTCGATGCATCCTATTACAACGGCTACGTCGCCCACGCGACCATGGAGACCCATGCGGCCCTCGTGTCTGTCGAGAATGGGAAGGCCACTGTCTGGGCATCCACCCAAACGCCTTTTTCTCTGAAGAGAGAAGTCGGGGAGGCCATCGATCTTGCGCCCGATAGAGTCCACGTCATCACACCTTTCCTGGGTGGAGGCTTCGGTGGAAAGAGCGCCAACGGCCAGGCTATCGAGGCGGCGAGGCTGGCTAAACTGTCGGGCAGGCCGGTGCAGGTCGCGCGGACCAGACAGGAAGAGTTCTTCTTCGACACCTTTCGGCCGGCTGCCGTTGTCAGGATCAGATCGGGTATGACCGGGAGAGGAGAGATTACCTTTTGGGACCAGGAGGTCTTTTTCGCAGGAGACGGGGGAGCGGAACAGACTGTATGACATACCCAATCACCGCGAGGTGAGCCACGGCTCTCCCCTCGCAGTAGAGAAGGCCCACCCCTTCGGCACCGGCCCCTGGAGAGCGCCGGGCAGAAACACGAACATCTTCGCCAAAGAATCCCATCTGGACCGGATGGCCGCATCCATCCCCATGGACCCCCTCGAATTCCGGCTTAAGAACCTGAAAGACCCGAGGATGATCGGCGTGCTCAAGGCGGCAGCCGGAGCCTTCGGCTGGAAGTCTTCCCCCGGGCCGAGCGGTCGCGGTTTAGGCATTGCCTGCGGCACTTGCGCAGGGACCTATGCGGCGATGACGGCCGAGGTCGATGTCGACCTAAAGACGGGCAAGATAGTCGTGAAGCGGATCGTGAGCGCCCTCGACATGGGCCTGTGCGTCAACCCCGAAGGCGTGCGCATGCAGATGGAGGGATGCGCAACCATGGGTCTCGGCTACACGCTCACCGAGGAGCTTCGCTTCCGGGGCGGCGAGATCCTGGACACAAACTTCGACACCTACGAGATACCGCGCTTCTCCTGGGTCCCCCGGATAGAGACAATAATCGTCGAAAACAGGGACTTGCCTCCCCAGGGGGTGGGCGAGCCGCCCATTATATGCACGGGCGCAGCCGTCGCCAATGCGGTCTTCGATGCAACAGGGGCCCGGCTCGAGCGCCTGCCCATGACGCGTGCGCGGGTGCTCGAAGCCATGAAGAAATAATGGCGTCGCCAACGAGGTTGTTCCCGATTTCTGTTGAACGTGGATCATCTGAGCCGGCCGCAAGAAGGATGGAAAAGGTATAAGGAGATGCCATGAGTGATGACCGCATAGAAGACGAGAAAGAGGTCGGGCGCCCGGAAGAGGGCAGGGGAGTGACCCGCAGGAAATTCATCCAGTCCGTCGGACTTGGGGCTGCTGCTGTAGGCCTCGCGTCGGCTGCGGTAGCCGCGGAAGGTGGAGGGGGAAAGCCGAAGGCCATGAAAAAGACGAGGGATGGGAAGAAGCTCAAACTCACCGTAGCCTTCTCGGAAAACCCTCGCGTCGCGCCCCTCAGGGAAGGTATCGTTCGGTCCGAGCGCATCGACTTTGAGTTCGAGACAATAAGCCCCAATAACCTGTTCTTCAGGAACCTGTCGGAGGGTATGAAGAGCGATGTCTCCGAGATGTCTATCTCGGAGACCTTCCTTGCCAGGGAGAGAAGGGATACCCTCGGCAAAGGCAGGTGGAACTGGACGCCCATCCCTCTCTTCCTGAGCAGGGGCCTCTTCTGGGCCGACCTTTTCGTCAACAACGGCTCGGGAATATCGGGACTCGGAGACCTTAAAGGCAAGAGGATCGGCGTCCCCGACTACTGCATGACCGCTGCCCTCTGGTTCAAGATCACCCTGAAGGACCTTTACGGGATCGACGCCGGCGGTGACGTCTGGTATAACAACCGCACAAGGCAGAGAAGCCACGGAGGCATGCTTGGCCTCGACATTCAAGAGTATGGCCCGGGAAAGGGCGTCACACTCCATTTTCTCCCCGTCGACCAGACCATCGACATCCTTCTCGACCGCGGTGAATTGGATGCGGCTTTTCCTCCCGAGACGGCACAGGGCGTGACTGTGGGCAACACCTCGGTTCTCGACCGCTACGGCGGAACCCCGATGACCGACAACCCGAGGATACACAAGCTCCTCCCTAGCGGAGAGGAGACCGTTTTTGACTATTTTCGCAAGACCGGCTGCCACCAGCCGAACCACCACGTTATAGTGAAGGACGAGGTCCTCGCACGGGAGCCCTGGGTGGCGATGGAGCTTTTTGACGCATTCAGGAGGTCCAAGGAAATCGCCTACGAACGGGCGAGAAAAACCCAGGGGACATACCTTATTTTTGAATCCGACTACCGGCGCCATCAGGCAGCCGTATTCGGTGAGGACCCTTTCCCCCTGGGTCTCAAGACCATGAAAAAGACGATAGAAAGGGCGATCCGGGGCTCCCTGGAGCAGGGACTCATAAGAAAGCCCATTAAGGCGGAGGACCTCTATTTCAGGACTACCCTGGATACATGAGAGATTGGAAGCGCAATAAACGATAGAAGGATGGCATGGAGGTGCTTATGACGAATGGTCAGTTCAATCAAGAGGAGAACAGAGCCCTCGACGAGATCATCGCGAGAAGGAGATCGATAAGGGCCTTCAAGCCCGAGGCACCGCCTGATGGGTTGGTGGAGCAGGTGATCCTGGCGGGTTTGCGAGGGCCCTATGCGGGCCTCGTGGAAAGAGGGGGAGCACCCTACCGTCTGTTCAGGGTCGTAAGGCAGGGACCGCTCATGGCCAGGGTCCAGGACGCGATCAAAGAACAGGCCAAGGCGAGCCTCGCCAGGCTCAAAGGAGAGATGGCGGACGGCCCGCGCCCCGGTGACGGCGGCACCCCCTTTTCGAAGCGATTGGAAAGCATCGCGGAGAGCGGCATCCCGAGTCTCAAAGATGCGCCTTTCTTCATTGTCGTAGCCGAGCTAAGGGGCATTCCACCCGTCGAATACGAATCCCTGGCCCATTGCCTCGAAAACATGTGGCTCAAGGCCACAGCCCTCGGCCTGGGCTTTCAGTTGCTTACCGTCACGAAAATGCTTTCAGAAAGTCGTGAGTTCTTCGAGCTCGTCAATCTGGAGTACGGGCGGTTCCTGCTCAATGGCTGCGCCCTCGGGTATCCTCAATACCTTCCGCAGGAGAAGCAGCTTCCCCAGATGAAGGACGTCGTGGAGTGGCTGTGACGGGTTGAGACTTCAGGCGCCATTCAGATAATCGAGAAAAGGCTTCAACGCCTGATAAGTGTCGAAGAGCCGGTCGGCGAAATCATCTGATAGGACTGCTTCATCGGGAAAGGAGCGGGCCGCGTAGACCTGTTTGAGTTTCAATATTTCGATGGCTGGGTGCTCCTTGGCGTATCCCTGGGGTGCGCTTTTGAGCTTCTCGCCTTTGAGGCCGCCGAAGGTCCGCCTGAATTTCGGCGCCTCGATGATCCTTATGAGGCCCTTGGGGTTGCGGTCGACTGCCGCGCGGAACCTTCCCAGTTGTTCGGGGTTTGGCTCCCACATTCCTCCTGCTGCTATGGTGGCATTCGGCTCGAGGCGCAGGCCGTACCCGTATCGTCCGGATTTTCTCCCTCCTGCCGCCATGTGGGCGGCGAAGGCGGTCTTGTAAGGGGTTTTGTCCCTCGAGAAACGGATGTCCCTGTAGATTCTCATGACGCAGTCCTTGGCCGTGAGACCTGAGAGATCGTCGAAGGCCGACAAGCGGCCTATCATCTCGTTCACGAGGCTTTCGAAATCCGCCTTCGCTCTTTCGAAATCCGCCTTGTGCTCCTCGAACCACGGTCGATTGTTGTTAAACGCCAATTCGGAGAGGAATTCGAGCGTGCCTTTGAGATCGTAACGGGACATGTTACCTCCTTTTCGAGAGCCGAGGGCCTTCATTAATCGTTCTCTCAAGCATATGTCATAGCTTGTTTCAATTCAAACAAATCATCGACTCGAACGCTTCTACAAGCCTTGCGCCTGACCTAGGGCAGCTTTATTTGTTCGCACAGATCCAGGAAATGAGGCGGGCGGAGGATTCGGCCCTTGCTTCTTCGTCGGTCTTGTCGCATAATCATTTTGGACCGGCGTGATCGACTCTCGGGCTTTCGGTCCCGATGGCCAAGCTTAATGGGGGGGGATAATGGAAGAGACTAAGGTGAGCGCCACGAGGCACCAGGCCCGCGTGGTGAGTCATGTTCCCGGAAGACTACGGATAAGGCTTCATGCAGCAGGCCGGCGGCCGGGTCTCATGCGGCAGATCAAGGAGAAGCTCGAGGCCCGCCCGGGCATACATGACGTGAGCATAAACGAAATGACAGGCAGCGTGAAGGTCAGCTACGATCGGGGCCGTCATAATATGGAAGGCATAGTGCACGTGATGGAGGACCTCGATGTGATACTCTCCGATTATGTGCCGGGAATAGGGCCGGCCGGAGGCGTATTAGGAGGCGGCGGGGGAGGGGTCTCAGCCCTGCCTGAAGCCCTGGAAGACCTTAACAAACGGCTCTCAGCGGCCATTCATGTGTCTTTGGACCTCAAGACGGTTCTGCCTCTCGGCTTCCTCGCTGCCGGGCTCTGGTCGATTGCCCGAAACGGCTTTATGATGGCAAGAGTTCCGGGCTGGGTCTTTCTTTGGCTCGCTTTCGACACTTACGTGAAACTCCATTCCGGAGCAGCCGTCTGTCCCCCGGTCCCCGTGCAGACCGACCGATAGGGACCATTTTTGCCGATCGGCCTCAAAGCGCGCCTCGTCCGATTGACATGGGCAGGTTCTTAAGGGCAGACCAGACCACGAGTGGCGGTTCTTCATTTTCTTTCTCTTTCCTGATATAATCCGTCCGATGAATCTGGTGTGGATCATGGTCGGTGGAAGCATCGGCGCCATTGCACGATACGGGACGACGCTCCTTTGTACCCGTTTTTTCGGCACCTCCTTTCCCTACGGGACACTGGCGGTCAACTTATGCGGCTGCTTTCTCATAGGCCTTGCCTTAGGGCTCGCAGAGCGGGGCGCCATCGTTACACCTACGGTCCGGCTCTTTTTCGTCACGGGCTTTCTCGGTGCCCTCACGACTTTTTCCACCTATGCCTGGGAAAGCGTGGCCGCGGTCCGAAACGCCTCCTTGGCCGCAGCGGTCCTCAATATTGCTCTGAGCAACATTGCCGGGCTCGGCCTCGTTCTGGCCGGTCTCTGGCTTGCCAAACAATAGGAGACGACATGTCACTCGACTACCGGATGATCGAAGTCTTCACGAACGAAGAGGCGAAATACAAGGGGCAGTCGCTCCATGCAGCTATCGTCCTGCGCGTGCGCGATCTCCGCATCGCAGCACGATGCATCGTCCTGCGCGGCGTGGCCGGCTGTTACGAAACCGGCGAGATCGCCACTCAAGGCATCGAGGTGCTTTCTTTCAACATGCCTCTGAAGATAGAGATCATCCTTCCCTCTGCAGAGCTCGAACGGGTGCTCCCCATCATCGAAGAGATGGTTGGAGAGGGGATAGTCGTGGTGGGAGATAGATCCATGCGCGTTCATCGCGTGAGGGCCCGTCTCCTGCCGAGGAACCTCCACGTGGCCGATATCATGACCCGCAGCCCCCGCTCCATAGGTCCGGCCGCATCCGCCGCTGAAATAGTGAGGATTCTTCTCGCCGGGGACTTCAATGCCGTGCCCGTGGTCGATACTCGTACAAAACCGATCGGCATCGTCACTCAAGGCGATCTCATCAACCGGGCAGCCATGCCTGTTCGTCTCGGTTTGCTTCGGGCGATGACCCGGGAGCACCTCGACGCGACGCTCGAAGCGTTATCGGAGATCAAGGCTCAAGACATAATGTCCTCCCCTCTTGTCTTGGTCCGCGAGGAGCTCACAGTCCCGGAAGCCGTCAGGCTGATGCTCGGTCGCAACCTCAAGAGGCTCCCCGTGGTAAACAAGGACGGCATACTGACGGGCAATCTTTCCCGGTTCGACATATTCAGGATTGTCACGAATGAGACGCCCGAGTGGCGCGCCATCGAGGCGCAGAAAGTCGAGGTGGTCGGCAGGATCCGCAGGGTCGGAGAGGTGATGCGCCGCGACGTGCGGGCAGTGAAGCCGGGCACACCCCTCGAGGAAGTGATGAGGATAATCGACGAAAACGATATCCAGCGGGTCATGGTGGTGGATGATGCGGGCAAACTCCTTGGCATGATCTTCGATAAGGACCTCCTCGCTCTCTTCTCGGGCCACCGGATCGGCGTCTGGGATCGCATCGCAGGCAGGCTCACCTTCACCGCCATGGGACAGAAACACAAGGCTGTCCTTGAAAAGGCCGGCAAAAAGACAGCAGCCGAGATCATGAAAAAGGAGCTGGTGACGGTCGACGAGGAGACGACTCTCGACGAGGCGATCCGGCTCATGACAATCCACCAGATCAAGCTCCTTCCCGTTGTGGAGAAAGACGGGACCTTCGTGGGGGTCGTGGGGAGAAAGATGCTCCTCAGCCTTCCCTTCAGGAGCGAGTCGTCAGGCGAGAACCCTTAGCATGGAAGAAAGGTCGCCTGAACCATTCCAACACCCGCACGCTCCCTCTTTTATTACCGTTGTGGCGTGGTGCCGTTCGGCCCTTATTCGGCGTTCCTATCGCGCATTACCAGCTTCCGGAGAGGCCGGTTTTTTGTTGACAATAAGGGATCGACCTGGACTATAATTAGCTTCTCG
>CAVVPU010000262.1:0-25397 GCA_963750015.1 uncultured delta proteobacterium | reverse complement strand
TCTACGAGCAAAGCTCGCAGAGACTCCCCTTCAAAAAAAGGAAGGACCGCCGCGGGCGCGCACTCTTGGCCCCCGTGCACGTGCTCGGATGGGGGAGCAGCCCGGGCTCGCGGGTAGCCATTAATGGGGCTCGCGTCGCCCCCTCTACGAGCAAAGCTCGCAGAGACTCCCCTTCAAAAAAAGGAAGGACCGCCGCAGGCGCGCACTCTTGCCCCCCGTGCACGTGCTCGGATGGGGGAGCAGCCCGGGCTCGCGGGTAGCCATTAATGGGGCTCGCGCAAAGACTTCGATGGGAGATGGGAGACCACTTTCCCCTTTTCACTTTTCACTTTCCACTTTTCACTTTTCACTATTTTTTGAATTACAGATGTTTTCGGTGCTATAATCACGCGGAATGACGGAGAATCCCAAGATTCCAGGGCGGCTTCTGTTCGCTTCGATTATTATCGCCGGAGCCGTGATAGTGTCGTTGGGTTCGTGGTCCTGCCGGAACAAGACAGAACAGGTTACCGTCGGTCTGCCGGTCTTGGCCCCGGCATATATCCCTGTTTACATTGCCAGAGATCAGGGCTTCTTTGCCAAAAACGGTCTCGATGTGACTATAAGGGAATATGACGTCGGCCCGGTCGCGATCAAAGGGATGATGAACGGTGAAGTGAACATTGCGGGCGCATCCGAGTACCCCATTGTCGAGAACGCCTTAAAGAAAGATGGAATCAAGATAATCGCGGTCATAGACAAGAACCAGGCCTTCTATCTTACGGGCCGGAAAGACCGGGGAATAGAAGAAATTTCGGACCTCAAGGGGAAAAGGGTCGGTGTGACCTTCGGGGGGATAGGTGAATTTTATCTCGCGAGATTCCTCGGACTTCATGGCCTGAAGATAGGTGACGTGAAGCTCGTCAATATCAAAATGACGGCAGCCACGGAGGCCGTCGCACGTGATGAGGTTGACGCAGTCATGGTCACTCAACCCAATTCGGCCGATGTCGAAAGACGGCTCGGTGCCGGCGGGGTAACCTGGCCCGCACAAAGCAGCCAGCCCGTTTATGTAATTATGGCCTCAAAGAACGACTGGATAGAGGCGCATCCAAAACAGGCCGCCCGGTTTCTGAACGCCCTCGCTCAGGCGGAAGATTTTATCTTGAGCCATCCTGCCGAAGCAAAGACAACCCTGAGAAAATTTATGAACTATACTGACGCTTTTTTTGAGGAAAACTGGCGCGGCCATCAATTCTCACTCTCTCTTGACCAGTCTCTCATTACGGCCATGGAAGACGAGACGCGGTGGATGATAAGAAGCGATCTTACTTCCGAAAAGGAGGTCCCCGATTTCACGAATTATCTCTACATCGATGGCCTCAAGGCAATAAGGCCTTCAGCGGTGAACATAATCCGGTGAAAGAGGACCCATGAGGATCAAAACACAATTCAGCATAGCCGTGTTGTTGTTTTGCATCATTCTCGCCGTTGTCATAGCCTCCATGATAATGACAAGCCGGCAGGTCGAAAGAACCGATCAGCAGGAAAGGGTAGCCAATGATATCGCCCGGGGTGCCGACGAGCTGGGCTATTTGGCAAACGACTACCTGCTTTACGGTGAGAGCCAGCAGCTTAAGAGATGGCAAGCCAGGTTTGCCGCGTTTTCCGCAACCGTCGCAGCTCTGCGCCCCGAGCGCCCCGAAGAGCGGGCGTTGGTGCGCAATATAGAGGTAAATCAGCAGCGCCTGAAAGAAGTATTTGACACTCTGCCGTCCGTCGCTCCAGGCCCGTCTCGAAAACAGGGCATGGCTCCGGACCCGGAATTCCTTCAGGTCTCGTGGAGCCGGATGACTATACAGATCCAGGGGCTGGTTGCGGATGCCTCCCATCTGTCGGAGCTATTACGTGCCGACGCGGATCGATCAAAGGAGACCAACGTAGTCGTCATTTTTGCGCTCGTAGGTGTATTCGCTTCTTATTTCCTCATCAATTACCTTGTCATTCAGCGCCGGACCCTCACATCGATAGCGACGCTTCAAGAAGGCGCGGCGATCATCGGCTCCGGCAACCTTGGCTTCGTGATCGAAGAAAGAAAGAACGACGAAATCGGCGATCTGTCACGCGCCTTCAACCGGATGACCGTTGACTTGAAGGCCGTAACTGCATCGAAATCGGACCTGGAGAGGGAGTTTGTCAAGCGCGGGC
The DNA here is from genome assembly GCA_963750015.1 of uncultured delta proteobacterium. Lineage (GTDB taxonomy): Bacteria > Desulfobacterota > Syntrophorhabdia > Syntrophorhabdales > WCHB1-27 > CAVVNC01. The sequence goes on along the minus strand of CAVVPU010000262.1, from coordinate 23,210 downwards.
GGGCGGAGGCCGCGCTGAAGGAAAGCGAACAGCGTTGGGCCACCACTCTGGCAAGTATCGGCGACGCGGTCATTGCCACCGACGTGGCCGGCAGAATCACCTTCATGAATTCCGTGGCGGAAGACATGACCGGCTGGAGGCTCGAAGAGGCTTCATCCATGCCTGCCACAAGGATCTTTAACATCATCAACGAGCAGACCCGCAAAGAAGTGGAGAGCCCCGTCGCCAACGTGCTCCGCAAAGGTTTAGTCGTCGGCCTCGCCAACCACACTATCCTTGTGAAGAAGGACGGGACGGAGGTGCCCATCGATGACAGCGGCGCACCAATACGGGGTAACGACGGGAACACGACAGGTGTGGTACTCGTCTTTCGCGACATCAGCGAACGAAAACAGGCGGAAGCTGCGCTGCGCGCGAGTGAAGCCACGTATCGCAACCTCTTCGAGAACATTACCGAGGAAGTGCACTTCTGGAAGCTGGTCCGCGACGGGGAGGGCCGCATCGAGACGTGGAGACTGGTGGATGCCAACCCGCCGACGCTGAAAACGTGGGGCAAGACGCTCGATGAGATCAGGAACAAGACCACTGACGAAATCTTCGGTCCGGGAGCGACCGACCATTACATGCCCGTGGTTCAGAAAATCGTGACCGAAGGCGTTCCGTATTTCTTTGAGGACTACTTTCCCAACATGGATAAGTATTTTCGATTCACCAGCGTCCCCTTCGGCGATTACTTTATCACCACGGGTGCTGATATCACGGCCCAGAAACGGGTTGAAGAGACACTGCGCAAATCGCGCGACGAGCTGGAGCTGCGAGTCCAGGAAAGGACCGCAGAACTCCGGCAGGCCTACGACAGGCTCAAAGTGGAGTCGCAGGAGCGCGAGCAGGCCGAAGCCCAGCTCCGCCAGGCCCAGAAGATGGAAGCCCTGGGCACTCTTTCCGGAGGCATCGCCCATGACTTCAACAATATCCTGGCCGCTATAGTCGGATTTGCGGAGCTTCTCGCAGAGCGTGTCGAGAAAGGAAGCCGCGACGCACACCGCATCGATAGGATAACGGAGGCAGCGATCCGCGGCCGTGAATTGGTACGGCAGATGCTCACCTTCTCGAGGAAAACCGAACAGGAAAAGAAACCCCTGCCCGTGAGCAGCATCGTCAAGGAGACAGTGAGGCTCATCAGGGCGACCACGCCGGCAACGATCGGCATCGCGGTCGATGCCTCAAGCAAAGCCTTGATCCTCGCGGACCCTACCCAAATAGAGCAGGTTGTCATGAACCTCTGTACCAACGCCGCCCATGCCATGCGAGAAACAGGAGGAACCCTCGACATCCAGGTGACCGACCACAGCGTTTCTCAGTCGGATGTCGGCCCGGACGGGATCGTTCCCGGCCTCTATGCAAGACTCATCGTCCGCGACACGGGTATTGGCATACCTGCCGACATCATAGAGAAGATATTCGACCCCTTCTTCACGACGAAGAAGTTGGGAGAAGGGACGGGATTAGGCCTTTCCGTGGTCCACGGCATCGTGAAACAGCACGACGGCTACATTACAGTCGAGAGCGAGCCGGGCAAAGGCGCCACCTTCACTGTCTATTTCCCACGGATTAGAGGAGACCTTGAAACAGTTGCGCTCCACGAGGAGGAGATTCCCAGGGGCTCCGAGCGCATCCTCTTCGTGGACGACGAAGAGGCCCTTGTGGAGATGGGTGAAGATATCCTCACGGAACTCGGCTATGACGTCACGTCCCGGACCAACGGCCGGGAGGCCCTCACCCTTCTGAAAGAAGACCCTTCCGGCTTCGATCTCGTCATTACCGATCAGACCATGCCCGAGATGACAGGCATTGAACTCGCCGGTGCGATCCTCAGTCTCAGAGCCGACATGCCCATCATCATGTGCACGGGCTTCAGCTATATGGTCGATGCCGACAAAGCCAAGGCCGCAGGCATCAAGGCCTTCACCATGAAGCCCCTCACAAAAAGGGAGATAGCAAAGACGATAAGGAAAGTGCTCGACGACTATGGTGGCTGAGAGGGGCACAGAGAGAAAAAGGGGTAAAGAAGCAAAGAGGCAAAAAGGCGAAGAGCACAGAGACAAAGACCCGAGTGTGGGCACGAGGTGTGGCCGGTCGGCTGGGAAGAATCGCGATCTGCGGCGCCCTTTTCGCCATGCGCCCTCCGACGTACATCAAGTACGCCATCCGGGCAGCAAGGCTCAAATTGCATCCACACCTCACGATCCCTCCCAGCCGACCGGCCGGTGGCACGCGGAGCCGTATCGTCTTGGACCGCGGCTCCGGCCTTCATAGGATGTAGACACCAACACCAATTGAAGAGGAGGGCGGCCCTAGAGGCCGCCCACTAACTGGGTTGTTATCCTATGAAGTGCCCAATTGGCCCAGCCGGGGGACAATTGGGATTGTTCTTCGGCGGCCTATGGGGCCGCCTTTTGGTTGGGTTTTCTATCCTATGTACTCCACACTGGGTTTGGCCCACGTAGGGCCGAACCCAGTGTGGAGTGGAGAGCCGCATGGGAAGAGACAACCAATGGGGCTCGCGTCGCCCCCTCGGCGAGCAAAGCCCGCCGAGCCTCCCCTTCATAAAAAGGAAGGACCGCCGCAGGCGCGCACTCTCGCGATCTAGTGCGCGGTACCCTGTCCCAGGTGTGCCGCCCCCTCACCCTACCCTCTCCCCCGGCCGGGCGAGGGAAACTAATGCAAGGAGAAATAGCTGGCGGCCCGACGGGGCCGCCCTTCTTATGGTTCTGTTATCCTATGAAGTGCCCAATTGGCCCAGCGGGGGGACAATTGGGATTGGTTTTCGGCGGCCCTACGGGGCCGCTATTTCAATTGGGTTGTTATCCTCAGTACTACACACATAACCATTACCGACAGTCCTTTGCTCTTGCCTTATCTTCTTTTGCTTCTTAACCTAGAATTGACCGCCCACCAGAACCGATGGGCACTGCCGGCACTACAACACGACAAAAAAAACAGGGGAGAGGCCTCCCGATGCCTCTCCCCTCCTCTTCCTAAGCTGTCAACCTGAACTTCCCCACCATTTCTTCAAGCCCCTTGGACAGGTCTGCCAGTTGGGAAGAGGCACTGCTGTTATCCTGTATCCTCCGTGCCGTCTCCTGCATCACCTCCGAGATCTTCTGGATGCTCAGCGCGATCTCGTTGGTTGTGGCCGTCTCCTCTTCGGATGCCACGGCGACCTGATTGATCTCACCCGCCACTTTATGAATATGGACGAGTATGTCCTTAAGGGCATCGCCTGACTTGGCCGCTTCCGTCGTCCCGATGCTTACCTCGCTGACCCCCTCTTCCATGGAAGAAACGGCCTTCTTGGTTTCCGTCTGCATGGCCCGGATGGTCTCGGAAATCTCCTTCGTGGCGTGGCTCGTCCTCTCGGCGAGTTTTCGCACCTCGTCGGCCACTACCGCAAATCCCCTTCCGTGCTCACCGGCGCGGGCCGCTTCTATGGCCGCGTTCAGGGCCAGAAGGTTCGTCTGATCGGCTACGTCGTCGATGAGACCCACGATCTCACCTATCTGGTCCGATCGTACGCCGAGGCTCTTGATCACTTCCGATGACTCCCTCACCCGATCGGCGATGCGGTTCATCACCGCGATCGTCTCGCCGATGATGGTCTCCCCCTCCGTGACGGCGGTGCTCGCTGCGTCGGAGCTTCTCACCGCTACGACACAGTTCTGGGCGATCTCGGATGAAGTCTTCGACATCTCCTCACTCGCCGCAGCTACCGAGTTAACCTGCATGGCAGCCTCTTCCACACCCGTTGCCATCTTCTCCGTGGCGCTGTCGAGTGTTCCTGCCGCCTGAGAGACTTGGGTGCTGCTCTCTGCCACGTGGCCGATCGCCTCATGGAGGCTCTCCACGAAGGTATTGAAGTCGCGTGCCATCTCGCCTATCTCGTCGGTGGCGTCCACGTCGATCCTCTTGGTCAGATCGCCCTGGGCCACCGCTTGAATAATCTGAACGGTCTTGTTCACCGGCTCAAGTATGAAGGCCTTCATGACGAGGCTGATCACGAGAGAAAGGGCCATGGCGCTCAGAAAGACAATGGCCGAGATCACCATGACCGCATAGAAGGAGTGGCCCGAAGAGACGTATTCTTCCTGGCTCAGCTTGTTTTCCAGGCCGAGCAGGTCGTCCAGGTTCTTGTTGAGCCCCTGGAACGCATCTTCCGCCTGTCCCATAAGGATGGATGCAGTCGCCGAGTCCTGGGTAAGGACCTGGTGCACCATCGACTCGTACTGGCCGAGCTGAGTCAGGGTCGGCTGGAGAAAATCCTTTTCGCTTTTGGCGAGGCCCGGAAGCTTGGACATCTCCCTTAGGGTGTCCCCTGCCTTCTTGAGCCTGGTGAACTGCTCGTCCCTGAGAGCATCTATCTTGGTCTTGTCATAGTTGGAGCTCACCCAGGCCACGAGCTTGTAAACGTTCGCATGAACGCCCTTGAGGCCCATGACCGCATCTGCGGTGGCCTTGTAATTCCCGAAGCGATGCTCGACGATATCGGTAAGCACCCCTTTCTGGTTAAAAAAGCCCCCATAGGAGACGATCGCGAAGACCGCGAAAAAGCACATCGCCGCCAGAGGAGACACGAGAAGTTTCTTTGTCATACGAAGGCTGCCTAACCACTTTTTCATTTAAATGTTCCCCCTCTCCATAGATCATTAATTCAGGTAGCCATGCTCTCGCTCTCTTTCGGGCACCATGAACCAGCGCCTGGCTGGATCATGGTGTTTTCCGGAACGCGAGCCCCGGAGGCTACTCGAAAAAGCCGCAGTTTATGAAGGCGTTCTCGCCCTCGATTCTCAGGATCCACGCTTTCTTCTGCCCGACCTTTTTGGTCACGGGGTTCACCCACTGGTAGGTCACCCAGCCAGATCCCTTCTTGGCAACTTCCACCTCTTCTTTGACGAAAAACTTTCCCCCGGGATCTTTCAGCTCAAAGTGGTTCTGTCCCACGAGACCAGGGTTGCCGCCATTGGCGAGGAGCACGCCGTCGAAGCCCTGAACTACCACATAGAGGTCTCCCTTCACGAACTGCCCCTTGGGATTGTTGAACTCGGCGATTGCCTTTTCCTTGCCGTTAGCCTTGTAGAATGCCATGGCCTTCGCGGCGAGCTGTTTTGCCTCGTCGGGCGTGGCTGACAAAGCGACGAGTGCGCTGGACATCACGAAAATTATTGCCAATACTGCACAAACAATACCCCTTTTCATAGAACCCCCCTTTCAGTTTTTCAATTGACGGCTCCTAAGGCCGTCTGATTCTTGGGCCAAGTCTGGAAGGCCACCTATCAAATCTTGTCGACAACCCTTTGATATACTTAAGTAATTATAACATTGTTATACATAGAAAACAGAAATGGTGGTTCTAAAACGTTCCGCAGAATTGATTCCCGTTTTAACCTCTTTTGAAACCTTCTAAGAATAGGTCGTATAAGTCCTATAAGACCTATTCTTAGAAAGAAGAAGCGCCGCGTTCAAGGAATGGTCGCCCCGGCTCAATCGTCACTTTATTTTGCGTAATGCTCTATAGAGCGGGCTACTTGTTGGAAAGGCCTTCGACCATGGGGCGGAGAGAGTCTATATCAAGGGGGATGGAGACTATCTTTCTTGTGTCCCGCTCACCCGTGACTATGATAACTTCACGACGCTTCAGGCAAAAGGTGTCGGCGAGATATTCGACAAGCTCCTCGTTCGCCTTGCCTTTTATCGGCTTGGACAGGAGCTTGACCTTGAGGCAGGGGCCTTCCAGGGAGATCGAGCGCTTCCGGGCCCCCGGGATCACCTTCACCTCTATATTCATCTCAGATGGCTGCCGAGATCGATAAGGACCCTCACCAGGAACTCCTGAAGGAACCAGCAAATCGCGATCAATATGAGCGGCGCGATGTCGACCATGCCGAACCTCGTGGGAATGATCCGCGAGATACGGTAGGTGACGGGGTTGACCATGCCGTTGATGAACCTCACGATGGGGTTGTAAGGGTCGGGCCTCACCCACGAAAGAAGGGCCTGGACAACGACGACCAAAATATAAAAGCCGAGAAGCTTGCTGATAATCAGGGCGACGGTCGTAAGAAAATCTCCGGCTATGAACAAATCAATAACCTCCCATGAGTCTTGGGCCTTCTATGCCCACTATTGTAACCTCCACCAGATTATTTTCAAGGCTTTTCTCATAAGGCAGGTAGACAGGAAGATAATTGTCGGAAAAACCCTTGACGAGGCCGCGGCCATTCACCTTGCCCTCCGGGATGACCCGAAGCCTCGTCCCGATGAACCTGCGGGCGAAGGCCTCCCGTTTCAGCCCGTCGAGACCTTTCAGGCGTGCCACCCTCTCTTTCTTGACCGCATCGTTCACCTTATCCGGCATGGAACAGGCCCGCGTGCCGGCACGCTCGGAAAAGGGAAAGACGTGGAGGTAATAAATGGGAAGCTCTTCGACGAGCCTGTAAGTCTCCAGAAAAGCCTCGTCGTCCTCGCCGGGAAAGCCGACCAGGATATCCATGCCGATCCCGATGCCCTTCACTCCCCGCGTGAGCCTCTCCACGACCTCGGCCACCATGGCCCTCCCGTAATGCCTTCCCATGCCCTTAAGAATGCCATCGCAGCCGCTCTGCACGGGAATGTGGATGCTCCCGGCGATCTTGTGCGATCCGGCCATGACTTCGACAAAGGCATCGTCCACATAGGTCGGATCGATGGAGCTCAAGCGGATGCGGGGGGGCGTCTTTTCCTTCTCCAGGAGCCGGAGAAGCCCTTTGAGGTCCGCCCCCGACGCAGGATCGTGATAGGCGGCCAGATCGATGCCGGTCAGGACGACCTCCTTTATCCCCTTCTCCTCCAGGGCGCCCATAAAGGAGAGTATCTCGTGAGCCGGCCTCGACCGTGCGGCCCCCCGTGCACGGGGCACCACGCAGTAGGTGCAGAACTTGTTGCAGCCATCCTGTATCTTGAAAAAGAAGCGCGTCCGCCCCTTCTGCACGGCATCCACGGGCGCTTTTTCCAGGGAGAAGGCACGGCCCTCCGAAACGAAAGAGCCCCCAGTCGAAAGGTAGCGGCCTGCCTCGAACTTCTCCTCCTGCCCGAGGACCAGCTCGGCCCCAAGGCCGCGGTCCTGAAAGGCCTGGGAATGGCAGCCGACCAGGGCTATCCGGGCGCGTGCGTTCGCCTGGCGCGCCCGCTGGATAAACCGGCGCGCATCGGCCTCTGCCCGATGGGTCAGGGAACAGGCGTTGACGATGATAATATCGGCGCTCTCCAGCGTTCCCCGGCTGCATCCGGCCTCCTTCAAATTGCTCGCAATCACATGGGAATCCCACTGATTAGCCTTGCACCCGGTAGTAAAAATAAAAAAGGTCATAAAATAAAGCCTTTTGCAATTTAATGGGGCTCGCGTCGCCCCCTCGACCGGCAAAGCCGGCCGAGCCTCCCCTTCATAAAAAGGAAGGACCGCCGCAGGCGCGCACTCTTGGCACCCGTGCACGTGCTTGGGTGGGGGAACTGCCCAGGCGCTCGCGGGTAGCCCGTTGGGCTTGCAGTGCCACAACCTATTGCACAGTGCCCCTGACCTGCGTGTGCCGCCCCCCTCACCCTACCCTCTCCCCCGGCCGAGCGAGGGAAACTAACATGAGGAAAAGTAGTTGGCGGCCCTACGGGGCCGCCCTTGCGATAGTTCCGTTATCCCATGAAGTGCCCAATTGGCCCACATAGGGGCAATTGGGATTGTCCTTCGGCGGCCTATGGGGCCGCTATTCCAATGGAGTTTCTAACTTCTGGTCTCCTACTGCAATTGGCCCACGGAGGGCCAATTGCAGTGTGGAATGGAGAGCCGCATGGGAAGAATCGATGAGATGTGGATGACCTGTCGTGCCTCATTGCCCGCAGCCGTACTCGATGTACGGCGGATGGGCATGAGGTGCGGCAGGGCGCCGCAGATCGCGATTCTTGCCATGCGGCTCTCCCTTACCCACATAACCATTACCGACAGTCCTTCTCCTTTGCTCTTCTCCTTTGCTCTTCTTCTCTTCCTCGCTTCTTCCCAACCAGTCGACCACCAACCACTCTATTTCTTTCTCCCCAGAGGCGACATAGCTCTTAGCCTTTTCACCACCTCCGGTATCACCTGGAGGGCATACTCGATATCCTCTTCGTTATTCGCCCTTCCCAAGCTCATCCTGATGGCGCTCTGGCATCTCAGCGGCTCCAGCCCCATGGCCAGGAGCACTTGGGAAGGCCCCGTCGAACCCGAAGAACACGCCGAGCCCGCCGAAACTGCAATACCCTCCAGATCTAAAGCTATCAGGAGAGATTCCGCCTCCACGAACTCGAAGCTCATATTGAGCGTATTCGGAAGCCTTCTCACCATATCCCCGTTCAGGTGCACGTCCTCTATGAGGTCATAAAGCCCCTCGAGGAGCCTCGTCCTGAGCAGCTCCATGAGGGCTGCCTGTTCCCCCATCTCCTCTGCCGCGATCTCGCATGCCTTGCCGAAGGCCGCTATTCCGATCATGTTCTCCGTCCCGCCCCTTCTGCCCATCTCCTGGCTTCCGCCGTGCACGAGGTTCTCGATATCGAGTCCCTCCCTCACGTAAAGCGCGCCTATTCCCTTGGGCGCATAGAGCTTATGTCCGGAAAAGGCAGCCAGGTCCACGTTCAAATCGGCCATGTCTATATCGATCTTGCCGAGGCATTGGACCATGTCCGAATGGAAAAGAACCCCTTCCTCATGGGCTATGCGGCCGATCTCCTTGATGGGAAGGAGGGTGCCCGTCTCGTTGTTTGCCTGCATGACCGACACGAGGATCGTGTCGTATTGAATGGCCTGACGGATCTCCTCGGGGTCCACGAGCCCATTGCAGTCCACGTCGACGTAGGTCACGCTGAACCCGGCCCTCTGGAGGAAGGCGCACGTGTTCGACACGGCCGGGTGCTCCACTTTGGTCGTGACGATGTGGTTACCTTTGTCGAGCAGGGCGTAGGCGACTCCTTTCAGGGCCTGGTTGTTTGCCTCGGTGGCGCCGCTCGTGAAGACGATCTCGGAGGGCTTCGCCTTTATCAGGCCGGCCACGCGGGCCCGCGCCTCTTCCACGTATGGGCGCACTTCCCTGCCGGCCCAGTGGAGGCTCGAGGGGTTGCCGAAAAGCTCCCCGAAGAACTCCCTGACAAAAGAGGCCACCCCGGGGTGGATCGGAGTGGTCGCGTTATGGTCGAAATAGACTTTTTTCATCTCTTAAGTGAAGTAAACGTTCATGGCTTTGACAGGGCAGACCTTCACGCACAGCTCGCAGGCGACGCAGCGGTCGTAGTCGAACTCGACCCGCATCGTCTTTCGGTCTATGTCAAGGGCTTGGGGCGCGCAGACACTCGTGCAAAGGCCGCAGTGGACGCAGCGTTCCTCGTTCCGGTTGATATCCTGGGCGATGGGCTCGATGACCAGGCCGCAACTGCTCAAGTACTCCATGCCGGCGGCAAAGTGCGCCTCTTCGCCTTCTATCTCGAGGACCATCATCGACTCGGCCCTGGGCGAGACATTGGCCCGCAGAATATTGTAGACCAGGTCGAAGTCCCTGGCCAGCCGGTAAACGATCGGCTTGTCTATGGTCTTGCGCTTGAATCTCAGGATAACCCGTTTCTTCATGTAAACCTCACACACGAGCTAAATCGACGTCCCCCCAGACGCCGAGTTTTGTCCCGACCACTACGAGCACGCCTATGACTTCCGTAAACCCCTTCGCTTCTTCCAGGGCCCGGCCTATGTCTTCCTCGCCGCCCACAAGGTTCCCCAGCCTCGTGGCCAGAGCGTCGGAAAAAAGGGCCGATCCGCTGATGACGCAGACCGCGTCGGTGCGTCCGAGGCTCAGTGACGGCCCCACGGTGGCCGAGGACGTACAAACGCCGTAGGCCTGCTCCCGTGGCTTCAGGTTGATGCCGATCCGTCCGCTGTAGGGGGAATTGCCGGCATAGACGGCTATGGTTCGCACCCGCCCCGTCCGCAGGCAGATGTCGCCGCCATTTTCTATTATATACTCATCCGACAGGAGATTGATATCCCTTCCTATGAATTCCGCCACAGCCCCGGCCACGCAGGCCATGGGCCCCACCCCGGCCCGGTCCGCACCTGCTATCATTTCGCGCGCGATCGCAGGGGCGAGCGGGTCTGCGACGATCGGGAGAAGGCTCGCGGAGAAGTCGGGGCGAAGCCTGATGTAGGACTTCGAGCTGGTTCCTGTAAAAAAAAGTCCTTTCTTCTATAAGGGGCTTAAGGTCGATCGAGGTGCAGCAGAAAAGGTCTGTCTCCTTGTAGACGACCTCGTAACAGAGAAGGTCCTCCGGCCGGGACGATCCCCTGTATGTCCGCTCCTCATACATCCTCTTCTCGCTTTTCGTCCTCCCCGGCCGGGCGGCTTCGAGCCTTTCTTCCAGGCGGCTCACCCTTTCGAGAAGGGAGGTTATGGCGCGTGCCTGAGGATCGGGCATGAACTCCTTGTCCAGGGCTATCCGCCGGTCCCCTTCGACCCTGAAGACGATCTTTCCCGGGATGCCGACCACCACCGAGTTCGGCGGTATGTCGTTGACCACCACCGAATTTGCCCCTATGCGGGTGTTGTCGCCTATCCTGACCGGTCCCAGCACCTTGGCTCCCGTTCCTATGACCACGTTGTTGCCGATGGTCGGATGCCTTTTTCCCTTTTTCCAGGAAGTCCCTCCGAGGGTCACTCCGTGGTAGAGGGTGACGTCGTCGCCTACCTCTGCGGTCTCACCGATCACCACGCCCATTCCGTGGTCGACGAAGAATCGTCTGCCTATGGTTGCCCCGGGGTGTATCTCGATGCCGGTCAGAAAGCGGCCCGCGTGGGAGACAAGACGTCCCAGGAGGAACAGGTGTCGCAGCCAGAGCCAGTGGGCGAGGCGGTAGATGAAGAGGGCGTGGAGACCGGGATAGGCGAAGATAATCTCCACGACGCTTCGCGCCGCAGGGTCCCTGGCGAATATCGCCCGAATATCGTTGCGTAGACCGGAGAACATAGGTAACGGACGTAATTATACAATAATCCCGATCGGGTTTGGCAACAAAGACGAGTCGGTGCAAGGCAAACGCCTGTGGAAACCCTCGGGTGACGTCAAGAAACGTATGGCTGGGTCAGACTGACGAAAAGACAAAAGAGACGAGAGAGACTTTGAGAGGGTCCGAGGTGTGGCCGGTCGGATGGGAGGAATCGTGCCGCCCGCACGCGGGCACCCGGCGGCGCCCTGCCGCACCTCATGCCCATCCGCCGTAGGGCGACCCCCGTGGCGGTGTGGCTGCTCATAGCGGGTCTTGCGGAGACGGGGGTGCCCCGCTAAAGCGAGTGATACTTTTCTACTTTTGGGCTGCGGTCAATGAGGCACGACAGGTAATCCACATCTCACGATCCCTCCCAGCCAACCGGCCGGTGACACGCGGAGCCGTATCTTTAACAGCCCGCGGCTCCGGCCTTCATAGGATGTAAACACCAACACCAATTGAAGAGGAGCGGCGTCCCTAGAGGCCGCCAAAAGGAGCGGATGTATGCTTCACTTTCTTCCTCGCCCTTGATGGGGGGAGAGGGTAGGGTGAGGGTGAGCCGTTTGCTCTTCCTTCCTACACTTTCGCGATTCGCGATTCGAGTTTCGCGATATTTCCCCTTGACTATCTTCACCCGCCCCCTTACTTTTCATAAAGTTGTCATTACGTGCTGACTCAAGATCCGAAGAAGGATGAGCCTATGTGGAAGCGTATGCCCGAACAGATACGCCACCTCGTTCCTCCCATAGCTGCCGTCATCATTATCTACCTCGTGGTGAGGCACCTGCTCGTCCCGTTCAGCTTCGGACTCTGGGGCCACTACAGGGCCCTGTCCGTCATTCAGAATGCCGAGCTTCCCATCAAGTACGCCGGCGCCGACGCATGCGGCGAGTGCCACGGAGATATCGGGTCGACGAAATCAGGGGGATATCACCGCGGGGTCGCCTGTGAAACATGTCATAGCGCCGCTTACGATCACACTCAGGACCCGGAGACGATCAAGCCGCGACTCCCCAATACCAGGGCTGACTGTCTGCTTTGCCATGCGTATCAGCCTTCACGGCCGACAGGCTTTCCCCAGGTCGTCTCCGAATCCCATAATCCGTTGAAGCAATGCATCCTGTGCCATCAGCCGCACGATCCGAAACCTCCCACGCCGCCCAAGGGCTGCGACGCATGTCATACCGCCATTCAGCAGACTCTCAGCTCGGGCCCGCACGGCGGCCTCGACTGCACGACCTGCCACGAGGTCCCGGCGAATCACAGGCTTGCTCCGAGGGCTAACATGGCGAAGAAGCCCCAGGCAAGGGAAACATGCGGCAAGTGCCACGGTCAGGATTCTCAAGGGTCCAAGGAGGCCCCCAAGATCGACATGGCGAGCCATGGCGGGAAAAGTCTCTGCTGGGAGTGCCACTATCCCCACATGCCCGGAGCTCGATAGATGAAAAAGAACCGCGTTGGAAAGAACCCGGACGAGTCAAGGCGAGACTTCTGCAAGACGATCCTTCTTGGGGGCCTTGCCCTTGCCGTACCCGCATCCTTGGTCGCTTCGGCCCCAAAGAAGGGGTTGAGCGATTGGTATGGCGTCAAGTACAAGCCTTCCGAGCATCTTTACGCCATGGGCATGAAGGTCGACCGCTGCATCGGGTGCGGACGCTGCGTGGACGCGTGCAAGAAGGAGAACAACGTGCCCGATTATCCGTTCTTCTTCCGGACGTGGGTGGAGCGCTATATCGAAACCGAGGACCATCAGACCATAGTCGACAGTCCCAACGGCGGCAAGGACGGCTTCAAGCCCCCTCCTTCCGACAGGAAGATATTCAAAACCTTTTTCGTCCCGAAAATATGCAACCAGTGCGAGAAGCCCCCGTGCGTTCAGGTGTGTCCGGTGGGCGCCACGTACAGAACGGAAGATGGCGTCGTCCTTGTCGACTCCCGGTATTGCATAGGGTGCAGGTACTGCATCCAGGCTTGCCCTTACGGCGCGCGCTTCATCCGGCCGGAGACGAAGACAGCCGAGAAATGTACCTTCTGCTACCACCGGATCGTCAAAGGCCTGCTGCCGGCGTGCGTCGAGGTCTGCCCGACCCGGGCCAGGGTCTTCGGCGATCTGAGGAGCGAAGCGAGCCCTATCACCGAATTCCTGCGCTTCAACAAGACCTTTGTCCTGAAGCCTGGTCTCAACACTGAACCGAAGGTCTACTACGCAGATATCGACTCGGAGGTCCGGTAACCTTGAATGGCGAGATAGCGCGTCTTTACGAAACCCTGAGGCTTGTGGTCGGCTACATCTATCCGAACGAGATAGAGCTTCACTGGAATCTGTTGATCGTCATATATCCCTATATTACCGGCCTCGTGGCCGGAGCCTTCATTCTTGCGTCGTTGGTCAAGGTCTTCAAGGTGAAGGAAGTTCAGCCGACCTACCGGCTGGCGCTCCTCACGGCCCTCTCCTTCCTGATCGTCGCTCCCCTGCCCCTGATGGCGCACCTCGGCCATCCGGAAAGGGGGTTCGAGATGTTCCTCACGCCGAACGGCGCCTCTGCCATGGCCATGTTCGGCTTCGTCTACATGTGGTACCTCATGGGAGTCCTCCTTCTGGAGCTATGGTTCGACTACAGGAAGGACTTCATCCTCCTGGCCCAGAGCGAGCAAGGCTGGAAAGGGCAGGTGTACCGGGTCCTCTCCCTTTTCACCAAAGATATCTCGCCTGCGGCTCTTTCCTTCGACAAGAAGGCGGTTTACTTCATATCGGTTGTCGGTATCCCTTCGGCGTTTCTCCTTCACGGGTACGTGGGCTTTATTTTCGGCTCGGTCAAGGCTAATCCCTGGTGGTCGAGCGTGCTCATGCCCATCGTCTTCCTCTTCTCCGCGATAGTCTCCGGTATCGCCCTCGTGCTTCTGATCTACATGGTCGCCGTTCTCGTCAAGAGAGAGAAGCCTGACATGGCGTGCATCGATAAGCTGGCGAGCTTCCTCTTCTACATGATGATCGTCGACTTTTCCCTCGAATTCCTCGACTTTATCCACCGCATCTACCAGTCGGAGGAGTCGATTCAGATACTGGGCCTTCTGATATCGGAAAGGCTCTTCATCAGCCTCATCGTCATCCAGTTGATCCTCGGCATGATAGTGCCGCTCGTGGCTATTGCCGCCATCAAGATATTCAGATGGCCCGATGAGGTGCGAAGACTCAGCTATTTCATCGTCGCCCTCCTCGTCCAGTTCGGCATCTTCAGCACGAGATGGAACGTCGTTATCGGCGGTCAGCTTTTCTCGAAGAGTTTCCGGGGATTGACGGTCTACAAAATGGCGGTCGGCGGGATGGAGGGACTGGTCGTTTCCATGGCTTTTCTCGTCCTACCCTTTGTCATCCTTCTCGTCCTGATCAGGTGGCTCCCCCCTGGGAAAAGCGCCACGCCCACGCCGAAAACGCCTGACCGAAAGCAAGGGGCGCGCGGTGCCCCGGCCGGGCGAGGGAACTACAAGTGAACCAACGGGCGGCCCGACGGGGCCGCCCTTCTTATGGTCCTGTTATCCTATGAAGTGCCCAATTGGCCCAGCCGGGGGACAATTGGGATTGCTTTTCGGCGGCCTATGGGGCTGCCTTTTGGTTGGGTTTTCCATCCTATGTACTCCTACCGGGTTTGGCCCACGGTCGGGCCGAACCCAGTGTGGAATGGAGAGCCGCATGGGAAGAATCGATGAGATGTGGATGACCTGTCGTGCCTCATTGCCCGCAGCCCACAAGTAGAAAAGTACCACTTGCTTTAGCGGGGCACCCCCGTCTTGCAAGACCTGTTAAAAGCAGCCACACCGACACGGGGGTCGCCCTACGGCGGATGGGCATGAGGTGCGGCAGGGCGCCGCCGGGTGCCCGCGTGCGGGCGGGTGCGATTCTTGCCATGCGGCTCTCCCTTACCCACAAGACCATTACCGACCGTCCTTTGCTCTTGCCTTTCCTCTTCAGGCACTGCCGCCAAACTACTCCAGCTCCTTTAGTGACAGGCTTGCGTCGCCCCGTCCTCGGTCTATTTCGACAATTCCTTTAGTTGCTTTAGCTCTGCCCTTGCCATATCTGCCTGACCGCCTGTAGGCTCGACCCTGAGAAAGTCCTCCCAGGCTGCGATGGCCCCGGGGATGTCCTTCTTATCCTGCTGGAGCACTATGCCCAGGTTGAAGCGGCTGTTCTGGTGCTTCGGATCGAGCCGCGCGGCCTCTCTGAACTCCCTCACTGCCCCGTCATAATCCTTGGTCGCCCTGTACATGACTCCCAGGTCGGTGCGGACATCGGGGTTCTTCGGGTCGAGGGCGAGGGCTTTCGTGTACACGTCTATGGCCTGTTTATACTGGTTTGAATCGAAATAGAGGTTGCCGAGCTGCACCAGGGCATCGAAGTTCTTGGGCTCGGCGCGGACCTGGGCCTCCAGTCTTTCTATATCAGAGGCGCTCACCCCGGGGCCGCCGGCTTCCGTCGGTCCGGCCTCATCAGCCGGCTGGGCCTGCCTCGCAGCCCGGGCCCCGTGAGCGGCGTAAAACTTTATGCCGCTCACGCCTCCCGCCACGAAACCGACGATGAAGGTGATCACCACCAGAATTACTACATTTTCCTTTTTCATCCACTCACCTTAACATTTCTTTCCATCGGGTGCCTCTCTATTCTGAAACAGGCCGGCATATACGGTGCAATCACGGCAAATCCGCGCCTTATCGGCCCAGCTCTTCCACACCTTACCACGGCATATGGTCCCGTTGATGAACCAGCAAAGGTGCCCTGCGCGGAATTCCCAGGCCGGGCACCTTTGCCTTATCTCGGCAGGACATCGCATGATCGCCCAGCACGGTCTGCCTTTCCTGTTCCGGCCCTTTCTCAATGCCAGAAGAAAAAGGATCTGCCGCTCGCTGTGGGCCGAGACATTCCTCCACCCCTGTTCGAAGCTCTGGATCGCCTTTTCAGAGACCCCCAGCAACCGGGCCATCTCCGTCTGGGTTTTCTTAAGGGTGTGGCGAATCAGGGAGAATTCTTTTCCGTCCATTGTCGCTCGACAGCAGGATAGTCAGTACCACAATGCGGTACTGACGTCAAGAAGTGAAGATTCTCCCTCTTTAGGAGGGGTAATGCTTCCCGCGACGCGGTGCAAGTTTTTTTAAAAATATTTCGGACATACTCCATTATTATAATTACATTAATTTATGTCGAAGATTCTAAACAATATTTTTTTGGTTGACAACGTATTCGTGAGTGAGTAAATTGTCGCTTTACTTGAGTAAAATACTGTTTTACTCAAGTAAAGAATGGCCTGTCAAGGGGACAGGTCTGAAGAGTGCGGCTTGGGGCCGCGTGTATTGTAGCTGTTTTGGTCGGTTTTGGGGTTTCGCGGTTGTTTTAATGGTTCGGCGAGTAAAAACAGCAAAGGGGGAGGCATGAAGCGATTTTTGTTCGTTACCTTGGTCTTTGTTCTTTTTCTTCCCTTCCAGGCACGGGCAGCGGCTCCGGGAGACTATGCAGGCACCGAGACCTGCCTCGGCTGTCACGCAAACCAGGCGAAGCTCATGAGCAAGAGCCCTCACTGGAAGAAGGCGGTTCCGGGCGCACCGATCAACAGGGACGGCTGCGAGTCGTGCCACGGCCCCGGAGCAGCCCACGCGGAGGCCGGAGGCGGCAAGGGCGTAGGAGGACTCACCACCTTCAGCAAAGGCGAGCCCGCCGAAAAGAAAGCGGCCGTCTGCTTGTCATGCCACGAGAATAGCCCCAATTTGGCCCTCTGGGATTCCGGCGTCCATAAGAAGCAGGATGTGGCGTGCTCCGACTGCCACACGCTCCACGGACCCCCGAAGACCCCTGCGGGCTACGGCACCACCCTCGCGGGCCTCGGCTACGTTTCAACGTGGCAGACCCAGGTCTGTATCAAGTGCCACCTCGACAAGAAAGCCCAGATCAACAGGAGGTCTCACCACCCCATCGTCGAAGGAAGGATGTCGTGCTCCGACTGCCATAATCCCCACGGCGCGACCGGCCCGTCCCAGATCAAGGCGGACAGCGTGAACCAGCTCTGCTACAAGTGTCATGCCGAAAAGAGGGGACCTTATATGTGGGAGCATCCCCCGGTTGACGAGAACTGCGCCTCGTGCCACAGCGTTCACGGCAGCGTCTACCAGAAGCTCCTCGTGGAAAAGGTCCCGAACCTGTGCCAGGATTGTCACGTCGTCCCTCACAGCTTCTACAACAGGCAGACCCTCTTTAAGGGAGTGTCCCCCCCGACCCAGTCTTTCGGACGCGCCTGCCTGAACTGCCACATCAGTATACACGGAAGCAATGCACCTTCGAACCCCGCGAACGGCTACAACTCCGGCGCGTACTTCATGAGATAAGGGGGGGGACGACATGAAGAACCATCTAATCCTTGCATGCCTGATCGGTCTGTTTCTTGCCTCGGCCGCTTATGCGAGACGATAATCCCTTTTCGGGAGGCTTCTTCCTCGGGCGGCCGGGCCTTCAGCCTCGACCACCAGAGCGCGAACTTCAACCAATACAACGGCATACGTCCCCGGCCTCTTCGGCGGTGGCGCGTGTGAGCTATGACACGGACAAGTACCATTTCGACGTAGACGCCGCCTACCTCGGCCAGGACGACATGTACGTCAAGCGTCAACGGGCGGAAAGTGGGGCAGCTTCAAATTCTCCCTCTTCTACACGGACTTCCCCCACAACTACTCGTTTGAGGACCGGACCATCTACACGGACCCCGGCTCCCAGAATCTCACCCTGCCCGGCCGGGCCTCGGCCACCCCGGCGAATTCCGCCCTGTGGCCGAGCACGTCCTTCGATTACAAGATCCAGAGGAAGGACGTGGGCGGGTCTGTGGACGTGACGGCCATATCGCCCTTCTTCTTCAACGTGACGTCGGACCGGCTGCAGCGGGAAGGGGATATGCCCTGGTCCGGACACAGCGCGTTCGCCTTCGGAGACACCGTGGAGCTGCCGCTGCCCATCGACGACCATACGACGAACGCGAGCAGCCTTATCGGCTGGAAGAACAAGCGATTCTACGCGGCCCTCGGCGTGAACTTCAGCGAGTATGGAAACAATGCGGAGTTACCACGCTTTCAAGACCCCTTTGTGACGGGCGCGACCCAGGCATACGGCACCATCGTCGGAGCCCCTGACAACAAATCGTGGGGCGTCAATTTCAACGGCAACATGAAACAGCTTCCCTTCTCCTCGATCTTTGCCATGAACGCCAGCTATCAGGAAAACACTTCCTCCACGACGCTCCTCAACTCGATCGAGACAGGCTCCGTCACCGCGCCCGCCGTTCAGCGCCTCACTCTGAGCCAGTCCAGCTTCAACGGCGACGTGAAATATCTGACCATAGGGGGCGACCTCAACTCGAACCCCGTGAAGGATCTGAGCACGAAGCTCTACTTCAAATACTTCGACAGGAAGGACGACTCGGACCAGGTCACCTTTACGAATGCCACGAATGCCACGACCCTTGCGGCAGGCACGAATACGAACGCCCTCTTCGGCTACGACAAGACGACCGCGGGCGTGGAGGCGGACTACCGGCTCCTGAAAAACCTGAAGTTTCTAGGTGGGTATGACTTCTCTGACTTGAGGCGCGAGGGAGGGGAAGACTTCCTCGAAAATGTCCCTCTCGGTCTCGATATTGTCCCGCGCACCATGGACAACATCTACAGGGGTGAGGTCATCTACAACCCCTTAGACTGGCTCGGGGCTCGCCTCAAGTACCAGAAACTTTACAGGACAAGCGACACGGACCTCCAGCCGTACAACCAGAGCGCCACCAACAACCAGAGCCTGATCACCTATAACAACATCACCCGCTTCGATGTAGGGAACCAGACCCAGGATATGTGGAAGCTCACCAGCGACCTCACACCAGGCGAGAACATCGACATCTCTCTCGAGTACGCTTACAAGCTGAACGACTACCACGATACCGTCCTCGGCGTCACAAAGGGGGAGGAGAACGAATTCATCATCGATGGCAGCTACACCTGGAAGGGGATCAAGTTCTTCACCTTCTTCGACTATGACGTGGCCTACACCGACCAGACGGGAAGGTCGGAAAACCATAGCACCCCCGTGGGCGACCCGAGCGCGGCCCCGACCACCTCAAACTACAACTGGTACTCCCACATACCCAACAACAACTATGCCTATGGCCTGGGGACGGTCGTCCCGATCATCAAGGACAAGCTCGCCCTCAAGGTCCAGTATGACTTCGAAAAGAACCAGGGTTACGCAGACTTTACCTCCCAGGTCTATCAGACGGCGGCCGGCATCAACAACAGTACCAACGATATCGCGCCCTGGGACGACTACACGAGGCAGAGCGTCTCGGCCATGGTGAACTGGGCGTACACCAAGGACGTCGGTGTCATCTTCGGCTTCAATTACAGCCAGTTCAAACTGGACGACGGCCAACTCAACGGCTACAATTACACGCCATCCGGCGTCTATCTCTCGGGCGCCTACACCGACCAGAACTACAAGGTAAACCTCTATTACGTGAAGCTCTACTACAGGTTCTAGCTCACAATCCTTCGGAAGAGGGGAGAGACAGCAAAGGGGCGGGCCGAAAGGCCCGCCCCTTTGCTTGTTGATGCAAAAGCGGGCCGGTCGCATGAAGTGAATACGCCCTATGCGGAGCGTGTGCTCCGCACCTTGACCGTCCACCACACCGAAGTTGTATCTTTCATCCCGCGGCTCCGGCCCTCATAGGATGCGCACACCAGCGACAAGTATAGCGATTCAATCGCAGAGCGGCATTGCAGGTACGGCCTTCAGCAGTCAGCTTTCAGAGGATGAGGTGTGGTTTTCCCGCCAAGGGCTCGCGGGTCATGAACACCGTGAATAGTCCACACCGCTCGTACTCGTCGTCGTGACGTTCAAGAGTCGCCCGCACAACCACATTTATTATCTTGCCAGACACCACAACAGGACTAGGGTGAGGGGAATCAGGAAATCGGGAATCGTGGTGATTGCATTGCCCGGGTTGAAGTTGCCTTTCTGAATCATTTCCTTAACGTGAACAAGGGCGGCGCCAACGAGAAAGACCGTAGAAAAGACGATCGGGGCCAACCAAAACTGACCGCGATACCAGAAACACATCACTCCCAGCAGGCCCATCCCGAGACAGCAATAGCCGAGCTCAACCTGAAACATAGAACCGGCAGGCCAGCCGATATTTCGCGCAATGCGATCCCCCATGAAGATATGCCCGTATGCTCCCATGATTCCGGTCAGCCCGATGGTAACCGTGAGATGGCAAAGGAGAAAGGTGTGCGAGGCAGTCGCGACGTCTCTTAGCGAGCCGGTTGCGAAAGCCGCAACGAGCCCCACTACCCAACCGATAACGTAGTAGACCAGGAATATCATTTCTCCTCCTTCACTTAACGTTCCCCGTCAGACCACCTCTCCGCTAGTGCACGGCCTGCAAGAACTGAGCTGTTTTCTTGGCTGATTCCAGTCTAGCCTTTCTGTTGCCTTCATAGGTCCCTCCCAGCATGTATTGTTCGTTCTCCGAGGATTGTGAATACATGTAATTCTCGTCCAGGGTGTGCCCGGCATCCGCGTATTTCATGTGCTCATACCTGTAAGGGAACCCTTTCTGGACAAGGCGCCGGCAAATCATATCTCCCATCTCCGAAGATGGCCACAGGCAATCCTGAGCTCCTGACAGGAGAAGGATGGGTCCATTGATCTTCTCGACCTCGATAATGGCCTTTTGCACTGCCTCCCGCTGCGCGAGAGACTGTTTATACATACTCAAGCAATCATTGGGGTTGAATCCCTTGCTGAAGTCATATGGAACAAAAGGCACGGGGCGCCCTCCAAGGCTCCAGCTGGACCTGGGAGGCCAAAACGTCTTTGGTATGCCCTGCCAGACCACCGAGCTGGGGGCTATGACGACCACACCTTTGATCTGTGGTTTCGTGGAGGCGAGCAAGAGCGCCAGTTCCGCACCCTTTGATTCGCCAACTATCACGATTCCGGCCCCTCTGGTCTTCTCATTGTTCTCCAACCATGCGATGGGTTCGTCGAAGTACTCGAGAGGGATCATATCGAGATACTCAGGAGTTCCCTCTGTCTTGAAGTAGGCCAATGAGAGCACAGAGTAACCTTCGTCGAAAAGCGGCGTTGCCAGATGGTCAGGCTTCCCGCCATCTGAACCGCCCACGGCCATGATGACGAGTTTGTTGGGGGATGCCTCGCTGTAATGGAAATCCCCGACGAACCCCTGGCCGGTTATCGTTGCCGAGCCAACATCATTCATACGTTAACCTCCCTCGAATACACTTCCCCACGTCCACCGCCTCTTTCATGGCCAATCCTTTGCCTACTTCTCGGGCAGCAAAGACTCCACCAGATTCACCCAATAAGCGGCCCCTATTGAAATCAGGCGGTCGTTGAAATCGTAGCCCGGCTGGTGCGTCATTCCGTTGGGCCGAGGAAGGCCGGCGCCCAGCGCCACGTATGCGCCCGGCACATTTTCCAACATGACGGAAAAATCCTCCGAGGCCATTACCGGAGGTACGCTGCCAAAGACACGGCCGCTTCCGACAACGAGGGAAGCGGCGTGCAAGGCCTCTTCTGTTTCTTTCGGGCTATTGGCCAGGGCCGGGCATCGCCGCGTGTAGCTCATGTCCGTGGCGACCCCGAGAGAAACTTCCAACCCCCGAAGAACCTCCCGCATGCGGCTTTCGATCAGATCCTGGATCTGCGGCTTGAAATGCCTCGTGCAGCCGCGAAGCGATACCTTGTCGGGGATCACGTTGTACGCCGCGCCACCCTTCATTTCGGTGACGCTCAAGACCGCCGCTTCGCCGGGACCTATGTTTCGACTCACGATGCCTTGGAACATGAGGATTGCCTGGGAAACGGCCGAGCTGCCAACGGTGGAACCAACCACTGAAGAACCGACAGTCGAGCCCAGCACTCTACAGCCAAGCGTCGCACCGACACCGGCACCCACGTGTCCAACGTGCCCGCCAACGAGGACCTCTATGCCGAGTGAGGAACCAACGACAGAGGAGCCCACTACGGCGCCCACAACAGAGCAACCGACAACCGAACCGACAACAGAAGTGCCGACAACCGAACCCACGACAGAGGAGCCGACAACTGAGCCCACAACCGAAGCGCCAACAACGGCACCAACGACAGAACAACCAACAGTCTCGCCAACGGTTGTTCCAACAGCGCCGCCAACATGTCCCACCTGCCCACCGACAAAGACCTCTCAGCCTTCTGGAGAACCAACTACCGAAGCACCAACAACGCAACCAACCACCGAAACACCAACAACGGAACCAACCACAGAAACACCAACAACGGAACCAACCACGGAAATACCAACCACAGAACCAACCACCGAAACACCAACAACAGAACCAACCACTGAAACCCCAACAACAGAACCAACCACTGAAGAACCAAGCGTCAGCGCATCGCCAACGTGTCCAAGCTGTCCTACGATGCCGCCACATCCTTCTCGTGCGCCGACAACCGAGCCACCCACCTGTCCCACCTGTGCGCCCACCTGTCCTACCTGTCCACCGACGACAACCGAGGCGCCTACCTGTGCCGGCTGTCCACCGAGACCGTCGCGACAACCCTCGCATCAACCCTCTCAGAGACAACCACACTCCGGCAGACCCTCTGCACGACCGCCTTTCCAACATCCGCGACCACCTCATGCTGGTCAACCGCCTCGAGCACCGCATCCAAACTTTCAACGACCCAGTCGTCAACCCGGTCACGCTACACCGCGACCGTCGGCCTCGTCATCGCCATCGCCTTCTGAGGAGACTGACGAAACGACGGACGTCACGCTCTCTGTCTGTGAGAGCAACGCCGATTGCGAGTCGCAGAATAGTTTCTGCGCCGGCACCTTCATCTGTAATGCCGATGGTCTCTGCGCCGCCTCTGTGGCCAACTATAATCCTTGTGGTCCTCTCAGTCAGGCTGCTCAGCAATTCAATAGGAAGATGAACTCTCAGAGACAACCCAAGAGTGCCAACAAGGTGAGCTCGTCGTACGTCAACGTACAGTGTATAGAGGAGATTGGCGCCTGTGCCGAGTGGTTCACCTGTC
>CAVVPU010000261.1:0-37550 GCA_963750015.1 uncultured delta proteobacterium | reverse complement strand
AACGAAACGACCATTCACCAACTCCCCGTTCGGGCCGCATCCAGCGTCCAACAGGGAAATCTATTATACGCTTATTCTCCCGGATGTCAAGAGTATCAAGCCCTAAAAAAGAAGAAAGCCAAAAGGGCCTTGTAAATACTGAAGATTAGAGACGTAAAAGGGCGCTTCGGTTGACCCGAAGCGCCCTTTCCTCCCCTTCCCCCCTGAAAAGCAGTGGAAAGTGAAAAGGCTAAAGTGAAAAGGCTATCCACTCCCGATATGCCTTCACACCCTTCACTCAGTGCTCAATTCCTTTCACTTTCCACTTTCCACTTTTCACTTTCCCCTGCCCTTATCCCTTGATGATCCTGGGAAGCATCATCTGGTGCTGCGGACAGATCGATACCGGGTTCTGGTAACAGCAATTGGCAAAGGCGACGAGGTATTTGCGCAGGTCAGTCATGCGGACCACCTCGTCCACGAGACCTGTCTTCGCGCAGTAAGCAGGACGCGATTTGTCGTAGTATTCCTTGACGAGCTTGTTCATACCCTCGATGACGGGCGCGAGGGGCTTGCCCGAATCCTTCTCTTTCACGAGCCTTCTCGCGAAGCTCGCCACCGCCGCGGTCTCCCCGTGCATGACGTATATCTCGGTGGTTGCCGTTCCGAGAGTGAAAGCGTTGTTGTCGTTCGCCTGGGGCCCTGCCATGATATAGTGGGCAGCGGCGGTCCCTTTCCTCAGCACCACGGCCATCATGGGTGAGTCGTTCGCCTGTTCGATGGAGTAGATGAGCGACTGGCCGAGGCCCAGAAGCTCTGCCTTTTCAGCATAATCGCCGACGTCGATGCCCGTCGTGTCCTGGATCCAAACCATGGGAACACGGTCCCTGCCGCACAGGGTGACGAACTCGTTCACCTTGATGAGCCCTTCCCGGTAGAATTTGCCGCCGATGCCCGGATAAGGGGCGTAGGCAGGATAACCCCGGGGCATCATGCCCTGTTTATTGGCAACGACGCCGAGAAGGAAGCCGTCCACCTTGACGAGGCCCGTGTAAAGTTCCGGTCCGTAGTCGGGCCGGAACTCCATGTGCTCGCTTCCATCCACCAGCCTCGCGAGGAACTGGGTCACGTCGTAAGTCATCTTCTGGTTGAAGGCCACGATGCTGTAGAGGTCCTCAGCGGGGTACTCCGGCTCGGCGGGCTCTGCAACTCTGAAGAACTTGCTGTTGTACGCGGGCAGATAGGCCACCCATTCCTTCACCGCATCAAGGATCGCTTCCTCGGTCTGGAAGACCTGCTTGAAAAAGCCGGTCGAATCGTAGTGTATCTCCACCCTGCCCGGCGGCACCGACTTGAAGGCCCTCGTGGCCTCGATGATCTGCTCGGCCATTCCTTCGTCGAAGTAGCCTTTGGGCGCCATGCCGCTTACGATGCCCGCGCCGCCCACGGCGATGTTGCAGTCCTTGTGGGCAAGGAGCAGG
Organism: uncultured delta proteobacterium; assembly: GCA_963750015.1. Taxonomy (GTDB): domain Bacteria; phylum Desulfobacterota; class Syntrophorhabdia; order Syntrophorhabdales; family WCHB1-27; genus CAVVNC01. The sequence goes on along the minus strand of CAVVPU010000261.1, from coordinate 36,090 downwards.
GTCGGGCTTATGCCCTGGTATCCGCCGCCAGCCGGGTTCGTGCCATATATGGCCGCGAGTACTGGGATGCCGAGCTTGTTCAGCTCTGCGTGCCTGAAAAAGGTGGTGCCGTTACCCCTGCGGTTTGCGTATACCTTCTCCTGTTCGGGAAGTTTTACGCCGCTGCAGTTGACGAGCCAGACGAGCGGGCAGTGAAGCCTCTTGGCAATGTCCGTGACCCTGAGGATGTTGTCAGACTGGCCTGCGATCCAGGCGCCTGCCATGACCTTGTTGTCGAAGCCGATGACGACGCACCAGCGGCCGTTTATTCTTCCGAGACCGTCGACCACGCCGGTCGTTCCCGACTCCTCTTCCATGGGGTCGTAGAGGATATGGAGGGGGGCCCAGGTGCCCGGATCGAGGATGTACTCGAGCCTCTGGTGTACGGTCCATTCGCCCCTTTTGGCCAGGACTTCCTTGGGGAGGCCGGCATTCTTCTTCTGCTCGACAAGCTCTGCGATCTCGGCCTCGACCTTCTTGATCTGCTCGGCATTGGCCGCGTTTTCCTTCACCGGCTTGCCGAACTTTTGCATCTTTTCGAAATAGGGTCTCATTCTTGCCCTCCGGGTATGTGAGCTTTTAATATGTTCATCTTTTCACAATTATATTTTTGACCGGCGTTCTTTGTCAACAGAAAAGGAAAGAAAGAATCAATACATCAATTGGCTCGATCATTTCCGCCCTACCTGAAGCGGTTGTCAGGAGATTATTGGGCGGGAAGTTCCGCGGGCGGATGGTTACGTACAAAGAGGCTTCATGCCGCCGGAAATCCGACGACGCCACTTGTGATTTTTTTCTCGTTTGAGTCGATGTCAGAGACTTCTTACAATGCCGGCCGTCAATGGAACGAGCGGCCCTTAGTCTTGATATTGTCTCCTGCGGTATTTGTCTATGGTCCACATGTTCCAAAATGGGTTCCTGCTTTCGCAGGAATGACGACAAAAAAGGGTGGCAGGCGCAAATGACGGCGAATGGGGAGTTCCAGATTAACGGTAGAGGGAACTCCGAAGCACAGGAATCCATCTAGAGAATTGTATCGTATAGGTCCCGCCAGTCCGGATTATTCGTTTCGATCAACTCCAGCTTCCAGGACCGTTTCCACTTCTTTATCGCCTTCTCTCGTTTGATGGCGGATCCCATACTTCCATGCGCCTCGTACCAGACGAGCTGATGGATCTCATAGCGCTTCGTAAAACCACCCAGCGCACCGGTCTTGTGCTCCGCGACCCTCCTGACCAAATCAGAGGTCACGCCTATGTAAAGGGTACCTCTTTTTCTGTTCGCGAGCAGGTATACTGTGGGCTGCTTGTCCATGGCCTACATGCTCTAAAATGGGTTCCTGCTTTCGCAGGAATGACGGCAAAAAGCGGAAGGCGGAGCAATGGCCCGAGGCATTTTCTGAGCCGTTTTGGAGACTTTTCTTTATGTACGCTCCCGCCGCCCTTTTCCGGCTTCGGATGTCTTTAGTGCTTGAACAGCCTCTGGCCCGTGAATACCATGGTGACCTTCGATTCGTTGCAGGCCTGGATCACCTCATAGTCGCGGTCTGAGCCGCCCGGCTGGATGACGCCGGTTGCGCCCTCCTTGATGGCCGCATCCACCCCGTCCCTGAAGGGAAAGAAGCCGTCGGAGACGACTACGGACCCAATCAGTCCGCCCTTCTCCGCTTTGGTCTTCTCTTCCAGTTCCTTCAAGTCTTCCATGCGCCTCGTGCCGGCTTCTGCCTCGAGCTTGAACACCGCATAGGGCACGCCGAATTTCTTGAAGACGAGTCCGTCCATATATTTGGTATAGGCTTTAAAGGTGGCGATCTCCACCACGCCGACCCGGTCCTGCTCGCCCGTGCCGATCGCGACGGTCGCCTCATCCTTGATGAAGAGGGCCGAATTGGAGCTGACCCCCGACTCGACATACCAGCCGAAGAGCATATCCTGCAGCTCCTTATCCGTGGGTGCCCGGTCGATCCTGTAGGTTTCACCCTTGCGGACTGTCTGGGCGGGTTTCAGGTCTTCTGTGCCCTTGATCGTAAAGGGCTGCGATTCCTGTATGATGAGGCCGCCGTCCATGAGCGACTTGAAGTCGATGATGCGGTGGGTCTTGTACTGGATCAGCCTCTCGATCTGTCTGATTAGGAGGATCCTCAGATTCTTCCATTTCTTGAGGATATCGAGGGCCGCTCCCTCGAAATCGGGGGCGCAGACGACCTCGAAATAGTACGGCTCCATGGCCCGGGCTGTCTCCACGTCGAGGGTCCGTGTGAAGATGACCGCCCCGCCGAAGGCCGCGATGCGGTCGCACCAGAAGGCCTTGGTAAAGGCCTCGGCCGTAGTGGAGCCGTATGCTGCGCCGCAGGGGTTGTTGTGCTTCATGATAGAGCACGCGGGCTTTTGGTCGAGGAAGCGCAGGATGTTGAGGCCGTTATCCACGTCCGTCAGGTTGATCTTGCCCGGGTGCTTGCCGACCTGGAGCTGGTCTTTCTCGGTAATCCTGCTCACCAGGCCGCTTGAAGGGTCGAAGAAGCGGACATCGCCCAAGAGAATGCTGCCGTTGATCAGCTCGTAAAGTGCCGCGGGCTGATCCGGGTTCTCGCCGTAGCGGATGCCGCGCTCCACGTCAGCGCCCACATCAGCATCGTAGATGCTCCACGTTTTCTTGCGGTACTCCAGTACTTGCCCCCCCATGTCGATCTTGATGGAATCGGGGAAGGCATCTTTGACGACTTTCTTGTACATCTCCTTTATCTCAGCCATTCGAATAATCCTCCTTCATGGAATCTGTCTTCAATGGTGCAACCAATGCCGTCACCCTCACCCCAGCCCTCTCCCCTCCAGGGAGAGGAAATTATTACTTATGATTTCGTGTAGGTACAAAAGCTGATACATCATGTTGTTCTGTGCGGCCTCTCGGGCCGCGGCACTTATTCAATGGTGCCGGTGTGTGGCAACCTATGAAGGCCGGACCTGCGGGCCAAAATGATACGGGTCCGCGTGTTTGGATGGCCGCATGGTCGGGATCGATGAGATGTGGATGCGATTTGAGCCTTATAGCCCGGATGGCGTACTCAACGTACGTCGGAGGGCATAAGGCGAAAAGCGCGCCGCAGATCGCGATTCCGACCATGCGGCCGTCCGAACACCCCCCACCCTCACCTCATGATGTTCCAGATCGCCTCTATCATGGAGTCAATATCCAGGTGCTCCTCTTTGAGTATCTCCTCCGTATCCCCCGACGGGCCATACTCGGTCACCCCGAAGCGCGCCATTCTCCCCTTGAACCCGTGGTCCACGAGCCACGTGGCAATGATGGCCCCGATGCCCGTGTCCGGGTTGTGGTCCTCGTAGGTGAAGACGAAGGGGAGCTTCCTCACCTCTTCCATCACCTCCGCGTCGGCGTGGGTCACGCAGGCCATGTTGATCACCTTGAGGGTCCGGCCTTTTTTTGCGAGGGTCTCCCTGATCCGGAGGGACCTGTCGACCATGCCGCCGTAGGTGATGATAGCGCCGTCATCGCCTTTGCGGATCACATCCATCTTTCCGTACTCGAAGCGATAACCCTTCGAATAGAAAAGCTCTCCTTCTTCGGTACGAACGACCGGCCACTGGGACCTTCCGGTGCCTATGATGAAGTTGCCCTTGGTCGCCGTAATATAGCGGACCGCCCGGTCCACCTGGTTCGAGTCCGCAGGCACGATGGCCTTGAAATTGTAAAGGTTTTTCGCAAGGCCGATATAGTCGATGCACTGGTGTGTCTTCCCGTCCTGCCCAACATCGAGGCCGAGGTGGGTGAGGACGAGCTTCAGGTTCGTCTTGTTTATGTCGTTAAGCCTCTGCTGGTTGTAAGTCTCGTCCATGCCAAAGGCGCCGAAGTCAGCGAAATAACTTACGATACCGAGGCTCGACAAGGCCCCTGCGACAGTCGCCGTGTTGTGCTCCTGGACGCCTCCCTGGAAAAAGTGATCGGGAAAAACCTTGGCGAAATCGGAGGACTTGACCGAGCTTGCCAAATCGCAGTCGAGCACACATATGGGCCGTCCGAAGGGGATGTTCTTCTCTCCCAGGTCTTTCAGGGCCTTGCCGAAGGCGCTCCGGTTGTCGACCTTGTCCTCGTCCACATAGTCGAAGGGCGTGCCCGTCTCGATGAGAGGAGGCTCGCCGTTGACTGCGGGGCGCCATTCCCAGCGGCCTTTCCTCCGCTCCCGGTAATAGTCGGTCCTGTCCTCGATGCCGAGGACGGCTACTGCTTCCGCCATTTCGCTCGCGCTGAGCACCTTGCCGTGATACTCGGCCTTGCCTTCCATGAAGGGGATGCCGTGGCCTATGATGGTGCGCGCCGCGATGCAAGTCGGGCTCGCAGAAGAGCGGGCGGACCGCAGGGCGCGATAGATCTCGTTCATGTCATGGCCGTCTACCTCGATCACATCCCACCCGTCGGCAAGGTAGTCCTCGACGATATTGACGGGCATGACCATGTCTGTCGTTCCGCTTATTTGGATCCCGTTGACATCGATGACGACGGTGATGTTGGAGAGGCCGAATTTCTTGGCGAAACGCCGTGCTTCTGCAACCTGCCCCTTTGCCTGCTCGCCATCGCTCATAAGCGCATAGACGTGGAAGTCCTCATGTCTGACCCGGCCGGCGAGGGCGAGGCCGCAGGCGGCAGAGAGACCCTGCCCGAGATTCCCCGTAGACCAGTCGATGAAGGGGATGCCCTTCACCACGTGTCCCTCGAAAGGGCTCCTCGCCTTTCTGAAGAACGACAGCACCTCGTCGACGGGCATGTGGCCGAGGCGTGCGAGGCTCGCATAGACGCCGGGCGAAGTATGGCCGTGGCTCACCACGACCTTGTCCCGCGGCTCCCTCGCCAGTTCAGCGTGAGAGAAGACGACAAGGTACATCTCGAGGGACGACAGTGACCCTCCGGGATGGCCCGACCCGGCCACCCTCGTCATGGTGATGATGTCTCCCCGGGCCGATAGTGCCAATTCTTCCAACCGGGACAGCTCCTCCGCGGTCAGGCTTTCACGTTCGAAAGACATTGTATTCTCCATTCGAGCGTGCTCAGCCTCACCGGGCGATCCTTTGGCCCGGAGGTGAGCCTTGGCTCATCTTTTTTGAGCCTCCTCCGATACAATAAAGAAGAGGCGTGAAGCCCCGCTCTCGGGGCGATCTCATTACTGCTTATACAGTCCCTTTTGAAAATAGTCGCACTCCTCCTGGAGGAGGCACTTGGGACAGTCGGGTTTTCGTGCTTTGCAAATATAACGTCCGTGGAGGATCAGAAGCAAGGAGAAATCGGTCCGGCGGCCTTCGGGCACCTTAGCGGCAAGGTCCTGCTCTATCTTGCCCGCATCTTCGGATGAGGTGAGGCCGAGGCGATTGCTCACCCTCGTTACGTGGGTGTCGACTATGATCGCCGGTGTGCCGTAGGCGAGACCCACGATCATGTTCGCCGATTTGCGCCCTATGCCCTTGATTGTGGCAAGAGTGTCGATGTCCTCGGGCACGTGGGAGCCGAAGCGCTCTTTCAGTTCTGCTGCGATGTTCTTCAGGCTCCGCGCCTTGTTCCGGTAGAAACCCGTGGGACGTATCTCCTCTTCGAGCTTCTCGAGAGGCGCATCGAGATAGTCCTGAAGGGTCCGGTATCGTGTAAAAAGGTACTCGGTGACCTTGTTGACCCTTTCGTCCGTGCATTGGGCAGAGAGTACCACCGCGACCGTAAGCTCCAGGGGGTTCGACCAGTTCAACTCGGCCCTCGGCTCACCATGCATGGCCTTGAGCTTTTTCAGGATCGATTCAACGTCTCTTTTCATTCCGGGTCCTCCTGAGATGCTCACGAACCTCTCCGACATCCCTCGTGTTGAGCACGTCACCGGCTTCCAGCCAACCCTTCCTCGCAATCCCCACCCCATAGAACAGCTCACCGATGCCGCCTGCGGCGTGTGCATCGGGCCCGATAGAGATCAGGACACCCCTCTGTTTAGCCTGCTTCTGGAACCTCCAGTCGATATCCAGCCGAAAGGGACTCGCGTTCAACTCGATGACCACATGGTGCTCCGCTGCCCCCTCGATGATCCTTCCCATGTCCACCTCGTACCCGTCGCGTGCGAGCAGAAGCCTTCCCGTGGGATGGCCCAATATGGTCGTGTAGGGGTTGGCCATGGCAATGAGGATCCGTCTCTCCATATCGGCCTTGCTCATGGTGAAGCCCGAGTGGATGGAGGCCACCACGAAATCGAAGCCTGCCAGGACCTCGTCGTCGTAGTCGAGGCTCCCGTCTGGAAGGATATCGCTTTCGATCCCTTTGAAGAAGAAGAAATCGGGGTTCTCCGCGTTGAAACGGTCGATGGCCTCCCACTGGCGCTTTACGTCCTCTACCTTAAGCCCACCGGCGTATCCGGCGCTCTTGCTGTGATCGCTGATGCCGATATAAGAAAGGCCCATGTGGCGGGCAGCATCCGCAATGGCTTCGATGCTCTCGGTTCCGTCGCTCATTTCCGTGTGGACATGAAAGGCGCCCTTGATGTCGGCCATCTCGATGAGCCTCGGAAGGGCCCCGATTTGGGCGGCCTCTATCTCGCCCATGTCCTCCCGCAGCTCAGGCGGCACGTAGGCGAGCCCGAGAAACTCGTAAATCTCTGCCTCGCCGGCGAGCCTGATCTCCTTTTCACCTTCGAACAGGCCGTACTCGTTCAGCTTGAGGCCTCGCTTCTTCGCGATGCCCCTCAGCTTCACGTTATGCTCTTTGTTCCCGGTGAAATACATGAGGGCAAAAGGGAAGGACTCCTCTTTTACGACCCTCAGATCAGTGTTGATCCCCAAGGCCAGGCGGCAGGACGTCTTGGTCTCCCCTTCGACGAATACCTCATCCACATCGGGCATGGACGTAAAATGTTTGGAGATGGCCTGCCAGTCCCTACCGGCAACGAGCACGTCTATGTCCCTCACGATTTCTTTCCTTCTCCTGATACTGCCGCATACCTCTACAAAGGAGGGGGGCACGATTTGGCCCAGCCTTTCCTTTATGCGAAGTGCGAGCGGAAAAATCTCGCCGAAGAGATACTCCCCCTTGTGACTGCGGAAAAACTCGATGCCCCGGAGAATCTTCTCCTGAGTTCGCTCGCCGAATTTGAAAAGGTTGAGAAGACGGTTCTCTTTGCAGGCATACTCAAGCTCACCCAGGCTCGTGATGCCGAGCTCGTCGTAGAGCATCTTGACTTTCTTGGGTCCGAGATTGGGAATCTGGAGCAGCTCGACGAGGCTCACGGGGATTCTCGATTTCGAGCTCTTCATGGTAGGCGATGCGGCCGGTATCGACATATTCGGCGATCTTGACCGCGAGGGTGTCACCGATCCCCTTGATCTGCCTGAGCCGGCCTTCGGCGACGATCGTCTCCAGGTCGTCCACGGCCGCCAGTATCTTTGCCGCGTTGTGGTATGCCTTGACCCGGAAGGGATTCTCTCCCTCGATATCGAGAAGGTTGGCAATCTCCTCGAGAACTGCCGGAATCGATCTTCTTTGCATCCAATATTATAGCTATTCCCCGGGTTCCTTTCCAGCGTAATCCTTTGCGGAACGGATTGGGAAGAAGGTATCTATTCGGCTTTTTTTGCGCCGGCCTTTGCCGCCAGGGTCGACCTGACTATGTTGACCGCGTCGGCGTCGGCGTAAGGCTTATCGAGAAAACCGTCGACCCCGTATTCCCGGAGCTTCTCCCTCTGCTCTTCGGTCATGAACCCGCTCGATACGATCACCTTTATTGCCCACCCGTGGTCCCGGACCATTTTAAGGACCTCTTCGCCTTTGATGCCGGGCATGATCATGTCGAGAAGCACGAGATCGATTGACTTGTTTTGGCTTGTGAGAATATCGATTGCCTCGCTCCCCTCACTCGCCAGGACCACGTCGAACCCCTCCGAGGAAAGGACGCTCGTGAGGAATCCCCTCACCACTTCTTCGTCGTCCACGACCAGGATCCGTCTCTTCTTGGTTTCCTTGGGCGGGCGAGCCTCTTTTGCCTTCGCTTTTTCCTTTCCCTGCACAGCAAGGGGGAGATAGAGGGTAAAGGTGGTGCCCTTCCCTTTATCGCTCTCCAGCTCGACGAAGCCGTCATGGGCCCTGATGACCTTCTGCACCAGGAAGAGCCCCATACCGAGCTTCTTACTCTCTGTCTTGGTCGTAAAGTAAGGCTCGAAGACACGCTGCTTCAGGCGCTCGTCCATGCCGGCGCCCGTATCTTTTATGGTTATCACCGCGAACTCCCGGCCCCCGAGGTAGGACTTTCTTTCCGTACCCACCGTAAGGCTGCCGCCTGCGGGCATGGCGTCCTTCGCGTTGACGCACAGGTTGAGGATCGCCTGCTGCAGCTCGCCGGCATTGACCGTAACGGGAGGCAGTCCTTCGTTGAACTCGGTAGTGATCACGATGTTACGAAAGCTTTCACGAACGAGGAAGAGCACGTCGCCCAGCAAAGCGTTGAGATCGATCCTTTCGACCAGCTCCGTCTTCTGCCTGCGCGAAAAATTGAGCAGGTGCTCGGTCAGACTCGCCGCCCTTTTCGCCGAAGTCTCGATCACCTCCGCAAACCTGTTGAGCTGGGGCTCCTCCTGGGTCATTTTCTTGATGAGAGAGGCATAACCGAGGATACCGGTGAGCACGTTGTTGAAATCGTGGGCCACGCCTCCGGCGAGCTTGCCGATGCTTTCCATCCTGTTCCGGTTGATGTTGTCCTCTTCCTCCATCCGCTGGTCGATGACGTCCTTGAGGATCAGGCTCTTAAAAACGATCTTTCCTTTGTTGTCCTTTATCGGGTAGCTCTCCACATTGTAGAGCTTGTAGCTGTCACCTTTCCTGCAGTGGAGGTCCCCCTGGAGGATGAGGTCCTTGTCGAGGAAGGCTTTCTCTACGCCGGGGACGATGCTTTCGATCGGCTCGCTGGCAGGAGTCGCTTTTCCCTCGAAAAACTCTTCCCTCGCCCCCTTATTGGCAAAGCAGATAGTCCCATTCCTGTCGATAAGGAACATGGGGTGGGGGAACTGGTCGATCACGCTTTCCAGAAGGGTCCGCGTGGTGGCGAGTCGCGAATCGAGCTGGCGCGCTTTTTCATTCTCGATCGCTCTTGCCTCGTTCACCTGCATATTTATGAGGACGAAGCGGTTGAATATCTCGGAAAGAAGGTCGAGGTCCCTCAAGGTGGTCTCATCGAGGCTTACCCTGCTCCTCTTACCGAGCACAAGGTAGCCGAAGACGTGAATGCTCCTCTTCAGAGGGTAGATGTAGAGGGTCCCGTAGCCGAAGGCGTCCGATAGGACCGTCGGCGAGAAAATGGTATCCTTGGGCGCTTCTATCCTCTCGCAGTCGACCTGCTTCAAGCTCTCGTCTATGCTGAAAAAGCTCGTCTTTCCCTTCCCCTTCATGACCACCGTGCAGGCATCAAAAAGGGTCTCTTCCACGAAAGCTCTCGTCATATGGGCAATGTCATCCTTCTCCCCTTCCATATACTGCAACATCTTTATGATTATGGAGTAGTTGCTCACGGCCCTTTCGAAAAAGTTCCACTGAAACAACATAGATTCGTCTCGAATACTAGTCTCCTCCATCGATCACCCCTAAAAGCTCGCTCACTCTCTTGGTCTCCCGCTCAATCGATTCCTTCTCACTCAGCAGCATGATACCCTCTGCTCCCAGGTCACAAGCCGGGTTGTCGATAAAGGCGTCGGCGACCCTGACCAGGTCGAGAAGCGACCCCTTGGCATCTCCTCTTTGGTGGTGCCTTCTGATAACCTCGGAGAATTCCTCCGGGAATCTCCATTTCACCGAGATGAAATATCCGACCTCCTGATGATCGATGCCGAAGGCCTCCTTTTCCAGGGTGTTGATCCCCTTACCGCTTTTCTGCGCCTCTTCAATTACCTTCCAATAGTCGTCACCGAAGGTGTAGAAGACCATTTTGCCTATATCGTGGAGAATCGCCACGGTGAAGACCGTGCCTGGTTCCTCGATCATAGTCTTGTTCGCAAGGACTTGGGCAGCACACGCCACGCCCAGGGAGTGGGTCCAGAGATGGGCAAGGTCCCTGCGACTCAGCCTCCATTTGCCGAGGATCTCGTTAAAGTAGGCGAGACACGTGACTATGTTCTTGATCTGATCGAAGCCGATGACTATCATGGCCCTCTCGAGATTGCCTATCTTGGCGCCCCTGTTGTAGTAAGCGGAGTTTGCGATGCTTATGATCTTCGAGGAGATGGCCTGGTCGTATCTTACAATGTTGAAGAGCTGATTGAATGAGGTGTTCCGGTCGTTCATGACCCGGAATAGCTCGACGATTATGCTGTTGAGCGTAGGGACAACCTTGATGGTCTCTACCTTCGCCAGCACTTCTTCACGTAGAGATAGCGTCTCCATTTGGAAGTGTTATCGAAGGGGAAAGGAAAAAATTAAGGGACAAACGCCGGGGGCTCAAAGGAAGAGCGGGGGCGAGGCGTCGGACAATCGGCCCGAGGCTTCCGGAACCCCTCTTCGTTCCGTTGCCTAACCGGACATCGGCGGTTATATTCATTGGTTATGAAACATATAAGACTTTTGTCGAACACAGGCCCCTTCGCACAGCGGGAGGCTGCGGCTTGTGGTCCACTGCCCGATGAGGGTGAGCTGCTCGACGCCTATTCGCGCGCCGTTATCAACGCTGTCGATAAGGTGAGCCCTGCCGTTGTCAACATCGAAGTGCGCCAGACCAAAGGTCAGAGGCTCTCGTCCCCGGCCCCCGGGGAGCTTCAGGGAGCCGGCTCGGGTTTTGTCTTTGCTCCCGATGGTTTCATTCTCACCAACAGTCACGTAGTCCATGGGGCGACCTCTATTCGGGTCGTCCTTCCCGACGGGCGCAGCTCGGAAGCCTATATGGTCGGGGACGATCCGGATACGGACCTCGCGGTCGTGCAGGTCGGACTCGCCGATTTGATCGCCGTGCCCTTCGGAGATTCGGCATCGCTTCGCGTGGGGCAGATGGTCATCGCCATCGGAAACCCCTATGGCTTCCAGACAACCGTCACTGCGGGCGTGGTGAGCGCTCTGGGCCGTTCTCTTCGGTCCCGGTCGGGGCGGCTCATCGACGACATCATCCAGACCGATGCGGCGCTCAACCCCGGTAATTCGGGAGGTCCTCTCGTCAATTCCCGGGGTGAGGTCATAGGGGTGAACACGGCCGTTATCCTGCCCGCTCAGGGTCTTTGCTTCGCCATCGCCGTGAACACCGTCAAGTTTGTCGCCGCAGGCTTGATGAAGGATGGCAGGATCCGGAGAAGTTACATAGGCGTGGGAGGCCAGAATGTGCCTCTCCACCGGCGCATCGTCCGGTTCTACAGCCTAGAGGTCGAGAGCGGCGTGCTCGTGCAGTCGGTGGAGTCCGCAAGCCCCGCGGAACACGCAGGGCTTCGATTCGGCGATGTTATCGTGGACTTCGGGGGAACGCCGGTCGCCGGCATCGACGATCTCCACAGGCTCCTCACCGCAGACAGGGTAGCCATCCCCGTGCCTCTCGTTATCCTGAGAAACACCGAATTGATCACCCTCCGGATAGTGCCGGCGGAAAAGCCTTAAATAGCGGACAAGAGCTCAACGTGTCCTCTTTCCGCGCTACCCGGACCCGGCCTAATGTAATTGTCCCGACTTCCTCTCCGGTCAAATGACGGCTTCTTATGTCTTGAGCTTCTCCTTCAAGAAGGCAATGGTGCGCATCCACGCCAGGTCGGCGGCTGCTTTGTCGTATCGGGCAGGGTTGGTATCGTTGTTGAACGCGTGCTGGGCTCCTTCATACATGTAAAGCCGGTAATCCACATGAGCTTTTTTGAGCGCCTCGACGTACTCCGGGATACCCTTGTTAAACATATCGTCGGTGCCGGCATAGTGGAGAAGCAGGGAGGCTTTGATCCTCGGGACATCTTCCGCAGCGGGCTGCCTCCCGTAGTAGGGGACCGCTGCCGTCACGTCAGGCGAATTGACGGCCAACTGGTTCGCCATGCCCCCGCCCCAGCAGAAACCGACCACGCCGACCGGGCCCGCAGACAGGGGATTAGTCCTCAGGTATTGAACGGCGGCGAGGAAATTCTTTATCGTCGATTGCTGGTCGAGCCGGTTGATGAGGGCTATCGCCTCGTTCTCGTCCGCCGGGGTTCCGCCGAAAGGCGACAGGGCGTCGGGGGCGAGGGCCAGAAAACCTTCCACGGCGAGCCGCCTCGCCACATCTGCTATGTGGCCGGTGAGGCCCCTGTTCTCACTGATAACAAGGACCCCCGGCAGTTTTGCGCCCCCCTTCGGCCTTGCCAGCTTTGCGCTCACTGCGCCTGTGGCACCCTGAAATGTGAGCTCTTCCGTGTCGATCCGGGGATCATCCTTTGGAATCATGTCTGCCATTGCGTGCCTCCTTTGTAACGGGAAGAGAAGACCGCGCCGGTGCACTTCCTCCCACTGGGTCGGGTGCGGTCCATACGGTCCCTTACCCGCACATCGATCCAGCCAGATCCTCGGCCTCTCTCAGGAAGGGTTCGAGACTCGACTCCGGCCCGAGTCCGTATCCTTTGATGACTCTCAGTGCTTCGGCCCGCCAATTCCGCTTCGCCCACGCCTCCAACTGGTTCACGAAATGGTCGAAAGAGGATGGGTTGGGATTTCCCTGTGTGATGACAAGCACGACTTTCTTGCCCGGCGGCATGCGGGACGGCTGGGGGTTCGTCATGAAGTCCGGCAACAGGAATGAGTAACAGCGGTCCGTGAAGCACTTGAACTGACCGGATGCGTAGCCGCCGTACACCGGGGTCGCGGCGACGATGAGGTCAGCGGTCCTCATGCTCTCCAAGACGCGCGTCAGATCGTCCTGTACGGCGCACGTCTCAACCCTCCCCTTGCACGCCATGCATGCCTGACATCCGCGAAAATTCAGCTCGTTGAGCACGAAGGTCTCCGATTCCGCCCCGAGGCGTTCCGCGGCGAGGGTCAGGCGGCCCGCAATGGCAGCGCTGCTCCCGTTCTTCCGGGGGCTTCCAAGAATGCACGCGATCTTCACAAAACCCTCCTTGCAATAACCTGAATTGATTTCCATCCGTATTATTACATAAAATCAGAAACGCCGCAAAGCAAACGGGAGAGAGGACCGGCTGAGGCTCCCACCTAGGGAACGCCAACCACAAAGAGCTATGGACCACCTTCCTATACAGTCAAAAGAGGCTCGTTGTTCTTCAAAATCTCGGTTAACGGCTGCCCCCAGTACTTAACTTCAATGTGCAGGTTCTCCAAGGCCTCTGTGACGCCTAGTTGATCCGCGCAGGCTTTGCAGGCGGTTATGTGAACGCCCACATCCAGCGCCTCCCTGATCTTTTTCTGAATTACGGCATCTTCGCTGACAAGTTTGGCCGGCGCACCCCAAATGATCAGAGTAACCTTTTCCCACCAGCCATGGATGAGAGAATTGATCGTGTACATGAAAACCATCTTTTCTGCGGTGACGGGATTATCATTCGTCCACAATACATAGAGATGCGTCTTGTCCATTAGTTTCCTCCACAACATTTTTTTCCGGCAGCCTACCCGATATTATAATCACGGAAAAGCAGCCCATGTCTGTAACGTTTGTTACATGGTCCGCTCCGGCCGTTCCTGGTGCCTCTCAGACGCATCGGCTATTCCCCCGGACGTCGGGAGGAACTCCCCCAGGGAATTAATCATTGTCGAAGAATGTCTCTCTTTTTGTCCACACGGCGTCCCGGTAAACGCTTTTGATTGATAATCGGGCGGTACTTCTAGGTATTTACGTCCTTTTTGATTTGTGCAATGTTAGTAGCACCTGTCATAAGAACTGAGCCGACAGTAACTACCGATTTATACACCTGAGGAACGACGATTAATGACCGAGAGAGAAAGCGACTTGCCCGCGGTTCCGCAAAAGTGGAACGCCGGCGACTGGAAAAGTGTAAAAGAGATCCTGCGCGAGGCCGAGAATAGGCTTACGCTGGCTCTAACCTCATCACACATGGGTGTGTGGGAGTGGGATGCGAAGACCAACGAAGTCTTCTGGTCACCCGAATCGTGTGAGATACTCGGATCAGAGGACGCGGGCAGGACCATTGAATCCTTTGCGAACCTTCTCCATCCAGAGGACGCTCCGCGCGCAATAGCCCTGATCGGGCAGGTATCGGCAGTCAACCCGTCCTTTAAGACGGAGTTCCGAATCATCCGTCCCGATGGGGAGGTTCGCTGGGTCACGAACTCAGGGCAAGGCTACTTCGACGAAGCAGGGGCGCTTCTCCGCATGATCGGTATCGTACAGGATATCACCGAGCGGAAGCACACAGAAGAGGCCTTGCGGGCGAGCGAGGAACGGTTCAAGAGTTACTTTGAGCTCGGCCTGATCGGCATGGTGCTCTCATCGCCGACGAAAGGCACACTTGAGGTCAATGACGAAGTTTGTGAGATGTTAGGGTACGAACGGAACGAACTGCTGCAGATGACGTTCGCGCAGGTAACCCATCCCGACGATCTGGCCGCCAATCTCGCCTTAGCCAATCGGCTTCTTGCCAGGGAAATCGATGGCTATTCCCTGGACAAGCGGTTTATTCGCAAGGACGGCAGGCTCATTTACGCCACCGTTTCTGTGAAATGCGTGCGTCGTGCGGACGGTTCGATCGACTACATCGTTTCGCTGGTCCAGGACATCACTGAACGCAGGCGCCTTGAGGACCAGCTCCGCCAAGCGCAGAAGATGGAGGCCGTGGGCACCCTCGCAGGGGGAGTGGCTCATGACTTCAACAATCTTCTCTTTGTCATCATGGGTTGTTCCAATCTGATCCAGGAGCGGCTTGGTAAAGATGATCACCTGCGGCCGCACATAGACCAGATCATAGCCTCGTCGGAGAAGGCTGCCGATCTCACCCAGCGCCTTCTTGCATTTAGCCGCAAGAAGCGGATCACCCTCGAACCCCGCAACATGAACGACATCGTGAAAGGCACGGCGAAGCTGCTCAAAAGACTGCTACCCGAAGACATCGAGCTCAAGCTAGACCTCACCGATGCGGACGTTATCGCCCATGCCGACGTCAGCGAAATGGATCAGGTCTTTATGAATCTTGCCACGAACGCGCGGGACGCCATGCCGGGCGGAGGTTCGCTCATTATAAAGACAGAGGTGTCGACGCTGGGCGAGGATTTTTACAAAGTCCACGGGTTCGGTACACCGGGCAGATACGTCGTACTCTCCGTCTCGGACTCTGGGCTCGGTATGGATAGGAAGACGATTACACGGATCTTCGACCCCTTCTTCACTACTAAGGAAGTGGGTAGAGGTACCGGTCTGGGCCTCGCGAGCGTCTATGGAACCGTTAAGCAGCACGGAGGATACATCACCGTATCGAGCGAACCCAACCAGGGAACCAGCTTCCGCATATATCTCCCTCTCGTTGACGTTGACGCCCCTCACGAGCAGGAATCCGCACACGTCGAAAAGACCGTGAAGGGGACCGAGACCATCCTCGTCGCCGAAGATGATCCGGACGTGAGAATCATGCTCGCCAAAATCCTCGAAAGCCATGGCTATGTCGTCATGCAAGCCGTCGATGGAGAGGATGCGATAAGCGTTTGCAATGAAAACAGGATAGATCTTGTCATCCTTGACGTGGTGATGCCGAGAAAGAACGGCAAGGAAGCCTATGATGAGATCGCAAGAACCGGCCACCGCGTAAAAGCTATCTTCGTGAGTGGCTATACGGGAAACATCGTAATCGACAAGGGAGTCCGAAGCGAGTCCGTTGACTTCATCCAGAAGCCCGTTTCGGCTCCCGATCTGTTGTCAAAAGTGAGGGAGGTGCTGGACAGATAGAACAAAGAAGAAATCCCGGAGCCCAAGGAAGTCTTCCCGGTCTCAGCATGAGCCGGTGGCACTCTACGAGCTTTTCTTCGCCTAATCCAATATCTGTTTTACCCTTATTGCCCTGTTCCCCCTGAACGCCCCCATGGATCCCTTCATCTTTGGCGCATTCATGATTGTAAGCTCGATCGGTTCGCTCTTGATCGTGTCGGTAAGGATAACGGTGCCTTCCCGTATCTTCAAAAAGTCCTGTACGGTGAGCTTCTTTTTGCCAAGGACGGCCCGGAGTTCCAACGGCACCTCATTCACGCTTTCCTGAAGTCTCCGAAACCACTTCGCCCTCATTTCCGTATCCTCGCGGGAAGGAGTGGAAACCAGATAGCCCTTGATCGTCTCGAGGATGCCGTAAGGGATACATATCTTCATCCAACTCGTCGTATCCGCAATCTCGATCGAGAGCTCGAGAACTACCACCATTTCCTCGGGAGAGACCATGGTGATGTAGTTCGGGTTGATCTCAGAGCGGGAGTATTTGCACCTGATCTCGTAAACGGGTTCCCACGCCTTTTCCATCTCCAGAGAGACCACATCGACGAGCTTCTTGATTATGTTGAACTCGATCTTGGTGAATTCCCTTCCCTCTATCTTCGCCACAGTTATCGAACTGCTGCCGAAAACAATCTCGAGCACGCAGAAAATGAGCTTGGCGTCGAAGATCACCATGAAAAAGCCTTTGAGATTGTCGGTGATGACGATATTCATGTTCGTCGGAAGAGGCAGGGTCTTGACGAACTCCCCATACTCGATGTACTGCGTTGGGGTGATGTTTATGTCCACTTCTCGCTCGAGAAAAAGAGTGAGGGCAGACCTCAGGGATTTCGAAAGCCTGTCTGCAATAAACTCGACCGCGGAGAATCGTTCCGTTCTGCCCTTCGTGTGCGTCGCGAAGTTGAACGGCTGCTCGCGCCTGACAGCGACCTCGGGCTCCGTGCACTCCACAGTCTCGACGCCTTCGCTGGAGATAACACCGAGAAGGGCATCTATTTCTGCTTGGGAGAGAAGCTGTTCCACTCTGGCTTCTAGTGCGTGAGAGTGTCGGTAATACGGGCGCCCTTAAGTCTGTCATCTTTGAGGAGGGCCTGGACACTGCCGAGCAGCTCTTTCTCACCCCCCGCCGTCCGTGCATGTCCACAAAGACCGCGGGGAGGACAGGGACCCTGAGAGATGCCCTTTTCTTCTTGAAACGGGGGCATGTGTCGGGACCGCCATTGTGAGTTTCATCTATCGTCATTTCTCTTGGTCTCCTTCAGCAGGGTAACAGCAATATGCGTGCCCGGAGGGACTGACGGGCAAAGGATCGGGAATAGTGGCGGCTTCAGCGAAGAATGGGGGGATCTCATCAATCGCCCCATGTTACGAAAAGGACGACTCCTGCCATGGGGATGACAGGAGTCGGTTTTAAACCTTTTCCATTTCTTTGTGTCTATATTAGATAAAGATGGATGAAGATATAAAGCTCATCGAACGATACCTCTCCGGTGACGAGAGTGCCATCGAGGAAATCGTGAGGAAGTATCAGAAGCATGTCTATGCCTTCGTCTACAGGATGGTGAGGGACCTGGAGGAATCGAAGGACTTGACGCAGAAGACGTTCATCAAGGCCGTGCGTGGTGTAAGGGGATTCAAGCAAAGATTCTTCCTTCAAGACCTGGCTCTATCGCATAGCCTTCAACACGTGCAGTAATCATTTGAGACAGAACAGGTACGAGAGCATAGGGATCGACGATGCCATGGCAGGCGATGAGGGCCGGGTCCTCGCGGATATGATCGAGCAGGAGAAGCGGGAGGTGACCGAAGACGCGCTGGCGGCCCTGCCTGGGAGACAGAGGCTGGCCGTCGTCTTAAGGGCGTACGACGGCCTCGACTGCGCGGAGACAGCCATAGTAATGGGGTGCTCGGAGGGCGCAGCAAAAACGCACTACCATCTCGGCGTCAAGAGGTTGCGAGAGGTCATCGAGGAGAAGGGATATGAAGTCAAGACACGATGAAATGGAAGAGCTTCTGCCGGCCTATGTAAAAGACAGTCTCTTTCCCGAAGGTGTAAAGGCCGTGGAGGCTCACCTGGAGGAGTGCAAGGAATGCCGGGATGCTGCGGAGGTCCTTTCGGGCCTTCTGGCAGTCGATGTCCCTGACCCGGGGCAGGCCTTCTGGGAAAGCCTTCCCCGTAGAGTCAGGCTGGGGGCACGGGGAAAGAGGAAGCTCCACTTCTCCATAAGGTCACTTTTTCTCACTTATTTGCCTCTTGCTGTTGCCGCCTGCGCAGTCTTGATCGCCTTTTCCGTGCATCGACAGGCAGGGCCGAACCGGACGGAGCCTGTTCCCGGCAATACCCTTGCGGTCGGCCCTGCCGATTACGCAAAGGAGCTGAGGGAAGCCGTAGGATGCCTGCCGGACAGGGTTTACCACGGTCCGGACTATGGATACAACGCCCAGCTTTCTTCTTTGAATCAAAACGAGATAGAGCGACTGAACGAAGCGTTGGAAGGAATCGAAGCAAGGAGGTCAAGTTCCCAATGAAGAGGTTGTGGCATATTTTCTTTTTGCTCCTGTTTCTATTCACACCTTGCCTGAGTCTGATGGCACAAACAGCCAACCGCCCCGGTCAGCCTGCGGGGAAATCGCAACAGGACGAGGCGAGGGAGAGGATAGAGACGCTCAGGATGTGGCGGCTCACGAAGGCGCTCGACCTTGACGAGAAGGGTTGCGCCCTTGTCTTCCCCATCCTCAGCCGGTACGACAGGCGGAGGACCGAGGTGCAGCGGGCGCTAGGGGCAGGCATGGGCGATTTGAGGAAGGCCATTGCCATGGCCGACAAACCGGAAGCCGTGCTTCGAAAAATCATCGACGGTCTGGAGCGGAACCGAAAGGTGCTTCAGGATATCAACCAGGAAGAATGGACGACGCTCAGGGGCGTCCTCACTGTCGAGCAGCAGGCGAAGTACCTGATCTTCCAGCAAGAGTTCAACCAGCAGATATCGAAGATGATCGAGAACGCTAAGGAGAAGAACCTTGGGAAATAGGGAAAGAGAAGGTTACGGGTTCCGGAACCGGGAACGGCTGGCCGCTGCCGAGATCGTAGATGTTCCTCTGGTCTCCATCATAATACCCACGTATAACTACGGCCCTTTCCTCGCCGACGCTTTGAAGTCCTGCCTGGAACAGACCCATCCTGCCGTGGAGGTGGTGGTGGTCGACGACGGGTCGACGGATGACACCCGGCACGTGATCAGCCCTTATCAGGACAGGATCGTCTATATCTACCAGGAGAACCAGGGGGTTTCGGCGGCGAGGAACAAGGGGCTGGAGATTGCCTCGGGCGACTTCGTAGCCTTTCTGGATGCCGACGATTACCTGACCCCGGACGCAGTCGAGACGTGGCTGAATGCCTTCTCCGACCATAACAGCGTCGATTGCGCTGTCACCGTGACATTCTCGGGACGGATAGATGACGCGTCGCAATCCTGCCGTACCAAGCCGTTGCAGGAATTTGTTTCCGAGGAGCTCTCAGAGATGCTTCTATCCAGGCGTCTCCCTTTTGCAACCTGCGCCGTTCTTACGAGGAGCTCTGTCGCAAAACGTTTCCGGTTTCCCATCCACCTGGCAAACGGCGAGGACCTCGTCTATTTCAGCAAAGTCTTTTTTCGAAGAAAAGGCTGTTTTCTTGCCCGACCCACTGCCGTCACGCGCAGCCACCAGGACAGCCTGCGCCATCGAATCGAAGAGATAAGAAAGCAGGGAGAGGCGCTCGTTGACACGATATTCGACGATCCTTATTACTGCGGGGCCTTGGACCATTTGCGCGAGGATTTCACCGCATACCGCTATACGGAGTTCTTCAGGAGATTTTACAAGGCAGGGGACGAAAAGGCTGCCGGGAGATGCCTGCTGAAGGCGGTTGCCGCAAGACCCGGAACGATGTTCAAAATCGACTATTGGATAAAGCTGGTCAGGCTGCACGCAAGAAGGGTTGCGCTCCCGAATCTCGGCCGGTCTGTGTCGAACACGCTGGAGAGTGTGGCAAAGTACATCCTCGACGCAGGCCCGAGGCCTTTCGTGCTGCTCATTTCCCTGGCCTTTTCTGCGTTCTTTCACCTTACCGCGAAGGGACAAACGGCAGGCTTCTCTCTTCTGGCCCTTGCCCTCTTCTTGCAGCTCTCTTTGAAGGGCGACGACCCGGTTACGAACGCTTCTCCCTCCAACGGAAGGGCGAACCCGCTGAGAGCCGTCGTCAGGTGCCGTCCGTATCTTGTCGACCGTCTGTTGGAATACGCGTTCTGCGTACTGAGCGGGAACCCCTACCTGATCCTGATCTATCCCCTGTTCTGTGGGTGGTCTTATTGGATGTCTCCGATAAGGAGGGTTCTTGCCTTAGAGGGCCGGCAAAAACTGCTTCAGGGATGCGGTTGGGAGATGCCTGCCATCCTCCCCAATCTGACATCCTTACACAGTTGGGGAGAGGCTTTTCGAAATTTCTGTCGCCGGTCGGTGGGATGGAAGGAGAGCGCGGACATTGCAAGACTCCTCTCTTTGAGCTTTCTTGTCGCGCTCATCCATACGATAGGGGACGACGGATTCGTGAGTGTCTTCCATGATGCGATCCACCCGACCTTAGAGGACTGCGACGAGTTTTTCTTCGCACTCTTCGTGATCCTGCTCTTCGCGGCCAGCCTTGTCTTCAGCGGAATGGCAAACCGGGCGCCCCGTGCAGGCGTTGCCGCGCGTTCGGTTCATCCGGGATAGTGCGACCATGCCTCGGAGCCGAATCGAAACCGATACTCTTCGGCTCAATCCGGGAAGACATGCCTTCTGTGGTACAAACGGGGTCCAGCCTAGGCAATCATAGAAAGATACCACCACGCCTTATATAAATGTTTGTTTGCAAGACCCCACGTACTTATTCTTGTGGCTATCTTTCGTATTTATCCACAATTTGGTTTTCCTTTTTGCGCGTCTATGATAGAAGTGGTTATTGTAAGTTCGGCACGTCGGGGCGGGACAGGCGCACGTCGAGATGCAAGCGCCCTTTGTTTGTTAGGGTAACGCACTGAGATTATGTCGGGCAAATGATGAAAGTCATTGTGGTCGTCGCTGAAGATAAATTCAACAATACCGAGTTTTCTGCGGTTGTGAATAACCTGAAGAAAAGCGACATACCTTTTGAAGTAGCATCTACTTCAAAATCGAGAGCATCCGGTTATGGGTCTTTTTCAATTATGCCGGACCTTTGTCTACAAGACGTGATTGTTTTCGATTATGACTGTTTAATCATCATCGGTGGCTCCGGATGCAAAAGATATTTGTGGAACAACCCGGTTCTTCACGAAAAGATCAGAATGGCTCACGAGAATAACAAACTTCTGGCCGCAATTTGTTTAGCTCCCCTATGTTTCATCTACTCAAAGATAGTGGATGGAGCATTCATTACCGCATACAAAACAAAAGAGACGCTTAGAATCATAGAAGAGAGCGGCAACTTTTATAGGGAAAGTGAAGTATGTATCAGTGGAAATATCATAACCGGCAATGGGCCAAAAGCATCTCAGAAGTTCTGCGAAGCCATATTATCAAAAATATCATGAGGAACTTCGTAGTGAGAGACTGTGCCCGTATAAAAAATGCTTCAAATTTCAGCCGTGGCTCAACGCGGGAGTCTGGAGCGCCCGCTGCACAGCTTCAGGATTGCCGGCGATGGCTTTAAGATAGGCTCGGGCTGTCTGATCCGGCTCCGTTCTTCCCTGTTCCCAGTCACGCAGTGTGTCGAGAGGGATTTCAAAACGCGTGGCGAATTCTTCCTGCGTGAGACCGAGGGCTCGACGAAGTGTCTTGGTGCGGGGCACACGGTGCATCCGGGCCATGTCCTTTTCGGTGAGAGGTTGAGCATCAGGGTCACTAAGGGCCGCCGCATGTATCTCGGCCTCGGTCATCTCACAAACGGGAGGCGATGCAGGAAGGGGCTTTTCCATGCCATCGGGCAAAACCCGACGCAAGGTGCCGTCATGGTGCATTTTGACGATAGTAGTTGTCTTTCTCATCTTTTGTCGCCCTACGGACCGAAATGATCCGGATATTGTCGCCCCGTTCCGTATAGGCGACATACAGCACTTCATGACCATAAAGACCGAGTAGAATGAAGCGTTCCTCACCATAGACCCGCCGATCGTCGATCCGCTCGATCGCAAAGGGATCACCGAAGGCCCTTGCTCCGTCTTCAAAGCTCGCACCGTGCACACGGAGATTCGCGGCAGCCTTCTTGTCGTCCCACTCGAAACCAATCACAATGTACGGGATGCCAGTAGTTTTGTCAAGATCGACCCGGACCTTTACCCCACAGTATGGGTTCGACAGACAGCTTGAGGTTCTGGAAAATATTTTTCTTCCTTGACACCATGCCCTCTTTTTTGGCGCGACCACGCATGCTTTCTTAGAAACGGACTCTTTTGTAGGAAACGGACACAAGAGGTGCAGAGTCCGGCTTGAAGGGTGTGTGTGAGTCCTGAGCCGACCCATTCGTGCTATTTACTTCGTGCTATTTAATTGTCAAAGAGCCTGAAAAGGGATCAAACGGGTCAGATAAACCTTTCGAGAACACCCCACACCGCACTGACCTATCGCCCGGTTTGAAGGATGCCCCTCCCCTCACATAGCACCAAATTCCTTGACAACCTTTGGCTCTTGGATGAGAATGGGTAAAAAGGCATCGGGCGTCAAGGGGGAATGGGTGACCCGCAGGGCTCAACGGGTCGAGACCGTTGCCGGCGTATAGTGGCCGCCGCCGCTCTTGGCGAAACAGTCGGGCAATTCTCACTCACATGAAGGAGGGAAATGAAATGAACAGAAACAATTGTCTGTTTCATCGCTTCGGTGCCGTCCTCGTTTTTTGCTTCATAGCGGTCCATTTCGCGGGGCCCGCTGCCGCGGCACCACCACCGCCCTACCTGTCCACCGGTTTCCCTCAGGTCGTGGTGGTATCGGGAACCGATCATGAGATGGGAGTACAATACGGCGAGCAGACCGCCCCTGCCATAGTCCACAACGTGGCGATATTCAAGAGCAGATGTTACGACGGCCATGGCAGGGACAAAGTGACGAAGGACATGCAGGTATGGAACTACTATTTGGAGAAATACGATCCCTCGTTGAAAGACTGGCTCCAGGGAATTATGGAGGGGTGCAGAAACAAAGGCTACAATGTGGAATACCTTGATCTGGTCATGCTCATGGTATATCCGACGGAGCTCTGGGCAAGGCCGAATGCACCCTATCCGGCCGAGACCACCATAACTGCCTCGGCCCAGGATTCCCCGGCCCCACCTCCCAGGGGCTCATACCACGCCTGCAATACCTATGCGGCGACGGGCGCGATGACAAAGGATGGAAAACCCATCCACGCAATAACTTCCATGGCTGCCACCGAGGCAATGGACAGCATCATTTTCCTGGCTTTTCCCAAGAATGGCGCCAGCTTCGTGTCCCAGACATACGCAGGAAGGGTGAATTCCAATTACGCCATGAACAGCAAGGGCTTGGCTTGGACCATGACAGCGATCATGTCGGACGACCCTGCCTGGGGTATGTCACCGGAGTTCTATTTTCACTATCTCGCCGAATATACGGCGTCTCCAAAAGAGGCACTCGACTACATCAACTCCACGCCGAGGGGCGGCGTCACGGGAGGCTTCATCCTTACCGATGCGTCGGGAGACATCACTGTTTATGAAGGCACGGCTAAGAACTTCCACATGAGACGTTCCGGGGATAGGGGAGAAACCGGCCCTTACGTGATTCAAACGAATCATCTAGTCGACCCCTCGCTCTCCTCCTACAATCCCAAATGGCTGCCCGTAATAGGCACCTATGCCCGATACGATACCGTCTTTCAATACTTCAAGGAAGCCAAGCCGGGTTCCATAGATTTCGCCTTTGCCAAGAACCTCTTCGCATCGGACGATTGGTTCGACGCCGGCAAGAACACGTGGAACAGGAACCAACCAGGTGGAAAGGAGATCTCCAACAGCCATACTTCGGTCAGCCAGGCCATCTTTTTTCCCGCAGACCTGATCGCTTATCTCGAAACCGGCACGCCCGGCGGACTCGGCCTTCCCACTGGGGCGACCGGCGAGTATGTCAAAGTGAAGCTCGCCACCGATCCGAAGACCGTCACCTATAATGCCGACAAGGATGCCCTCGCGTTCTATTGGGATGCGGCTGACTCGCTGCGACATGACCAGAATGCGAACGCCCCATACGTAAGCACGGCCGAGGCGGGGGAAATCAGGGAAGACCTGGATCAGGCGTTCGCCGCTTACTCAATAGGAATGGACAGGGCATCCTTTGCAAATCTGTCATCCGACCCAAAGGAACAGACCGGCTTGTGGGCAGAAGCAATGACCTATTACGCAAAGTCCCAACTCTACTCGCAGATGGCCAAGACCGAGCTGCTTAAGGCAAGGGCGGGTTCACGATAGTAGAACGGCAAGGGGGTCTCATGGGTACAAACAGGGGTCACCCATGAGCTTTTCTCTATGGTCCCCTACGGGCACCCCTCCCCGTCGGCATGAGAAAAATAAGGGGAATTGCACTCAAAAGCACGATCCCGAGGGCGGTGAAGACTATCATGAAGCCCGTGTTGAGGCTGGGACTCAAACTCAGGACCAGAGTCGAGAAACAGACGCCCGACACCCCTCCGGTGACCCTGAACATTCCTCGGAGGCCCACGATGGTGGCCACCTTTTCGGGCATCAGCTCGATACACGCGTTGTTTGCCGCCGGATTGATGATGCCCGAGCCGATACCGAATATCAGCATGAGGAGGGCGAGGATTTCAGTGATCCCTATCCGGGCCCCGAGCAGGCCCGACAGACGTGAGCCCTGGCCGAGGACGATTGCCGCGCAGGATATGATGCACGCGCCGACCACCATGGGCCACCGGTAGCCCAACCGCCTCAGAAGGAAGCTCATAATGACTGAGGCGACAATCACGCCGATGGAGCGGGGAGTGAGTATCATGCCGCTGGCAAGGGTCGACAACCCATGGATTGCGGTGGCATAGTACGGCACAAAGGCAAATATTCCGAGGAATGCGGCGCCCACCACGATATTGAAAAGGTTGGCGGCCAGAAAGGGCTTCGATCTCAAGAGCGCCAGCTCTACGATCGGGGTCGCCACCTTCTTTTCCTGCCTGAAAAACATCAGGAGAAATGAAAAGCTGAGGACGAGCGCAATCGTTGCCACCATTACCGAACGTCTGGTAAGGCTCTCGCCGATGAGTGTCAAAGCGAGCATAAAGAAGAGTATGGCCCCACTGAAGAAGGAGGCCCCCTCAAAATCAATGCGTTGTCGGGACGCACTCCGAGGATCCTTGATAAGCAGCGCAATGAGGCAGAGCAAGACGATGCCGACAGGAAGGTTGATATAGAAGATGTACCGCCAGGAGTACCGGCCGACTATCCAACCCCCGAGGTTCGGCCCGATGATCGCTCCCACCGACCAGGTGCTGCTTAAGAGCCCTATGGGGATTTCACGATTTTCCTTGAAAGTGTCGCTCACAATGCCTGAGGCGGTGGGGAGAAAGCCCGCGCCGCCGAGGCCCTGAAAGAATCTGCATACGATAAGCATGAATATATTGCGCGCGAGGCCGCAGGCAAGGGAACCGGCAGTGAAAAGGAACAGAGAGCATATGAAGACCTTCTTGCGCCCGAAGCTGTCGCTAAGATTTCCTACCAACGGCATTGCCGCGGTGACGGCGATCTCGTAAACCGTCACACTCCAGGCCGCCCACAGCACATTGGTGTGGAGATCCCTGATGAAATGGGGGAAGGCCACGGCAACGACCGTCATGTCTATGGCGGACATGAGGAGCCCCATGGCAGCAGTGACAAATATCAGATATCGACGCATGATAAACCGATCAATACAGTATGAACGACTTACCATTTCGTCCGTCTGCAATGCAAGAGAAATCGTGGAGAAATCCCGGGAAGAGTATCCACAAAGGGACGGCGAGAACCAAAACTGAGAATCGGAAGGGACGTACTCTACGGATACCCAAAATGGTGTGTCAGATGAACGGATTTATTATGGTGAGCCCGGCGATGGTGTGACCGGAGGTAAGGTCCTCCGAAAAGAGGAGTGCGCACTCAGCCTGACGGGCCGCGATTATGATGAGGGAATCCCAAAAGGAGTACCCGTGATTCCTATGAAGATCTATTGCGTCCAGGATTATGGGTCCTTCGACCGTGATATGGTTCCACTTCAACAGGTCCTTTACAACTTCTTTGGCAATCTCCACTTCCACGGGTTTGGGAAGCTTCCGGGTCACTGTCACAAAAAATTCCTGAATTACCTGAGTGCTTAAGACCCCAAGTCCGGATTTCCACAAGTCGACAAGGATCTCCCGGGCCTTCTGCCGTTTCAACCCGGCAGACCTGTCGTATGCGTATACGATGATATTTGTGTCGACGAAGGTCCTACCTACGTTCATGAATCTCCTCCCTCGTCACAGAGACGCTTCCGTCTGTGCCCAAGTCAAAGCCCTCTTCGAGCCACCCGAGCTGCCGCTTGCGCGCCTTTTCGTAGCCGCTTGCCGCACCCACGCGTTGTTCCAAACACCGGCGTACAAGCTCATTGAAAGAAGTTTCTTCCTCGACCGCGAGCAGCTTCGCTTTCTTCAGGAGCGCTTTGGGGAGCGATAGAGTAACATTTTGTTTATCCATGAAATTATCCTCCACATAATTATGTGTAACACTAATTTACGCGTATGTCAATGAGGCACCCATGTTGGCAATCAAGCCATCCAGAAAACCACAGATTTGTGTTTCCTGTTGACTGAACGACTTCGGTATGAGGTGGTAATTGTAAAGTCAGGCAGACTAGGAAACAGGCTGCTAGGACAAGAGCTAACAAGTTGTGAAGAACGCATCACCCCCAGGATGGAAGGATGCAAGACTAACTTACTAAATTATATCAATATGTTACCTTACATTATATGTCCACTGTCAAGATGACCCCTAGTCCCCCTGATTGAAATGTTGAATGTTCCTATTGAGCTCCAGAGTCTTTGCCAAATTCCTTGACAACCCTTCGGTGCTGGATGAGAATAGGAGAAAGGCGATGCCGAATGTCATGTCAACAATAATGGAGTAGAGGAGAATAATGAAAGAAAAACTTGGTGCCACTAACGCGCTGTATCCTACGCCTACCGTACTTGTGGGCGCCACAGTCAACGGAAAACCAAATTTCATCACCATTGCCCATGTCGGCATTATGACCCATACCCATATTTCGCTCGGCATGGGGAAAGTCCACCATACCAATGCCGGAATTAAGGACAACAAGACTTTCAGTGTCTGTCTGCCTTCTGAAAATCTTGTTGTCGAAACAGACTACTGCGGAATCATGACAGGGAAGAAGACAGACAAAGCAACCGTGTTTGATATATTTTACGGTGAGCTGAAAACCGCCCCCATGATACAACAATGCAAAGTATGTATGGAATGCCGACTCGACCGGATTGTCGATTTTCCGACCCACGATGTCTTCGTCGGCGAAATTGTTCAGACCTATGCAGATGAATCAGTTCTTTCTGACAACAGAATAGATGTTTCCAAATTGAAACCGTTGCTGTTTGATATGAGCAGTAAGAAATACTGGTCTATGGGCGGCGAAATCGCTAAGTGTTGGAATGTCGGCAAGCAGCTCACCACCGGGAAAACCTGAGGCAGGTTCGCATTTAGGCGGTAGGAACAACTGAACGCGCGGTTTGATGAGGGGGACTCTACCCATGGGCCTCTCCATTTGAGTGATTTTTGTGTCTACCGTCAAGAGTGACTCCTCGCCCTCAATTCTTTCCATCGGCCCCAGAGAAAGGTTGAGAAAGTTCCTATGAGTGGGCTATCATATACCAGGGTGATACATGAAAATTGAGATTGAAAGAGAAGAGGACGGGCAGTGGATCGCCGAAATCCCGGAGCTTCCCGGAGTGATGGTCTACGGAGCCACACGGAACCAGGCCATTGCAAAGGCGGAGGCTTTGGCCCTGCGGGTGATGGCAGATAGGCTCGAACATGAAGAGGAAATCCCGGAGCTCAAGGAAGTCTTCGCAATCTCAGCATGAGCCTGTGGCCGTCAACACGAGCACAGCATGTCCTAGCCGCTTTGCTCCGCATCGGCTGGACAATTAAACGGCAGCACGCCACTTCCCATCGTATTCTTGCCCGTCCCGGTTGGCCCGATTACGTCTTTGCGTTTCATGAGGGAGAAGAGATAGGCCCAAGTAATGGATTTATGTAGATAATAGTGTCTTGTGTCGGTGACAAATGTATGGTTACAAGACCCACGAGCTTTATATTCGCTTATAGAGTTCTCTTCGGTGCCCGACCCTCAGCACTACTATGTCCAGACCCTCAAGGTCGAAGATTACTCTATAGTCACCTATTCTAAACCGGTAGCTGCCTAATGCAGGGTCGGTCAGCTTCTCCGCATATTCGACAGGATCGTTCGCGTATCTTAGAAGAGTCTTGCCGATTCTCTGTCTGACATTTCGGTCGAGCTTTTCGATATCTTTGACCGCCCTCCTGGTATAAACCAGCCTATATGTCACTTATCGAAGACCTGCTCGTGGGTCTTCACCCGGCCCGCTTTATAGTCAGCCCGCGCTTCTTTGATGCTTGCCAAATACTCGGGTGCGGTGGCAGCGAGGAGGATCTCCAGAAAGGCTTCCCTTTCCTTCCTGTTCATCTCCTTGACAGCCTCGATTATATCTTCTGTGCTGATATTGATCTTCAGTGCTCGCGCCATTACAGTCCCCCGAGGAATAATAAACGATTGTGCATTCTATCGAATGCTTTCTCTTCCGGTATGGTTCTTACCGCCCCTTCCGCGGTCTTCAAACCCTCTTCTCCGCTTTCCCGGTCCACAAGCACAGTATAGGGCATCCGAAAACGGCAATCAAGGACTTGAAACCGACGACGAAGAAAGAAGATCAAGGCTGGGTGCCCCGATTGATGCCCGGCTCCCGCTGTCCCTCTACCCGGTCGGTGAGCGCGGCACTTACTTCTCGGGAATCCCAATTTATGGCTGCCCCCCTTGATTCCCCAATGCAAGAACGTAAACAGGGGCTGCGAGAATGGAAGTCGAAGGCAAATCTGCGAATCTGAAGGGTGTCCCCAAAGTTCGCCCGCGACAGCCCAAGCTGCCCGGTAGGGCAACTCAAGCTGAGAGGTCGGGAGGGAGGGACTAAACTGTTACAGGAGTTCACTTCTCAGGAATCATTTTCCAAGAGCGCCCCCATTGAATCCCACTCGTTACGGACCTCGGCAAATTCATTCGTTTTGAAACAAAGGGACTTCCAATTAATAAGAGCCCTTGGAATCTCCTTCCCTTGATCCGAATAGTATCTGAAGAGTCTATATGCCAAACGGGCAGAGAGCATCCTCTCGGCCAACTTATCCTGTATATCCGCCGCTGGATCAGTGTTTGTCAGCTTCGTCTCATCAATAAGATGCTCAAGCCCGGACAGTACATCTCGGAGCGCAGTCTCATTCATACATTCGGGACGTTTCCTAACAAGCACGGACATTATGCGTAACGAAGGGATTAGCGCAGCTTTCCTGCGCCACTTTATCTGCTGAACCAACAGGTCCAAAAAATGATCGGTTGCTGGATCAGATGTGCACTCATGAATTGGAGGAGATAATACTCTCATCGCTACCGCTGATACGCTATCTTCTAACTTGGAATAATCGGCAGAGTCTGATTTCGTCTGCAATAGCATCGTAGACTTCCTGCTTCTTGTCCGGAAGTATGTGAAAGGAAGCGACCCAAATCCGTAATGAGGGAATCCCGTACTCGGCCAGTTCATGTAGTAGCCTGTCCAACTTGCTAAGAGTGTTTCGACCCCTATCCAAACGCGGTGCCACAACGTAAGCCGTTATCTCAACCAAATGCTCAAACCGACTTTGGAATTCGTCACTTCTGGAACTGAATAGATGATGAGCATCGTCCGTCAAATAATGTTTGTCGCCATCCCACCATTCGAGCAATTTGTCGAAGATTATCGTCGCCTGATCGTGTGACCATTCGATACCCGTTTCAGAAAACGGCGTTCTTGATCCTCCTAGTATTTCTTCGCATAGCGAAATACGTCCGCCCGTTATTGTTACCGCCTGATCGTTCCTCGCGCTCTCAATTGGAAATTCCGCGTGAAGGACAAATTCTTGAAACAATTCCGTCGGGTCAACGTCACTTGGATAAGGCAGCCTCAGAAAGGCAAATTTATAAAGTCCTGTATCCTTAGGAAAACCCGACGGTTCATCTCTTTGCGCCCAAATCGCAGTGGAAAACTTACTGGTCTGCATTTCCGTCAGTAGACCGAGTTCGTGCAACTTGGCAAGGCGAAGGCATGCTCTCCTCCTGCCTTCGCCAGCCGTATCAGTATATCTAATTAGATCGTCAATGACGGTGTCACTGATTTCACTTCTCTCACACTTATCGTAAAACTCGGTGTCGATCTGGACGTATTGAAACGGCTCGGGGAAGTAGTTCTCAATTATGAACCCGGCGTCCGATAGAATCGGAAACTCCAGTAAGTCCTTTAGGAGATGACGTAATGCGTTGTTTGAAAACGATGCAATCAATCTCCTTGCTAAATGAGCGACGCTGTCCCCGAAATTGCGTTTCTGAGCTGAATAATAGAGACTTTTCACGCACTCCAAGATGTCACGTCCAGTTGCGTCAGAGCACTTAACGCAAAGACGGGAGAGTATTTCTGGCACAACATTAGCGAGAACGGCTGCAAAACTATTTGGAGCAGTCTTGGGGCTACCATCACGAGTGTCTGAGAGAACGCTTTTCATTACCTCCAAGTAATGGTCAATTAGAAGCTCAATATCTTGAACACTCATTCTTGAAATGGACTGGCGATCGAATATCGTATCGACAACTTTTGAATCTCCGATTCTAATCAACGTTGCAGACGCCCAATAGGGCGAATAGGTTGATATACGCTTAAGCGCTCCTTCAGCCGCCTTTTTCGCAAAGGTCACCTGCGGAATTCTAAATGGTATGCCTGCGTCTTCATGATATCTAAGAAAAGAGTAAGCCGTGAAAGCCTCTTTATCGGCTATGCCGTTGTAATGCGTGGTCGTAATCGTTACCTGGCCAATATCAAAATCACTCTTTCTTCGGACGGGTGAAAAGGGAGCAGCCTCCCTCTCCAGGTACGCTTCAAACAGTTTGGTCTCGCCCCACGGATCGCACTTGTAGCGCTTTAGATCATTCCATCGCTCAGCCAATCTTTCCAGTATCTCCGCTGATTGCTCAAAGAGACCGGCTGACAGCGACTTGCCTCTCTTTATATATTGAAAAAGCTGCATCACAATGGCTTCTTGAGATACCCATGAATAATCGTTGGAAACAGGAGAGAGATTAAGCTGTGCCCTTATAAAGCTTAGGGCTCTTTCAAGAATCTTTTCCGCTTGTTCCAAATCCCCCAATTCGGCCAGCAGGCCTGCTCGTTTTGCTTCCCACAGCGGTAGAGAAGGGTTTATCGGCCATTCCTTTATTTGATTTCTCAATTCGGGTAGGTTCGTAGAAAACAAAGAATGCAAACAACGTTCGTAGTCGAGACGCGCAAGCCATTCCGGGGACATGAACCGGTGTAATTGTGCCAACTTACTATTTGTGGCATTTCAACTGTCGAGCAACCCCTCTTCCCTGTAGAATCTTAGTATTGACAAATGAAGCTCGAACCATTTGGGAGTGATTTCTTCCCAATTAACTTCCGTTTCCCCTGCGTTATGTGTAACCTGACCTTCTTCAGAAGTGAGAGCGTTATGGAAAGGACTATATCGGTCAAGAACCTTTTCATAGCTTGAAATGAGGTTGCCAAATATTGGGCAAAGACATCTCTCCAAACGCCAGTTGAATTCGAACAAAAATTCTATGTCGATGGTCTTACCCAATTCAGTGACATGCTCCACTAAGGGGGTCCAATGTTCAGTATAGGGCCACACCACACTGCGCCTATCTTCGGGTAGGATAGCCCAATTGGGATAGCTAGTCCGGGCGATTTTCCACAATGTCGTGATCTCTATGATCTGTTTAGGGTTGATCTTCATGACGTGGAAACATTAGCCTCTGCTTGCCTGGCCATTCCAGTCTATTCTCGGACTTCTTGGCAGAATGCAGGAAGTCCAAGAAAATTGTCAAAGCTCTTGCGTGATCTCTGCCGATTCCGGAGCAAGACGAAAGGTCAAGGACAACGATGTTACGTCGTTCTAAAAGTTTCTTTTGAGTGTCCGACAGGCTCAGAAGTCCAATCAAGTACATTTTGGGAGAACTGTCTTTTCCGAGATTATCACGAATCCAGCCTATCCATTGAAGAAAGTTAGGGTCGTCCCCGGAAAAGCCAATCAAACAAAGTGTGTTTTCCAGTAGCGATTGCTGTACGGTGTTTACAAATGGTGCACATTCCACAGGGTATTTACGGTAGTCTTCCTCAGTTATGACAAACGGACGATCCGAAGGAAGGCTTCCGTGAAGCTTCACTATTCGTGGCCTCTCCGAATAAATCAGATCCTCCTTGCTGACGACTACATCGAACTTCTGAGAAACGACGTTAGCTCGGGTCCGTTCAAGCAATGTGTCATAGTTCGTTGTGAAAACATCGCACCACGGCAGTTCCATTAGCTTGATGTGCAGTCCTGATGGCTCATGGTCTTCGTCAGGAATCTGCGAACGTAAGATTTGATCTAACACCGGGCGACCAAAAGCAGCTTGAATTTCATCTGCCAATTTCAGAACGTTTAGATAGTGATATTTGTCACTTGGTCGACATCCGTGGATCTTTTCGTAGAATACATCGCCAAGTTGGGCCCAATCAGGAAAGTCTTTCTTGGATGGGTCACTCTTCTTTGCATTCTTGCTAAAGCCCGCCCCAACCATTACCGCCGCATGACTAGACCAAAGCCTTTCTGCTATCTCACGCAAGTAGGGCATTATACTTGGGGGAATTAGGCCCTCGCTATCATTTTTCATTTGCTTCTCTTTCGTTATGCTTTGCTGGTGGGACCGAGCGCGTCCCTGCAGCTCGTCGGCTCTGTTGAATTCGCTTTCCTCAAAGCCTGGATATTTCATTCATAGCAGACCGCTTCCGACATGTTACGCCGATAGAAAAAGAATGGCAATGGCAAAATGCTTCATTAGGATAACCCGTCCCGAGCCGACTCGGTCATTTTCAGGTAACATCGTTACGTGCAGGCGGTTAGATTCTTGTTCTACCTTTTGCGGCCTCCAGGGCCGCCGCTCCTATTCAATTGTGCTGGTGTGTGCATCCTATGAAGGCCGGAGCCGCGGGCTTTTGGAGATACGGCTCCGCGTGTCACCGGCCGGTCGGATGGGAGGGATCGTGAGGTGTGGATGGGCTGTCGTGCCTCATTGACCGCAGCCGTACTAAATGTACGGCGGATGGGCATGAGGTACGGCAGAGCGCCGCAGTGGGCTAAGCTGACTTCAGTGGACACCAAAGTTGAGGTCACAGATCGCGATTCCTCCCATCCGACCGGCCGTACCTCGTGCCCACATTCATGCCTCTAATCCACGTTTCACTTTCACTTGCTTAAAGAACCACAGAAGAACGAAGAGCAAGGTCCACCCTCACCCTACCCTCTCCCCTCGCCAAGGGAGAGGAAAAAAGTTGACCCCTGCGGTCGACCACTGCTGCAGAATCGCCTTCCTTACTTCCCCTTCCTTGCTATTACGTGCACTGATTCCGGTTCGAAGGAGGCTAGCGCCCCCTGCCCCTCCCTCACCCCCATCTCCTCCGACAACTGTCTGGTCACGTACGCTATCAGCGGGAATCCACAATCCAAATGCACTTTCTCATAGAATCCCATTGGCACTATTCTCACCACCGTTGCCGGGAAAAGGTTTCCGGCAACGGTGGTCCGGGTGCCACCAATGCCACCGGTGGTCGTCCGCCCCTGCCCCCCTCCGCCAGGCCCCGGAATGGGCTCGACGCGCACCTTTTCCGGCCTGATGTAGAGGCCTACCCTCTCCCCTACCTTAAAATCTCCTGCACTTTCGATCTCCTCGCCATTAACGCTTACCAGGAGCCTCCCCCCTCTTTTTTCCCTCACCACGCCCGCTATCACCGTGTTGGCCCCTACAAAGGAAGCGACCATCTCATCCGCGGGCCTGTCCATCACCTCATCCGGGGTGCCGATCTGATGTATCCTGCCCCGGTCCATGACGGCTATCCTGTCGGACAGCCTCAAGGCTTCCGTGAGATCGTGGGTAACAAGCACCGTGGTCGCTTTGGTCTTTTCCAGCACCTTTTGTATGTCGTCCACCAGGGGCTCGCGGCTTCCGGGATCGAGTGATGCGAAGGGCTCGTCGAGGAGTATGGCCTCGGGCTTCACGGCGAAGGCCCGGGCCAGGCTCGTCCTCTGGGCCTCGCCGCCTGACAGGCTCCGCGCAGCGCGGTCCGTGAGGTGGGAGATGCCGAAGAGGTCAAGGTACTCTGCCACCCGCTCCGACAATGCGGTGCCCTTGACCCCCCTGATGCGCAAGCCCGATGCCACGTTCTGTGCAACGGTCGTGTCGAAGAGAAGGGGTTCCTGAAAGGCCATGGCTATGGCCCGGCGGTACTCGAGGACGGTACAGTCGTGTCCCACCTTCCGGTCGCGAAAGAATATATCACCCGAAAAAGGTGCGGCGAGATAGGCAAGGGTCTGGAGGAGGCTCGTCTTTCCCGCACCGTTCGGACCGACGAGGGAGAGCACCTCGCCCTCCATGACTTCAAATTGGGGCACGTCGAGGATCACGGCATCACCGCGCACCATGGCGAGCGATCTGCCTGTAATGAGAAGGGTTGCCTGCTTCACCCGGGCCGCCCGCGCTGCTGGATGTGGGTAAGGATCAGATTGACCGCGTAGGCGAGGAGCAAGAGGATGATGCTCAGGGCTATGGCCATGTCGAAATTGCCCCGGCTCGTCTCCATGACCGTGGCTGTGGTGAGCACCCGTGAGTACCCTTTGATGTTACCGCCCACCATGATGGAGGCCCCTATTTCCGATATGACGCCCCCGAACCCGGCCATGACCGCGGCAAGAAGGGGGAGCCGGGCCTCCCTGATGAGGATCCACAACGCTTGGAGGCGCGTGGCGCCGAGGGCGAGGATCTGAAGCTTGAGCTTCTTCGGAAGCTGCTGCATGGCTGCCAGGGTGATGCCCATGACTATGGGG
The DNA here is from genome assembly GCA_963750015.1 of uncultured delta proteobacterium. Lineage (GTDB taxonomy): Bacteria > Desulfobacterota > Syntrophorhabdia > Syntrophorhabdales > WCHB1-27 > CAVVNC01. The sequence continues at coordinate 903 of CAVVPU010000261.1, read as the reverse complement.
GTGGCGATCACGGTCTGGGCGATGATCATGGCTGTAGGCGTATAGAGCAGCTCCAGAAAGCCGAGTGGACCGTTCCGCCAGAGGAGGATGCTGACGAAAAGGCCCACCACCACAGGGGGTAGGCCCATGCCCGTGTTAATGAGGCCGATGGCGATCTGCCTGCCCGGAAAGCGGCTGAGGGCGATGGCGGTTCCTGCGGATATGCCTAGGACGAGGCTGATGAGGGTGGCTATCCCTGAGACCTTGAGCGAAAGAAGGGTGATACCCATGACCTCAGGGTTAAGGGTGACTATAAGCCATAGGGCCTTTCGGAGGCCGTCAAAAATCAGTCCCATGCCCTGCTCACCTGAAACTCCCTTCTTGGACGACCCTAAGGACGGACAGGGATTCGCGCGCCACGTCAGCCTTTCGTCCGTCTATTTCCCCAGGGAATCCTCGCTCTTGCCTGCATCAGGAAAAAAGAGGGGCGAGCCGTATTTGTCGACGCCGAAGCTCTTAATAACGCCTTGGGTCTCCGGAGCAACCATGAAATCAGAAAAAGCCTTGGCCCCTTCCACGTTGATTTTGGGCGATTTTGCCGGGTTCGCCTCGATGACGTGATAGATGTTGAGCAGCACGGCGTCGCCCTCAGTCAATATATCAAGTCCGAGGCTCTTTTTCAAAGCCAGGTAGGTCCCCCTGTCGGTGAGGGTGTAGGCCTTCTTCTCGGAGGCGACGTTCAGGGTCTGCCCCATGCCCAACCCTGTCTCCTGGTACCATTTCTGCCCCTGGAGATTTATGCCCGCACTCTTCCACATCGATTTTTCCTTGGCGTCGGTTCCCGAATTATCGCCCCTCGAAAAGAAAAGGGCCTGGCCGGCCGCTATCTTCTTGAAAGCCTCGATACCCGACTTGAGACCCTTG
>CAVVPU010000260.1:0-11888 GCA_963750015.1 uncultured delta proteobacterium | reverse complement strand
GGATACCCTTCATCACGAACGAAAGCGCGGCCATCTTGCCCAAAGACCTCTCCTGGATCGATTTAGCCATGATCGAGCCCCTCTATCTGGCCCTCGGACTCTCCCGGAAGGCCGAAGCCGGCGAGACTGCCCTCGTCCTCGGCGGAGAGTTGATGGGCCTGGGCGTGACCGCCATGATGAAGGAGCGCGGCGTCAAGGTCATAGCTGCGGACGTCTCTGATAAGCGCCTCAAGGCGATGGGTGAGGTCGGCGGCGACGTACTCATCAACACCATAGAGCAGGACGTGGTGAGGACGGTCATGAAGGAGACAAAAGGCAAAGGCGTGGACGTGGTCATCGTGATCGACACCAGACCACAGGCCCTGTTGGACTCCATCGCTTCGGTGAGGAGGGCGGGCTGCGTCTGGCTCGCCGGCTACTATTACTCGCCCTTCAAAGTAAGGGCGGACGTGGGACCGTCGGAGGGCGCCATGACTTCGTGGATCGGGCCGGGAGTCGGCCATACGGACCCGTCCGTGGGATTCGATCCCTCCCTGCTTCATATGCAGATCGCCTGGGGAAGCCTGGGACCGAGGGTGCCCCGCTGGTTGGAGACGGCCGAGTTCATCCAGGCCGGGAAGATAACTGCCGCGAAGTACGTCACCAAGATACTTCCTCTTTCGAAGACGGCGGAAGGGTTCGCGCTGACCGCAGATGACCACGACCAGATCAAAGTGGTTATCGAGATGTAGTCCGCCATAGACGACGGATCGCAAAAGAGCCCCAGGGACCGGTGAATAAGGTCCCTGGGGCTCTTTTGCTCAACGGATCGGTTTTCGCGCGGTAATCAAGCGGACCGGCGGAAAGATCCGGAAAATCGGTCGCGATGGCTCGACTCCATCCCATCCCAGTTGTTTCAGGGTCTCCACGTATTCGTCGATGTTATGGATGTCCTGGAGGGCTATCTTGCCCCCGGGCCTGAGTACCCGGTCGATCTCCCGAATAGCCTTTGCCCGGCCCTCACTGGTTGGCACGTTATGGATGGCGAGGCTCGATATCACCGCGTCCATGGAAGCTTCGGGAAAGGGTAGCTCGCGCATGTCCGCCGTCTTTATCTCCACCCGGTCGGCGGCGCCCTCGGCCGCCGCGTTCGCAAGGGCTGCCTCCATGCCGTTGCCGGATTGGTCCACTTCCTGCCAGAGGTCAATGCCGAAGGCCCTTCCGCGAGGCAAGCGTCGCGCCGCCCCCACGAGAAGGAGGCCGCGGCCGCAACCGACGTCGAGGAGCAACTCGTCCCCGGCGAGCACAAGGGTGTCGAGAAGTTCCTCCCTCTGGCGGATCTTGCCGTATCTGCTGCTCCATACCATCAACCCTGCGGTGGCGAGCAGGAATAAAGCTGACAGGAGGCCCGCTGTAAAGAGGACGTCAGCCGCAGGCGGCAGGCGCGTGCCAAGTATGGCGTAGAGAATGAGACCCGCCACAAACGCAGCCAATCCTGCCACCGTCAGGTTGCGCACCATGCCCGGCGCATCTATTCCGTAATCTGCCTTGGAGGTTGTCATCAGTTACCGTCCTCGTTTCAGAAATTCAGGGACGACCCTTCCATGGATGAGCCACCAGGAAAGTTCTTCCCTCCACCCTTATAGTATAGACGAAAAGGAGGCCCGGTTATTGCTCAACCGGCAGCGCGCGCCTGCGGCGGTCAAAGATGGAAAGTGAGCCCGCGCGGAATGGCAGTGCGCGCCTGCGGCGGTCCTTCCTAAAATATGCAAAAGAGGCCAGGACCATTCGGGACTACGTCCCGACGAGCAAGCTTTGAGGGAGTCTCTGCGGGCTTTGCCCGCAGAGGGGGCGACGCGAGCCCCGGTAATGGCAGAAAAGGAGGCCCGGTTACTGCTCGACGGGCAAAGGTCTGTTGTTCACCCAACAGTGCGCGCCTGCGGCGGTCCTTCCTTTTTATGAAGGGGAGTCTCTGCGGGCTTTGCCCGCAGAGGGGGCGACGCGAGCCCCGGTAATGGCAGAAAAGGAGGCCCGGTTATTGCTCGACGGGCAGTGCGCGCCTGCGGCGGTCCTTCCTTTTTATGAAGGGGAGGCTCGGCCGGCTTTGCCGGTCGAGGGGGCGACGCGAGCCCCCTTAAACTGAAGACGAAGTCCTGAATATGAATAGGAATTTATACATCTTTGTTTGGACAAGTGCTTTTTAATCTTGACTTGATCCCTTCTTTCGGTGTATATAGATATATTACATATGTATACAATGTATGCGAAGGCATTACACAGAAGCCATCGTGATATCGGGAAGTGCACCCGAGGAGTTGGTCGCAAGAGTTAAGGCTTGTGACACCGCGCTTGACAGACGGGAACACCGTCTCGTGAGGCCAAGCTCGGTGATGAGCCGTGAACGGATCATAGAGGATCTTGGGGCTGCACGGGACTGTGTCCGGAGGAGGAAATATGTCACCTAAAGAAACGCGTGGTAAAGGATTACCAGAGGACGCCGGCAATCGGGCTGATGAGGCTTTTTCCGAGCGTCTCTTTCAAACCATCCTTGAAGCTACCCGCACCGTAATGGTCATACTAGAGGAAGACATGACTATTTCCCGCGTGAACAGAGCCTTCGAGCTGCTCACCGGCTGTTCGAGGGAGGAGACGGAAGGCAAGAAAGCCTGGCAAGAATTCGTCGAAAAGGAATATCGGGAAAAGGTGACATCCTATCATCATGCGAGGAGAGTCGATCCCCATAGTTCACCCGAGAGATATGAATTCCGGATAATCGACAGGGCAGGCTTGAAAAGAGATGTCATTGCCGCCGTTGCCATGATCCCGGGCACGAAGAGAAGCGTGGTCTCACTTCTTGACGTCACAGGGCAAAAGGTCGCCGAGGAGGCCCTGAGAAGGTCGGAAAGCAGGTATCGCGGGCTCTTCGAAACGCTGCCCGACGGGTTTGTCTCGATGGACCTGGACGGCCGGATCATCGAGTGCAATCCGGCTTTCCAGGCCATGGTGGGTTATTGCAAGGAGGAGCTCCCGGGCATGCCTTACCACCATCTGTCACCCGAAAAGTGGCATGCCCTCGATGACGAGATCATCCGGGAACAGGTGCTCAAGAAAGGCTATTCGGATGTCTACGAAAAAGAAGATGTGCGAAATGACGGCTCGATCTTCCCTGTGGAGATCAGGATGCGCCTTATCAAGGACCAGGACGGCAACCCTTCGGAAATATGGGCTTTTGTGAGAGACATCTCAGAACACAAGAAGATGGAGCAAAGCCTGCGCGAGAGCGAGGAGAAGTTCAGGCTCCTCTTCGAGAAGTCGGCCGATCCCGCGCTCCTCTTGGGCAAAGACGGATTCATAGACTGCAATGAAGCTGCACTGGTTATCATGGGCCGTTCGGAAAAGGGGCGGCTTTTGGGCTTGAATCCCATCGATATCTCTCCCGAAAGGCAGCCGGACGGCAGCCCGTCAGCGGAAAGCGCCAAAAAGCACGCCAGGATCGCGCTGAAAGAAGGGTTTGACCGTTTCGACTGGGTTCATCGGACCTTTTCCAATGAAGAATTGTGGGTTGACGTGTCACTCACAGCTGTTCCCATCCGGGGAAAACAGATGATTTACACTGCCTGGAGGGATATCACCGAACGTAAAAAGGCGGAGGTCCGCCTCAGAGAATCGGAGGAGCGCTACCGGACGGCTATAGAAAGCTCCAGTGACGGGGTCGCCATAGTCAGTGAAGAGAAACACCTCTATGTGAATAAGAAGTTGCTCGACATCTATGGGTACGACAGGATCGAGGAAGTTATGGAAAAGTCTCCTGTCTCGATGTTGCACCCCGATTACCGGGAGACGGTGGCGAAAGGAATCAGAGAGAGACAGAAAGGTCACAAGGCCCCCGGGAGTTACGAAATCAAAGGAATCAGGAAAGACGGCTCCGTTATCGATCTGGAGTCGTCCGTTGCCACCATCACCTACCAGGGAAAACCTGCAACCCTTTCCTACATCAGGGACGTGACGATGCGCAAGCTGGCAGAGGAAGTATTGAAGGAAAGGGAAAAGGAGCTGGAGATCGAATCCCGGAAACTGGAAGAAGCCAATACTGCACTGAAGGTGCTGCTGAGGAACCGTGAGGAAGACAGGAAGATGCTCGAGAATACGATCCTTTCCAACATCATGGAAATGATTTTCCCCTATCTCGAAAAACTGAAGCAGAGTCATCTGAGCGAAAGCCAATCGACCTACCTGGGCATACTCCAGTCGAGCTTCGAGGATATTGCATCTCCACTGCTTCAGAAGACTGGAACACGCTATGCGAACCTCACGCCCATGGAGATTCAGGTTGCCAACCTGACGAGGACCGGCAAGACGAGCAAGGAAATTGCGACGATTCTGGGTCTATCGAAGCGCACCATCGACACCCACAAGAATAACATCAGGAAGAAGCTCGATCTGAGCAACAAGAAGGTCAATCTGCAAGCCTACCTGAAGACGCGCGGCTCGACCTAAACGGGCGCATCTCCTCCTGAGTCTATCCCCAGCCGTCCGTTCACGCCGGCAGACGCGATTTTGTGGTAAAGCTTTCGCCGGCCCCAAGGCTTCGGAAACTTACCGGAATCGTCCAAAATACCTAGAATGCTCTACGCACTTAATGCGCACAAATTGCGTATCCATAGCCCTTGAGTTATTCCCGGGAATTCCGATGACCATTGTAGCAGCTGATTTGGATGGATGGAGAAATGGAATTGATGGAAAAGGCGTACCACTTATCTGCACGCAAGGTCAGGCTCTTTTCGGCTCATCCGGAGGTCGTCCGTGGCTAAGACCGTTCTGGTGGTCGACGACTCGACGAGCATGAGGCAAATGGTCCTTTTTACGGTCAAGAATGCAGGCTATGAGGCCATAGAGGCGGTTGACGGCAGGGACGCGCTCGACAAGCTCAAGACCACGCCCGTTCATATGGTAATCACCGATCTCAATATGCCGAACCTCGACGGGATAGGGCTGATCAAGGAGGTCCGCCGGAACATCGCAACCAGATTCATCCCGATCCTCATGGTCACCACCGAATCTCACGACTCGAAAAAGCAGGAAGGAAAAGCCGCCGGCGCCACAGGATGGATCATAAAGCCCTTCAGGCCGGAACAGCTCGTCAGCGCGGTAAGGAAAGTGATCGGATGACCACCCATTACAGACAGACCTTTGCAGAAGATGGCGCATCCGCTTCTGAAGATATGAACGCCGAGGAGTGCTCGATAGTCGCCTTCGAGGCAAAGAGGGGCCGAAAGCGCCCTTCGGGAGTCAGCCTCAAGATGGACGCGGGCACTGAAAAGTTCGACGATAAATTCGATAAGTTCTGAAGAACGGGTTCGGGTCCGAAAGAGCCATGTCCCCCCACGTGGTTCTCACCCCCTTCGGGCCCGACCCTCCCCCCCACTCGATATTGACAAGGTCTTTACCTACGAGGAGCTCGCCTCGGGACCGGGCGTAGAAGCTACGGATGACCCGCAGACCCCAGGAAGCGAGTGAAGGGCCCCGATTCCCGATGGTTGTGTGGAGCGAGAACTACTTATGAAAGGCGGGGCGAAGGCTACTCCGTCTCGAAGTGGGCCACCTTATATTGCTGTCCAGCCTTCTGCCAGGTCCATCCATGCCCCTGCCGGTAAACCCTTTCCTGAAGAGCGAAAGGATTCTCTGACAGCCATCCCAGGACCCTGCTTTTGGCCTCCGGCGCCATCTCAGCCCAATTTCCGTCATTTTCCGGCATCCGGGGATCGCCCAGAACTTTAGGGATCAGAAGGAACCTCTGGAGTGTCTGGCGAGCCTGGGCACTCGCTGCAACCAGGATGAGCGAGCCTATCTCCCGTCTTAAGGCGGACAGGTCCCATCCGGGCCACGACAGGAGCTCTCCGAAGAGAAGCCTCAACAAATCGGGAGAGGCCTCCCCGAACTGTTCCCGACAGACTGCGGATGCCTTGGCCACCACTTCCCGGCTGAAGGGGGACTCGGGATCGAGGTACCATTCGCCGAAGAAAGCATTAAGGGTAACGCCCGAGCCGACAAACCTCTCGGCCAGAATCGAGGGACCGCGGGCGCCGAAAAGGGCGTTGGAGTCCGTTTTCCACTTCAGTATTATCGGGCTCGGTCCCTCATATCGGAGAATAAGGTCCTTGATCACGCCCGTCGAAGACCTCCCTTCCGCGATTCCCCACGCTGTGTGACAGGAACGGACCAGGCCGGCGAGCGATCGGACCCCCATTTTCATGCCCGAACCCCAGAGATAGGCGAGGAACTTCGGGCTTATGGCGATCTCCGGTTGCCAGCAGAGATACCGGACGGCCGTCCGGTCGAGGTCTTTCCTCTCACCCGCGGCGAAACCTTCCCATTGGGCCGTGTGCCGGGTGTTATAGGGAGGTCTTTGGGGGAAGGCCGTCCCCATCAGCCCTAGAAGGGCGGTGAGGTTCGGGAGACGAGCCTGATCGGGCTCGGCGTCGACGGATTCCACGTAGGCCGTCATTCTGGCGCTTATGCGCGTCACCGCCTGACGCAGCTCATCAAGGGAGATCCTCCCCTGATTGCCGAGGGATGCTGTTCCTTCCTGCTGACCCATGGTCCTCAATCATTGCCTCATCGTCTCAGAGGCCCTGGCCATGCCGCCGAGGGCCGAATGCAGATCGTCGAGCTGCTCCGAGAGCTCGTCGATGGAGCCTGAGAGCCGCCCGGTCGCCTGTGAAACCAGATTGTCCGCAGCAAGGGCGAGGTGGGAGAAGTGTCTCTCGGTCGCCTCGGAGTAGTCCTGAAGGTGGTGGGCGATATGGGAGAGCATTTCGGCTGCGTGGCCTTCGACCGTGCCGAAAACCTTTTCGTACTCCATCATGGATGTCTGGATCCTCGCCCATATCTGTCCTTGCTCGAGGCTGAAGTCTCTCATGGCGTCGATCTGCTGGGAAAGGGAAATCGAGACACGGGAAGCCTCTTTCTGGTTTTGCCCGATCGATTTCGCCGTCTCCCCGAGTGAGGCGATTCCTGCGCCGAGCTGGGAGAACACATGCTGCAGCCCCTCCGTCACCCGGCCGTACTTGTCGATGGAGGTGGTGAATCCCTTGATGGTATCGTCGAGAAGGCCTTTCAGATCTTCCACCCTGGTCAATTCCGAGCCGTGTTTTTCGATGAGCCGGGAAAGATGCTCCGCGCTTCGGGAATTGAGGGAGACAGCCTGATCCATATATTCCTTGGTTTTACCGGTCGAGCGTGTCGATGTCTCCTCGATGGCGGCCGCCATCCGGGCGGAGAGTTCCAAAAGCCTCTCCGAAACATTGGCGGTGATGGATGTGAGGGCCGTGTCTACGGAGGCGACCGATTCACCCGTACTCTTCTGGAGTTTGTCCACGACCGCGTTGACGGCAGCGGTCAGTTGTTCCATCCGGGCCTGCATGGCCGATGTCCCCTGGACTGTCGAAGAGAGTGCCCGCTCGATAAAGTCGTTTATGACAGTCTGATTCTTGACTGTCTGGTCATTCATTTTGCGAAGAAGCGCGGCCGTTTCTGCAAGCGATCCTGATATGCGAGAAAAGTCTTCCCGGAAGCCTTCACCCTGGCTCTTGTCGAGCCGGGAGGCGATCCTTTCGAGGGAAGATAGAGCGGAAAGGGCCGGCTTGACGCCTTCGGACAGGCCTTCCTTGAGGCCCTGCATGACCTCGGCCTTGAAGTTCCCGAGCGTATTTGACTGAGCCGATATCTCGGTAAGGAGGTTCGAGAGCATCTGACCCTGGCCGAGCCTGGGCAGAAGGGTCTTGAGGGTAGTGGTGAGGGACGCGGCTGCCTCACGCACCGGTCGGGTTAGGCCCTTCTCCGCGTGTATCAGGATGGTGGCGCAGGCGACAGCCACCACCGAGGAGAGAAACTTTCCGGACAGACCCTGCACGAGGAGGTCGAGTCCCTGAATCCGGTTCTGGGCCAGTCTCACGTCGAGAAGGGCCACGAGTATCGCGAGAAAAGTGGCCAAGAGACCTATGCCTGAGATCACCGTAGGGGCCGCCCGGTAAGACTGGTTGTCGACCTCGGCCAGATCCGTCATGGCCTGTCCGATGTCCTCGCCTACCCAGAGTCTTTCTTCCCCCTTCCTTTCGATCTTGATGATGGAGGAGGCGATAGCCCCCCAGGCGGCCTGGAGCGGGACCAGATCCGCGAGCGCGGTGGATATGGAGTCGTACATCCAGCGCGTCAGTCCCTCACCGGGACGGGCAGGGGTCGTGCCCCGGACGGACTTAAGTCTCTTGTCGGCGACGGCGAGCACCCGTTGTCGGTTTCTTGACGCCTCGCGATGGGTCGAATAGATATAGATGGAGTAGAAGATCAAAAAAAACGAGACCAGCCATGAGAATACGGGGGCCTTCAGACCGAGGAGTTCCCATTGTATCTTGAGGAGAAACATATCCGTGACGGCTTGCAATAGACGTGCCCAGGCCTCAGGAGACCGTCTAAGGAGACGAGCAGCCTAGGGACTTCGATGAACCTTATGCGCGAAACACCGTGCATCTCCCGCAAGATCCAAAGGGGCGAGAGAGGCAAAGAGGCGAGACGGAAAATGTGGGTCCGAGGTGTGGCCGGTCGGCTGGGAGGAATCGTGCCGCCCGCACGCGGGCACCCGGCGGCGCACTTTTCGCCATGCGCCCTCCGACGTACATTAGTACGCCATCCGGGCAGCAAGGCTCAAATTGCATCCACACCTCACGATCCCTCCCAGCCGACCGGCCGGTAGCACGCGGAGCCGTATCATTAAAGAGCCCGCGGCTCCGGCCTTCATAGGATGTACACACCAACATCAATTGAATAGGAGCGGCGGCCCGAGAGGCCGCCAAAAGGAACATTGCAGAGACACATGTTCTGTTTCCCTCGCCCTTGATGAGGGGAGAGGGTAGGGTGAGGGTGGCCGTTCGCTTCTTTATCTTCAACTTTCGCGATTCGCGGTTCGAGTTTCGCGATGTCTTTCTTCTCGCGCCTTAAAATTCGGCGGGAATCGAGCAAGTTTTACTATCTCTGTGCCGCCTGTGCCGGTTCGGACAGGCAGTCTTCACATACCCATCCTTCGCCAAGCTCTTCTGCTCCCGCTATCGGGCTGACCCGCATACAGCAGACACATCTGATCTCCTTCACCCCGGAGTTCATAAGATGTACCTTTCTCGATAGCGGCTCCTTTCTCAGAGCTAAGGTTCTGTCCTCATATTCCTGATCGAGCTGCTCTGTTTCTTCCGACTCCCATTGCTCTTTCTCATTCTTGGCCGCGTTTGATCTTTTTCCCATGATATCACCTGAGTCCCTAGGTTTATAGTATCACCCGTCCCTATAATATAATCCTCAGGAACGGTTCCCGTTATGCGACCGCATTAAAAGCGATCACCCAAGAGTATACAAAATGAAAATTAAACGTGGGTTAAGGGAAGATTAGAATTCTCTCATCTACATGCCTTGCCGCCACGCTGACGATTCTCTTCCGAACCGTGATGCAATTCTCGGGCCTGGGCTCCTTCTCACTCTTTTTCACAACCCATCGGAACCACAGAAGGCAAGTCATTCCTATGCCTTGTCTTTGTCGACCTTCCCCAGTCCTTGTTCAGACAACATTTTTCTCAGGTCCTCCCCTTCCACGAGCTCTTTTTCCATGAGGAGGCCGGCCAGCTCATCGAGCACCTTCCTGCGCTCTGAGAGGATTTTTCGCACCCTTTCGTGGGTTTCGGCCATGACCCGGGAGACTTCATCGTCGATCTGAGTTGCCCTCTTCTCGCTGTAGGCCTTGCCCGACGAGTAATTCTCGGGGAAAAACGCAGGCTGCCGGGGACGCTCGTAGGTCACCGGACCCAGCAGGTCGCTCATGCCGTATTCGGCCACCATGGCGCGGGAGATGTCCGTTGCCCGCTGAAGGTCGTTCTGGGCTCCCGTCGAGATGTCGCCGAACACAAGCTCCTCTGCGACCCTGCCACCCAGAAGAACCGCGAGCTGGTCGAGCAACGCGGGACGGGTCATAAGGTAGCGGTCCTCGCTCGGCCGTTGCTGTGTGTAGCCGAGAGCCGCAATGCCCCGGGGAATGATCGATACCTTGTGCACCGGATCGGCAAACTCTACGGACTCTGCCACGAGGGCATGACCCGATTCGTGAAAGGCAACGATTTTCTTCTCCTGCGGGCTCATGACCCGGTTCTTCTTTTCGAGCCCCCCCATCACCCGATCGATCGCCTCGTCGAACTCGTTCGGTCCCACGGCCTGCTTGTCACTCCGTGCTGCCAGGAGGGCGGCCTCATTGACGAGATTGGCGAGGTCGGCTCCCACGAACCCCGGCGTAAGGGCCGCGATCTTGCGGAGGTCGACGTCCGGCCCCAAGAGGACGCTCCTTGAATGTATCTTGAGGATCGCTTCCCGCCCGTTTATATCCGGACGGTCCACGACGATCTGGCGGTCGAACCTCCCCGGTCTTAGCAGGGCCGGGTCGAGGATCTCCGGCCTGTTGGTGGCGGCCATGATGATGACCCCCGTATTCGATCCGAACCCATCCATCTCCACAAGAAGCTGGTTGAGCGTCTGTTCCCTTTCGTCGTTTCCGCCCATGACATTCATGCCTCGGGCCTTCCCGAGCGCGTCGAGCTCGTCGATGAAGATGATGCAGGGAGCCTGGCCCGTTGCCTGGGCGAAGAGGTCGCGTACGCGGGATGCTCCGACGCCGACGAACATTTCTACGAACTCGGACCCGCTGATGCTGAAAAAGGGTACTTTGGCCTCCCCGGCCACTGCTTTTGCCAGGAGGGTCTTGCCGGTCCCCGGCGCTCCCACGAGAAGAACCCCTTTAGGGATCCTTCCGCCGAGCCTTTGGAATTTTTCCGGGCTTTGCAGGAACTCGACCACCTCCTGGAGTTCTTGCTTTGCCTCGTCGATGCCCGCCACATCGGAGAAATTGACCTTCGTCTCGTTCTGCGCGAAAAGCTTGGCCTTGCTCTTGGCAAATGACATGACTCCCATCCCCGGCCCCATCTTCTTCATCGCGTACCGCCAGATCAGGATCATAACCGCGATGGGGAGGATCCACGAGAGGACACTCCCCAGAAGTTTGCTCTCGTAGCGTCCCGAGTAATCGACCTTGTGATCGTCCAGCTCTTTCACGAGACCGGGGTCGTCGACCCGGACGGTGACGAATTGCTCGCCCGGCTTGTTGTCCTTGCCTTTGAAGTTCCCCGCGATGTTGTCCGGACCGATGGTCACCTTCTCCACGCTTCCCTGGGCAAGGTCCTGCTTGAATTGACTGTAAGAGATGGTCTCAGCCTTTTGAGAAAGGAAATACTGTTGCAAAACCATGATCAGGATCATGGTGATCACAAAATACCAGATGCTGAAATGAGTTCTGGGCGGAAGGCCGTCCTTTTTCGCGTTGCCCTGGCCGCCGAAAAAAGAGCGCAACCGTTCGGAAATGCTGCCTTTCGGTTCCTTCGTCTCGCTTGCCGCCATATCCTCTCCTCTTGTACCTTCAACACCATCCCGCCAGGATCCTCTCGGTTCTCGGCTTTGAGGCGAGCCGTTGAAACGTCGCCTTATCCCGATGACGATTCGAGCCTGGCATACTGTTATCAATTCTTACCGTTAGGTTGGTTTCTGTCAAGTGATTAGTGGCCCCTTTAGCAAGAAAAAGGCGAAAAAATAGACTCACGACGAGGCCTTTTTTGAGCGGCGCCGGTCAGGCTAAGGGCAGAAGAAGCGATCCCTTGACTGAGAGAATAGGGGTGTGTAACATGTGACGAAGCCGAAAAGAGACTGTGAAAAGCCTTTTGATAGGTCCTATGGGTTCGATACGACTCATAAGACCTATCCTGACCATTCTTGCGGAGGGTAATTATGCTGGTTGGAATGCTGCTTTTTCCTGATGTGGCCCAGCTTGA
>CAVVPU010000259.1:0-25066 GCA_963750015.1 uncultured delta proteobacterium | reverse complement strand
GCCGCTCTTATTCAATTGGTGTTGGTGTCTACATCCTATGAGGGCCGGAGCCGCGGGCTTTTAAAGATACGGCTCCGCGTGCCACCGGCCGGTGGGATGGGAGGGATCGTGAGGTGTGGATGGGCTGTCGTGCCTCATTGACCGCAGCCGTACTTGATGTACGGCGGATGGGCATGAGGTGCGGCAGAGCGCCGCAGATCGCGATTCCTCCCATCCGACCGGCCACGCCTCGGACCCTTCCATTTGCCTTTGCCCCTTTGCCTTTGCCTTTGCCTCTTTGCCCCTTCGTCAGTCTGGCCCGTATGCCCTGGCTGCCATATGTTTCTCAAAGTCACCTTGGATTTCCAGGTGCGTTCACCCTGTCATGCATCAGAAACCATTTGTCTCATCCCTTGAACGGGTATAGAGTTGGAGCTACATCCTCATGATGGTGTTGACCTTCGCCATCCGGCAAGTTAGGATTGTGAAAAAATGAGGTGACCAATGGCTGTTCTTTTTGAAGCGACCCGTATAGGAAATCTTTCGATGGCCAACCGCTTCGTCCGCTCGGCAACGTGGGAAGGGCTGGCCGACGATCGCGGCGCGGTCACCCCCCGGCTCATCGATATGGTATGCAAGCTGGCATCGGGCGGAGTGGGCCTGATCATTACCGGTCATGCCTTCGTGAGTCCCGAGGGACGGGCGCTGAAGCTTCAGACGGCGATCTATTCGGACGACTTCCTGCCCGGCCTCTCCCGGATGGCCGCATCCGTCCACGACCTGGGCGGAAAAATCGTGGTTCAGCTCGCTCATGCAGGTGCCCACGGCCGCACGGGCGAGGCAGGCGCCATGGGGCCGTCGGCAACAAAGACCGATACAGGACTGCCCATCAAAGAGATGACGCCCGTGGATATGGAAGCGGTGACCAAGGCATTCGCCTTAGCCGCAGCCCGCGCGGAAGCCGCCGGCTACGACGGCGTCCAGATTCACGGGGCCCACGGCTACCTGTTCAGCCAGTTCCTCTCGCCCTACTTCAACAAGAGGACCGACGAATACGGAGGGAGCATAGAGAACAGGGCACGGCTCCTGGTGAAAGTGGTCAAGGCGATCAGGAAAGCCGTGTCGCCAGGCTATCCGGTCTTCGTCAAGATCAACTCCGAAGATTTCCTCGACGGAGGTCTCTCCGCAGACGACATGATCGAGGCAGCTATGATGCTGGAAAAAAGTGGTGTAAGCGCAATAGAGATGAGCGGCGGCACATTCCTCTCGGGGAAGAACATCCCGTCCCGGAAGGGAAAGCCTGCTGCCGGCGATCCGGAAGCCTATTACGAAAATACGGCGAAGCGCTATAAGAAAAGGGTCAGTCTGCCTCTTATGCTCGTGGGAGGAATCCGCACCATCGAGACGGCTGAGAGGTTGGTCCGGGAAAACGTGGCCGACTACATCTCCCTGTGCAGGCCCCTTATCCGCGAGCCGGGCCTTGTCAACCGCTGGAAATCGGGCGACAGAAAAGCAGCCGCATGCGTTTTCGACAACCGCTGCTTCGTCTCGGGGTTCGAAGGCCGAGGGATATCCTGTATGGTCGAGGAACGCAAGAAAGGGGAAAAGTAGAGGGCCGGCCCCTTTCGTGCCCTAGTGCCCTCCCTTGCAGTCGGTCCTGTTATCGGTTCTAATTATGGTAATGAAGGAAGATGATTCCATTTACCGGTTCTTCCGGGAGCTGCCTGACATCATCAAAGAGGGCTGCGTCGCAATAACCGAAGAGCGGCAGGAAGCGCCTGCGAGTCCTCCCCCGCCCCCCGCACCTCCCAAGCAGCCGGACGAAAATGAGACCTTTATCGAGGCGATGCGGGGCGTAAAAAGGATCGCCTCGGATAAGATGAGGGTCCCGGGCTCGCCCAAAGGGGCTCAAGGAGTCCCTCCCGTGCCGGGCCACGACCGGGAGATGGAGGAGGCGCTGAAAGAGGAACGCGTGCCCAATGTGATCAACCTTCCTGAGTATATGGAAGGCTACGTGGACGACCTCAACCCTCTTGTCATGGAGAAGCTGCGGAATGGCGAATTCTCGGTTCAGAAGGTCCTCGACCTGCATGGTCTGGGTGCCGACGACGCCCACGAAGTGTTCCGGGCCTTCATTCAGGACGCGGTGCAGGGGCAGGTCTGTTGCGTCAAGGTCATCCACGGAAGGGGACTCAAATCGAAAAGCGGGCCGGTCCTGAAAGAAAAGCTGAAAGAGTGGATCATACGTGCCATGCACAGGAAATGGGTAGTCGCCTTCGCCAGCTCCAAAATGTCCGCCGGAGGACCGGGAGCGACAACAATCCTGCTCAGGGCGACAGCCAGGAAGAAAAGAATCCACATCATCGGGTAAGCTTTGGTAATGAGTTTTACCTTTAGAATTAGGCGCCCATCTGTTATAACAGATAAGGTGGAGCCGGATGGGACACCTGGGAAGCGGGTGAAGGCAAGAAGAGGCAAAGGACGGTCGGTAAATGGTTATGTGGGTACATAGGATAGAAACCCTGTTGGAATAGCGGCCCCGTAGGCCGCCGAAGAGCATCCCCCAATTGTCCCCCGGCTGGGCCAATTGCGGTGAAGCATAGGAGAGAAGAGCCATTGATGTGGCGGCCCTGCAGGGCCGCCACATGTAGTGATATTTGCGCGGCCTCTGGTGGCCGCGGCACTTATAAATTGGGCCGGTTTATGGCAACCGATGAAGGCCGGACCTGCGGGCCAAGAGGATACAGGTCCGCTGCAGTGGACGGTCGGATGGGGGGAATGAGTCATCTGTGGATGCAATTTGAGGCTCATCGGCCGGATGGCGTACTCGATGTACGCCGTAGGCCATGAGCCGAAAAGGGCGCCGCAGAGGGCTCGTTTCCCCCAGCCCGACCGGCCCGCACTTTCACTTGCCTTTCGCTTTAGTTTGCTTCATTATGCTTTGCCCGAATAACGAGCGAAGTGAGCGACCGGGGGCCCACGAAGTGGGTCGCAGGCGGTACGAGCCCCAATAACTGTGCAGGAGATCCTAATGAAGACAGTAGGCATTATCGGTCTGGGCAATATGGGGGAGTCGATCGTCCGTGCCTTCCTCAATGCGTGCATGGACAAGAGCGAAATCCTCTTCTTCGAGAAGAAAGCCGCGAGGGCTGAAGCAATGACACAGGCTTACGCCATCGAGCGCGTCAAGGACGTGTCGGATCTGGCCGCCTTGTGCCGTTACGTGATCCTGGCGGTGAAACCGCAGGATGCCAAGGCAGCGATCGTTGCCCTTGCCCCTTCGGTGAGCGAATCGAATATCGTCATCTCCATCATGGCCGGGGTCCTGGCATCGACCATCTCCAATCTTATTCCGAAACCCGCGAAGATAGTACGGGTCATGCCCAACATCTGCATAGCCATAGGAGAAGGGGCCCTCGGCATAGCCCCGAACAACCTTTTGTCACAAGAGGAATCGGATGGGGTGACGGCCCTCTTGAAGCCCCTCGGCAGGAGCGTCGAAGTCACTGAGGAGCAGATGGACGGTGTAACGGCCCTCGCGGGAAGCGGGCCCGCTTTCGTGCTCTCTTTCCTCGAAGCCCTGACGGACGGAGGGGTGAAGATGGGACTGGCCAGGGACAAGGCATACGGGCTTGCTCTCCAAACCATGAAAGGCACCATAGCCATGCTCGATCGGGAAAAGCTCCACCCGGCCCTCATGAAGGAATCGATCACCTCCCCCGGCGGCACGACCATCGCCGGACTCGTGGTTCTCGACGAGAAAGGGTTCAAGGGAAATGTGGTGCGCGCCCTGGAAGCTGCGCAAAACAGGGCCAAAGAGCTGTCCAAGTAATGAACAACGAATACGAGAGCCAGCGCCAGCAAATGGTAGAAACCCTGATCCAGCGCGGGGTCAAGGACCCCAGGGTGATTGCGGCGTTCAGAAAGGTCCCGCGCCATCTTTTCGTCGACGAGGCCCTCTGGCCTCAAGCCTATTCGGACCACCCTCTTCCCATCGGCGAGAAGCAGACCATATCCCAACCTTATATCGTCGCACTCATGACAGAAGCCCTCGGGCTCACGGGACGCGAGAAGATCCTCGAAGTAGGCACGGGCTCCGGGTACCAGGCTGCCATTCTGGCCGAGCTTGCCGACCGGGTGTTTTCCATAGAACGACTACCCAATCTCGCAAAAAGGGCGCGCAAGGTCTTCGACCTTTTGAAGTACACCAATATCGTCGTCCGCATCGGGGACGGGACCGAAGGGTGGCGCGACGAAAGCCCCTTCGCGGCCATAATAGTCACCGCAGCGGCCCCTGACGCCCCCGATCCCCTGCTGGCCCAGCTCGAAACCGGTGGAAAACTGGTGATACCGATCGGGGACGAGCAGTTCCAGGACCTCATGGTTTACACCAAGGAAGGGGAAGACCGGTATCGCGAGGAAAACTACGGGGGATGCCGGTTCGTCAAGCTGATCGGCCAACACGGCTGGAAAGCCTGAAAAGAACTTCACCTGTCCTCATCCATGCCCCGCACCACTCTTGCGAATTACACTATAGGACCTATTAAAGGCAGCGAGGGCAGCCCATGGTACTCGACGAGTACCGCGCCAAACGTCACTTTGAAAAGACGCCTGAGCCTCCCGGCACACAAGGGAGTGAGGCGGAAGAGCCTTTGCGCTTCGTGGTCCATAAACACGACGCGTCGCGCCTCCACTGGGACCTCCGTTTGGAGCTCGACGGCGTGCTCAAGAGCTGGGCGATCCCCAAAGGGCCTTCCCTCAACCCCAGCGATAAGAAGCTTGCCGTGATGGTGGAAGACCATCCCATGGACTACCGGACTTTCGAGGGGGTCATACCGGAGGGCAATTACGGGGCGGGACCTGTGATGATATGGGACAAGGGGACCTACCACGCGGCCCACGTTCCAGGAAGGCGCGAAAGCGACAAGGCCCTGAAAGCAGGGCTGGCCAAGGGCCATATCAGCATCGAGATGGAAGGAGAAAGGCTCAAAGGTGAGTTCGCCCTTGTACGGCTGAAGAAAGGACAGGAGAACAGCTGGCTTCTCCTTAAGAAGCACGACCCTTTCGCGAGGCCCGACGAAATCGCCTCCCTCGACACGTCGGTAGAGACGGGAAGGACCATGGCTGAGATCAGAGACGCAGGTGCGCAGGGCCCGCCGGGGGAGAGGGCAGGGTGAGGGGGGTTTCACCTTTTTATGAGGGGGAGGCCGGGGCACCCGCGAAGTGGGTCGGTGGCTTTGCCCGTCGAGGGGGCGACGCGAGCCCCATTAATGGCCGCGAGCCCCATTAATTGCCAAGCCCCGGTAATTGCAAAGGGGGGAGGGGAACTCGGTTCCCCTCCCCCCTTCTTTGATGACTTTTGTTCTCGTCCGCTACTGAGCGTAGTGGATGTCGACGGCGTAATTGATGTACTTCACCGTCTTGTAGTCGCCTTTGACCTTTGCGCCTATCTTCAGGCCCTTCGCGTGGTCATAGTCGTTGTCGAACTTCGCGTAATCATCCTGGAAGGTCATGTTGCCCTTGGCGGTCTTTAGCACAAAGCAATGGCAGGTGACATCGTGGCTCAAAACCGTGCCCTCGAACATCAACGCCTTCATCTGCCCGAACTCCTGCTGAAAAAGTTCCTGCGGACCACGTCCTTCCTGAGCATAAACGCCGCCCACAAAGAAAAGACCCAAAAGCAATGCCAACACAACTACTGCTACCCTCTTCATTCCAACACCTCCATTAGATTTTTTGGTTGCAACCCTTAAGCAGAATGTAAGCCTGCATTGGGATTTTGTCACGACTTTCGGGCGATGTCAAGAATTATGTGCGGCTTTTGTGGGTCCCGCGAAAAATATCACGGCTACTCGGGCCTGAAATTCGGCGAGACCGCTTTTCGTTTCACCGGCATTTCACGCGTTTCCGGACATTTCACTTGACAAACAGGACCGGTTTGACTTAACATGGATGTATATGAGAGCCAAGGTGGTTTCTTATTATTATTACTTCTTTACCAAGCACCCGTGTACCTTGGTGCTCTGACGAAGGCACGAAGGCCATGGGTGCAGATGACCCATGGCCTTAAAGTTTGCAAAAGGGGCCGTGGAGATTCCACAGCCCCTTTTCTTTTTGGAGGAGTGAATGATCGTATCGGATAAAATAGGCAGATTGATAACCGACCAGGAGGGTTGGACGAGAAAGATGTTCGAGGCCGCTATTCAGATGCGCGAGGAGTATGGGCCGGAGAACGTCTATGATTTCTCCCTTGGCAACCCTGACATAGAGCCCCCTTCGGAGCTGAAAGAAAAACTGATCGACGCCCTCAGGAACCCTGCTCCCGGTATGCACCGGTACATGCCCAACAACGGATACGCGGAAGTGCGCCAGGAGGTGGCGGCATATCTGCGGGAGCGCACAGGCCTTTCCTTCACGGCGCTCCACGTTTTCATGACGGTCGGATGCGCAGGCGCGATCAACATCCTCTTCAAAACCATCCTGAACGAAGGCGACGAGGTGATCCTGCCGAACCCTTTCTTTTGGGAATTCAAGAACTACGTGGAAAACTTCGGGGGAGTGCTGAGGCTCGTCGAGACAAGAGAGGATTTTCAGCTCGACGTGGAAGCAATCGAGCGGGCCATAACCCCGAAAACCAAGGTAGTTCTGATCAACACACCCAACAACCCGACCGGCGCTGTCTACAGCGAGGAAAGCCTCAAAGCCCTGGCAGCGGTACTTTACAAATTCCGCAAAAAAGGCCAGGAGATATACATCGTCGCCGACGAGGCCTACAGGAAGCTTATTTACACCAATGAGCCGCTTCCCGACATTTTCGGGATATACGATCTCGTCCTAGCCGCCACTTCCCACTCCAAGGACCTTGCCCTGCCCGGCGAGAGGATCGGATATCTCGCCATTTCACCTCATATAGCCGAGGCTGAGGCCCTCGTCTCGGGGCTCATGATCGCGATCAGGGCTTTGGGGTTCGTGAATGCACCCGCCTTGTTCCAACGGGTCGTGGGAGAGTTCCAGAGGAACTCGGTGAGCATCGAGGATTACCGGGAAAAACGGGACCTTCTCTACGATACCCTCATCGAAGCCGGGTTTCAGTGCGTAAAGCCCGAAGGCGCCTTTTATATGTTCCCTAAATCTCCCATCCC
Organism: uncultured delta proteobacterium; assembly: GCA_963750015.1. GTDB lineage: Bacteria > Desulfobacterota > Syntrophorhabdia > Syntrophorhabdales > WCHB1-27 > CAVVNC01. The sequence continues at coordinate 17,945 of CAVVPU010000259.1, read as the reverse complement.
CGATGAGGTCGAGTTTGTTTTCAAAATGCAGCAGGAAGAGCGTATTCTCGCCGTTCCGGGCCGTGGTTTCGGGAGAAAGGGATACTTTCGCGTTGCTTACTGTGTTCCCCTCGAGACGATAAAAAGGGCTGTGCCGGGATTTTTGCGCATAGGAAAGCATTACGCAGGAGGAAAATAGATCATGGTCATATCAAACAGGATTTCCGGACTCATGGAGAACTCGTCCTGGATAAGGGCGATGTTCGAGGAAGGGGAAAGACTGAAGAGGGAGTTCGGGACGGAGAATATCTTCGACTTTACCCTCGGCAATCCCATTACGGAACCGCCTGCGGAACTAAAGAAAGAGATTTGCAATATCGTGTCATCGGACGTCCCGGGGCGGCACCGCTACATGTCGAACAGCGGCTACGCCGAGGTCCGCGAAGAGATAGGGGCCTTTCACAGGGAGAATAGCCGCCTTCCCTTTACCGGAGACCACATCATCATGACCGTGGGATCGGCCGGCGGCATCAACGTTACCCTCAAGGCGCTTCTGGATCCGGGCGACGAGGTGATCGTCCTGTCCCCCTTCTTCGTCGAGTTCATGTTCTACATCGAGAATCACTCGGGCGTAATGAAGCTGGTTGAGACGCGGGAGGATTTTCATCTCGACATAGCTGCCATAGAAAAGGCCATAACGGGAAGGACCAAGGCAATCATCGTAAACTCCCCGAACAACCCGACTGGGGTTGTTTACAGTGAGGCCGAGCTGAAAGAGCTGGCCGGGCTTCTGAACAAGAAGAGAGCCGAAGGGCAGCGCATCTTTCTGATTTCGGACGAAGCTTACCGGAAGCTCGTATACGACAACGTTGTCCTGCCTGATACTTTCAACCTCTACGCCGACACCATTGCCGTCTTCTCCCACTCGAAAGACCTCGGTCTGGCCGGTGAGCGCATCGGCTATATCGCCGTGTCCCCATTGATTACCGAGCGGCCCCTGATCGATGCCATGATCTTCGCCAACCGGATACTGGGCTTCATCAACGCCCCGGCTCTCATGCAGCGACTCGTGGGACGGTACCAGAAGAACAGCGTCGATTTGGGGGGCTACAAGCAGAGAAGAGATGCAATTCATAACATCCTCATAGAGGCGGGAATCGAGGTGGACCTGCCCAAGGGCACCTTTTACATCTTCCCGAAATCCCCCATCGAGGACGATGTGAAGTTCATCAAGATCATGCTGGAGCATCATATCCTCGCCGTACCGGGTATAGGCTTCGGCAGGAAAGGCTATTTCCGCATAGCCTACTGCGTCGACATGGACATGATAGAAAGGTCGAGACCAGCCTTCCTCGAAGTGGGCAAGCTGTTCCGGAAGTAGGAAGGGCCGCCTCAGAGCGGCGCCCCCGTGACCATCTTCACGACGAAGGCACAGGCATAAGAAGAAGATAAGAAGAAGAAGAAGAGCCGAGTGAGGGTCCGAGGTGTGGCCGGTAGCACGCGGAGCCGTATCATTAACAGCCCGCGGCTCCGGCCTTCATCGGTTGCACACACCAGCAACGATTGAAGAGGAGCGGCGGCCCGAGAGGCCGCCAGAGACAATGGCGGAGAAATAGTCAGTGGGTCATTGACGACCTGAGGATATATGATATAATATATCTTCATAAGGAGAGTGTTGGATGGAGAAGATACTTGTATCATTGCCCGATGACCTTGTAAAGCGCATGAAGACCGTAATCCCGGCTCGAAAGAGGAGCCAGATCGTCAAAGAGCTCCTTGAGGTGGAGATTACGAAGAGAGAAAAGGAGCTCTTTGACTGTGCAAAAGCCGTCGAGAAAGACGAAACGCTAAACCAGGAAATGGCAGAGTGGGATACCACAACGGGAGACGGTATTGAACCTGAAACGTGGTGACATCTACTGGGTCGATCTTAACCCCACCGTCGGCTCCGAGATCAAGAAGCAGAGACCGTGCGTCCTCATGGGAGCTACCCCGATCAACCAAGCGAGACGGACTGTTCTTGTAATTCCATTGTCGAGCTCCGGCATGCCGAGGCCGCCTCTGGCCATCGAGGTCGAGTGCCTCGGCCGTAAGGTCATTGCCGTATGCGACCAGCTTCGGGCGGTGGATAAAAGCCGGTTGCGAGAGTCTGCAGGGTCTCTCACGGCTGATGACCTCGAACAGATTGAGGAGGCCCTCCGTCGTGTCCTGAGTTTGTAGCCCGATGGACGAGGGACGAGAGAGAAATCGCGAAGCTCGAATCGCGAATCGCGAAAGTTGAAGACAAAAGGGCGCACGACCACCCTCACCCTACCCTCTCCCAGGGCGGGGGGAAAAGGAATCAAATAGCCGGTTCTCGGCGGCCTCAAAGGGCGGCCGCGCGCAGAAACCCCCCTTGGGGCTTGCCCTTCTGCCGAAGGGTGGCCGTATGCGCGTATGGGGCGGGTTCATTTCCTTTCCGTCCGCTCAATATTCCTGTTGCTACTGCCCGGTATACGTTCCTCCACCAAATACATGCTGCCGCCTTTGTACGCAAGGTAGTGGATGCTATCGGACGAGGCAAATGCGACCCTTGCACCGCTCACAATCACGATGCCGTCGTGGGAAGTTCCCCCCTTGCCGTCACCGGGTAATAACACCATATTGCCCATCACAAACCCATTGTCCACATTCGCGCTGCCCTTGGTGAGAATACGAATCCCTTCCCCGATGCCGTCGTAGCGCGGGCCCTCTTTTCCATCGACAATTACAACCCACTTATTGGCGGTTTCAGCCCCATAGGCCACGTGCGCGCTGTCCGGGCTGAAAATGGGAGCTGTCCCAATCCCTTCGTAGTGGGTTCCCTCTTTTCCATCAACGACTGTAAACCGGTCATTGCCCATCCCAGCCCCATACGCCATGTGAGCGCTGTCCGGGCTGAAAGCAAGACCTCCACCGGCATCATAGTGCCTTTGCTCCTTGCCGTCCACGACGACAAACTGCTTATCTCCTATCACGGCCCCATAGGCCACGTGCGCGCTGTCCGGGCTGAAAATGGGAGCTGTCCCAATCCCTTCGTAGTGGGTTCCCTCTTTTCCATCAACGACTGTAAACCATTTATTGCCTGTCTGAGCCGCATAGGCTACACGCCTACTGTCAGGGCTGAAGATAAGAGAGCCTGCTCCTATGCTATCGTAGTGGGTCCCTTCTTTTCCATCAACGACCACAAACCACTCACTGCCTGTCTGAGCCGCATAGGCTACACGCCTACTGTCAGGGCTGAAGATAAGAGAGTCCTTCATGGTGCCATCGTACTCCTTCCCCTCTTTTCCATCAACGACAGCGCGCCACCTGTTGCCTGTTTGGGCTGTATACGCCACACGCTTGCTGTCCGGACCGAAAATGGGAGCTGTCCCAATCCCTTCGTAGTGGGTCCCTTCTTTTCCATCAACAACGACACACCGCTTACTGCCTGTTTGGGCTGTATACGCCACACGCTTGCTGTCCGGACTGAAGATGGGAGCTGTCCCAATCCCTTCGTAGCGGGTTCCCTCTTTTCCATCAACGACTGTAAACCATTTATTGCCTGTCTGAGCCCCATAAGCCATACGTGCACTATTCGGACTGAAGATGGGAGCTGTCCCAATCCCTTCGTAGCGGGTTCCCTCCTTCCCATCAACGACCACAAACGATTTACTGCCTGCGAAAGCCGCATACGCTATACGCGCGCTATCCGGGCTGAAGACAGGATCGCCTTTCGCAATGCCGTCGTAACGCGTTCCCTCCTTTCCGTCGAGGACAGCGACCCATTTGTTGCCTGCATGGGATAGATAGGCCACGTGCCTGCTGTCCGGACTCACTCTGAGAGAATCCCGTACCAATGAAGAAGAATCGATTTGACAGATAAGCTTTTCAGAAATCTCCCCAGCGGGAGAGGCTTCCTGTGCAAAGGCCTCTATCCCAATAAACACGAGAGAACCCGCTGTACATAAAGCCGCAAGTTTCTTTAACATATTGACATACCTCCTCGCGATGTCCTGCAAGCTCACCGAGGCCGAAAAATGTTATCAGTCCACCCGGTAAAGACCAATTCAACCAAGGTGTAGCCTTCGGACAGCAAACAAGAGATCATACTTTTATCCAAACGAATACACTGTTACATAATTACCGCAGTCAGGCAATCCAAAAGTTGAGGCTCGATTGGGCACCCCGTCTACACGGTCGGTGGACAATCTACAATGATTCGTTACGTTGTGACGACCACCTTCACCCTACCCTCTCCCCTCGCCCAAGGCGAGGAAAGTAAACCATCGTTGCCTTTGGCGGCCTCCAGGGACGCCGCTCTTATTCAATTGGTGCTGGTGTGTGCAACCTATGAAGGCCGGAGCCGCGGACAAAAGGATAGGCTCCGCGTGCCACCGGCCGGTCGCATGAAGGGGATGCGTCATAGGTGGATGAGATTTGAGCCTTATCGGCCGCAGGCGTACTTCTGTACGCCGGAGGGCATATGGCGAAAAGATCGCCGCATAGGGCGTATTCCCTTCATGCGACCGGCCACACCTCGTACCCCCATTGGCCTTTTTCTTCTCTGCTTTTTCGTCTTCGTCCCTGCCTCTGTGCGTCTGCCTTTGTGTCTTTCAACAGCACCCGGCCAAAACCCCTCAAAATATTGACTAATAGGGAGGGGAAAGGTAGTATTTGGTGGAGAATTACAACAGGGCAAGGAGGTTACTATGGCACGACGGCTACGTAGGAAAAATACTTTGGGTGAACCTCTCCACGAGTGAGTTGAAAGACGAACCTCTCTCCGAGGAGCTGTGCAGGCAGTACGTCGGCGGCTACGGCTTGGGCGCCAAGATCATCTTCGACAGGATGCCGGCCGGCACCGATCCGCTCGGGCCCTGACGCCATCCTGGGTATTCTCACCGGGCCTTTCGACGGCACTGCGGCCCTCGGCGGTTCACGCTATGTAGCAGTCGGGAAATCACCCCTCACCGGCGGATGGGGTGATGCCAACTCGGGAGGCGACTTCGGCCCTCAGTTGAAATATGCCGGCTACGACGGCGTCTTCTTCACGGGTGTCTCCGATAAGCCCGTCTACCTCTTGATCGACAGCGGCAGAGCCCAACTGAAAGACGCCTCCAGTGTCTGGGGGAAGGACACCTTTGAGACGGAGGACATTTTCAAGGCGGAATACGGCAAGGACGTGGAGGTCGCCTGTATCGGTCCTGCAGGAGAGAAGGTCTGCCTCATTGCGGCCATCATGAACAACAAAGGCAGGGCGGCCGGACGGTCGGGCCTCGGGGCGGTCATGGGGTCAAAGCGGGTCAAAGCCATAGTGGCCAAAGGAAATCTCAAGGTACCCCAGTTCGACGAAGAGAGGGTGAAGGAGCTTCGCAAGAAATCCCAGGCTGAATTGGGCGGCCATATCGCTCTGCTCCGCGATTTCGGGACGCCGGGCATCTTCGACAGACTCGCCGAGGCCGGTGACACTCCGACAAAGAACTGGTCGAGCGCGGCAATCGTCGACTTTCCCAATTTCAAGGAGATCGGCGTCAATCCGGTGATCGAGCGTCAGTCGAAGAAATACGCCTGTTACCGCTGTCCCATAGGCTGCGGCGGCCATATGAAGGAAGGCACCGGAGAATACGCCTACGAGGCAGGCGCGCACAAGCCCGAATACGAGACCCTGGGTATGTTCGGCGCCAACTGTCTCAACTCAAACCTCGAATCCATAATCAAGGCAAACGACATCTGTAACCGCTACGGCGTGGATACGATCTCCGCCGGCGGCTGCATCGCTTTTGCCATAGAGTGCTATGAAGAAGGGATCATCACGAAGGAAGATACCGGGGGCATCGAGATGACCTGGGGCAACCACAAATCGATCGTCGCCATGCTCGAAAAGCTGGTGAAAAGGGAGGGCTTCGGCGATATCCTCGCACACGGGCTGAAACTGGCATCCGAGAAGATCGGCAAAGGGGCGAAGCAATTTGCCATGCATGTCCAGGGAGAGGCCGGACCGGCCCACAGCCCGAAGTTCGGCATCCATTGGGCCATTTCGTACAGGTTCGACGCCACCCCTGCCCGTCACACCCAGGGAGGCGGTCCCTATCCGCCCGGGCTGATGCCGGTATACGATCCCAAAATGGTCGAAGGCAGGGGCCCGATCCACAAGAGGGGCACCAGCTTCAACCACATGATCAACGCGGTCGGCGCATGCCAGTTTGTCATCGGCGGCTATTCCACCGCAGACTACTTCGTCGATTTTATGAACGCCCTCACCGGATGGGAATGGACCATGGACGAGGTGCTCAAGGCGGGCGAGCGGATCGCCAACATCAGGCAGGCCTTCAACGTACGGGAAGGCCTCAACTCGCTCCAATTCGATGTTCCGGGCAGAATGGTCGGAAAGCCGAAGTCGGGCAAAGGCCCCCTCGGCGACATCACGGTCGACGAGGAAGACCCTGGCATCAGAGTACCTCTCTGCCATGAACTGGGACCCCGAGACCGCAAAACCGAGCAGGGACAAGCTTCTGGAGCTGGGCATGGAAGATGTTGCGAAGGCACTCTGGTCTTAAACGGGAAGATTCGGGATCGATGCTTCGTGACCACGAGGGGTGAAGGAGAACATGGAACTAGGATTGAAAGATAAGGTAGCTCTCGTCACCGGGGCCGGCAGTCAGATCGGCTTCGGAAAGGTCATATGTCTCACCCTCGCGAAAGAAGGCTGCCATATCGTGGCATCCGACATTGACTTCGAAGGCGCCAAAAAGACTGCGGCAGAGGTCGAGGCCATGGGACGCAAGGCCCTGGCCGTGAAAGCCGATATCACCAAGAAGGCAGAGGACCAGGAGATGGTCAGGCAGGCCCTGGCAGCCTTCGGCAAGATAGACATACTCGTCAACAACGCAGGGGCCATTCTCGGCCACGGACCATTCCTGGAGCAGGACGAAGCCTTGTGGGACAGGGAGCTCGCCCTGAACCTGAAAGGGTGCATGCTCGTCTGCCAGGCAGTGCTCCCGAGCATGATCGAGAGGAAATACGGAAAGATCATCAACATCTCGTCCGACACGGCCAAGATGGTCTGGCCCATGGTCTCCATGTACAACATCGCCAAGGCAGGCGTCTTCAAGTTCACCCGCGACCTCGCGAGGACGGTCGTAGGCGACAACATCTTCGTCAACTCCGTATCGCCCGGCTGGTCACTCGACACCGACTTCGCCAAGGGAGACAAGGAAGCCATGAAGCCCCGCTTTCTCGCGGAGACCCCGGTAGGCAGGGGCACGACACCCCAGGACATCGCCACGGCCGTCTGTTTCTTCGCCTCCGACGTATCTTCCGACATCGTCGGGCAAATACTCAGCCTGTCAGGCGGATCGACGTTCCAGTAGGACATGACTGCTTGAAAACTTCCTATGCCTTGTCAGGGTTGAAATACATCCTGCCGGGACCGCTCGTGAAATGGAATATGGGCTTATCGACCCGGCGAATGGTCAAGGGGCAATGCCGGAGCCCGGCGGGAATGTAGACGATAGAGCTTTTGGTGATGAGATGGGGCTCGTCCTCGAGATAGACAGCTCCACCTCGCCGTTTAAGTTATAGAAATCCTCCGGATCGGTTCCGAAGAAACAGAGCACTTCGTCGTAGTCGTGCTTGTGAGGCTGCACGGAAACGCGCTTAGGCGGGGTCACGACCCCTTGAGCCGGCGGCAATGAGCCACACGCATTCCAGATAGAAGGCGCCATCGACGACCTCATTGTCCAGAAAAAGCAGCCGTCCCCCCGTCCCCTTTGCTGACCGGTTTGACCGGCGGGCTCCACGGCGCTTCGACAATGTCGCTCTTGAGCGCATCGACGATATACTTTCCATACTTTGTCTCAGCCATTGACTGCCCTCCACCCCTTGAGCTTCTTCTCTATTCTATCTCTATCTCCTACTTGTTTTCCTTGAATGATGCAATCATGTCCCACAAGGCCCAGGCTTTATTGAGAACCTTCTCCTCCGTGTCTGCATCCACGGATAACTTCAGAGTTTTCTCGTCAACGGAAAAGCATGTAATTGAGTAGAAGGCTCTGTAAGGTCCTGTAGGCTCTATATACCTGCAACTCCAGTTCTTCAGTTGCCGGAACTGGCCACCTATCGGTTCCGGGATTTCACCCAGCCGCAGGTTAGGAGTCAGGTCAGGAGTTTGATACCTTGAAAAGAAATCCTCCGCCACTAGCGTAGACGTTTGCACCCATCGCGAATTGAAATATATCGTGCACGGGGGGCGGTCTCCAACCGTTCTTCACCGGTGGACGTATGTCTTCTTTACTCGCAAAAAAGGTAACGAACAAGGTTTCGGGAGCAGCTCCATGCCACGAGACCTCACCCGGGCATTGCCAATAACCTTGAGGCGCCGGGAATTGATATTTCCAGTAAGTAACGACCCCTGAGACCTGGAGGCACCCTCCAGCCAAGTTCACCGGGATACCCACCGTGGAACGGGAAGCATCCTCAGCCTTCGCCGGGATAGGGCCTAAAGCCCAAGACATAATCGCGGCTACGATGAAAGCGAGCAAGAGCGTTTTATCGCGTGCTTTCCTCATGGCCTATTTGTCACCTCCATAATTACTATAGCCCATTGTTGGGCGTTCCACTCGCTCGGGAGCAAAAAGCGTCTTTTTTCTCCCCGCTCCCTAGTCCCGAAGGGACGATCTCCCCTCTCCTCTCTCTCCTCTCTCTTCTTCTATCCCTTAATCCCGCTGTCCGCCCAGCCCTCTTTGGCGGAGCCTGCTCCGAGCATGATGGCCATCTCGATGTGGGGCTTGATGACCTTCTTCCATGTGAGCGGCCCGTGATAGGTGCCCTTCGGGATGTAAATGCCGGTATTGGTGCTGAAGGTGATGGGCTGATCGCCTATGGGGAACTCGATCTCGCCGCCCAGATCGGTCGGGTTCTGGGGATCGCCGCCGATGTGGAGGACGATCTCGTCGTGGTTCCGGTGGATGTGCCTGTGAATATGGGGGTTCGGTTCCGGCATCTCATAGATCCAGCCGAACTCTATATAATAATTGGCGATATTGATCTGCTGTCTGTCCATGTAGGTCATGGTCGGGGACTGGCGTCCCTTCACTATGCCGCCCGCCTCGCGCAGGGGGCTCCTGATGACGTACTGTTCATAGTCGAACTTGTCCTTCTTCACGGGCAAGCTGTTCTTGGCCTGTTTGATTCCGCTCGAGCCCCAGCCCTTCTTCGAATCCCCGCACTCGAGCATAAAGGCCATCTCGATATGGGGGAATTTGAACTTCTTCCAAATCAACGGCCCGTGGGGCGTGCCTTTGGGGATAAAAATGCCTGTAGTAGTGTTGAAGGTAATCGACTGACCGCCGATATAGAACTCGATCTCTCCGCCCAGGTCCTGAGGTGTCCACGGGTCTCCTCCCCAGTGGAGGACGATCTCGTCGAAGTCATGGACGTGCTCGTGAACGTGAGGATTCGGCTCGGGAATATCGTATATCCAGCCCAATTCGATATAGTAGTTCGCCTCGGGCACCTGTTTACTGCTCATGTAGGTCATGGTGGGACTCTGGCGCTTCTTCACGCCGGGGCCGGCTTCCCACAGAGGCTCTCTCACCACGTATTTTTCATAATCGATCTGGGACATCGGCGCCGGTCCTCCTTGGATGTTTCTCTTAGGCTATCGTTAGCATACAACCATTGTCAAGCAATCAATGGGGCTTGCGTCGCCCCCTCGGCGAGCATAAGCCAGCGGAGCCACCCCCTCATAAAAAGGAAGGACCGCCGCAGGCGCGCATTGCCCGTTGGGCTATTTAATGGCGGCCCGACGGGGTCGCTCTTCAAATAGCTCCGTTTCCTATGAAGTGCCCAATTGGCCCAGCCGGGGGACAATTGGGATTGTTCTTCGGCGGCCTATGGGGCCGCCTTTCGGCTGGGTCTTCTATCCTATGTACTACTACTGTTATTGTCCCACGTAGGGACAATAATAGTGTGCAGTGGAGAGCCGCATGGGAAGAATCGATGAGATGTGGATGACCTGTCGTGCCTCATTGACCGCAGCCGTACTCGATGTACGGCGGATGGGCATGAGGTGCGGCAGGGCGCCGCAGATCGCGATTCTGCCCATGCGGCTCTCCCTTACCCACAAGACCGTTTCCGACCGTCTTTCGCTTCTTCTTTCTTCCCCTTCTGCTCGCTTTCGCCGTTGCGCACTTTCGCTTCTTCTTCTTTACACCGGACCGCAGCAAACCAACGCAGACCGCCGCGCTCATCCTTCTATCATCCCCTCCCCCAAAAAAACAAGGGGCGGGGCCTTCACTGGAAGGTCCCGCCCCGCTTTTCATCTCAACCGGCGCCCCCTTCAGGACGGCACCGGGTCTTTACCTTCTTCCTACCACTTCGGCATAGGAAACTTCTTCGGCGTCGGCCAATCCTTCATCTTGTGCATCCACGGCGCCCTTTCCACGAACTCATCATGCGCCAGAGGAACAGGCGGGTGGCATACCCAAGTAGGATCGAACTCGTCCTTGATCTTCAAGAACCAGAGGTGATAGTTGGGGCCGTACTTCGGACCGGTCAGGTACATCGGCTGGTGAGGTCCGAGGAGCGACGTATAGTACCGCTCGTTTATGTTCATCTTGGAAGTCTCGAGATAGAAGAGGTCGACTCCCGTGGTATCCTCGTCCTGGTCCCAATAGATCAGGAACTCGGAGTAGCCCTGATGGCCCATCTCGAAGCTCTGGAACCACCCCGGATCGCCGTAGTCCGGCATCAGAGGCGGTGTGTACCGCTTCTTCACGTCGGCGTAGCTTTCGCCGTGCTTCGTCGCCTGCGACAGCGACTCGATAATGTAGTCGACCGACACGTAAGAGCCGCACATGAGCCACATACCTGCGGAGTCGGCGTTCTTCAGCCACGACTCATCGGAAGGCTTCGTGGGTCTCGAAATGCCGCCAAGCTCAGCCATGATGTCGTTGACGACCTTCTCGTCATACTCCATCTGCTCCTCTGACGTGAAGCCGATGAGCAGGACCCTGAGTATATGGAAGTTCTTTATTTTATTAGCGTCTTCTTTACCCCAAAGCTCCCAGAACTCTTCCTTGTCCTCTGCCTTGGCGATGGCCCTCCAGAACAGGGGGACCTTCGTGACGGCCCCGGCAACCTCGGCGTGGCCGATCTCGACCATGCCCTTCACCTGGGCCTCTTTGGTCGGCATCTGGAAGTTGATCCACTTTACCCGCTTCGGCGGCAGGGCCAGAGCGGTGTTGGGCGCGATGCCCGTCGGCTCGAGCTTCTCCGGCTGGAAAGGCAGGATCTTCACGGCCATCTTCGTCACTATACCGAGGCAACCGCGAACGCCGGTGAAACCTCTCAAGAGGCCCCTCAAGTCAGGACCGGGTCCGTCGCCCCAGAAGGGATCGTCGCCGACTGCAAGAGAACCCATCTTCACGATCTCGCCGTCGGGGAGGACCAGCTCGGTGCCGAGAATACGTCTGTGGGGCAGGCCTACCCTGTGGGACAGGGGCGACCAGCCGTCGCCGATGAGGTTGGCGATGACGGAAGCCTGGGCCCCGCCGCCGCCGATGATCCCGTAGCCGCCGTGGTTGAATGCTTCCTGCTGGAACGGGGAGTAGATGACGCCCGTGCCGACCACCGCGTACAGGTGCTTTTCGTCGATTTCGTAATCATTCAGTCTCTTCAGGTCTATGAGGAGCTCGTTCTCCACGTGGCAGTGGGAACGGGGTCCGTAGAAGCCCGTGCTGTAAGGCACGTAAGGGACTTTGTAGCGATTGCAGATCTTCACGATCCTCTGCACTTCTTCCGTATTCCTCGGCAGGACCACCACGGCAGGTATCGTCGTCATGACCCTTTCATAGCCAAGGCCGCTCTCGTAGCCTCCCGGTCCCGATCTGTAACCTTCACAAATCGCGGGATCGTCGGAGATATACTTGAGGCCCACCACGCACTCCAACGCATTATATGCTTCTTTGGATATCGCCATGTTTACCTCCTTATGCCTTCATTGCCGCAGCAATGACTTCCGAGATGTCCATAACAGTCACGTTGTCCCCATTCTCCTTAACTGCCTGGGAGAAGTTCTCCTTGCACCACGGGCAGGCGGAGGCAAGAACCTCGGCGCCCACTTCCTTCACCTCTTCCAGTCTGTGCTTGGCAGAGGAGGTTGCGAGGTCCGGGTAGGCCGCTTTCGCGCCGCGACCCGCGCCGCAGCAGAAAGAGTTTTCCCTGATCCTGATCATCTCGGTCACATCCAGGCCGGGAATCGCATTGAGGACATTCCGTGACTGGGCATAGAGGCCGCTTCTTCCGCGGCGTCTCTGGAGCCTTGGCTCCACCGTTCCCATCCAGCCCCTCGTGCCCTTCCAGGGCGTCCAGGGATCGCACAACCTGCTCACGCCGCACGCATCATGATAGGTGAGCCGCTTTTCCACGGGCTTCGTAAGCTTCAGAGTGCCTTTCTTCAAGGCCTCGTCAGCGTACTCGATCAGGTGAATAACCTCGAAGCCGAGGTCCTTGGTAGCGATGTTGAGCAGCTTAGGATAATCGACTTTCCACATCCTATACCCTTCAGCGCAGGAGAGGACGACCCTCTTGGCGCCTGTGGCCTTGACCGCGTCCACATTGCGCTTGGCGAGCTTCTTGGCTTCGTCCCACATACCAACAGAGTATATGGTATTGCCGCAGCACCACTCGTCCGGCATGAGCATGAAAGGCGTGCCCGAGCCGTTCAATATCTTCGCGGTCGATTTCGCTATCTCAGGGTTCTTGTAGGACGCGGAGCATCCGACGAAATAGAGGGTGTCGGCCTTCGCGGCGACCTTCACGTCTTTCGTGACCCACTTCTTCCTGTTCGCGTGAGGAGCGCCGAACTGGTTGTGCTCCTTCGCGATGTTCTGGGCGATCTTCTTATGGGCGGGCATGGGGCCTGCGCCCTCTTTTACTGCCTTTACCCGAAGCGCCTCGAGGGTCAGCTCGATTTCGAGGTCGAGGTTCCTTTTGCAGCCGACATCACAGGCGCCGCATAGGGGGTCTGCATAAATGATCTCGAGCAGCTTGGGCGTCCACTTCAGCTTGCCTTCCAGAAGGGCGGTCCCGATCCTCATTTTGCCGAAGGCGCCATAGGAATCGAAATCGTTCCATACGTTGCTGGGGCATCTCGTCGAGAATCTGACACCCGGCATGTAGGTATGCTCAACCCAGTAACAGCCTTTGCACTTGATGCAGCGGCTCATGTCATACTTGAAATTGGAAAGGTCGGTTACGTCGAGGGCAACCGGCGTTTTGGGCGTATCAAAGCGATCTTTTGCCATCTTTTCCTCCTTAGAAACAGAGTTGTCCGGGGTTCATGACGTTCTTCGGGTCGAAGACCTTCTTCGTCCTCTTCAACGCCATAGTGTAGCTTGCGGCCCGATCGTATACCATGGGGGCCAAATCCCCGTAAGGCCTCGAGAAGAAGGCGCCCTCATTCATCAGAGCTTGAGCCGCCTCGCGATAGAGGGCCCCGATCACAGCCTTCTCTGCCTCGTCATTAGGATCGTGGAAGAAGTTGAATTCCACGTGACACGCGCGGTTGTGCTCTATCGGCTGAATGTACATTCCGATGTCGGCTATGGGGTAGCCGTAGTGCGCGGCCACTTCACTCACCACGTCGACATAAAGGGGTGTGGCGACCGGTCTTCCAATGAAGAACAGGCTCTGCACCCCGCCTCTCCACGCATTCTTCCAATAAGGCTTGTCTGCGGGCCACGGCTCGCGGAGCAGCTTGAGGAGCTTGCGGCCTGCGCCCGGCTGACCGGGAAGAGTATTGACGAGCTTGATCTTCTGGAAATCCCTGGTCATCACCTCTTTGAGATATTTCTCTTCGTAGGCGATCTTTTCTTCCGGACGGCGCATCACGCCGCTGATGACCATGATGAGGGACCACGGCGGCAGGGTCGCGCGCAGGGTGTCGAACTCGGCGTCGAAATCATCGGCGAGGATTGCCGCGAGATCGACGTTGTTCAGGAGGACCACCTCCTGGCCTATCCTGCGGGGCAGGACCTTGTAAAGGAACTCCTGAGCCAGCGCGAGGTCATCAACGGGCGCACAGTATATCTTGTCTATCTTCGTGGCAAACTCAATTTTGAGGTTCATCCATGTCACGATACCGAAGGTGCCCTGGGCACCCTGGAGGAACCGGTAGAAGTCGAGACCCGGTCCTGAGGGGTTTGCACCCTTCGAAGCTGAGTCAGGATAGCCGTTGACGCTTGCCGAACCGAGCCTGAAAAGCTCGCCTGTCGGCCAGACCAGCTCGAAGCTCTCGGTCGGTTCGCCGTAATCGTAGACCGTGTTCGTAGGAACTTCCCTTTCCAGATAATCGGTGACGACCGAGCGATTGGCCGGCGGCAGAAGGGGCATGATCATACGCATGCCTTTCTTCGCGAGCTCGTCCGTTAACTGTTTCCAGGTAACGCCCGGCTGGATCCTCACTCTCCTGTTGTAGTCGTCGATCTCGAAGATCTTGGTCATCCTGGAGAGATCGACCACGATACCCCCCTGCTTGGGAATGCCGCAGCCGTAGTAGTGAACCCCGGAGCTGACGGGGACCACGGGCACGTCGTTCTCGTTCGCCCACGTCACGACCCCCGACACCTCTTCCGAGGTCTTCGGCCATACGACGAGATCAGGCATTCCCGAGGGGACCAGACTGTAATCGCGCGAGTATTTCAGGAGCTCTTCCTTCGCGTCGCTTACGTTCTTCTTCCCCACGATTTTTTCTAGCTTTTCCTTGTTTCTCATCTTACCTCCTTTCAAATGGTAAAAAGTTTGACACCGCAATGACCTTATTGCTTATCGCTGCCACGAGTTTCCGCGCGCTTATGTAAAGCCTTTCCCACTGGAACCCGCCGAACGCCACGCAGGCGTTGCCCCTTCGGGCTCGTTCACGCCCTTGGTCATCAACGTGAGTTTGCTGCTGATCAAATGGGCGGCGTTCATCATCTGACGTATTATCTCCGGAAGCCGCTCGTCATCCATGGACCCCGCAAGGCCGAAAATGGATATGGCGGCCCGGGCTCACTCCCCGTCGAGAAACGAGCGCCGCAATCGCGCGCACGCCCATTCGATACTCTTCCAAGTCTGTCGCGTATCCCAGCTCCCGAGCCTTTTCCACCTGCCTGATGAGGTCTTCCACCCGCACCAGGCTGTGAGCCGTATACTGGGGCAACGGGTTTTCCTTGACCGATCGGATGATCTCCTCGTTTCTCATCTGGGAGAAGAATACCTTCATGAGGGCACTGGTATAGAAAGGAAAGCGCGTGCCCACGGGAACGGTGATCTTGAGCTCTTTCTTGGGCTCGACCACTTCGAGGACCCTGATGGTATTGTCATCGTCCCGCACGGCGAGTATAACGGTCTCATCGACGAGTTCGACGAGTCTTTGGAGGAAGGGCTTCACGACGAAGGGAAGCTCCATGCTCCGCAGGGCCTCCCGGGAGAACTGAAAGAGCGCGCTTCCAGCCACGAATTTCTTCGTGGAAGTGTCCTGGGCCACGAACCCCTCCTCTTCCAAGGCCTTAAGTATCCCAAGGGCCGTGCTTTTGACTATGGAAAGCCTCCGGGCGATCTCGCTCACGCCGAGGGGTTCCTCGGTCCGCGAAATCAACCTTAAAACTTCAATGCCTTTCCTTATTATAGGAGCGTTATACATGTTTCCTATACAAATCTATTTAACACCACAAGGAGAACGGTGTCAAGAGAAAAACACCTAAACAAATACTGAGGATTTAGGGGAAGGTCGTCCGGAGATATCGGCCCCATGGTCGTTATAGAAAACGAGTTGGGGGGAGGAGGATATAGCGGAGGAAAACGCGATAGGAATCGGGTCGCGGCTTGAATTGGGTCCGGAGGCTATCGCGGAAGCCATGGTGACGTTTATAGATGACAGGGCGCGGGCTGCCAGATGTGTTCAGCGAGGGCTCGAAGTGGCGCGGACATTCTCGTTGGAGAGGACAAAAGAGGACCTTGCCGCTTTTGTAAGAGAAATCTCGGCGAAATAAAAGGGGCCGGTCATCCCGGCCCCTTCCTTGTCTACATCCGCCCCGTCTATCGGCCGGCATGGAACGCCGCGTGCTACTTCCCCAGCACCTTCGCCGTGAGGAGCGTCCCGAGGCTCCCGCACGCGGCCGACGCGATGTTGCCGGCGATCTGACTCATGTGAGGGCCCGCCACAACCACCGCCAGGACGATAACCCCCAGCGTGACGATTGCAAAACCGTTGTCGTCCATCGATGCCAGCCTCCTGACTGGCTTAGGCCGGGGGGGACTGCTGCGCCGTCTGGGTCTGAGTGGACCCTGCCGTGGCCGACTGGTACATGCTCACGATCTTGCCCGTAAAAAGATCGAGCAGGGACGGCTGACCTTCTGCAACCGGCTGGGTGATCGCATCGAGCGTCTTCTTCTGGCCTCCCGTGCTTACCTTGTCCACGGCAAGGGCCGTCTGCTTCACGCTCGCCGAGATGAGCTGGGCTTGGGTAGCAGAATCGACCTTGCCGGATGTTGCCTGAAAGACGTTGTTGGTCACCGTGGGCAGCGTGGCGAGTACAGGTCCGGCAAAAGGCGCCGTTGAAGGGTCGAATGCCATGGCCAGTCCGAGAAGCTGTTCGAAATCCTCGACAAATCCTTCTACGTTCATAAGGTGCTTCCTCCTTTGTTTTTAGCCGCTTGTCGCGGCAAGATAGCCTTCTTCCGATGCGATCACGCCCGTAATGCCATAGGCCGACAAGGCAGAAAGGGGATAGTCTTTGTCGACCTTGAATTCCTCCATGAACCGCTTCAGGTAATTGCGCTCGTTCGCGTCTTTGTCATACTTGGCCGTGAATGCATCAAGGGTAAGGCCGCGGGACTGATCGAGCCGGATTTGGGCGACCAAAGCCCTGAAACCGGCTTCGGGAGTCGGAAAGACCGCAAACCCGTGCTCATCCTTGCCAGTGGCCTCGTGCTGCCCGGCAAAGACAAGGTTGCCGGGGTTGTTGTTGCGCTGGGGGATATTTCTCATTTCTTATGCCCTCCTGTAGTGGTGAATATCTTATGCTCGCCTTCGATGTGGGCAAGCCTCTTCTCGTGATCGTCCATATGGTTCCAAAGCTCGGCCTGGTTCCGGTCGATCTGCCGGAGAGTACGCACGATAAAGAACCCGATAACGACTATGGCGAGATAGGCGATGGGGTTGATCTGCTGAATCAGGGACTGGAAGATATCCACACGGTCTCCTTACTGATACCGAATTATGTAGTTGACGACCGCAAAGGGGTTCATCATGTTAAACACACTTGCCGCTGTACTGGTAGATGACGTTATGCCGGGGGCGCTGACTGTTCCTGCCGGGGTGACGGTCACATTACCGGTGTCCGGTAAGGCAGCTCCATAACCTATTTCCGATATGGCATAATAATTGGCACCATCGGAGGTCATATTCAAGGGCCACGTCTGTTGTGTACCGGAGAAAACGGGGTTAGAGTTCAAGTACGAAGAGGTTGAGGACGAGAAGGCAGCGTTCGTCTCCGCACCCCCGATAGTACCGAATGACCTGTTTGTACCCAAGCCTCCGCCCTGTGCGGTATATCCTTGCCCGGAAGCTATTAATATCCGACCGTGGAGGTTAGGCACATTAAACGTCGTGGTCCCGTTACCGCCCCAAGTAGAGCCCAGAGCATTGCAGAGGGTGTTGTATGAACCGCTACAGGCATATTGCGTCCCATCGCACCACAGGTAGTTAGGCGGTAGGGTAGTTCCGCCAAATGCTTCGATAGACCTTATAGCGGAACCACTTGTACCCGAGGCTCCGACCGGACCTATCGCCCCGGCAACGGATATATTCCAGCCGACGTATTGATTACCACTCCCCCCTGTACTGCCTGTTGCCGGAACAGTGATTTTGAGTTGTCCGGTTGTTGAGTTGTAGGTGTCCACGTATCCATACATGAATT
>CAVVPU010000258.1:0-39342 GCA_963750015.1 uncultured delta proteobacterium | reverse complement strand
AGGCAGGGAATTTTCCTATAAGAGGCTGAACGAGGAGGCGAACCGGGTTGCGTCCTCGCTCGTGAACCTCGGAGTGCTGCCCGGAGACCACGTTGCCCTGTGCGCGCCCAATTCCTACCAATGGATCGCTTTCTACTTCGGGATCCTCAAGATGGGCGGCATCGCCGTTTCCTTGTCTGCCGCCCTGGGCAAAGCGGACCTGAACAGCCTCATGGCAGACGCTCGGCCGAAAGCGGTTCTCACTACAGAGGAAAAGCTGGTCGAGCTGGACGATGAGTTCAGATCACATCCTGAGGCAATCATCGGTCCGGCCGGCACCCTTTCTTTCGAGCAGTTCATCGATAAAGGCTCGTCATCCTTCCAGGCTGCCGATCTCGAGCCGGGGCGGACGGGAAGCATCCTCTACACGGGAGGGACCACGGGAGTTCCCAAGGGAGTCATGCTCAGCCACCGAAGCATCATCTTTTCGGCCCACAATATCAGCCATTTCGAGCGCTCTTTCAGTGAAGACCGATCCATGTGCTTTCTGCCCATGAATCACGTATTCGGGCTGATCCATATTATGGGCTCCATGATCTATTGCGGCGGTTCCCTCGTCGTTCAGCCGAGCTTCGACCTCGAAAGGGTCTTAAGGGATATCGAAAAATACAAAGCCACGAAATTTTATGGGGTGCCCACCATCTATGTCCGTCTCCTCAACACCCCGGGCATACGCGATAAGCTGTCCTCCCTTCGTTATTATTTCGTCTCTTCTTCCGCTATGCCTGCCGAGCTGGTCCATGAATGGAAATCCTTAACCGGCCTTGACATCCATGAAGCATACGGGATGACTGAAACGGCCGCCCTCGTCACCTACAACCATTACTTCAGGCACGTCATAGGCTCGGTCGGGACGCCGGTGAGCATCGTGGAGGCCCAGGTCCGAGACCAGAAGGGCAATCCGCTTCCTCAGGGGTCGGAAGGCGAGATTTGCATGAGGGGACCCAATATTATGAGCGGATACCTCAACAACCCGGAAGAAACGAAGACGTTTTTCTGGGAAGGAGGATGGCTCAGAAGCGGCGACGTGGGTGTCTTCAACGAGGAAGGCTATCTCTTCGTGGTCGATCGCCTCAAGGATATGGTCATTACGGGAGGAGAAAACGTCTATCCCAGAGAGGTTGAAGAGATCCTCTATACGTGGCCCAATGTGGAGGAGTGCGCGGTAATCGGTCTTCCGGACCCTGAGTACGGCGAGCGGGTGACGGCCTGCATCGTGCTCAAGGAGAAAGACAAGGAGCTGGACCCGAAGGAGCTGAAGGCTTTTCTGAAGAAAGCGCTCGCCTCCTACAAGGTACCCAAGGAATATCTTGTGGTTCAAGAGCTTCCCAAGTCGGCTGCGGGCAAAATACTCAAGAGGGAATTGCGAATGAAGGTCCGGAAAATGGTCGAAGAAAAACGATAAACCCTCTCAATAGGCGCGGGTCAAATGAACTGCGATAATCGATTCGAGAAAGTGAGCTTCGATGACATAGAGGTGGGATTCGAGTTCGAAACCTCTCCGAGAAAGGTCACCCAGAGCGACGTAGAGGATTTTGCGCGGCTTTCCGGAGATTATCACCCGGAGCATTTGAACGAGGAGTATGCCCGGACGGGTATCTACGGGGAGCGCATCGCCCACGGTCTGCTCGTCATGGGAATAGTCACCGGGCAGGTAAACGAAACGGGCCTCTTCAGATGGTCGACAATAGGCGTTCTCGACATGAACCTCCGCTTTCTCAAGGCGGTCAAGTTCAACGACACAATCAGTACTGTAGGCCGCATCACCTATAAGCGAAGAACGAGCATCGAAGATCGCGGTGTCGTTAAGATAGCCATCGTCGCGTCGAATCAACGAAGCGAGAAGGTAATCGAGGCGGAGTGGGCCTTGATGGTCAATACGCGGTCTCTCAAGTAAAGGGGCACAGCCGAATCCGGCCGTGCCCGCCGCGAAAAGATCACCCGTCTTTAATAGACCCCGTATTCTCTCGTATAGTCGAAGAAGGCCTTCACGTTCTCCGGGCTCACGTCGTCGACTCCCGTTGATGCGTCCATAATGAAGCCTCCATCCTTCCCCATGGTCTGTATGATATCCTTGCAGCGCACCTTGATCTCCTCGGGGGTGCCTGCAGCGAGTGCTGAAATGGGCATGCCTCCCCTGATACAGGCCGTTCCTCCCAGAATCTGTTTGGCCTTCACGAGGTCGGTCGACTCGAACTTATAGATAACCTTGCCTTCGGGGATGTCCTTGATCACTTCCAACCTTGACGTGCAGTCACCTTCGAAGAAAGGTACGGGGGTGAGCCCTTCTTTGATGAGGCCCATCATAAGCTCCCGTAAGGTCGGCCAGTAGAACCTCTTGAACTGCTCGAGGGACATGAATCCATCGAGGCCCTTGTGGAGGGGGATGAAGATGCGGGGGTTTCCGGTGCCCTTGTACCCGCCCACTCCGCTCTCGATCATCATGGGCAGCAAAGTTTCGCAGGCCTTGTTAATCTTCTCCGGTCTCCGGTACATGTCGAGCATGATGCCCTTCGTGCCGCGAAAGTAGTCTCCCAGTGTGTCAAAGGGGGCCTGGGTGAAACCGCCCAGCTGGAGAGGAAAGCCTTGTCTTCTTGCCTCTTCCCTGAACCGCTTCGCGTAGGAGGCGACCTTTATCGATTCCTCGCCCGCCCGCTTCAATACCTCGAGGCTTTCCTGAACCTCGGGGATGGTGAAAGGGGCCAGACCGTAAGGAAGGCCCATGGAGTAGCTGAAGATACTGTGCAGGCTGGGCATTTTGGCAAGACCGGCGAGGCTGCCCGATATACGGGGCAGAAAAACCCTTACCATAAAATCCGAAGGGTCAAGGAGGAAGTGGTCATACTCCTCCGCCTTCATGTACTCGCCCTCTACGAACTGATAGCTCCCGTCTGAAGGAAGTCCACGGCCGGCCCACCTTATCTGTTTAAAAGAGAGGACGTCCAGGATGGGGCCGAGCAGGGTCAGGCCGAAAGGGTCTCTTTCCGCGTCCTGCGGGAAATCCTTCGTGGTCTTCCAGTGGGCTTCCCAGAGTTTATCGGGATCGTACATTATGTCTTCATTCGTGAAGCCCGCATACTTGGCCTCAAAGAAACCCATGGAAACCATGAGCGGGACCCTGTCGGGTACCTTAAGGGCAACCACGTCGTTTATCCTCTTTTCCCTTTCCTGGTACAGTTGTTCCGTATCCATCCATCCTCCTCGCTTTCTAAAAATCAGGTTCTTAAAAAATCTATAGCGCAAATGTGCCGGTTGATCACAGTTTTGTCAAGACTTTTTTGAGTCTCCCCTGCCTTCGACTCCCGATCTATGGCGACGAAACGTCTCTAACCGCTGAAGGGCGTTCTTCTTTCTTAATAGTCTGCGACGCCGGCCGATAACTCTAGCAGGACCGCCTCGACATCGAGCAGAGGACCAAAAAAGGTAGAAATGGCTTTCACCTTCTTTTTCAGGGACATTCAAATTCTTGAGCTCATAGTGAAGCACGCCCTTCCCGAGTTTGCAGGTCGCAGCAGGATTCGTATATGGGATGCAGGGTGCGCCATGGGACAGGAGACATATTCCCTGGCCATCATGCTTGCGGAGAATATGGGTCACTTTTCCTTTGGCAACGTTCAGATACATGCAACCGATGTGGAAGAGAACGTAGATTTCGGCAATGCGGTCCAATCGGGCATATATAGCGGCGACGAGCTGAAGAGGATACCCCCCGCCCTGCTGGAGAAGTATTTCGTCCCCCTTGAAGAGGGGGGCCGCTACCGGGCAATCGAGGCGATAAGGAAAAGAATCACCTATATGAGGCACGATCTGCTCAGCCTTCAGTCCCCCGGTGACGGCTTCAGTCTCGTGCTCTGCAAGAATGTGCTGCTTCATTTCCAGCAGCAGGATAGGGTCAAGGTGATAAAGATGTTTCACGATTGCCTGATCCCCGGAGGTTATTTCGCCACCGAGCAAACGCAGAAGATGCCTCATGAAGCCCAATGCTCTTTCGTCAAGACGGCTCCTGACGGCCAAATATTCAGAAAGACCGGGGAAAGCCTCCCGGAAAGGAACTGATCCTGCATGGGCGAAGGTGGTTGGAAAAGGGGATTTGTCATACCCGAGAGAAAGATGGGACTGTATCTTTGCGAAGAGGCTCACGAAACCGGCGTAGCGGAAAAGGCAGCGGACAGGTGCCATATGTCAGAAGGCGTGTTCGAGGGTGAATACAGGCGGATAGCTTCCGCTTTCGACCGAATAATCAAGCTTCATGCAGCGAGCCTTACCAAAGTGATGGGTGTCGTCGAACGGGATGGGTCCGGCAATCTTTCCCGCCTCATCCAGGAATTGCCGGTGAGGGCAACGGATACCGGAAAGATGGGCCCTCCTGGAGGCAACCTGCTCGATCTAATTGAGGACGCCCACACGCTCTCCAGGGCAGCCGTTGAAGGCTGGATGGCGGTGAAGAGGTCCTCGGTAACGAGCGGCGATAAATGAAGGGGCAAATCCTTTCTATTTCTCGATGCGACTAAAGTATTGAGACGAGGCTGATGGGTCAGGTGCAGACAGGAACAAGGGAGCCAAACAAAACCGTCCTGGTTCTGGAGGACAGCAAGGCCCAAGCCGAGCGGCTGGCCGAGACACTCCATCAGGAAGGTCATGGGGTGCTCCTTGCGAAGGATGGTCTCGAAGGGCTTTACGCCCTCCAACAGTCCCTACCCGACCTCATAATCAGCGATGTATGGATGCCCCGGATGAATGGGTATGAGTTCTGCCGCGCAGTAAAGGGAGACGCAAACCTGGCCCGCATACCCTTTATCCTTCTCACCTCCATGTCCCGCCCCGAAGACGTCATCAAAGGGATCAGAGCGGGCGCCGATTATTACCTCACGAAGCCTTACGACAGGGCCCTCCTTGTCTCTATGGTGAAGTCCGTCATTCTTGAAGGGGCGGGCTATTTATCCGAAAAGGAGCGTGAGGTTTTCGAGGTGAGATCGAGAGGGAGCAACGAAAGCATACCGGCTAACCCACAGCAGATATTCAACTTTCTATTCTCCACTTATGAAAACCTCCTCAACAACAACCAGGAGCTGTACCGGACCAAGGCCGAGTTGAAATCGATGAACGATCTGCTCGAGGAAAAGGTGAGAGAGAAAACTCTGTCCCTGGAGCACGAAGTGACGGAGAAAAAGAAGGCGAACGAGACGCTGAAAAACAGCCTCAACGGCACTGTCGACGCACTGGCCAGGGCTGTCGAAATGAGAGATCCCTATACGGCGGGCCACCAGAAGCGCGTGAGTGAGCTTGCCTTCGCCATGGCGCGCCAAATGGGGTTCTCCGAAGAAAGGCTCGAAGGCATAAGGGTAATGGGACTGCTCCACGATATAGGGAAGATAATCGTGCCTTCCGAGATCCTCACAAAACCCAGCAAACTCAACGTGCATGAATTCCTCTTTATCAAGACCCATGCCCAGGCCGGCTACGACATCCTCAAGGAGATCGTCTTTCCATGGCCGGTAGCCCTGGCGGTTCTTCAACATCACGAAAGGCTGGACGGCTCGGGATATCCGCTGGGTCTCAAGGGTGACGAGATCATAACTGAAGCGCGAATCCTGGCTGTGGCGGATGTGACTGAATCAATGTCGTCCCATCGCCCGTATAGGCCCGCCCTGGGAATTAAGGCCGCCATGGAAGAGATAACCGCCAAAAAAGGTCTTCTTTATGCGCCGGAAGCGGCGGATGCCGTGGCCCGGGTATTCAAAGATAGAGCTGAAGAATAGAAGAACTCCCCCAGCGTGACAATCCCACGATGCTTTCACGACGACCGTGCAATCCACGCCCTTGCCTATGCGACGGGTCGTGAGGTATCATAGAGCACCCTCGGGTATAAGGAGACGAAGTATGGAAAAAGCGAGACTCGGCAGGACAAACCTCGTCGTGACGAGGTTAGGGTGGGGCGGGATCCCCATACAACGGGTAAGCGAAGAGGAGGCAGTAACGGTCGTCAGGACAGTCGTCGAAATGGGTGTTGACCTTCTTGACACAGCGCGCGGCTACACGACGAGCGAGCATCGAATCGGGCTCGCCCTGAAGCAGGCAGGCACACGGGTCGTTCTTTCGACCAAATCTCCGCTGAGGACCGCCGAAATCTACGACGACGTCAAGAAGAGTCTCCAAGAGCTGCAGGTGGAAAAGATCGACATCTACAACTGCCACGGGGTTTCAACAATAGCCGACTATGAAAAAGTGATGGGCCCGAAAGGGGCCTACGAGGGTTTGAAACGGGCCCAGGCCGAGGGTTTGATAAGTTATTTGGGCCTCACGAGTCACAGCCTCGATACGTTACAGAAGGTTCTGACAGACGATCATTTCGACGTGATCATGACCTGCTACAGCTTCCTCGAGCCCGAGGCGGAATCGAGGATTTTTCCTCTGGCCAGGGCCAAGGATGTGGGGGTGCTCACCATGAAGCCCTTTTCCGGCGGAGTGATCGAGGATGCGGAGCCGGCCCTGAGATACGTCTTTTCCGCGCCCGACATCGTCCCTATCCCTGGCTCCGAAACAGTGGAAAAGGCCCGTGAGAACTGGCGCGTATTTGCCGAGGGCGACCGGACGTTGAGCGCGGGCGACAAAGCGCGCATTGAGGCGATCAGGACAGAGTACAGCAAGCAGTTCTGCAGGCGGTGCGATTACTGCCAGCCGTGCACTCAGGGCATCAACATACAGATGGTCATGGGGCTCAGGAGCCTCGTGAAGCGGTTCGGGCCCCAGGCAAAGGGCTCGCCGTGGATCAAAGGATTTACTGATAAGGCAAGGGAGTGCACTGAGTGCGGGACCTGCCTGCCCCGTTGTCCCTACCAGCTTCCCATCCCTGATCTGATGAAGGAGAACGTCGCCTGGTACGACAGTTTAGACTAGCAAGGGCTCGGACAAGGGGGCTCGCTTGATCGTGTGAAGGCTCGCGATCTTAAACGACCCCTTTCTTCCTCAGGTCCTGTGGCTGGAGGCGTCGTGGTCGGAATCCTTCTGGAGGAGCGCGCCGCAGCCCATACAGTATTTCTGGTCCTCATAGCAGATCGCCGATTTGCAGTCGGGGCAGCTATTCACCAGGCTCCCTTTGCCGCACCGGGGGCAGAACTTGAATTGACTCACCCTTCCGCTCTCGGGCGGAGCGCCTATAAATCCGCATTCCGTGCAAAAAAGCATAATTCTTTTCTCCTACATGCAGTTAATGGGGTTCAGCACCCCCTCGATCCAGGCTTGCCCTCGCGGACCATCGCCAACGGCGAGAGCTTGGTCCGCGATAGGTTCTTGCCTTTTCTTCCAAAGCCAGCGGAGCCACCCCCTCATAAAAAGGAAGGACCGCCGCGGGCGCGCACTGCCCGTGGCCGTTCAATGTCTGAATGGGGCTCGCGTGCAATAAACGGGGCTCGCGTCGCCCCCTCCATCCAGGCTTGCCCTCGCCCTTTCTTCCAGAGCCCTCGACTCGCCTTGCGGGTGCCCCGGCCTCCCCGCTCAGCCTCGCTTCCCTCGCCTAGCCGTCGGCTCCCATCTCCCATCAGCTCCTGCCTCGCTCCAATCCAGGTTCATAACTGTCGTACATTATTCAATTTTCTCTCTCCCGCTTCCATTTGTCAAGAAAAGTTGGATATCGTTCAGCTTCGCTTCGTCGTACACGCTTCGAGGCTGACGTTTTCGCACAGCTTAAAGAAATCCTGTGAATTGTCGACTATATAGCTAGTGGAAACGATCGGGTGGAACATAAGAAGAACAGGCGCCACGTGTTTGCTTTTGGTTGCGTGCTCCCTTTTTCCCTGGATTGACGCCGCAAAACCTGTGTCTGCCTCGGCGCCGGCCCCTTCCGCCCTCTCGAAAGGCAGCCGGTATGCTCCGGACGAGATCGATTTTCTTTTGCAAGACCTGCGACCGATGAAAGGGATGAAGAAGGGCAGGATCAATATCGGTCGTCTGAAAGCCGGGCGTCTATCTTCGTCCAAGGTCGGGCATAAGAGCGATCTTAATCTCCTCTGGTTCAGACGGGGCCTCGAATACACCGTCAAGAAAGAATACGACAACGCTATTGCTGCTTTCACCGCAGCCGTGGCTGCCGATCCCCGGGACGCCGGCTCATACTACAATCGGGCGGTCCTCCATCAGAAGTGCGGCGGATGCGGAGCGGCCGTGGATGACTATACGAGAGCGGCCAGACTGGCACCGAGCGATGCCGATATCTATTATAATCGCGCTCTTGCTCAGCAATGTTCCGGGAACATCAACGCGGCAATAGAAGATTACACGAGGGCCATAAGACTCAATCCGGATGACCCGGAGCCGTATTGGAACCGGGGTGTAGCATACTCCCATAAAGGAAGGGATGATTTGGCGTCCACCGACTACTGCAGATCCAAGGACCTGATCGGCGTCGAGCATCGCCCTCTCATGACCAAAGAAGATTTCGACGCCATTTTCCCGCCCATATCAAAGGCTTCGAATCTCCCGAAAAAGGACCCTGCTGTCGAGGCCCCCCCTGTGAATCCTGACGTAAAGAACGACAAGGATGGGAGGCCAAAAGCCGCCGCCTCGGCGCCTGACGGTAAAAACGACAAGAGTGCGGCACCTCAGAGCGCGCCCGCGGTTCCCGGTACCCAGAAAGGAACTGTTGCAACCCCCAAGGGCACTCCCACGGCTCCTGCAGCTCCCGCGGCTCCCGCCCCGGCTGCAAAAGCCGCCGCCACACCTGCCCAGCCCACGAAAGCGCCGCCCGCTCAATAAGGGTCATAGGTCCTATCGGTCCTATGCGACCTGGAGGTCTGATAATAAGCCCCTGGAGCCGCTTGTCCTACCGCCCACCGCCCTTTGTTTTCGCTTCGGGTCACATATCCCCGGGGGTTCCCACAATCGTGAGCCTCAGAAGAAAATGTCCGGCGGGCACCGGTTTGAAGAGAAGGTCCAGCGAGAATTGCTGTCGCCTGGCAGCTTCACTTGACCTGCCGGTCGTTTATCACTATCATTTAGTACAGCGCCCATTGAGAAGGGGGACCATGGAACCGGGAAGATCGAAAATACTGGTCATTGACGATGAAGACGACTTCTGCGAGTTCGTGAAATGGAGCCTGGAAAAGACAGGCAAGTATGAAGTGGTTGCCTCGACGGACGGCGCTGCAGGCATAACGTTGGCTGAAACGGAACAACCGGAACTGGTTCTTCTCGACATAAGAATGCCGCAGATGAACGGAGCTGAAGTAGCCGATCATCTGCTCCACGGCGACAACACGAGGGATATCCCGATCGCCTTTATCACGGGCCTTCTTCAGAAGGACGAGGTGAAAAAGAGGAGCGGCTACATCCACGGCTTTCCCTTCATAACGAAGCCGGTAACGAGGGCCGAGCTGGTGCAGCAGGTGGATTCGGTGCTCGAGATCATAAGGACACAGAAAACGTTCATAAAGTCGTTGGAGACATAGGAGGTCATCTCCCTAAACTTTCACACTTCCCCATTTCCCTGGTATTTTGTCGAACCATGGGTAAAGCCCTGTCTGATTACCTAATCTCCAGCCGTCTTAATCACAGGTGTCCTCTTGCCGCAAAAAGCCGTCTTTCGCGCACAATCACGAAAAGAAGAGAGCGGAGCCTCAGAGAAAGGAGAGAGATCATGTCAATGCCTGAAGCATTAAAGCGCATATCGGATACGATCTGGGAGCTGCCCGTGTCGTATAAACAGGGCATGAGGGTGCCCGCACGCATCTTCGGCACTGAGAAGCTCGTCAGGGAGATGGATGACGCTGTCTACGACCAGGTAACGAACGTCGCCACCCTGCCCGGCATAACCGGGTACTCTTTCTGCATGCCCGACGGTCATTTCGGCTATGGGTTCCCCATAGGAGGGGTCGCGGCCATGGACGTGGAGAAGGGAGGAGTCATATCTCCGGGCGGCATCGGCTTCGATATCAATTGCGGCATGAGGCTGGTAAAGACAGGTCTGTTCGTCGATGAGGTGGCACCGCGAATCAGAGAGGTTACGGACAGGCTCTTCACCGCAGTTCCCGCGGGAGTGGGGAGCGCGGGGTTTCTGAAGCTTTCGAGGAAAGAGTTTTGCACGGTCATCGAAGAGGGGGCCCGGTGGTGCGTGAGAAACGGCTATGGCTGGAACGAAGACCTCGAGCTCACCGAGGATAATGGGTGCACCCCGGGGGCAGACGCCTCGACGGTAAGCGAGAGGGCGATAGACCGGGGATTCAATCAGATCGGCACGCTCGGATCGGGCAATCATTACCTGGAGATACAGGTCGTGCACGAGAAGAACATCTTCGACCCCGTCCTTGCAGATGCCTTCGGCCTGACGCCGGGGCAAGTGGTGATCATGTACCATTGCGGGAGCAGGGGGTTCGGCCACCAGGTCGCCACAGACTACCTTCAGCTTTTTCTCAAGGTGATGGAGAGCAAATACAAGATCAAGGTCCTCGACCGGGAGCTGTCGTGCGCTCCTTTCGATTCTCCTGAAGGGAAGAATTATTTCGCGGCCATGAAATGCGCCCTTAACATGTCCTTTGCGAACCGCCAGATGATCCTGCACCGCATACGGGAAGTCTTCTCGGACCTTTTCGGCCGGCCCGCCGAAAAGCTCGGCATCCGTATGATCTACGATATCGCCCACAACACGGCTAAACTGGAAAAACACCTTGTGGAGGGCAAGGAGAGGACGCTTCTGGTCCACAGGAAGGGCGCGACCAGGGCGTTCGCACCCGGCATGACCGGCATACCCGACCGGTACATGCGGATCGGCCAGCCCGTGATCATCGGTGGGAGCATGGAGACAGGCTCCTACCTGCTCGTCGGTTGCGAGACTGGAAAAGAGACCTTCTTCAGCACGCCCCACGGAAGCGGCCGCACCATGAGCCGCACCAAGGCCCGCAAGCAGTGGCACGGAAAAGAGCTGCAGCGTCGGATGGAAGAAAGGGGAATTTACGTGCGAACCGCGTCCTGGTCTGGTCTCGCTGAGGAAGCGGGCGGGGCATACAAAAACATAGACGAGGTGGTCGAGGCCTCTGACCTTGCCGGCTTGAGCAGGCGCGTGGTGCGCCTCGTGCCCATAGGCAATGTCAAGGGATAGAGGCAGCACGACCGGCCGATGAGGCACAAATGACCTACCATTATCTTGAGGATTTTGCCATTGCCGATATCGCCTTCGAGGCGGCGGGCAAGAACCTGGAGGAACTTTTCATTGCTGCTGCAGACGCAACCATGAATGTCATGGTCGAAGAGATAGGGGCTATCAAACCGCGCGATATGCGGAAGGTCGAGCTGCGAAACGGGGAGGTGGAGATGCTGCTTTTCGACTTCCTCCAGGAGCTGATTTACTATAAGGACGCAGAACAACTGATGCTCCGTGTGAGCGACATCGCCATCTCTGAAGCGGATGCTATCTACGTGCTCGAGGCTACCCTCAGAGGCGAGAAGCTCGACCCTGAGCGGCACGAGCAGCGCGCCGACGTGAAGGCGGTCACCCTCCATCAGTTTCGCGTGGAGCAGACAGACAAGGGCTTCAAGGCCTTCGTGATCCTCGACGTATAGAGCGTCCCGCAACGGTAATTCCCGTTTCAACCTCTTTTCGAACCTTTAAGAATAGGTCTTATGAGTCCTATAGGACCTATTCTTAAAGAAGAAGAGGTGCCGCGCTCAAAGAATGGCTGCGCCCGCTCAATCGCTACCTCATTTTGCGGAACGCTCTATCGCTGCCTTCCCGAACCCTTTAGGGCCTAAGCTCCATGAATTCGAGGGTAATGGCATCGGGCCCCCTGAGATAGCAGACTCCCCGTGTACCCCTGCCATCCCTTGCCGGCTCCCATACGGGCTCGCTCACGAACCGCACACCTTTCTTCGACAGCTCTTCGTGCATCCGGTCGACATCGTCGACGAGGAAAGCGATGTGGGCGACCCCCGCGTTGTTCGTCTTCAGATCGACAGTTTCTCCTTTCGGCCTGATGTACTCGATCAGCTCTATCTTTGTGCCATCCGGAATATGCACCATACAGATAAGCAAAGAAGCTCCGGCCATGCCTACAATCCGCTGCACGCCCTCGTTCTCCACCTTTATGACAGGATCAGCCTTGAGCCCCAGGAGGTCGCAAAAAAAATGCACGGCATCTTCCATGTTGCTCACGGTGAAGCTGGAATGCAGGGTCGATTTGATCATCTATCCTTCCTCCTTCAATGGTTCACCCAAAACGATGGCAGCGAAAGGCGCCGCCCCTATGAAAGCGGTCGAAAACGATACGGTCCGTCAAGTTAGCGCTTTGCTTTTCGACCGAAGCGGCGGTGCACGAGGAACCATTCATCCGGATGACCGCTCACAACCCGCTCCAGCAGCTCGTTGACCTTTCGTGCGTTCCGGTAGATCAACTCATCCATGGTCCCGCCCTTCCGCTCCATGGGCAAAGGCTCCCCGCAGACCACGGTATAGCGCAGAAAGCCATTCCTTTTGGAATAGATCGGTATGAGCGGCGAGCCCGTCTTCATGGCAAGGGCGACCACCCCTTTCGACGTGGGGACCTTTTCCCCGAATAGCTCGACCCACACCGCTTTCGATCTCTTCTCCCTCTGGTCCCCGAGAAAGGCTACCATGCGGTTTTGCTTGAGAAGCCTCATCACGTCACGGGCCGTATCTTTGTTCGGAATGATAGTAAGACCGGTAGAGGCCCGAAGCCCGATAAGGAATCTGTTGAGCCGGGCATGTCCCTTGAGGGGGCGCGCGAGAGCAACGATCTCCCGGTTGAGGAGAGTGGAAGCAACACCCATTATCTCCCAGTTGGCATAGTGAAACCCGAGGACCAGGGCGCCCTGGTTTCCTTCGAGGGCCTCAATTGCCAGAGGACTCGCCTCGAGGGGAAACCTTTCGGCGATGGCCTCCTTGCCGAGGAAGGGAAAAAGCAGGATTTCGATAAAATTGACTCCGAGTTTCTCGAAGCACCTGAGCGCCGTCGCCCTCGCTTCACTCGCCGAAATGCCGGGCGATATCCTCATGGAATTGGCGATCGCGACCTGTCTCCTCTCGGAGAGGAAAAAGAAACCGGCCCGGCCGAGAAGGATTCCGATAATGCGGGAGAGCCTTTCGGGAAGGACGCGAAGGAATAGCTGGATTGCCTTTATGGCAAGGATGAGCAGGAAATCGATCAATGGCTCGTCTATTTCTTGAGGGGAATAGCCTCGTCGATCAGCATGATAGGAATATCGTCTTTGATCGGATACATGAGGCCGCACTTTTCACAGACAAGCCCGTCGCCCGAGCTGGTAAGCGTAATGTCTCCTTTGCATTTGGGACAGCAGAGAATGTCGAGCAATTCTTTCTTTATAGCCACTTATAGTCCCCCATCAAGCCTTGCCGTTCTATTACAGGGGTTCAGCACCCCCTCCATGAGCAAAGCTCATGGAGCCTCCCCGCTCAATCTCGCTTCCGCTCGTGATACAGGGGTTCAGCACCCCCTCCTCGGCGGGGCCTCCGGGCACCCGCTTGCGGGTCGTCCCCGCTCAACCTCGCTTCCGCTCGTGAACCGCTAAGGCGGAATGGCATTGGCACGTTCTTTTCCTTCTTCCTTACTCTTTGCTGTTCTTCCTCATTGCCGGCTCGAGCAGATCGCCGAGGGTGGAAAAGGCCCGGCCCTCGTCCCTCGGGGGGGTCTCGGCCTCCTTCTTTTCCTCCAGCTTCTTGAATGCCTTCGTCGACAGCCCTATCCTTTTGTCCCTTTCGTCGACGTTGATCACCGTCGCCTTCACCTGATCGTCGACCTTGAAGATCTCGGAAGGATGCTTGCCCTTGCCGTTCTCGATCTCGGACAGGTGGATGAGACCTTCTATCCCCTCTTCTATCTCGACAAAAACCCCGAAGTCGGTAATGCTCGTGACAAAGCCTTCAACCATGTCGCCCACGTGGTAACGGTCGGGCAGACCCTTCCACGGGTCTTCCTTGAGCCTCTTGATGCTCAGCGAAAATTTCTTCTGCTCTGCGTCAATATTGAGAACGAGGGCATCAACGGTAGCCCCCTTCTTATAGCTCTCCGCCACAACGTTTTTTCTCCTCGACCAGCTCACCTCCGAGATGTGGACGAGGCCGTCGATCCCGTCCTCCATACCGATGAAAAGTCCAAAATCGGTGAAGTTCTTCACCTTTCCCTGAACTATCGTGCCCGCCGGATACTTTTCCGCAAGCTCTTTCCAGGGGTCGGGCTTCAACTGTTTGAGGCCGAGGGATATTCTTTTCTTCTCCGTGTCGATGTCGAGGATCTGCAGCTCGATAATGTCGCCTTTCGAGACGAGCTTGGCCGGGTTCCGCAATTTTTTATCCCAGCTCATCTCGCTCACGTGAAGAAGACCTTCAAGGCCCGGCTCGAGTTCGACGAAGACGCCATACTCGACGACTCCCACGGCCTTGCCCTTCACCCGGGTGCCGACAGGATATCTCTCTTCGATATGGGCCCACGGATCGCCCTTGAGGTCCTTGATGCTCACGGAAACCTTATGCTTCTCGTGGTCGACGCTCATCACCTTGACCTTCACCTCGTCGCCCAGCTTGAGATGTTCCTTCGGATGGGTGATGCGGCCCCAGGTGATATCGTTCACGTAGAGGAACCCGTCAGCGCCGCCTAAGTCGATGAAGGCGCCATAGTCGGTGATGCTCTTCACGAAACCGTAGACCACCTGACCGTCCTTCACGTTCTTCCAGAATTCTTTCCTCTTTCGCTCCTTTTCCTCTTCCATCAACATGCGCCGGGAAACGATGACGTTTGCCTTCTTCTGGTTGACCTTGATCACCTTATACTTGAGGTGACGGCCTATGAAGGAGGCCGGGTTCTTCACCGGCTTCACATCCACCTGAGATATGGGGAGAAACGCGCTGACCCCTATGTCGACCATGAAACCGCCCTTTACTTCGGAGATCACGCTGCCTTCCACCGGTGTCCCCTCTTCGAGAGCTTTTTCAAGTCTTTGCCATATCTTCACGCCGTCGACCCGCTGTTTCGACAGGGTGAGAAGGCCGTCTTTGAGCTCCTTCCCCACGATCATTACCTCGACCTCATCGCCGATTTTGACCGTTGGTTCGCCCGACTTGTCGAGAAATTCGCCGAGAGAAGCCCTGCCTTCAGACTTGAGCCCAACGTCGATGATTACACTGTCTGCGTTGATGTCGATAACCTGGCCCGTGAGGACATTTCCTTCCTGAAGGTTTCTCAGCGAGGTCTCGTAGAGCTCCTTCATTTCCTCTTCTGTCTTATCTTTTTGTACGCTGGTATCGACCGTCTCTACCATGCGGCTCCCCCTAAAGATTTTTTACGCGCCTCTCCACCTTTTCAATGATTTCATGGGGGGTCGAAGCCCCCCCGGCTATGCCTATCTTATGCAGGCCAATAAACCAGTCCGGTCGGACCTCGTCTGCGGTTTCGATGTGGTGCGCGCGGGGCTGAACCCGTCTGACCGATTCAAAGAGCTTTGTCGTATTGGAGCTGTTCCTGCCGCCCACGATCAACATCGCATCAGCCATCCCCGCCAGCTCGATCGCCTCGCGCCTTCTTGTGTGTGTGCTCTCGCAAATGGTGTTATAAACGCGTAATTCTTCCGTCCTCCCTGCCAGCAGTCGTACCACGTCGGAGAGTGTTTCCTGATCCAACGTAGTCTGACTCACGACCCCGATCTTTTTGTCTTCAATAGAAAACGAACTTTGAAATACAATACCATCATTGCCTAGATAACTCAACACACTTTTCACTTCAGGATGTTCCCGATCCCCTGCAATTACCACCAGATATCCGTTCTTCCGGAGGTAGAGGGCGTGTTGTCGCACCTTCTTCACAAAGGGGCAGGTCGTGTCGATGAATTCCAGTCCCTTTGCCTTGATATACTCTTCCTCTTCCCTTCTGATCCCGTGCGACCTGAAGGCCACCACGCCCTTCTCGATGCTGAACACGTCATCCACCGACTCGATGCCTTTGCTCCTCAGGGTTTCCACCATCTGAGGATTGTGAAGAAGCGGTCCGAGGGTATAAATAGTGCTTTTTCTGCGCTCAGCCTCCTTGAGGACGATGGAAACCGCCCGGTTGACGCCGAAGCAGAACCCGATATGCTTTGTCTTGATTACTTCCTTCATACCAATTCTTTCACGTGTCTTATGAGCGTCTCCACTACCTCATCGACGCCTTTGCCCGTGGTATCCATATAAAAGGCGCCCTCGGGCATGGTGAGGGGCGCTATTTCCCGCTCCGAATCGTCCCTGTCTCTCTTCTCCATCTGCTGCTTCACCTCGCGGAGGTCACCTGCCTGGCCTTTGGCTTCCTGTTCGAGATGTCTTCTTTTCGCCCTTTCCTGCAAGTCGGCGTCGAGATAGAACTTCACATCTGCCTTGGGGAAGACGACTGATCCCGTATCCCTGCCTTCCACCACGACCCCACCCTTCGAGCCCATCTCACGCTGCATGCCGGTGAGGTACTCCCTCACCCGGCGATCCTGAGAGAGGGACGACGCGAGAAGGGCGATTTCCGGGGTCCTTATGCGGTCGGATATCTCGACGTCGTCAAAAAACGCCTTGGTGGTGCCATCGAAGGAGAACCGCAAGGGGGCATCCCTAAGGAAGGTCTCCATATCAACGGGCTTGGTGAGGCTGTGGGCATAGGCGATCGCGCGATACATGGCCCCGGTGTCGAGATAGGCGTACCCCAGCGATTCGGCGATCCTCCGCGCCACTGTGCTCTTGCCGGCCCCTCCCGGCCCATCGATTGTAATGACCAGTTTTCTTTCTTTCAGATTATCCTCTTCAGCGCCTCGATAAATGCCCTGTTCTCGACCGGCGTGCCCACGGTGATCCTTATGTAATCGGTGAGACCGTATCCCCCGAGCCATCGCACAAGAATCTTTCTATCGAAAAGCCTCTTCGCCACAGACTCGGCGTCGGGACCTATCTTCACGAGCACGAAGTTCGCCTCGGTCGGTAGATAGGTCAGCCTCAACGCCTCGAAGCAGTCGTAGAAATAAAGCTTGCCCTTCCGGTTGTTTTCGAGCACCTTGTTCAGATGGCCCTGGTCCCCGAGGGCAGCCTTTGCCGCGAGGAGGGCAATCATGTTGACGCTAAAGGGTTGTTTGGTTCTTTCAATGAAGGAGACGAGCGATTCCGAGCCGACACCATAGCCGACCCGAAGACCCGCCAATCCGTATGCCTTGGAGAATGTCTTCATCACCAACACCGGGTGGTCATTGATGCGGTCGATCGACCGGGGGAATCGCGGGTTGTCCGAGAAGTCGCCATAAGCCTCGTCCACCACCACCAGGACTTCCGGGGGCAACGATTCGAGGAAGGAAAGAAAGGCTTGGTCTTCGAAGATCGTGCCCGTCGGGTTGTTCGGGTTGCAGAGGAAGACGACTCTTGTCTGGTCGTCGATCCGCTCTCTCATTCGATCGAGGTTGATAGTGAGTCCGTCGAGGGGCACCGATATCGGCTCGAAGCCGTAGACTCTGGAAGCGATAGGGTAAAAGGCGAAGCTGGGCTCCGGCACGATCACCTTCGTCTTGCCCGCGAGTCTTACGGTCCGCAAGGTCGCCTCGATGATCTCGTTCGACCCGTTGCCGATGATGATGTTTCCCGGCTTCAACCCGTGTTTTTGTGCTACAAGCGCCTTCAGCTCAGATTCGCTCTCCGGGTACCTGTTGATATCGAACAGGGCGTTGATTATGCCCTCGACCACCCGCGGAGAGGGCGACAAAGGGTTCTCGTTCGAAGAAAGGAGGACCCAGCCGGCATCGGCTCCATAAAGGGCCGCTTTCGGGTAAAAGGGAATCTTCTTGATGGATGGATCTATGGAAAACTTCAACGTGTCTTCTCCATGACCCTCTTCGCCAGGCTGAGAGCGCTGTTCTGCATCGTCGTAAAATCGTCCGCTGAAAGACCGGCGCCCATGACGATCCTCCGGGCTTGCCCCTCGGTCGTGAGATCCGACGGGGAGTGGGTGTCGGTATCGTAAATGAGCTCAGCCCCTTCCTCCCGGGCAAGCCTCGCCACGTGACCGTTGGCAAGGGAGTGACCCTTCCGCGCAGATATCTCGAGAAGCACCCGGCGTTCGCGGGCGAGTGCCACATCCTCCCGGGTGATGAGGCCGGGATGGGCAAGGATGTCTGCGCCCCCGACGATCGCCTCGTGGTTGGTGCCTTCCTCTACGGGCTCGGCGAGGGTCTCACCGTGCACCACCACGTAAAGGGCCCCGAGCTTTCTGGCCTCAACGATCAGGTCCGGGATCAGCCCCTTCGGCACATGGGTGATCTCCACGCCGGGAAGGATCGTAATATGACCGTAGTATTCCATCCTTTCCTTCAGGCGCAGCATGGAAGTGACGACCGTTTTCAGGTTGGAGGAGTCGACGTGGTCCGAGATCCCTATGATCCGATAACCCACGGCGTACGCCCTCCTCGCCAGCTCGGACGGGAGAAGTTCTCCATCGCTCAGAATCGAATGTGTGTGCAGATCTATCATCTGAAAGTGAGGCTCCTCTATCCTCGTGCTTACATCTTGTACTTGCCGAAATCGTCAGGAGACAGGTTCTCCAGTATCTCTTCCCACTCGGTGGTATCCACGACCACTTTGTCCTCTTTCTTCGAGAGCTCTACCTTTGCCGACCGTTTGATTACGCTCTCTTCCACGAATATGGCCGCCCCGACCCTCAATGCCAGGGCTATGGCATCGGACGGTCGCGCGTCGATGACGAACCTCTTCTTTCCAACCTCCAGGTGGATCACCGCAAAATAGGTATTGTCCTTAAGATCGTTCACCTCGATCTTTGCCACCTTGGCATCGAGCCGTTCCAGAACGGTCTTGAGAAGGTCGTGGGTCATGGGCCTCGGCGTCTGCACGTTCTCAAGGGCGGTCGCGATGCTCGACGCCTCGAGTAACCCGATCCATATGGGGAGCACATCCTGCTCTTCCAAATCTTTCAATATGATTATGGGCGTATTGGTAAAAGGGTCGACAGTGATGCCCGCCACCTTCATTTCCTTCAACATGTCTTGCCTCCTTTGGCAACTACCTTCAGGGGCTCGCCTGGCCGTCGAAGAAGCCCCGCGAATGGCCCTGCCCTAGAGCTTAAGCACCTCGCAGGGAATTTGCGAAGCCTTTGACGATTCTCACATCTACGAGCTTGCCTATCAACTCCTGAGAACCCTTGAAGTTCACGATCCGGTTTGTCCTCGTTCTCCCCGTGAGCTCTGCGCCGGAGTTCTTGCTCCTCCCCTCCGCCAACACCTCTACTACCGAGCCCTCCATGCTTCCATATATCTGCCGGGTGATGGTCTTCTGTCTATCCTGCAGCTCGTGCAACCTCCGGAGCGCCACGTCCCGGGCCACCGGTTCGGGCAGCAGTGACGCCCGGGCATATTTGCGGGGGGAAAAACAGAATGAAAAGACTCCATCGAATTTTGTCTCTTCAACGAGATCCACAGTCATCCTGAAATCCTCGTCGGTCTCCCCCGGAAATCCTACTATGCAATCGGACGTAATGGCCACTTCCGGACACCTCTGTCTGAGCATGGCAACCTTCTGCCTATACTCTTCTATAGTATAACCTCTGTTCATGAGCTTTAAAATCCTAGTGGAGCCCGATTGGAAGGGCAAATGGATCTGCTCGCAGAGTTTCCTCAGTCTTCCGAAGCACCCTATCAGCTCGGGGGAAAGATCCTTAGGATGGGATGTGACGAAGCGAATCCTTTCTATCCCCGCGATTGCGTCGATTCGTTCCAGGAGTCCGGGAAAGGAAATATCATCGGTCTCCCTGTTGTAGGAATTCACGTTCTGCCCCAGGAGGATTACCTCTTTCACCCCTGCACAAGCCAGCTCTTCAATCTCTTCCAGTATATCGGCGCTCGATCTGCTCTTCTCGCGGCCCCGCACATAGGGCACGATGCAGTAGCTGCAGAAGTTATTGCACCCTTTCATGATAGTGACAAAGGAGCGCAGCTTTCTGCCATGGGCCCCGGGCCTCACATAAAGGGTGGCGTTATCGTGGTTGTCGGAAAAATCGAGGAGCTTCTTCTTCTCGAGGGCGGCCGCGATGGCATCGTTCACGCGATGCAGGGCCGAGGGACCGAGGGAAAAATCGACAAAAGGAAGGCGCTCCAGGAGCCCTTCCTTTTCCAACTGGGCGATACATCCCGTGATACCGAGAATCAGGCCTCTCTTTCGCTTCAGCCCCTTGAGCCTCCCCATGAGACTGTAAAACTTCTGTTCGGCCTTTTCCCTGACGCAGCACGTGTTGACGAGCACCACCTGGGCCTTGTCCATCTCATCGACGGGCTCGAAGCCGGACGACAGGAGAAGGTGGTTCACCTTTTCCATGTCGTGCTCGTTCATCTGACATCCGAAGTTCTCTACGTAGTACCTCACTAACCTCTCACCAGGCCGGGAGCCCAGGCTTTCATCCTAGTCCCTCCCGGAAATTATATTCTTGAGCCAGTCTATATCGGCGTAGCTCGTCGAGTCCCAATGAAGAGGGGTAAGAGAGATATAGCCTGAATCGACCGCATGAAGATCGGTCCCAAGGATAGCTTCGAAGCCTTCGCCATCTCCCCCGATCCAGTAATACGGGCCGCCTCTCGGGTCCGTTCTCTCAATGATATTACCATTATAAATCCTTTTCCCGAGGCTTGTCACCACAAAACCCTTGAGCTTTTCGTAGGGAAGGTTGGGAATATTGACATTGAGCAGGGTCGAGGGAGGGAGGTTGTTTCCTTTCATCAGCCTGATGAGATCGACGACCGAGCGAGTCGCGTCCCGAAAAAGGAAATCAGATCTTCCATTCAGGGAGACAGCCAGGGAGACGCAACCGGCAAAGGCTGCCTCCTTTGCCGCCGCCACCGTGCCCGAATAGTTCACGTCCTGGCCCATGTTCGGACCCATGTTGATGCCGGAGATCACGAGGTCCGGTTTTCCGGGCAACACCTTTTTGAGGGCGAGCAGCACCGAATCGGCAGGCGTTCCATTGGTCGAGAAGACGTGATCCCCGAGTTCCTTGATCCGAAGCGGTTTATGGAGGGTGATGGCGTGAGCTATACAGGTCCGTTCAGAATCGGGCGCGACGACCCAGACGTCATCAGTCTTGGAAAGGGTTTCTCTCAGGGATTGCAGTCCTTCGGAAGCAACTCCATCGTCATTCGATAGAAGGATCAGCAAAAACTTTCACCAAACAAAAAACAAATCGGGGCGACTGGATTTGAACCAGCGGCCACCAGCACCCCATACTGGTGCGCTAACCAAGCTGCGCTACGCCCCGACTTTCAGTTTGTTAGTATAAGACATTTTTCCCAAATCCACAAGCTTGAAGGATCAGACACCAGGGTGAAAGCATGTGGGGGAATCCAAGGGTGACTTCAAAAGACTCAAGAAAAGGCGAACGCGGGTTCGAGGTGTGGCCGGTCGGCTGGGAGGAATCGCGATCTGCGGCGCACTTTTCGCCATGCGCCCTCCGACGTACATTCAGTACGCCATCCGGGCAGCAAGGCTCAAATTGCATCCACACCTCACGATCCCTCCCAGCCGACCGGCCGGTAACACGGGTCGCCGTATCATTAAAGAGAGCGCGGCTCCGGCCTTCATCGGATGTACACACCAACATCAATTGAATAGGAGCGGCGGCCCTGGAGGCCGCCAAAAGGGACATGCTTTATTTCCCTCGCCCTTGATGAGGGGAGAGGGTAGGGTGAGGGTGGCCGTTCGCTCTTATATCTTCAACTTTCGCGATCCGCGATTCGAGTTTCGCGATTCCTTTCTCGTCCGTCAGTCTTTCCCCTTACACGACTGCCTGGCCCATGGTCACCCTTTGAGGGGGAGGCAGGTCCTTTCGGCCTGCGAAGTATCGCGCTGCCCCCTCTTCCGGCGGCACGAAGACGATCTCCCTGAATCCTGCTCCTCGCAAGACCTCCTGCAGGCCCTCAATGTCGA
Organism: uncultured delta proteobacterium; assembly: GCA_963750015.1. Lineage (GTDB taxonomy): Bacteria > Desulfobacterota > Syntrophorhabdia > Syntrophorhabdales > WCHB1-27 > CAVVNC01. The sequence goes on along the minus strand of CAVVPU010000258.1, from coordinate 17,363 downwards.
AGCGGGCGTGCCATGCCTCCCCTTTGGCCGCGGTTGTTTCGGAGAGAGCGGATTGTGCCTCGGCATTCGTGGCAAAGGTAAAGACGAACCTCGACAGCCTCGGCAACGCGCCGGCCCATTTGAATATCCTGTGGACGCTCTCCACGTGGAGATAGGCAAGAACACCGAGACAGGCCACGAAGACCGGGAGGCCGGGGTCGAAGCCGCTTCCGGCCAGACCGGCGCCCAGCTCTTCTTTTTCGAGATCGAGGGGCACGAAAGAGACGTTTTCCGGGATCTCTATATTCCTGCGTTCGAGCAGGTCCAGCTTCGAGGCCTGGGTTGCCGGGTGATCCACCTCGACTATCTTCAGCCCTCTTGCCCACACGGGCTGTCTGAGGGCAAAGGTGTCATAACCGGCGCCGAGGGCGATAAACTGGCGTATGCCAGAGGGGATAGCCTCGGACAGGCTGTCCTCGGCGTATCTGCTCCTCAGCACGACGTGGGAGCGAAGGGCCTTGGAAGACGGGGAGCCAAACTTCTCCGGCTCCCCGAGGATCCGCTCCTTCCCGGCGGTACCGATGAGTAGCAGGGAGACGGGGTCGTCGAGGATATGAGGGGGGTCGTCGATCAGTTGATGGACAGCCCGGACGATAGTGACCCCCAAAGCAGTGCCGCTTGTTTGATCGTTTTTCAAGGTTTGCGTACCTCTCTTTCGTGCCGGGTGCCGGAATCAGCACCGTCGACCTGTATCATGACCCAATCATAGAACGGCACGGGTCCATTATCAAGCAAGTCCGTGCCCGTAATGTTTTTAAAGAGGTGAAGAGAAAAAAGGCGGGTGAGGGCACGAGGTGTGGCCGGTCGGCTGGGAGGAATCGCGATCTGCGGCGCACTTTTCGCCATGCGCCCTCCGACGTACATTTAGTACGCCATCCGGGCAGCAAGGCTCAAATTGCATCCACACCTCACGATCCCTCCCATCCAACCGGCCGGTGACACGCGGAGCCGTATCCTTTTGTCCCGCGGCTCCGGCCTTCATAGGACGCATACACCGGCACCAATTGGATAAGTGCCGCGGCCCTGGGGGCCGCCAAAGGCAGAACAAGCGTCCACACGTAACGCTTTTCACCTGCCTATACGTAACAAAATTTGTTGACCTCCGGATGAGTCCGGGCTCATCATCTAGCCTGCTGTTTCTCTAACAAAGGGAGGAAGACACTGCCCCAGGTGAACCCAGAAACTCAGCAGTCGATTAGTAGCAACGCGTGCCGTGTGAAAGGCGAATAGGGCGCAGCTAGCCGCTCTCGCTATAGCCCTTTGCTGGCAGACGACTGCCAGGCGGGGAGGGAAGACACATCTTTCTTGAAAAATATAGGCAAATATTAGAGAATAGGACATTACAGACGAAACACCTCTCGGCCGAGAAACTTATACGGTACTACGCTGAGGTTCTGTGTATGGATAAGGTTCGAGCAAAGCGAATATGGCGAGACCTCCAAGGACAGCAGGTAGGCGGCTGGACCGTGGTCGATTATATCGGGCACGGGAAATCCGCGGTAATCTTGAAAGCCGTTAGAGATTCTGAGGAGGCAGCGATAAAGGTCTTCGACCCTGAGTTAGTGGAGCGGTTTGGACGAGAGGTGCAGCTATCTCGTATCGAAAGGGAGACAAATCTGATAGGAAAACACCACCCGAACCTTATAGAAATAAAGGATGGGGGTGAATGTAGCCGTACAGGTTGCCTTTTTGTTGCTATGGCATATCTGCCGCAGAAGAACTTGGGCGAAGTGTTGCAGGTTTTTCCCAGGCATCTTATCTCTTCGGTTATCAGACAGGTAGCCTCCGCAGCCAAATTCCTAGAAGACAACGGACATGCACACAGGGATATCAAACCTGAGAATATATGTATTTCTAACGACTTCTCTTATGCTACGCTCCTCGATTTGGGCGTACTCAGGCCCGTAGGTCTTTCTGAAATAACTGATAGAGGAGATCAAAAGGCCTTTGTGGGCACCCTCCGGTACAGTCCCCCGGAACTGTTATATAGAGAGGAGAAGAATGATGTCAAAGGCTGGCGATCTATCACATTTTACCAACTGGGTGCAACCCTCCACGACCTCATCATGCGGCGGGTCCTGTTCCATAGCTATGGTGACCCCTATGCTCGTCTTGTCGATGCAGTTCGTGAAGAGATACCGGTCGTTTCAGCCCCCGATGTCGATCCAAATCTTATCCTTCTGTCTCGTAGCTGCCTCGTCAAAGACCCTGCTCTGCGCCTTTTGTTGGTATCTTGGAACAATTTTCAGGACACAGCTGTTTTGACGAACGACAAGGACGTCTTGCGCGAGAGGATCACGAAGAGAATCGCTATCGCCAGCGGAAAAAGAGAAGAAGAGGAAGAGGAAGCAAACAAGAGAGCCGAGTATAAACGGAGACTTGAGTTTGATCAGATCTTGGACATGATCAAAGAAACACTTAGAACAACCTGTGTGGCCGATATAGCTTGTTTCCCTCCTTTTGATATAGAGTTGCATAAAACAGGGGATGAGAAAGGCAACATAACGCTCCGTTTTCCCCCTTCTAACCGCCACGACCTTACAGTTACGTTAGTATTGCTTGTACGGGTGGCCGTTTCAGCGCATCCTGAAACAATAATCGAATTAGCTTCCTCCGCCGTTGCCTCGTTAAATAGCAAGGTCGATATGGAGGCGACCGATTCGAGCCTGCAAGTCTTCTTTAGAGGGCAGCACGAACATACTATCATCAAGAGGAGCATAGAGCGGCTTCTATTGTCCATGCTGGACAAAGGACAAGACTTGACGGAGGACAGCCTAACAGGAACGCGACTGGGACGGGCAGATAACACGTTAGGATTGTTGTTGTGGGACCAATCGAACTGAGAGGGTGATCGTGGACAAAGAATGGTGGGTAAACGAATCAGACCTCGACGATCAACAGAGAAGGGTCATCGGGTTGGGTGCCGAAGGCAGACATCTGCTCATCGGCCCGCCCGGCTCAGGAAAGACAAATCTGCTGCTTCTAAGAGCGAACTACCTCAGCAGCGGAGACAAGCCTAATCTTTTGATTTTGGTGTTCACTCGCCCTCTCCGAGAGTTCATAGCATCCGGGGCCAGCCGATACCTATTCCCTGCGAATAAAGTGCAAACATATAATCGCTGGGCGCGTCGGCTGTTACGTGACGAAGGCATAGACCTCCCCGAATCGGAGGATTTTGAAGAAGAACGGCATAATTTATTGGAGGGCCTGCGCCGATTGGTGGAGCGTGAAGCGATAACGGACGAGTACTATGACGCAATCCTGCTTGACGAAGCACACGACTATCTCACCGAAGAAATCGAAATCATTAGGGCATTCACACGTAACATGTTCTCTACCGCCGATTCTAGGCAGCAAATCTATAGGCGAGATCCGGGCGCGATAGAATTGTTGATGTCAATTAGCGAAACGATTGAACTACCCTTCCACTATAGGAATGGTATTCAGATTTGCAAACTTGCCGATCGAATTATGAAAGGGAGGGCTCTTTACTCACATCTCGAACCAAGTTCCCGTTATAACGAAGCAGACAGGCCGTCGAGCGTTGAGCGTTTTGAATGCTCTGACTTCGAGCAAGAATGCAATATCATGATTGGCAAGTTGGAAACACAACTCCAGGCTTACCCGAGAGAACTCCTCGGAGTTATTTGCCCCCGTCGCGAAGAGTTCTACTTAGTCCGCGACTATCTCTCGAACTCTTCAGTGTCCGAACTTTGCGTATTTCAGGATTCGGAGCATGGATATTCTAGCTTTGATGACGATCATCCTATTTGCGTTTCCACCGTGCATGGCGCGAAAGGCCTTGAATTTGCGGCCGTCCATCTATTGGCGTGTGAAACATTTTACGGGTTCCCACGAACTAACCGAAACATGACGTTCACAGCCGTTACAAGAGCTAAGACATCCTTTTGTCTTTACTATGCTGAAAGTATCTACCCTTATCTGCAAAGCGCCCTTGCTGCCCTATTCCCGAGGCCTGAACCCCCAACAATTCGGGACGCCTTCGGAAGGAGTCGCTAATGTGGGTTTTAGAAGCCAATAGGCAGACATTGGTTGATCTCTTGGCCGGTAATGCACGAGAGATTTTTTATCGGGCCTTTCACCAGGACCAGGTGATGGTCAAGCCTCTAAGCAAAGACGATGTTTGTCTATTGTGGGAATCAGACCCCCGAGAGCCACCTCTTTTGCCGGCTGTCATCGTACTCGCGAATGGCCGTACTCGCGACTTCTTAGCGTGGGCCATCACGTACCTCACGTCCTACAGACCTTTTACGGCTTTTTTTAAGGTTATGGAACATAATGTTTTGACTGGTTTACAAGCAAATAGCGATTTGTTGTCACTCAATGGTGAGGAAGCCGCATGCGTGGGAACGATCATCGCGGAGGCGTCGTTGGTATCTTTCATGAGCGGCAAGAAGGTCTATCTCACGCCTAATTCCTGCTCAGGCTTATTATCGTTCGCTCTTACGAGAGCAATCGCAATAGGCACGTCGACTCAAGTGCTTCAAGGGGTGACAGAAAAATGGTTCGTAGCGAGGAAACTAAGTGACCAAAGCTATTCTAGTGAGCTGTTACGCGAAATAGATGAAATTTGCAAGGTTCTTCTTGAATTCAGGCTAAGATCTTCAGGGCAAGATTCGCTCTTGTTTGCCAGGTCATCCTCTCCAATAGTTGATGCTTGTTTAGAGATCAGGCGAGAGGGCCGAGTCTCCGACAATCTTTGGCATCAGCTCACCTCAGGGATCGAGGGACTGCGGGATGCTCACGAGCACATGCAAGGAACGCGGGAGGAGCGAGTTATTTATTTTCAGCATACATTGACTAACGAAAATTTGATAAGTTCGCAAAACTTGAAATCGGCTAATTTTCTGGTTGGCTACTTGGCCAGCTTAATCGCACCTGGCTCCCTCGCACACATTGACTTGGTCATGAAGTATATTTCTTCATTTCGCACCGCTGCCCTCTGGTACGGCATGTGTGGCGGACTACAGAGAAAAAATGAAGTTTTGCTTTCATTCAATGTACTCGGCCGTCGGCTGCTTCGCGAGTTGCTCCGCAAAGAACGTCTTCTTGATCCGCCCACTTGTGATATTGCCCTGCCTGAGCTCCAAATCCTGCTTGAGGGCGGGGCTGACCTGACTCGATTTCCCAGATTTGCATCCAACCGCATTCTGATCGAGCTTCAGCCATTTATTACCATAGCATTGAACTGGCCAAAAAGAGACGTTACCGAGGAGACTATAGGTCCTACATCTCTTTCCTGGAAACAGAAGGAGACGAGTCAACTCGTCAAGGATATTGGAACTCACCTCAGCGCGGCGGTTGAAATACAGCGAGAGTTGTCACAACGAAGCGGACGAGGTCCCTCGGTGGACGGAAAGGGGGCATACCGACAGAAAGGGAAAAGGTACAAACCGTAGGGTAACCCTGGGGAAATTATTAGCTCCAGAGCGACAATTAGATTCTTTGCCAATATTCGCCATTTATTTGCCTTTCTACTTGGCGCCCCTGTTCGATTTCGTCCCTGCAAAACAAGTCACACTGGGAAACAGTATCCCCAACCCCTCCAACCTCGCACCTGTACGGTCATTCTATTTTAGGCTGTCCGCAAAATGCAGAATTGCGTCTCTTAACTCCTTTGTATTGTATTGTTTTTTAAGCTCTTGAAGGTCTTTCTGTAGGTCATTTTCGAATATTGAACTAACTTTTACCTCCAGCGCATCTGCGATCCGTGAAAGTAGTTTTAAAGAAGGGGTCCTGTCGCCTCTTTCGAGCAACGCTATGTAATTGGCGCTTACACCACTTTTTTCCGCAAGCTGAGCCTGCGTCCATCCCTTTCGTTTACGCATCGTCCTGATTTTTGATATTGTAGTTTTCATAAATAGCACCCTTTTCTTGACACTGCCTTCGTCCGGGTGAGGAACGATGGGGATATCCAGCCCTTTCACAACCGAAGCCTTGTTTTGCCCACGGCAAGATTTGGGGGTCCGCATTTCAGGCAGCCTAATTTTTGGACCGAAGCATTGCCGATGTACCATAATAGCCTCTTTGATAAACCGTTCGATTCTCCCAGCCAAAGGTTTAACTAAATAGTTTATTCAAAAGCTCAAGCAACGCATTGACAAGGCTCGGGACTGTTGCCCATAAATTCACTTCGCTTTTTGGATTGCTTGTCAAATACTTTTCGGCCTCAAGCAATAGCTGATCAATGGTCCTAATTTCCTCCCCGAAATCAATGGAGCCCTTCTGGTTGTGCTTTTGGAGGGTTCCCTTTAACTCCCCTAATCTCGCCGTTACCCAGAAAATCAACTCCTTGTCGGACCCCATAACGCCACCTCCTCTTTGTCGTTTTCGGATCGTAGCCCAAAAAGGTAGGTAGCTGGGGGAACTGCATTATGCCTAAATTTTGTCCTATTTTGCCCGATGCATGGCCCATAGCCACCCCCTATCCGTCCTTATTTTGCCCGATGCATGGCCCATAGCCACTCCTGTCCGCAATGAAAACGCTACAAATTTTGCAACAAACTCAGTCATTGTCATGACTCCCCCTTTTGGGTAGATTTAATAGCCACTAACTTAGACTATGCTATTTCTATAACAAATAGTCAAGTTTTTTTTATAAAGGACGGAGTTCTTGGGTCACGGTAGAAAAAGCTCATGGGGTCAGAGACTTGCAATCACACATTTACAGAAGGCGTGGTGATATCTTTGTATGATTGCAAGTCTCTGACCCCATTTGTAATTCCACAGCTTTGGACGTGAAGATTTCCCCCTTGTCGGTATACGAAGGTTGGGTCGTTTCGGCAGGTTTTGTTGATTGACAATTAGAAAGGCATGTAGGCCATCCCTCTGGACTATGCGAGGCGAGTTCCGTCGACACCCCGTCTTCTTTCGGTCTTGACAGTTTACGCCGGCACGACTATATTCCTATTGGGTTTAGAGCATATGTTCTTAATCCATCCCAACCGAATTCGGGGTTGGGGGTGTTTTCCCGGCTGTCAGGTCTTGCTTCCTGGCAACATCTCGTTCGGAGGTGGACCATGGAACTCTCATTCGGAACATTTTGCGAAACATCGGTAAGTGAGGAATGTGGCTGTGACGATGATTGCTGCGAATGCTGCGATGATGATTGCTGCGCTTGCTGCGATGAATGATTGCTGCTAAATGCTCTGTCGCGCGACTACAAGGCACAAATGGTCAAGGGTGGTCTCGATACGGGGGGCCGCCCTAGGGTGCAAAGAAGGCAATCCCCCCGTATCGCCAGCAGAAAGACCCCATTTGTAATTCCAGGAAGCTAAACGTCGGGACGCATAAAGGCAAAACGGTGAAGATTATGCTCTCGCGAGAATTGCAGTCTTCACTTACAAATGGTTGAATTGGCGGGATTGTCAGGGGCGGGGATTACCACAAGAAATGGCTATCTTGCGTCAGCAGCGCAACGCGTGCGACAACGCTACCACCGTCCTCTCGTCAGTGTCTCACGCAAAATGCATGACGACAATATTTGGCCCCATGGATTTTCTGAAAAAGATCGATAATTGCATTACGGTAAACCCCCGGCTCTGCCGGGGAACTCCCAATGTTTGACAGTTCCGGGATTATGCTTTTCACCGGGGACCCGTGAAGGGGATGCTGTCAGCATCAAGAGAGTTTGTAGCTTTTTCTTTTCCTGTTTGCGATCAGGCCCCTTTGAGGGGCAAGCCTCTGGCTCTGCCGGAGGTCATGACTCAAGACCCCATGGACTTTACAAGCTAACTCTGCTCTTCCATGCTGACAGTGGGATGTCAATGAATAGCTCATTCGTATATTGCGGGACAAGAGAGGGAGAGCTAATTGATTGAACCCTTTACATGAAATGCAGGCATCACATATAATACCTTCAGATCATATAGGAAAGGCCTTACACTGTGGCTATAGAAGCGAAGCACATCACGGCTCTGGCTGACGCTACCAAATTCTACTACGATCCTTCCGAACTGTTGGAATTGCATGCAGGCTTCGGCTTGAATTTTTCATATGATCCGTACGCCGGCGTCCAATACGTCGCATGGGCGCGTTCCCTTATCAAAAACGTAGAGCATGGCAACAACAGAAGGTTTCTTACGGCTCTTGTTGCGAGCTTGGCCAGCCGCGCGCTCAAGGGAGCGGCCCACGCCAGAGGCGATGAGGCCCGGCAGCATCATCAATCCATGATTGAATTGCTTACTTCTCTTGACGTTGAACTACAAGCTGGCAGACTCCCCAGCGAACTCAGTGTTCCTGAGGACAACCCGTTTACGGCAAAATCAGAGGTTCGAGAATTTCTGGGGCAGGCGGAGACAGAAGTCTTTATTGTGGATAACTGGGTGGGGGTCGGTACACTTGATAGCCTCCGGGACGTGATCCAGCCTCTTAGGGTTCTCACTGGTCAAAGCGTGACTTCTTCGGGTGGCGGCTTTCAAAGGGCGCTCCAGGACTTTAGAACCGAAGGGCGCTCGATTGAAATTCGGATTCACCCAAAACTGCATGACCGGTATGTCCTCTTCAATGATCGATGCTGGCTAGCTGGCTCATCCCTGAAGGATGCCGGAAAGAAGGCATTTAACATCATCGAAATAGTGGACAGCAAGGCGCTGATACGAGCTGACGTGGAAAAGAAATGGCAGGAATCCACACCTCCGAGCTGAAAAAGGGGACCGCTGCCTTCTATACTGAAGTCACTCATTCCCATCACGCTTCCCCTCAGGAAGAGTGCCCTGTGCCCGATTCCGATTCGGATGGATTGCGAGCTACTTGGTATTATTCTGAGTTAGCATGTCAGCGAAAATGTGGTATCTATGATGGGGTTATCACTGATTTTGCCGCGTCCGCCGATCTTTCAGGAGTAAGCATCTATGTTTCTGGAAAAGCTTTCGCCGAAACAATTCAGCTCACGGCTATTTCTGATGGCCTTCGTTTCAGGCCTCGTTCCGATCGTCATTTTTACGGTCCTCATCAATGCTTATGGTAAGCGCATAGGGAGTGAGTTCACCAGAATCATCGAGATAGGGTATCGACAGGACATGCTCCAGAGCGAAATTGTGCTGAGGAGTGAGGGTGAGACCTCTATATACATCAAAGTCAATGAAATGGCTCGGCAGCTCGACTCGACTATCGCGTCTATGCCCTGGGCGAGTGCGGAAGACCTTCGAAGGGATTCAAAATTCAGGGACCTCGCCGTGCAATCGATCAGCCAGACGGGCTACACCTATCTTTTTGATGCGAAAACATGCATTGTTCTTTTTCACAGTGACAAAAGGTCTGAAGGCGAGAATCTTCTATACGTCTTCCGTGGTTCTCCCGATTTTCTTTCCATTCTCGAAGCGAGCCTACGTGGTCCGAACGTTGCGCGCGGGTACTATCAGGTTGGCGCGGGGAACAGCCACCTCGTAAAGCGCTTCGTTTGTATGGTGCCCCTCAACAACCGTACCGCTGACGGCACACGGTTTATTGTAACCGCTGTGGTAAATGCGGAGGGCCTGTCGGCTGCCGTCAAGAATGCGGAGGAAATACACCGGACGACCAAAAACTATCTCGCTGTGGCATCCGAGCAAGCGATCCGGTCGTTCCGTCACAGTGCCCTTTTATTTATGGGCACCGGCATTATCATCGTCTCGTTACTCGCCTTCGGCTTAGGCCTCTACTTTTCCAGGGCCGTGAGGCTCCTGCGAGAGGCGATGGCGAGGATCAACAAAGGAGACTATTCTCTCCCGATCCCCGTTACCGGATCGGGAGAGGTAAGCACTCTCATCAAGGATTTCAACAAGATGATCGACCAACTCGGGACGACCACGGTATCGAAACAGTTGTTGCAGGCGAGCGAGAGAAGATTGAAGGTCGTAAACAGCGATTTGCGGAAGGAAATCACCGAGCGCGAATGGACGGAGGAAGCACTGTCCGCCGAAAAAGAGCGGCTCAGCGTCACTCTGAGGTCCATAGGCGATGGAGTCGTCACGGCGGATGCTGAAGACAGAGTGGTACTCATCAATCACGCGGCGGAAAAGCTGACCGGATGGGAATCGGAAGAGGCGGCTGGGATCGACCTTTCCTACGTTTTTCACACCCTGGCCGAAGGTCCGTACCCGCCTTTAACTGACAACGTAGCGGACAATCAAGCCTTGACAAGACCCTTTGGCGAAAAGGTTCTCAAAGCGCGGGACGGGACGAAGAGGGTCATCGTCGAGACTCGCTCTCCAATCTCCGACAAAGATGGCCAATTTCTCGGCACAGTAATCGTGTTCCGAGATATTTCCGAGCAGAAAAGGATGAACGAGGAATTACTCAGGATGTGGAGAGACCTCTCCTTTTCAACTGCCCACAAAATCGGAAACCCTATCTTTGCAATAGAGACTGATTTGAATCCTCTCTTGAAAAGAATACGAGAAGGGCGAGAAGATGAATCTGTCGAAATAGTGGCTAATATCCGAGCCGCTGTGGAAAAAGCTAAAGCATTTATCGAGCAGTTTAAGTCACTTGCGAAAGCACAGGAAATAACGCCTGTTTCTACTCGCCTACGGCCGATTCTTGAGGATGCATGCAAAGTAGCATCCGGCCAGGGTGTGGAATGTTGTATTGAGTGTCCCGATGACTTGGCGGTGATAGCAGATCCGGATCGATTAGCTGAGTGTTTCGACGAGTTGGTTATGAACGCGACGCGTTGGCTTGACAAGGAGCCAAAGAGAATACGAGTATCTGTCGCGGGTTCAGCTTCCGAAAGCCTGCCTAGCACTCTCGACGGATCCAAGGAATACCTCGTGGTCCATGTTGCGGACAATGGAACTGGTATTGAGCTATCGGAGAAGAATCGTATTTTTGACGCGTTCTATACTAAGTGTGAGCACGGTACCGGCCTCGGCCTCGCATTGGTCCGTCGGATCATCGATGGTCATGGAGGTAGCATCATCGAATCAGGCCTGCACGGAAAGGGGGCGGATTTCGAAATATGTCTACCGTTAATAGCCCGGACGACTTTTCGAGAAGAGGCGTCTTTTCAGTCAACAAATTCCTCCAAAGCCAAGGAGTAGCCCAATGACCAGAGTTCTCGTGATAGACAACGATTTCGAGAATCTAAATGCCTTGAGACGCGCACTTGGAGACGAGAACCCGGACTGGGCAATCTTGTCGGCCAATAGTGAGGCAGAGGGTGAGGCGATCCTACGGAACTGTCTGAAAGAAGAACGGCCCATCGAGGTTGTGTTGACAGATCTTGTGATGGAAAGCGAAGAAAGTGGAATGAATATTCTGAAAAAAGCCAGGGCCCTCGATCCTTTGGTGATGACAATTCTCTTCACGGCAAAAGAAAAGAGTTTGGACCGATACGCTGCTTTTGATTTCGGCGCCTTCGATGTTGTGGAGAAGAATATTCGGGGGGTTTCGGCCGTACGCGAGATAAACATTAAGACTCGCGCCGCAATCCGATATCGGGAATGGTCCCAAAAAATAGGTCTCATGCGCAGGTACTTCGATCCTAAAGTATTTGAGGTGATTGACCGAGAGCCTTCATTATTGTCGTTGTCTCCGAGGACCGTTACCATAGTATTCTGGGATATAAGAGGTTTTTCAGGCCTTTGCGAGTCGCTGAAGGCTCATCCCACCCTGATTTCTGGTTTTCTAAGAGACTACTGCGAACTGGGCGCAAGGACGATTTTTCTCCATGACGGCGTTTTGGACAAATTCATTGGCGATGGGATTATGGCGCTCTTCGGGTTCTTGAACCACAAGGAAGGTGACAGCAAATCGGGTGCATTGTCAGCAGTGATGGCTGCGATGGCTCTTAGATCAAAGTTCGAAGAGGTCGTCGACAAGTGGATGAAACAATGGGTACTGCACGTACCTGATAGAATAGAGATTGGCATTGGATGCGGTATTCATACGGGTGAAGCCCTTGTTGGAAATGTCGGGACCGACTTCAGGGATCAGTTCACCGCGCTCGGTCCCCATGTAAACTTCGCGAGCAGAATAGAGGCTCGTTCAAAGGCCGGGCAAATACTATTGTCACAGTCCACGGAAGCACGTGTTCGGCCGAGCGTTTCGTCAGCAAACGCCGGGATTATCGACGACATAAAAAACATACCCGGCAAATACTCGGTATACGAGGTCCTTTCCGCTAGGGGAGGGTGGTGAATTTCTGTCCTCCCGGCCCGATGTATTCGCATCGTTGGGGGGTCATGGGGACAGCCATAACTATATAACTATGTCCGGCCGGTTTGAGATCGAGGCGGCGATGGGGCTTTAGGAAAGGGTTACCGCGCGGTGACTACGCTATGACCGTTACTTTCACGCCGAGCGATTCGGCAGACCGTGCGAGTACCTTATCGGCGGTAACCAGGATGAGTTCTTCAACAGAGGCGATAGCAAGATGCAGGGCGTCAAGTGTTCGCAAAGCGGTGTTGAAATGACCGACCCAGTCTCGTGCCAATCTGTAGTGGTGGTTCTGGACGGACAGGTAGTTGTAAAAGCCGCCGTCGATATGAGCGAGAAGACGTGCGATAACGCGGTCGCCGTCTACTTTCGAAAGGCTCCCTTCACGTATTTTCCTTGAGACGGCAGAAAACAGTTCCAGCTCCGTAAGAGCGCTGATCGATGGCTGCGCCTGTTGCGTAAGCAGGGATTCGGCCTTCTCGCTGAGCGGTTCAGGACAGTAGTACGCCGCAAGGACGCTTGTATCGATGTAGTACATCAGTAGCGCTCCTCGCTTCTCTGCAAGGCAATCGTTGTGCTCAACGGTTCACCGGTGACGCGGATCGAGGCACGGAAATCCCCCAGGGCAGGCAACATTTTCTCTTCTCTGTGTATCGGTACGAGCCGGGCAATCTTTTTCCCCCGACGAAGAATGATTATTTCATCACCCTCTTCCGCACGATCGATCAGAGAACCGATCTTCCCCCTGGCTTCCTTCAGATTGATTTCCATGGCAACCTCCCGACATACACAATAATGGTAAGTGTACACCATACAGTTAAAAGTGTCCGCACCAACCCGGGGGAGCCTTCAGGGACGGCCTTCAGATTTTCACATTTGAAAGCTCATGGGGTCACCCATTTGTAATTCCACAGCTTTGGACGTGAAGATTTCCCCCTTGTCGGTATACGAGGGTTGGGTCGTTTTGGCAGGTTTTGTTGATTGCCAATTAGAAGGGCACGTAGGCCATCCCTATGGACTAGGCGAGGCGAGTTCCCTCGACACCCCTTCTTCTTTCGGTCTTGACAGTTTACGCCGGCACGACTTTATTTCTATTGGGTTTAGAGCATATGTTCTTAATCCATCCCAACCGAATTCGGAGTTGGGGGTGTTTTCTCGGCTGTCAGGTTTTGCTTCCTGGCAACATCTCGTTCGGAGGTGGACCATGGAATTCTCACTCAGAACATTTTGCGAAACATCGGTAAGTGAAGAATGTGGCTGCGATGATGATTGCTGCGAATGCTGCGACGATGATTGCTGCGCTTGCTGTGATGATTGATTGCTGCTAAATGCTCTGTCGCGCAACTACAAGGCACAAAGCTTCGGATCACCCGGCGACGAGATTTGTAAGGATTACCCACGTTAACGTAATAAGCAAAACATGATAGGAGGGCACGGCTTAGGCAGACGGCACCAGGATTAGGCAGACTAATTATGCCCATTTTAATTTTCCTGGCACGATTACGCAGGAATTACACAAAAATTTGCGCATAACTGCGCACAAACAATTTCTTACCGCCTGTCTTTCCAATAGTCGGGGTGCCTTCGGAGATGCATGACCGCAAGTATGAAAATACCTGCCTCTTCGATGGAATAAAGCACACAGTACGGAAACCGGTTGACGAGGCAGCGATGAATGTCCTCCTCTACCAGCGGCCAAGCACGGGAATGAGCAACGGCGTTCTCTATTGTAGTGAAGACCTCGACGGAGAAATCATAACCGAGGCCCGATTCACGATCCTCATAATACTCAATTGCAGCACGGAACTCCTCCTCTGCCTCGGGATGAAATAAGAAGGTCATTTTTCGAAGCGATTCTTAATCTTGGCGAAAACCTCGCTGCCCGGCACGGCCTTCACTGTGCCGGATCGCAACTCGGCAAGGCGGCGCTTGGCAACGTTCATCCACTCGACCTCCACATCGGCGAGCGTTGGGTTTATGGTCCGCAGCAGCGAATCGATGACTAAGACTCTTTCTTCAACAGGGAGTGATTCCGCCTCTTCAATTATCTCTTTCATTGCGCGCATCGGTAGCCTCCTTGTACAATATATGTTAGCATGTCGGCTTTGCGTCTGGCAATCGTCAGGGCGATAACTGACAATTACCCAGCAAAACGCTAAGCACCAAGGGGGTGGAATGGTGCTACAACAGACGTTAATCGAGGCAATCCGGATAAATCCAGGGACGGGTCGGGGACGTAGTTGACGGGTCGGGGACATAGTTGACCAACGTGACTTGGCCGCATCCTCCCCTTGCCAGTCAGAGGGACAGCCATACCTTCATAACATTCTCTCTCCATCTCGTTATCCATGAGGAGTCGGAGAGAGCCGGAGGGATGGCCGCAACATATATTCAAGCCTTACTCTTAAGCTGCTTTTTCAAGAATCTTGCTCCTGGCGAGTATTGACAGCCTGACAGGAGCGAAGAAAACTGACGGGTAGAGATAGTCTTCTCCGGACTCGTCGATAATTCTGACTTGATCGTGGAGAGCGGCCTCCTTGTCGGGAATCTTTTCGTACAACTTCCTTATTTCAAGGGATGCTTCATACCCCGCATTGTTGACGCAAAGCAAAAACTTATGTTTCGTCACTGTTCACCCCACGTACTTTTTGATTTTGATTTCTTTTCCTCCCTTGCCGTGTCCTTCGTACCAGTGGAGCTCCGCGAGCTTTTCCGTTCCATCTGTTAATCTAATTTTAGCAATCCCCTTCCGTTTTCTCCAGCATTTTTCCTCATCCTGTTCCCCATTTTGCTTTTGAGGCCTGGGCACCTGTGTTTTTCAATCGTTACCACCTGCTATTCTTTTCTTCAAGAAGAATATCGAGATTATCACTTTCAGCACGATGGGGAACCCCGCCTACCACGAAAAACCGACGGCGCCTAAAACCTGAGAAGACAACTCTTGACTGGAATAAATAAGGAAGACAACCGCGGATATGAAATGTTGATGGGAGAAGCTGTGGAAAAATGGGCTTCGGCACAATTAGCATCAATGATTCAGGATGGTTACAGTACAAAAATGGCCCACCTTGGGGGTTTTTCCACAGCTTCGGACGTGAAGATTTCGCCCGTTGTCGGTTTACGAAGGTTGGCCGGGTCGTTTTGGCAGGTTTTGTTGATTGACAATTAGAAAGGCATGTATGCCATCCCTCTGGACTATGCGAGGCGAGTTCCGTCGACACCCCGTCTTCTTTCGGTCTTGACAGTTTACGCCGGCACGACTATATTCCTATTGGGTTTAGAGCATATGTTCTTAATCCATCCCAACCGAATTCGGGGTTGGGGGTGTTTTCCCGGCTGTCAGGTCTTGCTTCCTGGCAACATCTCGTTCGGAGGTGGACCATGGAACTCTCATTCGGAACATTTTGCGAAACATCGGTAAGTGAGGAATGTGGCTGTGACGATGATTGCTGCGAATGCTGCGATGATGATTGCTGCGCTTGCTGCGATGAATGATTGCTGCTAAATGCTCTGTCGCGCGACTACAAGGCACAAATGGTCAAGGGTGGTCTCGATACGGGGGGCCGCCCTAGGGTGCAAAGAAGGCAATCCCCCCGTATCGCCAGCAGAAAGACCCCATTTGTAATTCCAGGAAGCTAAACGTCGGGACGCATAAAGGCAAAACGGTGAAGATTATGCTCTCGCGAGAATTGCAGTCTTCACCTACCAACTCCTCACACAAGGGCTTCCCGGGCCCCCAAGGCGAGTGTTTGGCATGCGTTGGCCAACAGATCAAACCTCACGAAAAACTGCCCCGGCGGTGAGCCTGCTCAGGGTATCAGTACCGTAATTCGACGGAGCATCTGTATCAATGCTTTCTGCTCTTCTTCCGATAGGATAGTAGATATGAGTTCGTCAAGGAATTGTCTTGCCGCCTTTATCACTTGCGGGGCGATCTCCCGCCCTTTCGTGGTGAGACGGATCTCCTTGACTCTGCGATCGGTAGCGTGATGAGTTTTCTCGACCAGTTCGTCCCGCTCCATCCGGTCGATTAGAGTCGTCAGGTTGCTGTCGCAGCGAGATACGAGATCACCTATCTTGGATGGCCGAAGGGATTCATGGTTATAGAGTTGAAGAAGCACCACATACTTCGGTATGCTCAACCCCCATTCCGCCAGTCTTGCCGAGAAACGGCGATAGACCGCCTCTTGCGCTTCTTGCAGGGCATTCCACGTTCGTACCGCGTCAGTGAGGGGAAAACAGAGATCGGACTTCTTTGGGCTGTGTTGTTTGTCGGATGAGTCATTCATATACGAACTATTAATATACGAAATATACATATGTCAATAAAAAAATGATGATGGACGTAACCCGCCGCATCTCGCGCGCAGGCGCACCCGCGTCCAACGGGAGCAGAAACAGATTACCCCTCACGGTCCCCCGTCACAACCAATCACGACGCTTTTAATCCAAAATCAAGAATCAAGAATCCAAAATTGATTCTCCCCCCCTTCCCCTTGGTTGTCTTTCTCGTCCCTCGTCCCTCGTCCATCGGTCACCACTTTCCACTTTCGCGATTCGAGTTTCGAGTTTCGCGATTTTCTTTCCCCCCTCTTTACCTACCCTTTACCCCCCATATACCCCCTCTTTACCCCCCCTCCTGATGCCCATTTCGATTTGACACATCCGTCCTTCTTTGGGAAAATTATGGTCATGAGGTGCTTCGCATGGCCCTTTCCCGACCTCCGGTCCGAATCAGCACGCTTTGATGAAGCTCGCCCCTGGTGCCGCAGTGAACTTCCATGGATACCAGGGGATTGACCTTTTTCTTTTCCAGCTATCTCTTCAGTCCTTACAAAATAAATGTTGGTGCACTCCCCTTTTTTTATTGTTTCGTTACTCACGGTATCGAACATGCCCATAAGAAGATATAGGAACCGGGATATTCTTACGTTTGATGGTTTAACCTGCGCTAGGTATTAGTGCCGGGGCACACAATCTTTTGACGAATCTCCATGGTCCGGCACTCACCTATACCTAGGATTTCTCAAAACGTTTCAGGGGGGCGTCCTTGATGCTCGGTATCATCGGCGGAAGAAGCCTTCTTTTCTCGACACTCCCAACATTGGAAAAAAAGAGTTTTGCCACACCCTATGGCAATGTCGACCTTCTCTGCGGTGACATTG
>CAVVPU010000257.1:0-78664 GCA_963750015.1 uncultured delta proteobacterium | reverse complement strand
CTCGTGTACACACCATTCCTCTTCAAAAACAAAGATAGAATACCCGCGATCACACGTGCGACCGCCGAGAAAAGCGAGGTTGCCAAAAGCACCGGCATTTCCGGCCAGAGCAAACAAATCGTCCCGCACCACGTCGTAGTTCGACCCGCCATCAGTCACAAACATCGCCTTAGTCTAACCAAAAGGCGCTCGATTTACAATCGGTTTCCTGAAAGGAGCTTTTTCGCAGAGGCAGAGTAATGGACATATTTCTTGACTCACCGATCCGGGCAATGTTATTTACTTACCGGTAGGTAAAATACCTGCTGAAGAATCAGCCTTTTCCCCGGAGGTGAAACCCATGGGCCGGCAAGGGAAGGAAGGTCGTTCGTCAGACGCTCGGGTAAAAGAGCTTGTGCTGAAAAGTGCGGCCGCTTTGTTCAACCGCAAAGGATACACCGCGACCACCGTGCGCGAGATCGTGGCGGCAGTGGGTGTGAGCAAGCCCGTTCTCTACTACTATTTCGGCAGCAAAGAGGGGATCTTCTTTGAACTGATGCGTGAGCCCTTTCGAAAGTTCGAGGCGGTTCTGGAAGAATCACGGAATGCTGAGGGAGCGCCAGAGAGAGGCTCCACCACCTTTTCTGCACAACTCTCGCCCTCTTCCTGGAGCACATCGAGGCGGTGAGGATCATGTACTCTCTGTACTATGGACCGCCCCAGGGGGCGCCGTTCATCGATTTCAATGCCTATCACGTGAGATTCTGGGAGACCGTTTATGGACTGATCGAGGAGGGCATGAAGCGGCGGGAATTTGCACAAATCGATTCGACCGAGGCTACCTGGGCGGTCGTCGGACCCTTGTGTGTTGCAACAGAGGCCGGCCTCAGCCACGATGAAGTGGTATGCACCGTCGATGGCCTCAGCCGCGTGCTGAATATAGTTCTTGACGGCATAAAGGCTGCGTCTTGAAAGGGGGAGAGATGGTAAGAAGAGTCTTTGCATCGATTTCGCTGCTTATGGCTTTTGCTGTGCTGGTCCTGGGGTGCCGTCATGACGGCCCTGACCCTTCTAAGGGAACCGGCAAGCCGGCGGTTGCCGTCGAGGTGGCCCGGGTTGCGACGGGCGAGACGGTAGACGGTATAGATACAGTCGGCTCTTTGTCGGCCAAGTTCCAGGTGGACGTGAGGCCCGAGTTTGCAGGAGTCGTCAAGCAGGTTTACGTGACCGAATGGGAGCCGGTTCGTAAAGGCACGCCGCTGGTAGAGCTCGACGCGAGGGAGATAGAACTCTCGCTTCAGAAACTGGAGGCAGCGGTCGAGGCTTCCAGAGCGGCCCTCAAACAAGCTGAGGTGGCGCGGAACCGGGCCGATCGTGAATGCGATAGGCTCACCAAGCTGAAAGAGGCCGGACTCGCAACTCAACAGGCCCTCGATGATGAGACCACGGAGAAGGATGCCGCCGCTGCCCGTTTGTCTGCTGCCCATGCCCAGCTTGCTGCATCCGAATGTGATTCCAGCCAGATGCAGACTCACGTTTTGAAGGCGCTCATCCGCTCACCGATGAACGGCGTCGTCTCCTTGAGAAACGTTAACGTGGGTGACCTTGTGGGAGACGTTGGCGGGACTAAGGTCCTCTTCCATATCGTCGATAATCGGCTTCTCGACCTTACAGTCACCGTGCCTTCGAAAGAAATGGGAGGGGTCAAGATAGGACAGCCCCTCGTCTTTACGACAGACGCTTTGCCGGGCAGGACCTTCACCGGCCGGGTGACCTTTATCAATCCGGTGGTAAGCGAGATAGACCGGTCGGTGAAAATCGTCGCCGAGGTGCTAAACGAGTCGGGAGAGCTCGAAGACGGGGCTCTTTGTGAAGGGCCGGATCATAACGGGGAAAAGGACCGGGGTGCTTCAGGTGCCCAGGGCAGGCCTTCTCGCATGGGACCTCGCCGCCAAGAAAGCGGATGTTTTTCTCGTTCACGGCGATAAGGTCGAACGCAAGACCGTGGCCACCGGGGCGGTCTCCATAGATTTTGTGGAGGCCAGCTCCGGAGTGGTCTCAGGCGATGTTGTGGTCGTACGAGGCGGATTCAACCTGAAAGATGGAGATCGCGTAACCGTAGTACAGGGCGCGGGGAGGTAGGGTTCTATGGTACTCTCAGACCTCTCCATAAAGAGGCCGGTCTTTGCAGGCGTCTTAATGCTCGCCCTCGTGACACTCGGTCTCTTTTCGTTCAGGCAGCTTGCCATCGACCAATATCCGAATGTCGACATACCTTACATTTCCGTCGTCACCAAATACCCCGGCGCATCGCCCGAATCAGTCGAGCGGGAGGTGACGAAGAAGATCGAGGACGCGGTCAACCCGATCGCCGGCGTCAAACACGTGAGCTCACACTCTTATGAAGGCGTCTCGTCCGTTTTTGTGGAATTTCAGTTGGAGGTCAAAGTGAACGACGCGGCCCAGGAAGCGCGCTCGAAAATAAGCGCCATCCGGGGTGACCTGCCCAAAGACATCGACGAGCCCATCATACAGAAGCTCGATCTTTCCAGTATGCCCATTGTCTCTCTTGCGGTTCGCTCTCCCACCGTCTCGGCAAAAGACCTGAGCAGTATCGTAGACAAACGGATAAGGAGGCGCTTTGAGAATATCCAGGGCGTGGGCAAGGTGAATCTCGTAGGTCTTTCCAAGCGCGAGGTCAATGTCAATATAGACCCCTTAAGGCTCGAGGCGCTCAACATGGGAGTCGATGAGGTGATTGCAGGCCTCCAGTCGGAGAACGTCAACACCCCACTCGGCCGGCTTGATCACAAGGGCTCCGAGTTTACCCTGCGCGTTTCCGGCAAGCCGACCCTCGTCGATCAGTTCAGAGACATGACCGTCGGCCAGCGCGGAGGCCGCCCGGTCCGGCTGGGAGAGGTTGCAGAGATCAGGGACGGCATCGAGGAGCAGCGCTCCCTTGCCGTGGTGAACGGAGTGCCTGCCATCGGCCTCGACATCATGAAACAGTCAGGAGCGAACACCGTGGAGACCGTAGACATCGTAAAGAAGGAGATCGCCCGGCTCCGGTCAGAGTTGCCACCCGATGTCGTCATCGACATAGTGCGGGACGGTTCCATTTTCATCAGGGACTCTGTGAAAGACGTGGAGGAGACCCTCGTGCTCGGCGGCCTTCTTACGATCCTCATCGTCTTCTGCTTCCTTAATTCATGGCGCTCGACGGTTATCACAGGCCTCACTCTCCCCATCTCGGTCATATCCTCATTCATGGTCATGTACTTCCTCAACATGACGATCAATGTCATGACCCTCATGGCCCTCTCCCTCGCCATAGGCCTCCTCATCGACGACGCCATCGTGGTTCGTGAGAACATCGTGCGCCACCTGGAGCGCGGGGAAGACCATTTCACGGCGGCTCGGAACGCGACGAGCGAGATCGGCCTCGCCGTCATGGCAACCACCTTTTCCATCATTGCAGTCTTCGTCCCCGTGGCGTTCATGAGGGGGATCGTCGGCCGCTTCTTCTTTCAATTCGGCATAACCGTGGCGTTTGCGGTGCTCGTCTCCCTTTTCGTCTCCTTCACGCTCGATCCGATGCTTTCATCGAGGTGGTACGATCCCGACATAGAACGCAAAGGACGCCGGAGCTTCCTCGCCCGCAGGCTCGACATGTTCAACGGCTGGTTCGATGCCACGGCGGACGGCTATCGAAAGGTGGTCGCGTGGTCCTTGGACCACAGAAAAATAGTGGTCGCCGCGACCCTCGTGGCCTTTTTCGGCGGTCTGGCGATCTTTGGACGGTTGGAGTCGGTCTTCTTCCCCAATTTTGATCAGGGTGAGTTTCAGATCAGCTTCAAAACCGCACCCGAGGCTTCCATCAGCGAAACGAAGGATAGAATGAATGCAGTGCTCGGGGTGCTCAAAGGAGTGCCGGAGGTGGAGCGCGCCTATTCGACCATTGCGGCGAAGGACACTGATACGGTGAGGAATGCCGTTGTCTACGTAAAGCTCGTCGACCGGGGCAAGCGAAAACGGTCCCAGGAGCAGATCCAGGCAGACGTCAGGGGGAGCTCGCCCCGGATCTCGGGCATTATACCCAATTTCCAGGACCCGGGCAGCCTGGACCCGCAGAAGCCCCTCACGGTGAGCATACGGGGGGAGGATCTCAACGAGCTCAAGTGATACGGGGCACTGCTGAAAGAGGAGATGTATCGTATACCGGGAATCGTAGACATAGAGGTCTCTCGTGAGCAGGATACGCCCGAGTTCAGGCTCAAAGTGGACCGTGAGAAGACCGTGAACAGTGGCGCGATGACAAGCAACATCGTACGCACGGTGGGGGCCCTTGTGGGCGGTCAGGCGGTAACCACCTATGAGGATGAGGACGGCGATGCGGTCGACGTGCGGGTGAGGCTGCCCGAAGAATTGAGGCAGGACCCGGCCCAAGTGGAGCAGATTCGCCTGAGCGTGCCCCAGCAGGGAGGTCCAGTCGCGTTGCTGCCGATCGGAGGGCTCGTCACGTACGAGAGGGCGGACACGCCGTCCCAGGTCGACCGGACAGATCTCACGCGTGAGGTCGTGGTCTCCGGCAACCTTGCAGGGACTGGCCCTCGGCACGGCAGTCCAGAAGGTCAAAGAAGCGGCGAAGAAGCTCCACATGCCTCCCGAATACCGGATCGTCTTTTCGGGGGAGGCAGAGGACATGGCTGAGTCTTTCGGCTACCTGGGCCAGGCCCTCATCCTCGCCATCATCCTCGTCTATCTCATCCTCGCCGCCCAGTTCGAGTCCTTCATCGACCCTCTCTCTATCATGCTTTCCCTGCCCCTCTCCCTGATCGGCATGGCAGCCATGCTCTATCTTACCCACGATAAGATCAGCATGATGTCCCTCATAGGGCTCATTATGCTCATGGGCCTCGTGACCAAGAATGCAATCCTGCTCGTCGACAATGCGAAGACCCTCCGGTCCCAGGGCATCGAGCGAAGACAGGCCCTTATCACTGCGGGTGGCACCAGGTTCAGACCGATCATGATGACAACACTGGCAATGATCTTCGGTATGCTGCCGACCGCTCTGGCCATAGGCGCGGGCGCGGAGATGAGGGCACCCATGGCACGGGCCGTTATCGGTGGTCTCATCACTTCCACGGCGCTCACGCTGGTTGTGGTGCCTGTTGTTTACGCGCTCCTCGACGATGCCGGCATCCGGCTTCACCGGAGGAAGGGCGACAAAAGAAAAGGGGAGGTTATCGACTGATGAAGCGATACCAATCGTTCGGGGGCGGCCGGAGTCTCATCGGAGGGCTTGCTGCTTCCCTTTTGATCATGCTCGTCGCCTCACAAGGGCTCTGCGCAGGCCAGACGAGGATAATCACCCTCGAAGAAGCCTTGCAGATTACCCTCGAAAACAACAAGGACATACAAAAGGCTGAAGAATACCGCCGCAAGGTGATGGGGATATATGTGGAGAAGAGGGCCGACGCCCTTCCCCAGCTCACGGCCATCGCAACCGGAAGCCGTTCATGGGACCAGGCCCAGGCCTCGGCTCAAAGCGTTGGACCCTTCACCGTCGGACCCGTAATAATCGGGCCCATCACGACGCCCCCGAATATAGATAGTGAATACTTTTTGACTAGCCTCACTCAGCCCCTTTTCACGTGGGGGCAGGTTGGGGCCGCAATCAGGGCGGCAAAATTCGGCTTGGCCTCGGCTGGTGACGAGCTTCGCATTTCCCGCCAGGCAGCCTTGCGCGATGTCTCGGCAGCTTTCTATGACGCACTTCTGGCAAGCGAATCACACGCCATTGCCCTTCAGAACCTGCGTCAGAAAGAAGCGCATGCTGACGAGGCCCGCCGCAGGTTCACTATGGGTGTCGCGACGGAATATGACGTTCTCGCCGCACAGGTGGCAGTCGATAATGCCCGGCCCGATGCGATAAGGACGGAGAACCTCGTGAAAACTTCCAGGGAGCAGCTCAGGTTCCTCCTCGGCATCCCTGAAGAAGTAGATGTGTCAGGACACCTCGAGACATCGATGGAGGCCATACCCGAATATGATGAAACGCTTCAGCTTGCCTTCAAGAGAAGACCGGAGCTGGCCGATCTGAGAAACCGGGTGGGTGCTTCGAAAGAGCTGGTCAAGGTCTACCAGGCGGAAAACAAACCTCGCCTCGATTTCAAGGCTTCCGGAGGGTACAAAGAACTGACTTTGGGATCGACCGAGTACGAGGGCAAGACTTGGTCGCTCGGCCTCACGGTCAGTTTCCCCTTCTTCGACGGCTTTCGCACCAAGGGCAAGGTAGACCAGGCAAAGAGCGATGTAAGCAATCTCAAGATCGAGGAAGCAAAGACCCTCGACGCTATTGCGCTCCAGATACGGACCTCTCTTAACAAGGTGGTGGAATCGGCCGGCATCGTCCAAGGCCTATCCGGTACCGTATCGCAGGCCGAACGTCTGCTCTCCATGGCGGAGAAGGGTTACGAATATGGCGTAAAGACACACCTCGATGTGGAGGATGCAGAGCTGAATCTGAGTCAGGCAAGGCTCGGTCTGGCGAGCGCCCGGAGAGATTATCTCGTCGCGCGGGTCACTCTGGTCTGGTCCATGGGCATCCTCGGCGAAGAGGCACCAGGTCAGCCGCTGCAAAACGGGGGCACATCGACAGAGGCTCGATCATGATTCGAGGACGCATCTGATATAGAGAACCAGTTCCTCGGTCCTGCTCGATTTTTGCAGAATCGTCCGCACGCCGATGGATCGTGCCTTCGTTGTGGAAACTATCTACGACAAAAAAGGAATCGGGGACCGGCAGGGGGTGGCGTTCCAGGGAACGACGAGGAATATGTCAGCGGGCGGGACCACTTAAGGAGGGAACAGAGAAACTCTCGTAATTCGATTTGCCGTCTGTCACGAACATGGCCTTAGTCTAACCAAAAGGTGCTTGATTTACAATGAGTTTCCTCAAAAGGAGACTGCCAGCTCCGGCATGATGCATCTCCTTATGCATTCCCCCACGGTCGAACGTTAAGGGTCGCCCTGGAGCGATGTCAAGCCATCCAGGGGAGGGTGCATTGTTTGATGCCTTAGAATGACCTACCAAAAGATGCAAGAATCGTTGACAATCGGGCAGGATATTGTATACATTTTAGTTATGAAGTAGTGCGAATATTCAAAAGAGGGGGACCACATGGCAAAGATAGAAGTCTTTGAAGAAAGGCCCGCGGTGCTCGGGATCAATAGCCTTGGAAGGATAGGAAAACTGACACTATGGCATCACATCGGCCGCAGGTATTTTAAAGAGATCATCGTGAACCAGGGACGTGAAGTGGGGACCGGTTTGCATGCCATAGCTCAACTTATCGAAAAGGACGCTACCTACGGACTTTTGCACAGGTTCTTGCACGGCGTCAAGGCGGAACGAGTCATCGAAGTGGTGGATGAGAAGAAAGGCAAACTCCTCATTGACGGCATTCCTGTCACAATACTGCGCGAGTCCAGAAACCCCAGCGGTATTCCGTGGCGTGATTACGGCGTCGACGTTGTTGCCGAATGTACCGGCAAGTTCAAAGACCCCACGGTGCCGGCGGAAGATGCAAAAGGCTCTATTCAGGGGCATTTGGCAGGCGGGGCAAAAGTAGTAATCAATTCCTCTGCATTCAAGATAAAGAACAAGGCCCTTTCGATGCCCGATGACGCTGTTACCGTCATCTACGGTATTAATCATCCGGTTTTCGATGTAAAGAAACACAGGTTGGTTTCGGCTGCTTCCTGTACGACGACTGCCCTTGCCCACATGGTAAAGCCCCTTTTAGAGAACGAGGAAACGAATACGATACTTACCGCCTCAATGTCCACCGTACATGCGGTGACCAACTCCCAGTCAGTGCTCGATTCTGTCCCCAAAGCAGGAGAGAAGGATCTGCGGAAGAATAGAAGCATTCTGAACAATATCATTCTCACGTCCACCAATGCTGCCGACGCCCTCGCGCAGGTTATACCCCAGGTAAAGAATATCGGTTTCATGGCCGATTCCATCAGGGTGCCCACCAATACGGAGTCGCTCATCGTCCTCAACGTCACCTTCCAGGCCGTCTCGAACGGCAATGGGGCGATGCCCATCAACACGAAGGTGATTAACGGCATATACAAGACAAAGGCAGAGAAGGATCCCGAACATCTTCTTCTCTATTCTGAGGAGCAGAACGTATCGACCGACTTGATCGGGCTGGATGCAGCGGTCGTCATCGAAGGGCAGTTCAACCACACGAGAACGGCTTTCATCGACGTCGATCTTTCGCGAATCCCAGGGCTCGCCGATGCGGTCCTCCAGTCGGTCCCCGCGAAACGGATGATGGTGCCCGTCGTTCACGCCAAGATTTTCGGCTGGTACGACAATGAATATGGGAGCTATACAAACAGGATGGGGGACCTGACGGTCTACGCCCATAAGCAGTTGAAATAGACTTACGAAACCCGGGGCAACCCCTGGGCTTTTGCTTGAAGGCGTTCATAGGTCCTATAGGTCGAATAAGACCTATAGGACCTATGAAAAAACTCCTTTATCAGTCAACTTCGTGCTTGCCAATATAGATATTGCCGCTCCAGCCATCGATCGCTATGAAATCGCCCGATTTTATGGTCTTGCCTTCTACGGAACTGTAGCCTTCCCTTTCATAGACCTTTAGCCGACTGAAGCCCACCACTCCCACCTTGTTGAGCTGAGGGATGGTCACCGCCGCATGAGACGTGCTGCCGCCGCGAGCCGTAAGGAGGCCGTCCACCTGAAGGAGTATGCCCACGTCGTCAGGCACCGTATCCGGCCTTATGAGGATAAGAGGGGTAAGGGGATCGTCGGCGCGAAACCGTCTGATATCTTCCTCCGAAAAGACGCTTCTGCCGCAAAGGGCGCCACCGCTCACGCCTATGCCTGTTCCCACCATCGACTGATCGAGTAGCGCCGTCGCCTTGAAAGTCTTGACCTTTCGAGACTCAGTCTGGACCATATCCCGAGTCTGAAGTATGTAAAGCCCGCCGGCATCCGGCTTCTCGAAGGTAAACTCGATTTCCTGGTGGTTCAGGCGTTTCTGATAGACGAGAATTTCGGAAAGACGGATAAGCTCGGCATAGATCGCCGGGAACTTCGATTCGAGGGATATCTCCGACTGCCTCTTTTCGATCAACCTTTGCTTCTCCGAGATGGGGTAGGTTTCAACGAGTCCCGAGACTATATCGTCTCCTTGTACGCCGAAAATGAAGTCTCCGTAAAGGGTGACCTCTGGTGAGAGACCTTTGGGGTTACGGGTGAAGACGACTCCGGACCCCGACTGGTCGTTCAGGTTACCGAACACCATGGTCTGAACGATAACCGCAGTGCCCCACTCGTCGGAAAGATGCATTTGCCGCCGGTAAATACGAGCCTGTTCGGAATCCCACGACGCAAATACACGGAGGATGGCCTCTCTGAGCTGCACCTCAGGTGAATGAACCACCTCTATGCCTCGATCCTCCATGGCCTTCTTGTAGGAGAGAGCTATGTGCCTCATCTGATCGGCATTGAACTGGATCTTCCGGTTGACACGATAGTTTGCCTTGTAGGTATCCATTATGCCGTCGAAGAAGTCGCGATCGAGGCCGTGAAACATACCCCATACCTGGAGAAAGCGACGGTACGAATCCCAGGCCGCCCATCCGAACCCCTCTCTTTGGGCGAGACCCTCTGCGATTGCCTCATTGATGCCGACATTGAGGAATGAGTGCATCATTCCCGGGAGGGAAACCGTGGCCCCGCTGCGGACCGACAGGAGGAGGGGGTTCTTGGGGTCCCCGAAGGTCCTTCCTGTGAGCTTCTCGAGCTTGCGGATCTCCTTGACTATTCTGATGCTTATGTCTTTAAAGATATACTTGTAGCTCAATACCGCGGTGTAGCTTCGAAAGATCTCGGTGGTAAGGATGAAGCCGGGGGGGATTGAAAATCCCATCTGATAGAGTTGCTTCAAGAAATAACCTTTGTTCCCTATGAGTATCTGGTTGTCTATCTTTTTGTCTGAGCGATAAATTGGAGTTACGGTCAGTTCCGGCTCGTAAGCCATCACCATGTTGAGAATCCGTTTGTTGTCCTTGAATTTTTCCAATTCTGCGCTCAGGGTCCCGATTATTCTGTTGACGAAGATATCGAGGACCTGAAGGCCGAAGGCCGACGAAACCATGGAACGGAGGAAGTTTTCGGACAGTTGATACACGGTCTCCTCATCCTGAAGAGGGGGAGACCCAACCTTATTCCCTGCCTGACCGTGAAGGACTTGGCTGATAATCAGGGGCAGATTAGTACCGTGGACGTCGAGGTAATAGTCTCTGATAATATCCTGTATGCCCTTCGAGATGAACCGGAATATGTCGAGATACTGATCTACCGAGAACTGCTTTACCTTCAGTGCAGCGGTGATGTACTTTATCCTCGTGACAAGCCCTTCGGTCGCGAGTCCTTCGAGATCGAGCGCCTTTACATACAACCAGAGGCAATCGTGGATCGTAGTTACCGTGCTTCTGGTGATGAACTTGAGATTTACCGAATTCATCAGGCGCTCGGAGAGCATGGTGGCAAGGCTCTCGAGTCTGAGCGACAAGCCAACGGCTTCGAACTTTTCCTCTCGGTAGGTCCCGTACATGGAAGGGATGCCTGCGGCTATGTGCCTTTTGTGGTAGATATTCTCGGAATAGACCGTCTTTTCCGTAGAAAGGATCTTTTCCTTAAGGATGGAGAGAAAGCTGAGTATGTGCTCCAGGGCCCTTCGGTGGTTGCCTGTCTTTAGAGACCGATTGAGAGAGCGAATCTGTGCCGGATCGAAAAGGTACGTCTTTTCCAGGTCCTTGAGCAGGTCCAGGTGCTGCGGGTTGTATTTCTTGTACAGGAGCTGATAGAACCTGAGAGCGAGGGCGCCGCGCTCCCGGTCCCTTTCCGAGACCCCTTTTATTGCGTTTATCTCACGGCTGATCTTCGACCCATCCCATTCAAGGAAGGCCTGTGGCTGTTCGCCCACTTTGGGGAATATATCCTTGAATATTTTGTGAAGGCCGTCGAAATACTCGCCCTTTACAGGAATATCCCGGTAGACCTCTTCGGGCAGATGGCGGAGCAAGGCAGTCTTTGAGCGGGAATACCAGTATTTGAATATGTCCTCCATGAACGTAACGAGGCGACTGTTGCTTTCCACGTGCGACTGCTTTCTCACGAAATGCACGAGGGCGTCGTTCCGGAAACAAAGCTCATCAATCCGAGTTGAGATTTCCCTCAGCTCTCCTTCAGCCCCTATCTCGTTAAAATAGATAGGGAAGATCCGAAGGAGCTGCTTAACGAGGTTGTACGCCGGTCCTATGTCAGAATTGAGAAGACCGGAAATGTCCTTTTGCAGAAGATCGGTATCGCGTACAAAGACGCCGCCGATCTTGAGGTTGGCGATGAGTGCCGACAGGAGCCTCTTGGTCCAGCGCGGCTTCATTCCGATGATGGTCAGCCATGATCGGATGTTCTCGATGTGCGCAGGGTTCACCATTATCTGCCACTCGGCCGTCGAACCCTGAAGGTTCGGAAGTTCGAAACCGAAATCTATAAGCTCCGTGACGAATGTTTCTACCAAGGGGTGGTTATTCTGCTTGAAGACTTCCCGGGCGATCGTGGTGATGCAGGCGATGATCGTGCTGCGGTAGGCGTACCGGCTTCCACCCCTTTTGAGGA
Source organism: uncultured delta proteobacterium (assembly GCA_963750015.1). GTDB lineage: Bacteria > Desulfobacterota > Syntrophorhabdia > Syntrophorhabdales > WCHB1-27 > CAVVNC01. The sequence goes on along the minus strand of CAVVPU010000257.1, from coordinate 66,954 downwards.
GGGCGAAGACTTTCTTGAGAAAATCGTCGTGACTTTCTGAATTTTCCTCACTGAAAACCATGCTGAGACATCGATTGATTTCGATGAAGGCCGAGCCATGGATGTCAGAAAGAGCAGGGGTATTGATTGCATTGAAAAGAAAATCGAGCTTTATCAGATGCTCCCGTCCAGCATAGTCAGGTGACCGTTCCAGCTCATCTGCGATGAGAAGGTAACCATTCACAATCTGGGAATAGTCAGGCATCTCAAGGTATTCAGCCATTCTAGAGGTATCACCGGAGGCGATCTCGGCGCTCAGAAGGTCTAACCGGTCCACCAGGGTTCGCAGATTCTGATGCCCCAGAGGCTCGATCAACTTATGGTAGCTCGAAGCCGCATCAGGCGTCGAGCCGTCATTGTCGAACCACAAAGAGGGGTCGGACTGGGCGAGCCAGAACAGATAGGTTCCCCGGAAAGCCCTATCGAGCAGGAGAGGAAGGTACTTTTCCATGCCGCCGTCCAGAGGCAGACCAACGTCGCTTTGTTGTGTCGATTCTCCAATGTCGGGCTTGGGCCTTTTCCCGTCACCCTGTCCTGCCTTAACTTTCTCTAATGGGCGCTTTCGGGAAAGAAAGAACCTCAGTATGTCTTTGATATAGGAGGAGCTCTTCCGTATAATCTGTGGTCTTTCTGTTGACAGTCTCGAGCAAGGACTCGATAGCAAGCGAAAAGAGCGACATGTTGCGCGGCAGGCATTGATCGCTCTTGGCGATAACGGTGTCGAGAAAATCAAAAAGATAACGCAACGCCCTCTCCCTCGTCTCCTCTGCTATAGCGGGGCTGATCATATCGAGGTATATAGTGAGGAGCGTCGTCAGGGCAGAGAGCCCGTCCGGGTGGGTGTTAAGATCGTAAAAATCACCAATGGAAAGGGTCTTGAGCTGGGTGAGGACATAATCCCAATTGACGTAAGGATGGTTAAGCTCCATAAGGAGCTCATGTGTTCTCTTCTGCACGCCATAGTGAGCCTCCACAACCTTGAGAAGCCGATGATACCGCTCGGGAATCTCGACCCTGGCCGCGGTTCGCTCAAGGTTCACCTCTAAGGCGGATGACGTAAAATCTTGCTCTTGCTTCACCACTAGAAATCCTCCAGACTTGTTGGAAAATAGAGATATGTTCCCGTCATCTTAAGGCTTTTTCCTTTTTCTCGGTCATTATCTCGCAGAATCCTTTGGGGATCAACTGAAATCTCCGGCTTGCTTTCTTTCCCCGGATCATGGACCGGTACGTGCAGCGCTGCTTGTCCTTCCCCTCATTCGTTAATCGAACCTGTAAGCCTTTTCCCTGAACAGACGAATGCAGGCATCGACAACGTCCGGATCGTACAGGGAGCCCCTGTTCTTTTCTATTTCGTTGAGAGCGACTCCGAGTCCTCGGGAAGGCCTGTAGGGACGATGAGAGGCTATAGCCTCCACGACGTCCGAGACGGCGATGATCCGGGCCTCGAGAAGTACCCCATCTCCTTTGAGACCTCTCGGGTAGCCTGAGCCGTCGGCCCTTTCGTGATGCTGAAGTACTATCTCGGCGATAGGCCAAGGGAACTCGACGTCCTTCAGGATCTCATACCCCGTCTGGGGGTGGTCCTTGATGAGCTCGAACTCTTTGTGCCTCAGCTCGCCGGGCTTGCTGAGGATTTCTGCGGGCACCGATATTTTCCCGATGTCGTGTATTACTCCGGCCACCCGTATCGCCTCTACCATTTGGGAAGGAAGATTCATCTCAACCGCAATGGAGCGGGCGAGGTCGGCAACTCTCCTTTGATGGCCGGCGGTGTAAGCGTCCCTTGTTTCGACCACGTGAGCAATGACCTGGACAGTCGCCCCGATGGTCCTCCGTAAATTATCGAGACTTTTTGCCAGCTTCTCTTCGCCCTGTTTCCGGTCGGTTATATCACGCACGATAGACTGAAGAAAAACCTGATCACCGACATCCATCCGGCTAAAGCTTACCTCCGAATCGAAGAGAACGCCGTCGTGCCTACGATACCTCCATTCGAAAAACTGTGGTTTTCCGGAAAGGGCGAGCCTTTCCATCTCGACAATTCTCGCTTTGGAGTCACCTCCGTCCGCTTGCTGAGGGGGTGAGAATTCAATCGTGGAGTGGCCGGTAATCTGTTCTCTCGTACACCCAAACATGGTCAATGTTTTTGTGTTACAATCGACGAACTTGTCGTCCTTTATGAGGAATATGGCGTCATTCGCGTGTTCGAAAAGAACCCTGTATTTGGACTCGCTCTGTCTTAGTGCTTCGGTTGCCCGTTTCCTCGATAGGGCAAAGGCAAAAATCTCCCCCACGATCTTTAGCAAAGCGATAATGTTCTCGGGCCATGCTTTGGTTGCTCTGACGCTCTCAAACCCGATAAAGCCGATGGCTTCGTCGGCCGACACTATGGGTACGGCGACCATAGAGCGGATGCCTTGTCTCAGGAAGATCTTCCTCTCCGCAGTTGCATGGCCGGGGAGAGTTGCGACATCCGGGATATGAACGACTTCGTAGTTCCGAATCTTTTCACAAAACCAGGGGAGGTCTTTGGGCGATACCGGCTCGGACGGTCGCTTCCAATCAACGCATCCTTGCGTGCGCCACTGGTGAGTCCTGCTTATCTGCGCGCCATTGTGGCGGAACTGAAAGACGCATGCACGGTCGACCAAAGCGAAGCTACCGATTGCCTTCAAGACGTCGTTTATCCCATCGTCCATGTCGTCAGGAGGCAGGACGATGAAGTTGGTTGAAAGCCCCAGGATGAGCCGCCATAAGGTTTCGGGGTCGGCAGAAGATAGGTGAAGACCCTCGCGATCGGGGACGCTCCGTTCTTTCGGCGCAATTGCCGGTTCTCCCTGTTCCAAATTGCTGTTCACCTTGCCTCCTTTAGCTCTGTAACTATCTTTCATTGATCCTTCTGCCCTTCGAAGGCTGCTGCCAGCTTCTGATTTGATCGCGACCGTTTTGCTTGGCCGAGTAAAGCAATTTGTCTGCCAGCTGAATCAAATTCGAAGGCAATTCTCCTCGTGAAGGCACAAGGGTCGCCACACCGAAGCTCACCGTAATGTGGTCCGCAACCGATGAAAAGAAATGGGGTATGCCGGCGGCGTTCACCTGTTCCCTGATTCTGCTTGCCATGGCCACGGCTCCCGCGGAATCGGTGTCCGGCAGGATGCACGCAAATTCTTCACCCCCGTAGCGAGCCGCCAAGTCACCCGGCCTTTGGGTCGCCTCCTGCAATATTCTCGCAATCTGTCGCAGGCAGTCATCGCCGGCCAGATGTCCATAGTGATCGTTGAATTCTTTAAAAAAATCTATATCGAGGAGAACAAGGGACAAGAGGGTCTGGTCGCGCATGCTACGTCGCCACTCTCGGCTTAAGAAGTCATCGAAACGTCTTCTGTTGGCAAGATCGGTGAGTCCGTCGGTGGCAGACAGGCTTTCGAGAGTATCCCAGTAGCGCCTGATTTCGGTAATATCACGGAAGGTCCATATGCGCCCGTAACTTTTTCCTTCCTCGCCGCGGACCGGGCAGGAATACGTGTCCAGAACCATCCCGTTCCTGAGCTCAATTTCATCCCGGCTCGTCTCGTTAGGATGACGCATGAGGTAGTCGACCTTTTGCCGGAACTGACCCTCGTGCTTTGTCATGCTTACCATATAGTCGAATCGTCGGGAATCTTCCCTATCGCAGAGAATATGCTGAGGAACCTTCCACAGGTCGGCAATTCTCTGGTTCTGAAGGATGTGCCTTCCTTGGTTGTCGATGGCAAGGATTCCGTCCAGAGATGAATTGACTTGGGCTTCCAGAAAAGCAGTCTTCCACCTGAGCATGGATTCTGTTTGTTTACGTTCGGTGACATCCAACAAGGTCCCTATAATGGCCTTTCGCCCCCGGAACATGGTATGGCTGCCGTAGATCTCGACGTCCTTAGTCTCACCCTGTTTCGTGACTATCCTGAATTCGCCTCGCACCAGATCGAGCTCTCCAGAGATCCTTTTCCTTATATTCTCCAGCACGGCCGCCATATCCTCCCGCACGGCCGTCTCTTCGATGCCCTTCCGGTCGATAAGCTCTTCGGGAGTATATCCATGAATCTCGGCGAACCGTGAGTTTACGTATCTGAACCTCCCGTCCTGGATCAAGTAGATCCCTACAATCGACTTCTCCGCCAAATCCCTGAACGTGTTTTCCGACTCCCTGAGGGCCTCTTCCACCCTCTTACGTTCTGTGATGTCATGGAAATGGACAATAGACAGGTTACCGCCGCGGTAGAGGACGGGCGAAACAGTTGCTTCCACTTCGACGGTGGTGCCGTTTTTCTTTATGCCTTTGAACTCGTATCGGAACGGTGCCTGTCCGGCCTTGATCTTTCTTCTCATGATGCGTTCCACGCGCTCCCGGTCGCCCGGGTGGACGATGGCAAGGCTTTCATCTTCAAGGGCATCTTCCTCCAGGGCGTAGCCGAATATTTCCAGAAACCGGCGGTTGACAAAAAGATTCTTTCCTTCTCTTGCGAAGGCGATTCCGTCGTTCGAGTTGTCGATGGCCATCCTATATCTTTCTTCCGAGGCACGGAGCGCTTCTTCTGATCGCTTCCGGTCGGTAATTTCACGGAATCTCAATACCCTTTCATGAGGTCTGCCGTCATCGCCGACGAGGCGGCCGGAGTACCTTTCAAGCACCCTTTCGTCGATCAGGTCCACCTCGTCACAGAAGGTCTCATCGGGATGCGCAAATAGCCGCTCCTCGCCCATTCTGAACAGACCGGGATATTTGACCATCTTTAAGACATGCCGAGTCCATGCCTCCTCGTCTTTTTGGTCCAACAAATCATGAGGTGCTCGCCACAGCTCTGCATATCGTTTATTCTGAAACAGCCTCCTTCCCTCGCCATCGACGACAAGAATCCCCTCTACTGAAGTGTCCGCCAGCGCCTCAAGAAAGGAAGTCTTCCGACTTAAGGATTCGGTTCGCTCCTCTATGAGCCTTTCCAGATGTTGCTCGTGCTCGTGCAACTCGGCCGTTCTTTCTGATAAGACCCTTTTAGTCCACTCTCTCTGGGAAAGTATGGTTCTCATGTAAAGCGTCATAAGCCACAGTACAAGGGCGATCGCCAGGCCTGTGGGCAAGAGGAGCCAGTAAGAGCAGTCGTAGTTATTCCCCATGTAAACTTGGCCTGGAAGAACCCTTATTCCCCATTCTTTTCCGGAAAAAAACCTCAACAGATAGGGTGGGTAGGATGGGATCAGAGAAGACCTCAGGGATGATGAGGAGCCGGTCGGGGACGGAGTCGGCCATTGGTGGAGGCGTTTCTCTCCCTGCCCTGGTGACAGGTCGAGAAGCTCGACGGTACATCCGTCGGGTGCCCTGGGATCGGCGGATGTCGAAAAAATTTCATCTGTTTTCAGCGCAGAAAGGACGAACCCTTCCAGGGATTCCTTTCGATCTGCCACACTGGAGAGGTGACGCTTCCCGTATATTGGCTGGATAACAAGAAGATCCGAGGGATTCCCGATCCCCGTGATGCGCGGCCGATTGTCGACAGCCGCAGGCTCCCCCGAATCTCGCGCTCTTTCCAGAACCGGCAGCAAAACTTGATCGGAGCCCAAATCGAGCCCAATCGGATTTCGGTCCCCCGAAGAGGATTGCAAACAAAGGATGGGGTAGGAGAACCGGCCGGGCGTGCCTTCCGCAACTTTTGGAACCCATCCGACAGCATCAAGCTGAGAGTGATGTTTGAGCAAAGGACCGACAAAGGCGGAAAACCGGCTTCTGATCTCGCGCTCCTTTTGACAGAATTGACCGATATTCTCTATGACGAGCATGGCCTCATCCATCTCCCGGACCATCGAGTGAGCGCGAAGGTCAGCGTGTTCCTCGAACCTCTCGCGGAAATCGTTCAGCGCCGTCTGACGGCCTTCAAGAAAGAATCCTGCCGTGATAAAAAGACCGGCAAAGAGTACGGCCCAGGGAAGGATACGTCCGCCGGTGGAAGAAGAACGAAGAGGACGCCGCAGCTCAGCCATCGGCCTGTCTGACCCTGTGCCGATCACTATGCTTGACTGATCGGATAACCTCCGTGCGCACCTCCACCACCCCCATTCTATTAAGAATCTTCGGCTGAAAGCGGAAAATGTTAAGCTTTGCGGCCTGTCGCATTACGACCGATTTGCCGCACGGTGAATGACCGGATCAATAACGAGCAAGGGGGATCCCTCCTTGTTTTTTAGCCGTAATTCGGATATCCTACTTTTGCAAATCGGCCCAGAATTAAAGGAGAAAGGATGTATCTTTCAATCATCGGCAGTCCTGCCTGCGGCAAGACGACCTTATTTCGCGCGTTTACCGGGACGGCGAGCGCCGGCGTCGCTGTAGTCGATGTACCTGACGAAAGGGTGGACTATCTCTCGGGAATCTTTCATCCGAAGAAGACGATTTATGGTCGGATCGAGGTTTACGATATGGCCTCCATTGAAGCAGGAGACATGAAGAACGATACCCTGCCGGCAAAGCAACTCCAGCAAATGCGGCTGAGCGACGCCTTTCTTCTTGTCCTCGACAATTTCAGACAAGATGTGCCCCGGGATCCGGTTTCCTCATTTCACTCGATTTTCTCAGAATTCATGCTTGCAGACATGGTGCAGATAGAAAACCGTCTGGAGCGCATCAAAAAACAGGCGGGAAAGAGGGAAAATCTTTCATCCGATCAAGAAAAAAGGATCCTGGAAGGGTGTCTCGCCCATCTGGAGCAAGGAAAGCCCCTGAACAGTCTTGCTCTTGATGAATCAGACGAGCGGGCTCTTAGAGGTTTTCAGTTTCTTTCCCAGAAGCCGCTTATGGTCGTCATTAACTGCTCGGAAGATGTGATGACGGATCTGGAAAAGATTGCGGAAGAGGTAAAAGGGAGATTACCCGACGGGACTCCGGTGGTTGCCGCGTGTGCAAGCATCGAGGCGGAGCTTACGGCAATGGAGCCCGCAGACCGTTCTGCCTTCATGGAGGAATACGGAGTGAAGGAATCGCTGAGGGGACGGCTGATCAGCCTTGCCTACCGGACCCTGGGCCTCATATCTTTTTTGACTGTAGGCGAAGATGAGTGCAGGGCGTGGCCCATCCGGAAAGGCGTGACCGCCCAGGAGGCTGCGGCGGTTATACACACCGACCTGTCAGAACGATTCATACGGGCGGAGACGGTGGCATACGAAGATTTCATCAAATGCAAAGATTTCGCCTCCTGCAAGAAGGCCGGGGTTTGGAGGCTCGAAGGCAAGCAATATGTGGTCCAGGACGGAGACATCATATCGATCAGGGCAGGAAACTGAGAATCCCCGAGAGTCACTGGAGGCAGCATGTAAAATCACCGGGGCTTCAGGGGAAGTTTGAAAAAGGGTCGCTGAGCCCTGACGTTTGACATGCCGAGACCGCATGTTGTATAAATACCTACCCATTCGCCGCACAGGAGTATCTCGCTTTGACGAGGCCGTCTTCAGCGGAAAAATTGTTACTGCCGGCGATAATTTGCGCCGGTTGTGCACTTCGCCTCTTTCTGGCCCTTAAGACCCCTTGCATCGAAATGGATGGTATCGGGTACGCAACCATCGCGGACCAGTTCGCGAAAGGCCTTTTTAAAGAAGGCCTGAACAATGTCTTCTCGCCGATGTATCCCTTGTTCGTTTCTCTGCTCCATCTTGCGGTTCCCGATGTGGAGCTTGCCGGCCGGGTCGTCTCTCTTTTTTTTGGGGTCCTCCTGATTTGGATCTCTTTCCTCTTTGCAAACAGGCTCCTTGGAGGCAGCCGCAAGGCTCTGTGGACGGCTGCCTTGGTGGCCTTCCATCCCTATCTGGTAAGATTTTCAAGCCAAGTACTTTCCGAATCGGTTGCCACCTTCCTCTTCACTCTCTCCGTTTTCTCGTTCTTCCTGGGATGGCAGGAAAGGCGTCGCCCAGCCCTCGCCCTTTCGGGATTGTGCCTCGTCATGACCTATCTCACGAGACCGGAATATCTCGTCTTCTATGCGCCCTTCGCTCTTTTGCTGCTGAGAAGGAAGCGCCTAGTCGATTGCTTGATGCTGCTTACGCCTTTCCTGGTCGTCGGCCTGCTCTATATACTCTATCTTCATATGCAGACTGGAGCCTTCACGGTGAGCAACAGGGCCGTCCTAACGCCCTTTGTCAACCTGACCACCTTTTTTGCGAGCATCCCTTTCGTCTCCTACGATTTCATGGTAGCGATCTTTCCCTTGTTCTTTCTTCTTGCCATATGTGGCCTTCACCGGACCAACGGACCTTACCGGGGCCTCGTCCTGCTCCTGGTCGTGTTTCACGTTCTGAGCCTTTCCTTTATCAGCCACTCCACAAAGAGGTATTCCGTCGAGTTCGTGCCGATTGTCATGATCTTTGCCGTCGAGGGTATCTACGCGGTGCGGGAGTATTTCGAAAGATTTGTTCCGCAAAAAATTTTCTCATCCATTCTTCTCGCCACCGTTATTTTCATGGGAATCCTGGAGCCTTTAACCTTTTCTTCAAATGATAGGGGCCTTCAGAAGCAGGCAGGACTCTTTCTTCTCAAACGCGGTTCGGGCAGTGTCATCGCCGCGCGCCTTCCTCTTGCCGCTTTCTACTCGAAAGGGCGACCGGTGAATCTTTCGTCGGAAATGGAAGCGGATCAGAGTGTCGAGCACTTCAACCGGGTTCTGGCCGAGAAAAAGGTGGACTATCTGGTGATCGACAATGAGCTGGAAAAGGAGATGCCGCTCTTGAAAGACCAGTTATCTCGAAGGGCGCCCCTCTATTCGCTCGATTGCAAAGGGGCCTTTGTAAAGGTGTATAAGGTTTCTTGAATCCGATCATCTCCATAATAGTACTGAATTGGAACGGCGGCGATCATGTGCGGGCGTGTATAGATAGCCTTCTCCAACAGGACTACGCCAATCTTGAGATCATTGTCGTTGACAATGGATCCACCGATGGCTCGGTCGAAGCGATAAGCAATTATCGAACGGTCCGGCTCATCGAGAACAGGGAAAACCTGGGTTTTGCTGCCGGCAACAACGTGGGAATCCGCGAGGCGTCGGGTGAGTATGTGGTGATACTCAATAACGATGCGGAACTGGACCAGCGGTGTATCAGCGAGATGAAGCGTGCCATAGACAAAGACGAGCGATATGGCGCTTGCGCGTCGAAGATATACCTGAAATTCGAGAACAACGTACTGGATGCGGCAGGTCTTGTCGTGTGCCCGGATGGACTGTCAATCGGGCGGGGAAGGCTTGAGAGCGGTGATTGCTACGATCGGGAAGAAGAGGTGTTCTTTGCGAGTGGTTGCTGCATGATGTGCAGACGGGAAATGCTTGAGGACGTCAAGATCGGGGAGGATTATTTCGACGAAGCGTTCTTCATGTACGCGGATGACACGGATCTGGGTTGGCGGGCGAGACTGCGAGGGTGGAAAACGGTTTACGCGCCGAATGCCAGGGCCTATCATCTGCACTCAGCCTCTACGGAAAACTACTCTCCCTTCAAGGCCTTTCAAGTGGAGCGAAACAGGATATGGGTCCAGGCAAAATACTTCCCCTTCGGGATGATGGTCTCCGGTCAGCTCTTTACGGCCCTCCGTTACCTGTTTCAGGCCTACGGCGCCTTTACAGGCGTTGGTGCTTCCGGCGGGTTCTCAAAACAGTACTCGAAGGCTCAGCTAATGAAAGTTCTATTTGGCGCTTGGGCCGCGGCAATCAGAGGCATGCCGGCTGTCTGGAGGAAGAGGAGACTGATCCGGCAGAGGCGGACCATTGGTGACGCCGAAATACACAATCTTCTGCGACTTTACGGGGTTAAGGCGCGGCAGATAGGGCTGAAGGGATAAGGCCGCGGGGGCGAGGGCCTACAGAGGCTTGCATTCCCGCCCCTTTTGCTGCTGCCGATCCGGGGCAAGTTGCCTTTGTCTCAGTACCTTCTCGGCCAGACGAAATAGGGAGTAGACGAAAGGAGCAGGAAGAACGATGGCGGGGACCGTACATAGCCAAAACCAAAGGTAGCCGCGATAGAGAGGAAAGAGAGAGCGCATATAGGTCTCGGGCTTGAGGGGTATTATTTTGTTCCTCTCGAGAGCGATCATCGCCGGGAAATGCTCCACGAGAAGCTTTCGGTTGATCGCCCGAAAATATCTGTCATCAACGCCCTGTTTTCTGAATATGTCAAAAATCATGTTGAAATTGTGTCCGAAAACCCTGCAAACCCCGTAGCCGCCGGAGTTGTAGAGACGCGCTGCCACCAGATACTCTGACACGTACACATGCCGCTTACCGTTGAACAAGGCGGAGAATGTCCAGGCGAGCTGGACGAGATTGGAGTCAAAGAAAGGTTGCCAGTCAGTAGGTTCGTCGACGAAAGCCCGGTTGATCACGTTCGTCGACGTGAATGTGAAGAAATGGGCGACCTTCTTCACGAAGTCCAGGGTGTCGGTATAGACCGCATGTCCGGAAGGCTTCCCCGGCGGTCGCTCTTGTATGAAGTCGCCAGTGAAGCCATAGGAGTTGAGAAAGACTATGCCGTAATCGCCACCCCTCAGGATGGGAAGGAGTTCGTCGAGCGCTCCGTCGAGGAGCACGTCGTCGTCACCCATGATGAGCAGATATTTGCCCTGCGCTTTCCTGAAGCACTGAAGGAAGTTTCGGTCGGGCCCGAAATTCTCGGAGTTCTTCAAGTAGGTGACAGGATAGCCGAGGGAGAGGTATTTCTGGATTACCTCCCCGGTCGTATCGGTAGAGCAGTTATCGGAGACCAGAAGCTCCACTTCCCCTTCGCGCCCTTTCATCTGCCCTGTGATTTGTGACAGGCAGAGGTCGAGGTCTGACGCCCTATTATACGTCGGGATAGCGACCGTAAGGACGTAAGGGTAGGCAGCGGAGGTCATGCCGTCTGCCAAACCCGTTTCTTCACTTTGAATATGCAAAGAATCCACGGGACACCCCAGATACAGCTCGAGAGCCAACCGAGGAAGAAATATCGCAGAGGAAAGTACCTGGCACAGAGGATTGTTGCCACCGTCACGTAAACCGCGGAGAGTACGGACGGAAGCACGAGCGGCTCCTGCTTATGGGCGCGAAGGTACGTGGCGAGGCCGTTGACGATGATCTGAAGGAACCAGACCACGGCGAGAAAGAGCATGGAGAGGGGATCGGAAAAACGGTCTATGATCGCGTATCGTCCTTTCAGGAAGTACACGAGGGCGAGAACTGTGATTGCCCCCGCGAGAAAGGTCGCGCCCGAAAGAAGCAGGTTCTTGAGGAAGAGCGCATCGAGCCCCGCCCAGTCACGCTTCGACACGAACATATTAAGACGGGGCGTCACCGCGTAAAGCCATGAATTGGAGACGGCAAAAACGCCCATCCAGAGCGTGAGGGATAGGCCTACCCTCCCCGCCTCCACAGGGCCCCGGAACTGGAATACCAGCGGCGGGTAGATCTGAAAGATAAAGTAGCCCGAGGACCAACTCAAGGCATATCGCCAGAGAAGGGAGAGGATCTGCCTTCTCCACGAATAGGCGGCAGCCCCTGATTCTGACAGGAAAGTAACGAAGAGGCGCCCGTAGCGGTGCCAGAGCGCGTAGATGCCGTAGAGCGCTCCCGCCAGCATGGAGAGGGAAAGGGCGTGGAGGCCGAACCGGAACACGAGGCCCAGCCACATGAACACCATGGTCAGGGCAGTGATGGAGAGCCTGAGCCTCTGGATGAGCGCGACCAGGTTGCAGCCCTCCAGAAAGTAAAGGAATGCGCTCGTAAAGAAGGTGAGGCCTCCTCCTGCCACGTAAACGATCCAGGGAATGCCCCAGTGGATGCCGGTCTTTCGCTGCGACAGGAAGAGGAAGCCCACGACGAGGATGACCGGGAAGGCCACCACCGCAACGGACAAAGCCCATTTGGCACAAAAAACAAAGAGGCTCGCAAGCCTCTTTTCGTGCTCCTCGCTGCCGACAATCTCATTGTGGTCGAACCTCAGATAGGCGAACTCGTGGGCCGCGAACTGGAGGACCACCTGGAAAAAGCCAAGCTCGGCGAGCATAGCGAGCGCCGCCAGGCTCGTCATGGTGAACCAATACCCTTGCTGCTCCTTGGTTAAAAAAAGCGGGATCAGGATGAGTGTAAGAATACCCGAAAGCCCGCGAAAAAGCTGGTTAAGCTGGGTAAAAGCGACGGCGCTGTTTAAATAGTTCTTCAAAGGTGATCATGATCTTAGCGAAATGCAGGCCGGACTGCAAGAGGGATGGCAAAGGGGGGGGCTTTTGTCTTTTGGACCCTCCCATGCTCAGATCCCTGTCAGGCTTTCTTGGCGGCGCAAAAATCGGTATAGAAGTATGGATCGTGAATCATCTCATCGAAGTTCTCATGCTCGTTGGCATGAGGAACCTGAATAGAAAATCCTAAGCTTTCCAAAAGGTTAAGGTATTCGTTGGGCCTAACTCCCGCTTTGTTCAGTGCGTAAGGCCACAATTCTCTTACTCCCAGCATGATTAGAGATGGTGAATTGTTTATCGTTGTAACGGCCCACGTGATGGCATGGGGAGGTGCCGAGGCGGATCACCTGAGATTATCCTGTTTTCCTGGCCGTGACGTAAAGATTTGTCTTGTTGCCGCTAATATCGTGCCATTTGTAGATGATCCGGAGCAGAAACTGCTCGGTCAATCGCGACGATGCCTTCCGGTAATCGTAGTTTTCTTGTTCCATTTCAATGACTGCAAACCCCGTCTGCCTGAGATACGATGCGAGAAGGTGCGGAGTAAAATAGTAGAGATGATACGGAGGGTAGAGCTTCTCAATCGCCTTGTTCAGCCCTATCCTGTAAGATATCCTTCCGACAGTGTCCAGCAGGTTAAGTATAGAGACTGTGCTCAGGATAAGAAGACCGTCCTGTCTGAGAAGACTGTGGGCTTTGCGCAGCCACGTAAAGGGACTGAGCGAATGCTCCAACACATCATATCCGACCAAGGCCGAAAAGGCTTGCGCGTCGAGATCGGTCTCCTCAAGGAAGCCTTGGCGCACGCTACATGATAGCCTTTTACACAGGGACTCGGCCATGGAAGCGGATGCCTCAAGACCTTCGATCAAAAGGCCCCGGTCCAGGCAAAGGCGCATGAACGCCCCGTGCCCAGGTCCCACTTCAAGTATCCGGTCTCCTTTTGCGAGGTTACGGCTCAGTAGGTCTGCCGACTTGGCGAACTGACGATGGTGACTACCCCCGCGGGGATCATCCCGGGTGAAATAGCTCGTCTTAAAGTAGTCCGAGTTACGGTAGAGCTCAGCAATCTCCAACGGAGACAACAAAGGGAAGTATGAGACAAGACCGCAACTGCGGCAAGATACTACGGACCTCGCTCTTGTGTCGTAGAGAGTACGGAACTTCGGGCAGCCGCACAGATCACAAGCATAACCTAAGTCGTTCATCTTAGATGGGCCGGATGCCAAGGAGAAGCGGTGATTTTATTGAAGCAAACATCTGTGGAATGGAGGGTGCGGACAAGTCGGTTTCGGAAGGATTTCGCACAGCAGAATTCTCCGGTGCCAAAACCGGGGCTCCTTGCGACCGGGCCTTAACCCACACGAACAAATAAGTAGTCGATCTATTTGTCCTCCCCAAGGAACAGAAATCGTCTCTCTTCCGTGATTGGTCTCCCCTTTGTCACATCGATTTGCCGCGCCGCTGCCTCAGCTGCTGAGGCCGAAGAGAAACGGGCTGAAGGCACGAAACGAAAGCTCAAGCCGGAGATCTCGTAGACGGAGGAAGTGTGCCAATTACCGCTATCGACTTCATCACTGATCTTGACCTCCCCCGTCGAGAGGGAGATAGTCCGCCGGAGGCGGCCCGATGCTACTCGACTTTTCTTGATTTTTTTCATCTTTAGATAGCTCCCAAATATCCTGTGTATTGTCGCGAAACGTTCGAGGGTGTAGTTGAACAGGCGGAAAAAAATGAATAGCCGGCGCAATGGATTAATTGCGTCCCACACTAGGAAGCTTGCTTCGTGACAAATGACCGTGTGGCCGTCTTTGTCTTCTACGGCGTAACGGCTTTGTCCGAACCCCATGGTTGTTGCCCTAATGCCACCGGCACTCTCGTACATGTAGCCGAGGCCCGAATGAACCAAGGTTCTCGCCTTGCGATCAAAAAGCTGGTATGGGCAGCCTTTTTTGAGATTAGCCACAAAATAGTAGGACTTGGTTTCACGAATGGCTATGCCGGAATTGACAAAGATCTTGAACCCCCTGTCTCCCCTTGCTGCTCCGTCGGCGGGTGGCGGGGTCGGGCGATTGATCGAGAGAAGATAATCGGGCAAGAAGAAGAAGACGAAGTAACGATCGTCCATAGAGTCTATGTTTACAGTTCGTGTAGCATCGACACCGCTGAGAATCGAGCCGGCCAGGGGAATCGAGGGATAGAGAAGGTGCAACCCATATCGAAAGAGGTACTTGGTCTCCCGGCTCAAGTACTCTCCTCCCAATGTTCCGTCGGGATGGACGAAGTGCGCCAGAAAGTCAACAGCCTTAACGAGCGATCGAAAGACCTGCTCATCCCCGCTTTTGGTCCAATACTGTGCGAGAAAGAAGATGCTCAGGCTCTGGTAGCCAGCGTCGAAGTCGCCATATTCGGGATACCAACCTTCCTCGTCTTGAGCGTCGAGGAGATTAGCCGCGTTTTCTTTTGCGACACGAAGATATTGACTATCGTTCGTGAGGAGATAGAGATTGTGTAACGCCGCGATGGCCCCGGCCGTGTGGTTTGAGGCAACAAGGTCTATATTGCGCTCGAGGAAGCCCCGAGTCCTCGCGAAGGTCGGAAGAAGACTCTCAATAAGTGGCGACCGTTCCTCTGGTCTCAGCATAAGCAGACCTTCCGAGACACCCCACGTGGTAAAAGCCGTTGCTACATGGCTGCGTTCGTGCGGATACCATTCGTCAAAACTCCCATCCCGCGCTTGAATCGAAGCCCAGAACCGGTAAGAGGCCCGAACGTAATCCAGGAGGTCGGCTTCCTCGAGCCACGGCGGCCGCGTGCTACTATCATGTAACAAAACGAGCGACAAGCAGCCCATTTGATAAGGAGCGGACGGAAAATCGCTCGCCATCCTATAGTGCCAAAAGTCACGATGAAAACAGCCATAGTACGGGCTGAGGGGATTTCTATCGAGTTGGGAGAGAAGGCGAAGGGCGTAACGTTCAATCAGGGGAAAGGTTATCGCAGAATCAGGCTGCATGCACAACACACCTTTTAGAAGATCAGGGGACGAGTGACTTGACGTTCAGAGAAGGGGCCTGTCTACTACTTTCTCACCTTCGCCAGAATCATCACTCCCAAGGTCTTGTTGAGTGTTTTTTGTATCCATCGCGGCAAACTAATACCAGCCGCCCTATTTGGACAGTAGTATCGACTGAAGCTTATCTCGGAGAACCGGCTAAACATCTCACGGAGCTCGCTCTTGACATAGGCCTTGCCAATGGGGTTATCGGATCCATCATAGATCCTCACGAATTCCTCGGGATTCGACACCGCATACATTTTTTCTCTGCCCCTTCCTCTAAGGGATATATTGAGAAGCCGCATGAAAAAAAGGGCTCCCTTGAATAAAGGGAGAGAGCCGAGAACAAAATTCTTATAATAGACTCCCACCGTTGCGGTTCCACCCGTTCGCAAGACGCGATAGATTTCATTTATGCAGGCTTGAGTGTCAGGAGTGTGGTGGACGACTCCCTCAGACACGACGTGGTCGAAAGAACCGTCCGGAAAGCCCAGGCGTTCAGCATTACCTTCGGATAACTCACCGTGACAGCCAAATATTGCTTGCGACTTTTTAGCGATCTCGATGGTGGCGGGCGAAATATCGATCCCCTGATAAACTACATCCATTCTTCCAAAAAGACGATGCCAGTATCCGGGACCGCAGCCTATATCCAGAACTTTTTTCCCTTTGATATCTTTCGGAATCCAGTCAGAAAGGTCGAGGAGAGAGCCTTTGATTGCGTCGAAACGGTTGAACCATGCCTCACTGCCAGTTTCCTCGGTCAATTCTCCACAGAAAAGAGGGTGGGAATCCCAAAACGACCGGACATCATCAATGGTGGGTTTCAAGTGATCCTTTCTCCTTACGAGTGCAAAAAATGCCATTACCCATGGGCAAAATTGTAACGATACCAGATCAGGAAAATAAGATATGCCATGAGCCTCTTCGAACCTATGAGGTCGAGCTTGTTGGAGTACCTGCCGATGAGGCCGTCAAAGTAGCGGAAATTGATAATTGCCTTTAGCTCCTTGTCCTCGCGGCACATCGAATGGACGTCCTCCATCTCCCGCCTAAAGGAACTCCCGAAGAATTTCTGATAGGGAAAGTAGAAAGCCTTTTTCCCTGCATTGAGGATGCTTGTCGGTAGACTCCCAGCCATGGCCTCTCTCAGAGGCATCTTGACCCTTCCATTACGGATGAAATGGTCGACAGGCAAACTGGCCAGGAAATCCACAAGCCGATGATCGAGAAAGGGGACTCTCCCCTCCAGTGAGTGAGCCATCGTAAGGGTGTCCTGTTTGTAAAGTGTGTAATAGGTAAGCCAGGAGCTTATGTCGATATCTATTTCCTTTAGGAAGAAATTGCCTGTCCCGAGCAAAGAATGGCTCCTATCCGCCTTGCTTATTTGGTGAAGTTCGGGCCCGGCAAATTCGCTGTCGTCGAAGAGAGAGATCATATTTCTTCTGGCAGCATAGAAGTCTCTTGCGAACTTGAGGAATCGCGCCACTTTTTCCCTGTCTCCTTCCTTGAGGGCCTCAGGATAAGGAAACAGGACGTTGAGTATCGAAAGGGGCATGCGTCTAACAAGCGAACTGATGAAGTGAAGAAAAACTCCGGGAAGTCGCTTTATATATCTGTCCAAGTAAAAGAACGTCAGTTGATGAATGTAACCTCCCAGAATTTCGTCCGCCCCCTCTCCTGTCAGTACGGCCTTCACCTGAGTGGAAGCGGACCGGGCAAGGAGGAATGTGGGCACGATAATGCTGTCACCGATGGGCTCGTCGAATCTTGACACAGCCTCAGAAAAAACGTTGAAGTCGGAACCCTTCATGTCTATCGGAAAAAAGTCGGCGTCGTACAATTTGGCAAGCTCTCCGGCTTTTTCGACTTCATCCGATCGCATGCCGAACCCTATGCTAAATGCCTTCATGTTCTGTTTATATCTGCTCGCCAGGGAGAGGATCGAGGCAGAATCGATGCCGGAGCTGAGAAAAATGCCAACCTCCACATCGGCAATAAGACGATACTCCACCGCGCTGTTCAAGAGACCCCGGAATTCGTCTGCGGCCTCGGACCGCGTCAACTTTGTCTTCTGATCAATATTGTAGAGAAGCTCGTAATACTTCCGGATCGAGAGCCTGCCGTCTTCTCCGTAGATGGCATACGAGGCCGACGGCAGACGCTTTATGCCCGAGAACAAACTATCCTCTCCATCGTTGTATCGGAGGTTAAAGTAGCGATAAACCCCGTCGAGATCCAGTGCCTTCTCGATTCCCGGAAACCGGAGGATCGCTTTGGCTTCCGAGGCAAATACCAGAAGGCCGTTGTGGAGGTAATAGTAGAGCGGCTTGATACCGAACCGGTCACGCGCCAAGAGCAATTGTCTGCGTTTCTCGTCCCAGATCGCGATCGCGAAGTCACCATTGATCCGCTTGAGGGCCTCGACACCCAGTTCCTCATACAGGTGAAGAATGACTTCCGTATCGGATTTTGTTCTGAACGAATGGCCACGGTCGCGAAGCAGTTTGCCTTCTTCCTGGTAATTGTACATTTCTCCGTTGAAGACGATCCATAGCGTCTCGTCTTCATTCGTAAGGGGTTGAGAGCCGCCTTCTATGTCGATAATGCTGAGACGTCGATGGGCTAGAGTCATATTGTCAGATACGTAATCCCCATAGCCGTCAGGACCCCTGTGGATAATTACTTCTGATATCGACTTGATAGCCGTGCTTTCAACCCTTCTGTTTACACCGATAAATCCGCACACAAGATTACTCTTTCCCCTTCATTGTCGTGCGCATTTCGTCCATTGAATCATAGAGATAGGACAACTGCCGGGACTGGGCGACAATGAGGTCGGAAAGCAACCCTATAACAAAGAAAATAAAACTGGCGAGGATAATGACAATATCGGACATCTGCATTTTTCTCACGACGAAAAAATAGTCGTAAAGGGTTTTGGTTACGCCAATAATGAACAGACCGATGCTGAGCGGGGCAAAGAACTTGAGAGGATTAAAATAGATTATCATCCTCAAGACAGCCTGTACGTAACGGAGAGTGTCTTTTATCGGGTGGAATTTGGACTTCCCTATGCGGCTGTAATAACGAATAGGGACATAGCCCACCGAATACCCATTGGTGAGAAAGGCTAGCGTCATGCTTGTAACGCAGGAAAACCCGTTTGGGATAACCCAAAGGTACTTGACCATAATCTCCTTGCGGAATACCTTCATCCCCGTGTTGAGGTCTGGAATCTTGTATCCTGAAAGGTACTCCGCAAGTTTGCGTATGAGGAATTTGGCCGGGGTCCGGAGGTATCGATAGGTTCCCGCTTCCCGCGCCCTGGCTCCATTGACCATGTCATGTTTATCCAGCTCTCGAAAGAGGGCAGGCAGATCGGCCGGATCGTACGTTCCATCGGTATCGAGCATGGCAATGACAGCCCCATTGGCTGCAAGTATTCCCGTCTTACGGGAAGCACCGCTTCCCCCGTTTGCCTTTCTTTTGATAACCCTTACGCCCTTTTCTTCCGCCAGTTTCACAGTCCCGTCTTTTGATGCGTCGTCGACTACAAGAATTTCGTAGTCGATTGATAGGGGCTCCAAGGCCTCACGGATACGGTCTATCACCCATCCCACCGCCTTCTCTTCGTTGTAAGTGGGCAGGACTACGGAAAGAGCTTTTGGCACTGCTGTCGGCTTATCCATTTTTCCTCTGTCTTTCCCATGCAAACTGCAGGACCTTCCATCCTGCTTTGACGTCTCTCTTCCAGCCCTTAAGACTGGTGAGTGACTTGAGCCGTGAAGCCAGGTAAGTGGGCTGCATGTAAAACTTGCGGTACGCTTTTCTTACGTAATATCCCAATTCCTTTTCGCTTAAGCCGCAAAAAGTGGAGTTGAAAAAGCCCTCTTTGTGGAGCTTGCTCAGGTTGCACGAGCTTCCGTCCTTAATGTCCGGGTGAAGATGGGTCACCTCCTCGAACAGAGAAGTCCCAGGATAAGGTGTACAGATGCCGAAGGTCACGACAGAAGGACGGATACGCTTGGCAAACCTGATCGTTTCCTCTATGGTCTCCGGGGTCTCTCCGGGCATTCCCAGCATCATATGAGCATGGACTTCAACCCCAAACTCACGCGCAAGCTCCAGAAGACGTTCACTCTGTTTGAGGCTGATCCCCTTCTTCACATTGTCGAGTATTCTTTGGGAGCCGGATTCGACGCCGACCCTGATCATGTGACAGCCGCTTTGAACCATAAGCTTCATCATCTCCCGATCGACGCTTCCTATGCGGCCGCTGCAAATCCACGTAAGGTCGAGACCCCTCTCGATCATGGCCCGCGCTACATCCAGGACTCGCTGCTTGTTGGCGGTGAATATCTCATCCCGAAAAAAAACCTCCCTGTAGCCCATGTTCGCGATGAGTTCCAGCTCCTTGATGATATTTTCGGAGCTCCTCATTCGAATTCTGCCGCCATAGAATCCCGGTACCGTACAGAAGGTGCATTTTCCCGGGCAACCTCTCGTCGTATAGATTGTGGTGTAGGGTGTCCGCTTGACTACAGGGTTGAAGTAGTCGGCTCCAGGAGACAGCAGCGACCGATCAGGGAATGGCAAGTCATCGAGGTTGCCGATGAGAGGATAAGGCGAATTGACGACGACTTCTCCTTCCGAACGAAAGGCGATTCCCGGCAGTAGGCGCCAATCTTCTCCTGAAAAGTACTTTATGGCGAGATCCCTGATAACCCAGTCGCCTTCCCCTCTTACTGCCACATCGATACCGGTCCGGCTCAGGGTCTGTTTGGGGAGGAAGGTGGGGTGGGAGCCCCAGACGACGGTGAGCAGGTGAGGGTTGATTTCTTTGTAGCGCTCAAGTATCTCAGCGTCTTCGTTAACCGTCATGGTCGAGGTAAGCATTACCAGAAGTCCATAATCGTTAACGACAGAATCGAGGACCTCCATTGGCTTGCCTTCTCCGGCAAGGTCCCTGAAATCGGCTTCGATGCCGGCCTCTCTCAGAATAGTCGCGATGAGAACTGACGTAAGGGGAGGGAAGCTTATGCCTCCTATCCTTTTGCCTGCACACCAACATCCGTAGACAAGGTCCCTAGGAACGTTTTCCGCCTGTTTGCTGCTAGGCACGATGACGAGGACTTTCGTCTTCAGGCTATCCATAGAATTCCTTTAATCGATGTACTTGTTGCGAGACACGGCTTCAGGACGGTTCCGTCAGAGTCTTCCAGAAAAGCCGAATCCCGCCGCCACCCATTGTACCATCTTTCCATCAATTTGAGTCTCCAGTCCTTTTTACCGCATAGAAATCTGTGTAATAATATCGGTCATGAACCATTTCATCGAAGTTATTGTGTTTGCCAATATGAGGAACTCGAAGGGAGAAACCTAGAGCCTCCAAAAGCCTGGGGTAGTCGCTCGGTTCAATTCCAGCCTTCTTTAGCGCGTATGGCCACAATTCTCCCAGTATAACGAGGGATGGAGAATTGCTTATCGTTCCGGCAGCCCCTTTAATGGCGTAATAGTCATATCCTTGGACATCGATTTTGATGAAGCCGATCTTCTCATCGCCTTTGAGATAATCGTCAATCGCCACACACTCTATTTCAACAGTATCTTCTGCCCTCGCCGTTGTCAAAAGTCTGGTGGTCCACATTGAATCTATCAGAAAGAAAGAGTCGTAATCTTTCTGTTTTTTCTCCACAGGCGGATTGAAGCGCGATAACGTTAGAAAGCCTCCTTGTGTTCACTCTTAGGTGGCTGAAGTTGAGTGCATCCGGCTCGAAGGCTATGACCCGTCCCGTCTTGCCCACCAATTTCGAAAACAAGGCCGAATAAAAACCAATGTTCGCGCCAATATCAAGAACCGTCATGCCGGGCTTAACCGTTCTCTTGATGAGGGCAATCTTTTCTCTGTCGCTCACTCTCTTGTACTGAAAATACATAGGCCTGTAAAGAAAGTAAAAATTTCCATAAAACCAGTTGAAACAGATGCATATGACGTGAAAAAGTTTACTCATGTTTACAAATAATGGCCCGCCTTACGCAACTTGATACGTTACGCAGGTTATTGCCTAACGTGTTCGCGCAAAGATGAACTCATTACAGCCCGTCGGCACACCGGCCCTTATCGTTCGTACTGCGACAAAGTCCTCCCTGTTCAGGATTTGCTCGATCTCAGACACGGAAGCATATTCGTAAGGGTACCCACCTACCCAGTCCACGACGTCGAAATAGAAATCCATGCCTCGTTGCTGTTTTCTGGGATTCCGTCGGGTAGCGGCAAGTTTGGCAAGGTAGATAACCGGATACAGCAGGGCCACCAGGGGCTTTTGGAGGAAGGCAAGTCTGTTGTACCCGTATTTGATGACGAGCCACACAGGGCTCGTCCAGTGTTTATTGTAGATGGCCAGTATCAGTCTTCCGCCAGGTTTGACGAGAGAACACACATTCTTAAGGGCCCTTTTCATATCGCCTGTGTGATGAAGCACGCCCCACGAATGAACGATGTCATACTGTCCGCTCCCATCCGGTGCCCTGTCCCGCAGCGTTCTCACCGTATCTTCCTCGGTAATCGAGCCAACCACAAGGTCCATCCTGCTATCATGCATCTGACGAAAGTAGACACGGTTTCTTTCCAGCACTTCACAACATGCAGGGCTAATATCGCACCCTACCACGTGCGCTCCCTGTTCTGCGGCGATCAGAAGGCTAAGCCCCTGTCCGAATCCGACATCCAGAAAAGAGCGTTCGTGCAGTTCTATCCCCTGGAATAGCGCGGCAAAGTCTTTTCTTGCCTGCGATACCTTTTCCTCAGAAAGTGCTACCTGAGAGAATTTTGACCAATTCTTACCGAAATCAAATTGCATGGAGTCCACAGAATAGGGTCATGTGCCGACGGGCAACATTGCCACTATCTTGCTCCGTCATATGGCTGCTTCCGGGCAACCACAAGTTTCATGTCATTGCACCTGTGCCTATAGCGCTCATACAAAGCCACGCCTCCTTTGGGCCGGTAGTTCAGGTAGTCTTCATTCCGTAAAATGACGCAATGTCGACGCACAACTTCAAGAATCTTATCCCAGTCCACATGATCATCCGGCCAAACATGGATGTCACCCTCCCTCTCGTAACGTCTGTTCACAAGCAACTTGATCAGGGCGGTTTTATATAGTGATGGCGAGAAGACGTCTCCGTGCCTCACAAGTTGCCCGAGACGATCGAGTACACTGTAATTTGTCAGGGCTTGGTATTCAGCCAACGCACCGTCGGTCTCCCAGCGATTGTGATTGAATTCGTGGTCTATGTACAGCAGACCTCCGGGCTTGATCACGCGAACCAACTCGGCCACTGCATTCAGGTAGTCTGTAAGATGGTGCAAGACCGAATAGGTAGCTGCCATATCGAAGGCATTATTCGGGAAGGGCAGAGTATCCCCGACGAGAAGCGTAGTGGAGAGACTATCAGACGCCATTTTTTTTCTTAGAATATCTAACGATTTCTTCGAAATATCGCATGCGGTTACCCGAAATCCTTTCTCAAGAAGAAACCTTGTCAAATTCCCTGTTCCCGCTCCGAAATCCACTGCATGTACTTCCTTATGATGCCCAAGGTAGTTCGCTGCCATCTCGTCAACTATCTTTTGAATTCGGCCTTGCTCGATATCGTTATAGATCTCGCTATGTCTTGAGTCGTAGCTGCGCGCCATTCGATTTTGCACGCTTAGGCTTAATTTGTATGAGCCACCCCAAGTCATTGATCACGCCCGAGTATCTGACCATAAAGTGACCTGAGCTTAATAACATAGCGATCAACATCGTACTGCATGGACGTTGCAAGTCCTTCGGTTGCGAGCTTCTCGCGCAAGTCAGGCCGCAACCGAAGTGTGAGGATCTTTTCGGCCAGATCCGAGGAATTGCCCGTTTCGAAGAGAAGACCGTTCCGGCGATCCTGGACTATTTCGTTCAAGGCTTCGGCATTGGAAACTACTACAGGGACGCCGAGTGCCTGCGCCTCGATCTCAACCAAGCCCTGCGGCTCCCAGAACGAGGGCACAACCAGACAGTCCAAACCGGTATAAAACGACTTCATGTCTTCGACTTGTCCGAGATAGATGACTCTGTCTTTCTCCGGTTTCTCGTTGATCGCTTCGAGGACAAGCTGTTTTTCCGGGCCGTCACCGGCAATCAGAAATTTGAATGCCGGCGATCTCTTCAAAAGACGATTGGCAGCGTCGACGAAGGTTCGCCATCCTTTACGCTGTACCAGCCTGCCCGCAAAACCCACAAAGAAAGCTGACTCGTCTGAACTTTGATTGCTTTTTATCAACCCTTGTTCCCGATGGCGGGGCTCGGCATTGTGAAAAAGGGGATCGATAAAATTGTACAAGACATTAATTTGGTCGGTCCTTATGCCCGAGCGGCTGATCAATCTATTTCGCGTCGCTTCCGAGATAGCAATGAAACCGTTCACGTGAAGGGAGGCGATGCGGAGAAAAGTCACGTAGAGCCGGTCCCCTATTGCGCTGCCCAATTCCGAACCAAATACCCGGCCATGTTCGTGAAATACCAGCTTGATTTTCGGGAAAAACAGCATCTTCAATAGCCAGCCGAATACCTGTGACCGAAAGAGATGGCAGTGAAGGACGTCTATGGGATGTACTTTAAGCCACGTGCGCAATGCAAGCAGAGGCACCAGAGAAAAGCGGCTTTCTGAACCGTTGACGCTAACTCCTGGGTGGTCGATGAAAACGGGGTTCTTCACGGACCGCAACACGTACAGAAAAACATCAGGGTCCTGGCGCTGATGCTCCAGAAGTCCTTTGACGATGATCTCGGCGCCGCCCCTCCCCAAAGAATCCACTATGTGAAGTACTCTCATGACTGTCCAAAGCTCTCCGAAGTCGATTCGATGAGAGGAATATGAATGACACAGAAGAGGTGATCGCGGTATGCCATACCCTGTGCGGGCCGAAGAACCACAGCGAGTTCCGCACTGTCTTTTCTGATTATTCGAACTACTTCTTCTTTATTGCCGCTGCTCAAAGCCTTCTCGACATCAGATAATTCATAGATCCATTGCGCAGTCTGTGGCCCTGTCTTTCTTGTCCCGGCCACGATGCGCGATCCTTTCTATCATTCTCCTCACGAGGTCTTCGCCGGGCGGCATAGGCTATGGACAATACTCGGCATATTTAGCACATGCCGTTTTAGTCTTTCGCCATGATCTTTTGCAGCAAGACAGCGACCATACCTAAGCAAAAAACGAGTATGGACATGAGGATGCCGCCGATTGCGAGGAAGTAGAAGATACTTGAATTGTGTGAAAACGGCTAAGGCAAAGCTAAAAACCGAGACAATGAAAATGATAACGCTCATCAAGATGAATATCTTAATGGGATTGTAATACACGATGGCTTCCACGATGTATTGCAAGGTGCGCATCGTGTCTTTCCATAGGCGCACCTTGGTCTTGCCCGCACGCATGTGATAGGGGATAGCCACATAGGAGACGAAGAGGCTGTTCATCATGTAAGCCAATGTCAAAGACGTAGTAAAGCTGAACGTATTACAGAGATGATTGAAATAGGGAAGCGTCTTTTGTTTAGAGAAAACTCGCAGGCCAGAATTCACATCAGGGATCTTTTTTCCGGTCGTGTATTCAACAAGCGACTTCAGGATGAAACGCAGGGGACTTTTGATGAAAGACTCACGGTAATGCCGGCCCGTGCGTGCTCCGACCACCATGTTGAATCCTTTTTCGTACTCCTTGAGAAGGACGGGAATTTGGTCGTTTGGATACGTGCCATCTGCGTCCGTGATGACTATTGTGTCGTAGATCGCCGCGCGAATGCCGGTCTTGAGCGCCCCCCCATAGCCTATATTGTGCGGATGCGAGATCACCCGCGCCCCCGCTTCTGCAGCGCGGAGTGCCGTCGCGTCCTGGGAACCGTCGTCAACAAGCACAATCTCGTGGTCGGTGTCCTTCAAGGCATGCCGCACCTGGCGGACGGTTTCGGCCACCATCTCTTCTTCGTCTTTGGCGGGAATCACCACCGAAATCATAGGTTCGTCTCTCCGATCAATTCGTAAGGTCATTTCTTGGCGCGGCTGTCACACCTCTTTTGTTTCTGGAGAATACATATTGAACAAAAGGACCCGCAATATTGACATTCCATGGCGTTGTAAGTAATCCCGAACCAAGAGCTTTCCGACATGTCTCAAAAAGTTGCCAAGACCAGCGCTCCGCTTGGACTTCGGAACCGCAACTCAAATGCGGGGAGGACTGCGAGTTCTCGTTCTGAAATCGCCTTCCCGTCTATCGCCATCGTTCTCCCCGGAAGGCTGTTTCGCTGCCAACCGGTATACGTGCTTTCTTCAGTCGGTGCAGCGACTACCCTCAACCTATCGCTAGCTTTCAAAGACTCCTGCAGCTCTGCCGTCGGAACATTCCAAAGGCCCAACGACGTCCCTTTCTTGGCCCTGATCTGATGGTCGTTTACAAAGATGCCGAGTCCGGTGAAATTGGCCCCAGCGCCTGCAAAATAAACTTCCGTCTTGATGACCGCTGGATCGAGAAGCTCTATTCTCTGCCGGACACCTTTAGCAACATTTATAGAATATGCGATCTCTTTGGGGTGCCCCGGTAACTGCCGTGCATGGATCACCAAGAAAGCAGGGGCTTGACGAATCAGCGCAGGGCCGAAAATCAAAGGAATTAGGACCGTCAGGCTTGCGATCCCGATACTCAAACGCACGGCCGATCGATTGCCGAAATGCCGGGCCGCAAGGAATATCATCAGACCGAAATAGAGACCCAGTAGTGCACGCAAAGCCATGCCTATCAAGATAAGAGAGATTCGAGGAGCAGGCAGTCGTATCTTGCTTGTTTCAATAGCTGCCCCTGCGCGCACAAGAGTGGAAGAGCCGTCGAACAGCCTTGGGCGCGCTTCTTCGCCGGTAATACTTGCAATGAAAGGCGGTGAGGCAACGGCCGCGAGATTGTTCGTGCCGCTCAGGAAGTAGTACTTGAGCGGCCCGGGATTGCCCGCGAACGCCGCATAGCTCCACGCGAAGTGACACAAAATTAAGACGGCGAGCCCTCCCCATAATGCCACCCTTTTGGTAGTTCCCACGGATCGACGCAGAAGGTCGGCGAAGGCAGCCCCGATTGCCGAGTAGATGAGAATACTCACGCCATAGACCAAGTAGCATCCTCGGGCCACCATGTGCTGCGAATAAAGCATGCCGGCGAGAAACGGGAAGGCACCCATACAAACGGAGAAACGCAGCAACGCGGGGCGCGGCCTGACGAGGAATATCGCGGCCAATCCTGCGGCGACGATGAGCGGCGAGTCGAAGCAAAAGAACTTGACGAGATCCGTAAGGAAAGTCTTCACAAATAGACTGGGGGTATGGGCTATTCTAACCCATTCAGCCAACGAAAGAGTCAGGTAAGAGGACTCGGTCGCATAGAAG
The DNA here is from genome assembly GCA_963750015.1 of uncultured delta proteobacterium. Classification (GTDB taxonomy): domain Bacteria; phylum Desulfobacterota; class Syntrophorhabdia; order Syntrophorhabdales; family WCHB1-27; genus CAVVNC01. Next base: position 40,166 of record CAVVPU010000257.1, on the reverse strand, counting down.
TCGACCGTTAAGAAGGATTTGTCGACCAGGGAGAGTGCGAGCTTCAATACCAGAACCCATATCCGTTGAGCAGTCAGTGCAATAAGGAGAGCTACCGCAATATCGCGCCACCGGTTATGAAAGACACCCAGACATATATACCCGGCCAGGAGCAAGAGACCCGTGTTGTACTGTAGGCAACAGATTGCGAGGAATGCCCCTAAAGCCAAATGAGTCCCCAGACTGCATCTCTCCCTCCACACGTTGCTCGCGTATATGACGTATACCCCCAAGTAGTATACCGTAAAGGACAGGAGGTGGGCGCTATAGTCGCCAACGTGGGCAATGAATCCGAAGCCGCCCGCCGCGAGGATCGCGGCAATTGCGGCAGCCAGGTCGTCTTTAAAAGCCAACCGAGCGAAGCGCCACGTGATGAACACGGCCAAGGCCCAGGCGACCAGGTTCGTCAGCGCCATGGCGGGTATGATGCCGGTAAACGGGGCCACGATCGAGGCGAGGTACGCATATATTGGGCGGACGACATACATGTCGAGCCCGGACAAAGATAGGCCGGAGAAAAGGAGCATCTGCCCCACAAAGCCCGTGTTTTCGAGATGAAAAGGGCTGCCTCCGTAGAGACAGGAAAATCCGAGCAGCGAGTTCGGAGCGTGCGTGGGCTCGTATGGTTGGGTCATTTTTATCCAGATCGAGCCCTCTCCGAAACCAAACGAAAGACAGGCGACCAAGCTTGCGAGAAAGATCACTCCTGCCACAGCGCCGAGGGCAACACGGGTGCGGTTAGGCGCGGAAACAGTTGACTTAAGCCGCGCTGAAGCGGATGGCGATTCGGGCATTCGATTTTGACTCCCGGTGTGGGCTGTGGCGGATCCTTCAGTCAACCAGTCTTGTGTACAATGACTCGCATGTTTGAGGTCTTTCCGCGCACGAGCTTCTGAAAGAGGTCTACGACGGTAAAAACGCCCAAGGCCAGCGGGTTGCTATCGGAGAAGACCTGCGCAAGCCTACGACTGCGTTTCTCGAAGGCGTGATGCAGCGAAAAGACCCAGAAAACGGGGCTGTAGAGATAGCGGACTGAGACGACCTCGAATCCGTGCCTTCCGACAAACTGGCTGATAGTCTCCGCGGTAAAGAGCGTCAGGTGTCTCGGAAAGTGGTAGCCACCCCAATACGATTTAGGAAAGAGGCTCCGGTCCCAACCGTCAAGTGATGGTGTTTCAAAGCTTGCCAGTCCGCCAGGTTTCAGCTCTTCCCGGATCTTCTCGATTGCCCGTGCTGGATCAGCAAAATGCTTGAGAACCTGATTAAGGATAATCAGATCGTAGGACTTCGAAGTCAGCGGGGTGCGCTCGTAGTCGCCAACAATCGCGCTGATCCCCCGAGAACGCGCCCTGTTCACCGCTGCTTCGTTGAAGTCGATGCCCTCCAAGCGCCAGGAAGGATTGACACGGCGGAGCAGGCTAACGTAGCGGCCGTCGCCGCAACCCACGTCAATAATGCGGGCGTCCCGGGAAACGAGCGGCACATAGTCTCGGGCTTTTCGTGTTTCGAGCAGGTTCCGGGCAGACAGAATAATGCCTTTCTTCGCTTCTCCGAAATGAAATGGTTTGTACTCGGCCGGATAGATCTTCCCCATCTCCTCGCTTATCGGAGCAGGATCGAGATAGACCAGCCCGCAGCCTTCGCATCGGATAAAGGAGAAACAATCATCGCTCGTGTGATACTCGTAGTCAATTCCCGTTGAATAGCGGTGACTCCCTGAGCCGCCGCAGCCGGGGCAGGCACGGTGCCGTGTCTCGACGTGTCTCATTTTGATCGTTTTTCCTTTGACGGGGCTTTCGACAGAGCTTTTGCCTCATCAACAAAGGCGAGGTTGTAAGGGATGGGTGCTCCGTAGCCATCGGCAGCGGCATAGCATCGAGTGTTCTCGATGAATTCTCTGTCCTCGGCGGCAAGGCAGGACGGCGCGTAGTCGGCGAAGTACCGGTATCGAAATGCCCTATTCCGGATGGTACGAACTTCGTCGTGCAGGATGTTGCCGAAGCTTACCTGTATGAAAGGACACGGAGTTACTTCACCATACGCGTTCAGGTAAAGTTTCTCCTTGATTGCCCCGCACCCTTTCGTGAAGTAGTTCGTCTCGAAGTCGGTCTTTGACCGTGGGTATTGCTCAAGCAGGCTATTCAGATATTTTCGATCCTCCGGCATGAACAGGCTGTCGGTCTTTCCGGCCCAACAGCCGATAGGAACTGCGAGATTGTAATTCAGGAGAGTTCCGTATTTTTTGCTGAGGTTCTCGATTTTCACTCTATCTTCCGTACGCAGGTTGTCATGGGAAAGGACATAGCTGATGCCCACGTTAAACCCCTTATCTGCTGCCGCCTTTAGCCCCTGCTCGGCTTTCTCGAATGCTCCTGGGTGTTTGCGGAATGCATCATGTGTCTTGGGGTCTACGCTGTCGATGCTGATGCAAATCGAATCGACTCCGGCCCGGCGAAGCCTTTGCAAGACGTCCTCAGTTAGTAACGAAGCGTTCGTCTGGACCGCGATAAGGCACTTGTGGGGCTGAAACGCTTTTATTACTTCAACTATGTCTGGCCGAATCAAAGGCTCTCCACCCGTGATGTTGAACACCAGGGCCCCCGCCCGAAGAAGTTTCCGGGCTATTGCCCCAAACTGCTCAGGCGTGAAGTAGTCCGCCCCCTTCCTTTCCATGTGCAGGGCCGAGCAATGCTCGCAGCGCATGGTGCATTTGTAGGTGACAGCGATATCGACAAACCGCAACGGCGGGCGGGTAGGATTGAACGAGGCCAGCGCGTAGTTTCGCAAGAGCCGGACAAAAAACAGAGGCTTTCGGAAAGCAATCCGGAAAATGTAGCGAAGATTCACCATCGCATGTTTCTTGCTATACATGGTGCGCCTTTCCCCCTTATTCTTCCCGCTCCGACGGCTGTCAGGCGCCGGATTCTTTACTCTTGTCTGATATTGCCTGAAAGTCGATTTCGCCTTCCCGCAGGGGAAGCAGGTTCAGGATCGTAAGCCGCAGACGAGCCATGCTAAGGCGCCCCGGCTTAGCGCCGGGCCAACGTAACATGCGGTTGCGGATTTTGAAGGTAGCACATCTAGTAGCACATCTATCGTTGCCTTTGCAAACGAACTACGGCCGTCGTCAGGGTGAGCCAAATTATTTGCAAGATAGTTGACATGAGTCGAGTCACCTGAAGGCATTCCCCGATAGCCCCAGATAAAGGAATACGCCATTGATAACCTCCGTTAGCGTTCGAAGGTTTCTGACTTTGCGTAAATACTTCAGGAACATGTGCGGACGTAGGTAGAATTTGCGATACGCGAATTGGATCGTACGCTCAAGCTGCTTAGCATCTTTGTAGCCTTCAGGGACGTAAGTGACTTTCGACATTCCACGAAAGTTTTCGTCCATGAAAGCTCCGGAGTTCCTCGCGATATCATACAATTCAGTACCTGCTCGGGGATGAGTAGCATAAAAAATCGCGTAAGTAGGATCCAATTCGATCGCAAAAGATACCGTTTGTTTCGCTTTTTCAGGCGTCTCCCCGGGAAGACCCAGCATAAAAGCCGCTCTCGTCTCTATATCAAGACGGTTGGCTATTTCCATTACACTCTTTGCCTGCTCCAGCGTGATTCCCTTCCTAATATTATCGAGCAAATCCTGATTGCCTGATTCAATGCCAACGAACATAGACCAACACCCTGCTCGCTTAGCTGTTCTTAAGACTTCCTCTGTCATGGCGTTAACCCGTCCAGAAGCCGTAAAGGTGATGTCAATATTAGATTCCTTAAGCAAATTATCGAATTGAATCATCCAATTTGGCTGCTGGATAAAGGTGTCATCCCAGAAAGAAATCTCACGGATGCCAAATTGTCGATGTAATGCATTGATTTCCTCTACTACTCGTTTCGGGGATTGTCGACGATAAGAGGGAGCATTGCGACCTGCCTGAAAGCAGAACTTGCATTTTCGCCACCAACATCCGCGCGATGTAATCATAGAGAATACGGGCAGTCGTTTATATTGAAGCGGCAGGGGACTATATAAAGACATATCATATAGATGAAACGCCGGCATCGGTAATTCGTCAAGATTCTCCACTATTGCGGCCGGTGGATTCACAATTTGCTTGCCTTCGTGGCGATACACTAATCCTGGAAGTTGCCGTAATTTGTCCGGCTCGTGCAAGCATCTCGCATAGTCACGAATCACGGAATCAGCTTCACCGTAAATGACGTGATCGATAGCCGGCATTTCATCAAGCACTTGATGATGAAAATAGGTGGCGTGCGGTCCACCAAGCAAATTGGTAATACCTGGCATTTCGGCTTTGATAAGGCTTGATAGAACTTTTACCGAATCCGCGTAATTCGTCAGCGTTGAATGGCCAACAACATCCGGTTGCAACTGATAGATGCGATCAAGGGTTTCATCCTTACTCAGTTGCATCGCAGAAGCGTCCAAAAGATGAACCTCATGGTTGTCCATTTCGAGATATGACGCAAGTATACCGATTCCCAGCGGCGGGAGGTGTCCAAATCTCACTTTCTTCTTCACGCCGTAGGACTGTTCGATAAAATTGTTCGGGGGGTGGACAAGAACTATCTTCATATTTCGGTCATCCTTCTCTGGACCTTCTGGCGAACTGCGCAATTGTTCTTTCAAAACCGGCCATGAATTGGTAATGATGAGCAGGCGTCGAGGCGTGCGTTAATCGTTCGCCGGCTTGTTGCCCATGACCGTCCAGCTGTAGCCGTGTCGATGGTAGGTCTGAATATCTGTGAAACCTGCGTTCGCGAGAAGCTGATACGCTTCACCGCACGAATAGTACTTCGCATAGGCTGGATTGAGTTGGTCGTAGATTATGAGCCGACGACTGTATGCGTCCATATGAGAAAGGTGTTTGTTCAAGTATTCGCTCATCGGCAACGGAAAATATCGACACGCCCAAGTGTAGCCGGCAAAAGGGATATCGAGTGCTCGGACGAGCGCTGACAGCAGAGCGTGGGGCAGACGAACGGTCATCACCCGAAGAGGTTTCACCACAGCGAGATAAAGCCCGTTCCCTTCTCTGCCGTACAACCAGACTAGCATTCTTCCTCCGGGCCGCAATGCCTTATATGCAGCCCGGACCACTGGCTCCGGTTCCGGGACATGATGAAGAACGCCGATGGACAGGGCGAGGTCGGCATATTCGCCTCCAGGTATTCTGTCACCGGGTATCTTGAGGCATGTCGTTCTGGTCGGATCGCAAATGTTACTCTTCATTACGTAAAAGGCTTCCGAAGGTTCAACCGCTGTCACGTGGGCCGCTCCGCATTCCAGTAACATGTTGGCAATGCGGCCCGTTCCGCTACCGATATCGATGACCTTCCGGCCGACTATGTCAGCGGGACCGAGGAGCGGGCCGGTGATGTCGGCAAGGAGGTCGATTGATCCGTAATAGCCCTTGTTAGCGCGGTAGCGTACCCATTGCCGTCCGAAATCTTCGATCGTTCGCTTGCCCTGGTCAGTAGCGCGCTGAATCTCTTCAATGGGCCTCCTTGCGACACACACGATTGACTGGCCGAATGGCATGCTTCGTTTGCCCTCGAGGGTTCTCAGCGGAGGGACTACGTATCTATCCACCAGCCGTATTTGCTTATTTATGGAAGTGGAGGAGAGGCTGGAGTGGCAAAAAAGCGATTGTTAATGAACCATCCGACGGCCCCCATCATGTTCACATATCGAACGTGTGACTCGGCAAATCCCGTCTCATTCGACAGTCAGCGCACCGCCAGAAGGTCGTACCTTCGGGCATGGCCGACAAGCCTGTCCGTGGGGCCAAAGAGGGCAGGATGCACCGGAAGCACCAGGACGAGGTTCCCAACCGGGCGAAGCAAGTCACGCGCATGAGAGAACGCTAACCCTTCGTTTTCTCTATGCTCGAACACGTTGCACGATAATACTGTATCGAAGCCCCCCGTCCCAACCGATCGATTCATTGAGGATCGGTGATGTCGTCGACCCCGAACCTTTCATTCGTCCAACGGTGACAATTGAATGCCAATTTGAGTTCTGAGGACATCGTGTCGGGTCCGCCGTACAATCACGATGAGCTGGCTCCAATCCGTCATCTCCTACGAAAACCTATCTTTGAGAGACAGAAACCGCCTTTCGAAACAGTGCCACGAAGAGAGGGCCAAGCCTACGGTGAGCAGAGGCACAATCGATCCAAACCAAAGAGCATATGAGACTCCCGTGATCCCAAAACGTATCAATATCCAGTTGGTGGCGAAAATGACGGGAACATGATAGAGGTAAAGGCCGTAGCTATACCTACCCATCAAGCGCAATGGCTTTCTCCGAAGCAGCTTGGAGGGTGTGATCACTACGTGAAGCAAGACACCGAGGAATACGACCCCGGTGGCCGATAGTCCCACAGCCACCATAGGAGTATTACCCCACATCGAATCGTGCGGGTCCAGAGCGATGATAATGGCGAGACACAGAAGCGCAACAGGGACGGTAAGGCGCGAGATCGACCGCAACAGCCTCTCGGCCACACCCCGGTGAATCAGACAGGCACCCAGGGCTCCCAGGGACAGGCAATCGATACGCGTGGCGGTGGAGAAGTACATAAACTGCTGGGCCGGTGTGCTTTGATTGAAGATAGAAAGAGAAACGCGAGCGAAGAGTGAGGCAACGATCAGGAACGTACATGCCCTAGCCAGCCGCCGGGGGTTGAGCAGATAGACGAGCAAAGGCCAAGCCAGATAGAATTGCTCTTCTACTGCAAGCGACCAGAAGTGGGTAAGAAAACCTAGATTGGGTGCAGATTTCTGGAAAGACGCGACCAGCCAGTTCTGCATATACACCCAATACCAGGCCTTTAATCGGTATAAGTCCGGGAAAACCCGGCGTGCGCCCGGTGCAAGCCAAAAGAAGAAGAATGTCACTATCAGGCAGCCGTAATAGGCGGGCAAGATGCGCAACGCCCGACGTGCATAGAAGTTCAGGAAATAGTTGGGCGTGCCTTTCGTCTCGAGCAGTATGGATGTGATCAGAAAGCCTGACAGCACAAAGAACAGGTCGACCCCCGTCCATCCAAAGGAGAATACCTGAAACAGGGTACTAAGTTTGGGAGGCGACCATTGGGTGGCTATCCAGCCCGTGTAGTGAAAAAGGAAGACCATGCCAATGGCTACGCCTCGCAGCCCGTCAAGATCGACGATCCGTTCGGTGTGCACACTTATTCTAGGTGACTCGCCCCGAGAGGCACGAGTCGACCCGAATCGAAGAGCAGGTTGAGAATCTAAAGTCTGTTCGATAAGGTCCACCCTTCTGATCAAGACTTTTTCCTCGAATTCGTTCGGCTCGAGAAAAGAAGCGTTCTAAAGACGATCGGGATGGCGCAAGCTCCGGTAATGTCTGACGCTTCCGATGGGCATCCATCCGCTAACTTTGAAAGAAGAATCATATATTTCTGTAGAAACGCTGAAAAGCCCCGTACCACATGCGGCGCACAAAAAGCCAAAGCTTCTCGGCGCTATTTATCTTGGGAAGAAAGCCGAAGAACACATAACTTGGACTGAGAAACCTTCGCATCCTTGCTTTATTAAATCGGCGGATTGCAGAAAGTCTTATCTCTTCCAGTTGCTCTTTCGTAAAGTGCAGCGAATCGCATGTTCGTGCAGCGGTTTGATCCGGTGCCATCAACCCAAGCTTTATGTAGTCTTTACCAAGGTCGGTATGGGAGTAGACGATGGGTAACACAAAATCTGCCGCATCCACACCGAGTTTCTCGACAAATTGAAGGGTAGTCTCGATATCTTCTTTTGTCTCGTTCGGAAATCCAAGGATAATATTCGTTTTTGTCCATAGACCGAGCCGATTGGCCTTGTCGATAATCTCAGCACCTTTCGTCAGATCGATCGGTTTCCGGATGTATTTTACAGTTTTTGGGTCCCCTGTCTCAAATTGTGGGTTAATGACGTACAGACCGCTTCGCTTGAGCTTGAGGAGCAGTTCTTCATCGAGCAAATGGAGATTGACGCCGGGCGGAATCTGGTAACGAATGTCCAATCCGCGGTTTATGATTTCATCGCATATTCCAATCACACGAGGCCTATCTGCGATAAAGCTATCATCATTAATCAGAAATTCGCGAACACCGTACGTATCGTGCAAGTGTGCCATTTCATCGACAACTTTCTTTGGGGAGTTTCCCCTGTATTTCCTTCCCCATAACAACGTAGTGCTGCAAAAAATACAATTGAAAGGACAGGCCCGGCTCGTTATGATGGACGCGACCGGGTGCCTCATGTAGTAATATCTCGGGCGGTACCTGAAATAGTTGCCCATCGGCAAGAGATGACGGGCGGGAAAGGGAAGGGTCTCCACATCAATCGGTTCTCTTCCTGCGGTCTTGATCGGCACTCCGCCCTTATCTTTAAATACGATCCCTTTAACTGATTCAAGGGGGGACCCCGTCTCCATGCTCTCGAGGAGCTCGACAACTGTCCTCTCCCCCTCGCCCATGACAATGATGTCGATAGCGGACTCCTCAATGCACCTTGCCCATTCAAGGGTTGCGTGGGCACCGCCCACCATAATTTGGACATCCGGCTTGATCTTCTTGATTTCCTTAAGAAAATCTATGATTTCCTGAGCATACAAAGAAGTAATGAGGGAGACTCCGATAATGTCCGGCTCTTTCTCCTTCACCATGTTCAGGACCTCCCCCACTGGCAAACCTATCCTGAGCGTATCATTCTTCTTGTCGAAGTCGTGAGACAAACCGACACTGTCAAGGATTTCGACGCGGTGCTTCGTATCACGCTCGATGAGCGCCGCAATATAGGCAAGTCCTAGCGGTTCTCCAAATGACAAGCCGAGGGAGAAGAAGGTATGGTAAGTGGGGTTTATGAGTAAGACTTTCATAACTCTTACTGGAACTCGTTCGGCTTTAGAAAAGAATCATTCCAAAGTAGGCCGGGGTAGCGTAGGACCTGGTAGGGCCGGACGCTACCGATGGGAACATTATCGGATAGTGTGTAGAACATGTCTCTATCACCATTGATGTAGAGGCTTCTGTTCAACGCAGCATCCTCGGAAAGCTTCATGGCTGCGGACCGGGACTTTACGTCCCGGGCAAACGTTCTTGGCAAAGTGGCAGGCCACCAGAGCACTGCCGTGTACATCGTGACGATTATGGTCAGCGTCGCCAGTGCCGGTATTCGCAACGAGCGAAGGCTCGGGGTTAACAGTGAAGGGAAGCGGGGAATAAGGAGCAGAATGGTCGAGAGGTACACGAGGAAGGCAAAGGTTTCAGATATTCTTGCATGCGCCCAAACGCCTGTGATAACCATAAAGAAGACACTCGCGATATAAGCCGCGATCAAGCCGAACTCAATCCAGCGCCTGCGGAATGCGGAAAGAAGCGCGAGACTGAAGACAAGTCCAACTACAAAACCCTCTTCAACAGCCCCGGAGGTTGCGGAGACTGCAATGTCGGCGACCGATATAAGGAGAAAAGTCAGAAGCGGTGTCATAAGCGCGTGCGTCTTCCGCCTGCTGCGGCTTTCTCCTCCCCCCGATTCTATCTCGGGTCCGCGAATCATGATAAGGAGACCACTAAGGAGCGCAGCTAACCCGATGACGAAAAATTCTCCCGAGACAAGTCTTCGTATGTCGGTTTCGATGCGTTCGGCGCCCCTACGAAAAAGTTCGGGCGCCCGTTTCAGAGTCACCACGGTGTGCATATATGTGACAAGAACCTCCTTCGTTGAAGGACGTTCACTGAGGTAGCGCGCGTTGCACTCAGGAGTCCACGAGCCTGTCGGATCGGCATACGCGCAGTATAAACTGGCTACTCCGTTGTTGACTGTGTGGTGGTACTTCTGCAAGCCGACGTCAACGGCGATGGGTGCTCCGAAGGCGACTACGGCGACGATGAGCGCCGCTATGCTCCATCGTCTTCGGCCGAAAAAGCCGGCGGCGAGCATAACGGGGGCTCCGAACATCATCGGGCCCCGAATTGCGGCCGCGATGCCGAGTAGAATGCTTCCGGCTGCCAAACCGAGGAGTTCGATTCTCTCCCCGGAGAATTCGTACAAGACGAACAGTGTTCCGAGCACCGTGAACACCCATGCCGGAAAGTCGACGGCGTCGGTCATGATATTGAGGCCGGTCAAGCCGCCCTCGAAGACAAGGTTTGCCGTGCACAGCCAAAGGGCTATCACTAGTCCGATCCGGCTTCCTCGCGTGAACCAGAGCAAGGCCACGACACCGGATAGAAACCAGAGGGCGAACCAAAGGGGTATGGTGTATATTCTTCCCGTGATGCCCATTATGGAGCCCCAGAAGAGCCCGACCGAGGGCCTGTAGATAAATTCAGGGATCGTAAAACGAAAGAGGTAGCAAATCCCCCCCCATACCCAGGGCCCAAGGGCATCCGAGTATGGCGCACCCGGAGTGCCGAAACTGAAAGGAGCATTCGAAAAATCAAACGGACGGCCGGCAAGCACTACTAGGCGTCGGACGAGCCACGCCAGCGCACCAAAACCCAGAATGAGGCTGAGGACACCCACAATACTGGCATTCGAGTGAAGCGACCTTCTCATCATGCGGTCACACCCGACCGCGGATAGATGGTGCCATTTCTTTCTTAGTTCAGTCATAATTGATCGAGGAGGCAGAATAGTCTGTCTTCAGAGGGCCGACGGCTTGCTGCCGGAGACTGCCCAACCTTAGCCATGCCTGTGGTACGTCCGGATGTCGGTGAACCTTGCATCCGCAAGACCTTTGTCGGCAAGAAGATCTACGATCCACAGTAGACCTTATTGTCCCGATAACGCACCCACTGATCGCCGAAATCTTCTATCGTTCTCTTAGCCCGGTCCATGTCGCCTCAGGTCCCTCGTCGCGCTTCTCCGCGACGCACACGATGGACTGCCCGAAAGGCATACTTCGCTTGCCCTCCAGCGCCCTCAATACGGGTACGAGATACCGGTCGAACAGTCGTATCTGCTGATTTATCCGGCTCGAGGAGAGATGTTTGTGGCGAAACAGGAAATTGTTCGCGAGCCACCCGATTGCACCTACCAGGTTCACGTAGCGCAGCCGCAGCTCGGTGAACCCCGCCTCGCCCAGACGCTTTCGCACTGTGGTCCGGTCGTATCTTCGAAAATGTCCGGCGAGGCGGTCCATGGGGCCGAACAGCGCGCCATGGGCCGGAAGCACGAGAACAAGGCGGCCACCAGGGCGAAGCAGTTCCCTCGCGTGGACAAAGGCTGCCCGATCGTCCTCTATGTGCTCGAATACGTTGCATGAAAGCACGGTATCGAAGCTCCCCCGCCCGAGGCGATCGACCGACCGCGAATCGGTGACATCGTCGACCAAGAAGTCCCAGTTTGGATGGTCGGCGTGTTTTTCCTTCAGGTAGTCGATGCATTCCCTCGACAGGTCAATGGAGACCAGCTCGTTGTCTTGTAAAAGCCCGATGTGATTACCGGTGCCTCCTCCGATATCCAACACTCTTCCTTTTACGTAAGGCGCAATCCAATCATTTGTCCAGCGGTGGTAATTGGCGGCGAACTTAAGCTCTGAAGACATTGTGTCGACGCCCGTCGGACAAAAATGGAAGTTGTTGCCCTCCGGCGCTCTTTCGGTGACAGCAATCTTGCTATCTTCATGATTGCCTATCATGAGCGACATTAGCAGGGCAGGGGCCATGTAGTAGATGAACCTCGTCGGGAATTCGTAACGATCGTAGGCAAATTCCACCAAAGCCACCGTTGCGGCCGCTCCCAGCACGCATAACACGGCAAGGGCACCCACGGCTCCACGCTTGCGCGACTCTTGATTTCCAAACAGAAGAAACATGATAGATAACACGGCAAGCCCTAAGAGAATGTAAAACCATGGGCGGCCATTGTACAGGGGGTCGTAGCACCGTTCGCAAAATGCGTCATAGGCCTTGAACGAGCGGCTGTCCGACACTCGCCTTGCAATATCCTGCCCCTGCTTCCCGGTCAGCTCAAACCGGTTGTTCGGTACAGGCCGGTAATATTCGCGCCACATGTATTCCCTCATGCCTGATTTTGCGGCATCGAGCCTGACAGGTGAGTTCGAAGCGTAGATCAGCCCGTATCCGTAATCGACCGACTGGTAGTACCCATTGGTGCAATCATTCACCGCAAAAATGAACTGCCAAAAGTTCACCAGGACGAACTTGGCGTAAGCCCGAGGGTGGGCAGCAATGGCATCAAAGCAAATCTTGTACAATAACTCCTGTCGTGACGAGTATGTTCCGTGGAGGGCAGGGGCAAGGAGCTGCACTGAGGTATTGAAGTCCTTGACATAGATCGGCAACAGCGCTCTGCGGTCAGTGCTGTCTACTAGAGTTCTTCGGTCTTTCTGCTCTATCCTTGACTCGACCCTTTCGATGGCTCGGTTCACCTCATTGGGGTAATCGGGCGAGGTCTCCCAAAACGTGTATGTGGCCCCGAGAAGGTTCACGACGCCCCAGGAAGAGACCGTGAAGCGATCGAAGGTCGCCTTGTTATAAGAGGCCAGACAGAGAAGCACCAGGGGAAACGCGAGGGCGAACGCAAGCAGCGGCTTCTTGCCGAATCTAAACCTCCAGATTGCGAATAGTACGATGCCGTAAATTACGATAAGGAACATTCCGGCGGGACGAAGGAGGATCGCGATCGCCATAAGCAGTGAGGCAAGCAGGAATGGCCTCGACCGGCCAGTCCGGAACCCAAATACGAGAGCCGCTAAGGCAGCCATCAGTGCATTCGCGTATAGGCTCTCGGGAAGCAGCCACATGTTGTAGAGGAGTCCTTCGGACGAGTATACTATGCTAAGGGAGGCAAATAAGGCGAACGGCGCAATCAACAACCGGCCGGGTCGGACAGAGCAAAGATAAATCAGGCAGGCTGCGAGCAGGGTCCCCATGTTCTGGAGTATGAGAACCCATTTTATGCTTCCGAAAATCGCCAGGGCTGCCCAAAGAAACAGAGGATAACCGGGAGTGCGCTGATCGAACAGTGGCCAGACTCGGGAACTGATGTCGTGGGCCAGCGAGAAGTAAGTGACCGAGTCGTAGGCGAAAAGCGGTACGAAATAGCCTGACCACAACGGAAGGCGCGTGAAAATGAAAGCGGCCAATATCGCGGCCAGACCAATCCATTCAACTAACGGCCGATTCCAACTCCCATATGGCCGAGGGAATCGATTTTCATTTGGAACTGACAATTATAAATACCTGCCCGTATTTGGTGGATTCGTTGAAATGTCAAACCTGATATTTGTGCTCCGGCATATCTCGTTTTGGCTCTTCCTCTGGAGAACCATATCAATCATTCGGTCCTGTTCTATTAGGTATGACAGGAGCGCGTTCCAGGCATTCAAGACAGCCGGTAAAAGGTCCCTGGAGACGGGAACCTAGGCCTCCCCCTTTATAGGGTCAGCTTTCTAAATCTCCCTAGTCGTTTTCCGCCAAAAAAGATCGACGATCTGAACGAGGCCGCCCACCATGGCCGTCACCACTAAAAGAGCGAGCGTTACCCAGGCAAAAGCCACACCAGCCTGCCCGTCACCCCAGAAGGACTGAAAAAACGTGAGGGAGAACCAGTCCCGCAAGCCAAGCCCAGATATGGTCACGGGCAGGGAGATCAGCACTCCGAGTATGGAGTAGAACACCACCACCTCCACCGTACGACAGCCCACGTTCAGCCCTCGAATTACAAGATAATATGACATCACACCCATGCAGTGCATGACGATGCTGTATCCTGCGGCCTTTAGAAGTAAGCGTGGCCGGCGCCTGTAAAGCAGAAGAGTATCAAGGGTCTGACTGAAGAAAGCCCTGATTCTGTTGGGGGGGCGAGCGCCTATCTCGCGGCCGCCGAGCGCTTTTCCTAATAGACCTGCCCCACAGGCTACCAACAACAGTACTACGCTTCCGGCAATCAATCCGTACATGCCGAGCTTTCTCAAGGTGGGATCCAACCGGCCGGCACCAAGAGCAAGAATGGCACAACTTATGACAAAGAAAATGAGCAGGACGTAGAGGCCGATGATTCTATCCATTGCTATCGACAGTGGTAGCTCACCGACGCGGGTATCCTTGTTCTTGAGAGCCAGCGAGGCGCCCTTGGCCACGTCGCCGGAAACTGCCCCCGGCAGGATCGCACCGTAGAACACCCCGATCCACGAGTATTTCAGAGTCTGCGCGTATGAAAGTAACCCACCAGAAAGTATTTGCCAGCGACGCGCTGCCAGAAAGACGGCAGCCACGAAGCACGTCAAGGCCGCTCCCGGGAAAAACCACCCCACGCTCCTGACCCGGGATACGACTTCTGTCACATCAGCTTTTCTCAAGACGAGGAAGACCAGGACAGCTGATAGCAGGCATTTGCCGATCAACATGGCTACTTTTTTGAACCTCTTCATTCTCACCGGCTCAAGAGAGCAACCCCATGAATCTTTCCGCAATGCTATCCCAGGAATAGTCGTCTACCGCCCTCTGTCTACCATCGACCCCCATCTTTGAGGCGCTCTCGGGATCTCGCGCTATGCTCACCAAGGCATCAAAACAGGCATCAGGCTTACTGAGATCAAAAACATATCCATTCCGACCATCCTTCACCAGGGTATTGTTTCCCGGTATGTCACTTGCTACTACGGGCAATGCGCTCGCCATCGCCTCCAGCACGGTGTTGGGCATGCCCTCGTAGAGCGACGGGTTCACGAAGCAACTCGAAGTCGCATACAGTTCTCTCAGCTGCTCCTTTTCACTCCATCCATGCCATGTCACTGATTCTTCAAGCCCAATTCTGGCGGCATGCGTTTTCAGGTCTTCCCTCTGGGGCCCGTCTCCCACCATTCTCAGCGACACTTTTCCAGGGAACGCCGATTTTAGCTTCGAACATTGATCCAATAGATAAAAGAGATTCTTGTCCTTCACAAACCGCCCTACAAAGAGAATAGTGAAGCTATCGGCTTGCCTTTTATGCTCCTCGGGAGCAAAATAGTCTGCGTCGACCCCGTTAGGTATGACGCTTACGGGAAATGGATCTGCGGCCATGGATCGATCTGCCAATCCTTCATCGTTCGCAACGATGACTGACGCGTTTCTCAGAATCAGGCGCCTCATCGGTCTTATAATTCGATGAATCCTGTCAAGTTCGGACACGTGCCCGGGGACATCACCGCCCCTTAGAAGAATCAGGTACGGTATCCCGTACTTCTTTTTCATCCAATAAGCCAAAATGCCTGAAGGCAGGGTGAAGAACGCCATCGTTTTGTCTATGTGGTGCTTCTGGACGAGACGACTGGCGCGAGTCGCCGCGGCAGCCGGAAAAAGCATCATTTCCATTACCCGCGCCCTGTCCGCGGATCTTCTAAGAGCGGGGACCCTATACACATGAAGTCCTTCTTCTTCTCTGTATCCCCTTAAGCCAGCGAAAGATGAAGTCAGGATTACTGTGCTGATCCCCTTTTTGTAAAAAGCCCTAGATAGATAGAACGTCGCGTTACCTGCGCCGCCGCCAATCGGGGGATATTCGTAATTGGCAAGCAGGAGATTCACAAAACCCGGCCACCGAACTTCCACGAGTTGCCGTTCCGCGTGAGCACGTAGACGCTACTCGGATCGACGTTTGGGCAATCGGCAAGCCAGTTTTCGATAGTGCGTCGGTCGAGATAGACGGTTCGCGGCGTCACAAGCTGATCGAACGCAACATGCCGAAAGAAGCTGAAGGAGCGCCTGGCGATCCACAGGCTGTAATCATAGAGAGGCAACTTCTTCAACCAAACCCAACGCGGGAGAAGGGACAGGACTTTCGCATACAGGAAATAGGGGAATACGAGAGGGGTTGCTGCAAGATACTTTGTCACCCACCACGGAAACTTGGAGACAACTCTTCTGAGAGGATCCACTACATGAGTAATAAGCCGGTTTCCCTCCTTGCCATAGACCCAACAATGAAACCGACCACCAGGCTTCACGTTTGCGATCACCGCATCGAGACCGCTTTTGGGGTCCTCAAGGTGATGGAGGACGCCTATGCAATAAACCACATCGGAACCGCTTCCTTTGTACCTTGTGAGATCCTCTTGGACGACGGACCACTTCTCAAATCCGGTTGCGCCCATGTTCCTTCGTGCGGAAATCACGGAGTCGCCGAGGTCCACCCCCTCCAAAGAAGATGGGTTCCAGCCTGCCACATGAACCATCAAGCTCGCATTCCCGCAACCGAGCTCCAGAACGGCTTTTCCTTCAATGTCGTTTTTTTGAAGAGGAAGGAACCAGTCCTCAAACTGTTCTGTCGTGTATACTGAACCTGAAGGAAGGTTGTTCCACGAACTGGCAAATGCCGATGCTGTCCTTGTGTCGTCGCTCACGCCACTGTCCGGTCCGGTTTGTTCCATTGTGACAAAAGCCAGGCATTCCAAAGAAACGCTCGATGATCGTGGAGCCCCTTCCGGTGCTCTTCGACTAGGCGCCTAGTGAATGCCCTGTTCATTAAGCCGGTTGCGTCGGTTCCGTCAATTGCGAGGCTGCCTTCCTGAAACCATTTGCCGATAGGAATTCCAAAGCCTTTTTTGGAACGGTGAAGGATGTTGCTGGGAAGCACCGGCTCAAGGGCTTTCTTGAGTATGTATTTGGTCTGCCCTCCCCGGCACTTATAGTCGCTCGGGATTCGCCTCACGAAATCGACAAGGTCGATGTCGAGAAAAGGGGCACGAACTTCCAGGGAGTTCATCATGCTGGCCCGGTCCACCTTGACGAGGATATCATCCTGCAAATAGAGTTTCGTGAAAAACTGCAGCGTCTTGTCGGTCAGGTTATCCTGGTGACAATTCTCCCAGTACTCGATGGCCTCGGCGTATACTTCCTCGAGATCTACAGGTTCGCCGAACAGCTCTGCAATGTCTGTGGGCTCAAGCGGCGCAATCCAAATCGCGTTCCAGAAATGGCGAGGGTAGCTCAATCCACGAAGGGTCCGCTTTATTCTGAAGTCGAGACTCATATTTCGATGGGAAGTAGGAAGGCGCGCCATTACCATCCGTATCGCGGCATGAATCGGCTTCGGGACCAGGCGGCCATATAATTCGGCCCAGTAGAGTGCCTTGAAAGGATCATAGCCGGCGAATAACTCATCTGCGCCGTCGCCGCCGAGAGCCACTGTGACCTGCCTTCGGGCCTCCCTGCAAAGCAGAAAAGTGGGCAGGATGGAGCTATCGCCCATGGGTTCGTCGAGTCTGGCTGCGATGTCGTCCAATAGTGCGGCCGATTTGTCGAGAGAAAGGTATTCAAGACTATGGTCGGTTCCCAGAAGTGATGCCACTTGCCGCGAGTAGCCGGACTCATCGAAAGACGCTTCCTCGAAACCGATCGAGAATGACCTGATCCTGTCTCCGCCGGAAGAGACCGCGAAAGCGGCAATCGAGGAGGAGTCGATTCCTCCGCTGAGGAAAATACCCAGCGGAACATCAGACATGAGCCTGCGCTTGACGGCTTTCCGCAAGAGGTCGCGAATGGCCTCTCCCCATTCACCTTCCGGGTTCTTTGGGATATTCTCAAAAGGTTCTATCACAAGGTCCCAGTATTTTGTAATCTCGATGCTCATCCGGGACAGGCTCAACAGGAGGTTGTGTCCACCGGGCAGCTTGAATATATTGTGGTACAAAGACCATGGGGCAGGGATGTACCCGTAGGCAAAATATTTTTTGAGGCTCATCTGGTTTATGGCTGCCGTCAGGGAAGGATGTTTGACGAGCGAGCTGACCTCGGAGGCGAAGGCAAATGTGCCATTTTGAAGCGAATAGAAGAGCGGCTTTTTGCCGAAGCGGTCGCGGCTGATAAAGATCTCTTCTTTCCCCCGGTCATAGATAGCGAATGCCCACATGCCATTCAACCTTCGGGACAGATCTGCGCCCCACTCCCGGTATCCGTGAAGAAGTACCTCGGTATCCGAGTGGTCTGAAGAGAACCGGTGGCCTGCGTCGATCAACGCAGCGCGCAGCTCGACGTGGTTGTATATCTCCCCGTTGAAAACCACGCCAAGGGCTCCATCAGTCGTCCACATCGGCTGGTTGCCCCCCGATAGATCTATGATGGAAAGCCTTCGATGACCCAGGTACACGGCTTTTTCCGTATCACTCCACAGTCCTTCGGCATCAGGACCCCGATGGGACATGACCCGTGCCATGCGTGACAAATCCTGCAAGTCGCCCTGACCGACGAATCCGCAAATACCGCACATGATCAGTCGCCCCCTAAGTTGCGCGATTCAGAGACGAAATAGACCGGTTTATGCTGGGATTCGTGATAGGTCCTGATAAGGAGCTCGGCCATCAGACCCATCAAGATGCACATAATACCCGTTATAGTGCACATGATGAAAAGCAAGGGCAACGGGGTCGAAATAAAGGATTTGTTGCCGAAGAATTTATAATACAGGCTCGCAACGGCCGCAAAAAATGCAACCATGAGATTCAAGATTCCAACGATTCCGAAAACGTAAATCGGCTTTTGGGCATACTTGGCAAAGAACTTTACCACGATGAGATCGAGGAGAACCTTGACCGTCCTTTCAATCCCGTACTTCGACCTGCCGTGGATCCTCGGGTAGTGACTGACCGGGACCTCGGAGACCCTCGCCCCTTCCCAGGAGGCGTATATGGGAATGAAGCGATGCATCTCGCCATAAAGCTTGACCCCCTTAATAACCTCTTTCCTGTAAGCCTTAAGGGAACAGCCGTAATCGTGGAGATGGACCCCGGAAATCCTGGAGATCAGCAAATTGGCGAGACGACTGGGCAGATTGCGCCTCAAGGCATGGTCTTTACGGTTCTTACGCCATCCCGAACAGACGTCATACCCTTCCTCCAGCTTCGCGATTAGCCGAGGTATGTCTCCCGGGTCGTTCTGGAGGTCTCCGTCCATGGGCACTAACACATCCCCCGAGGAAAAATCGATTCCCGCCATCATCGCGGCCGTCTGACCAAAGTTTCTTCGGAAATGGATCACTTTCACCCGGGGATCTCTTTCGGCTAACTCGTCCAACGCACTCTGAGTTCCATCGGTAGACCCGTCGTTGATGAAAATCAATTCGAAGGGACGGCCAAGGACCGGCGCCACCTCAAGCACCTTTTCGTAAAGAGGCACAATGTTTTCTTCCTCATTGTAGACGGGTACAATGAGCGACAGAAGCCCAAGCCCCGAGGGATCAGTCTTGGCTCTCGTCCAAGGCACATGTGGTTCAGGGGGGTTAGGGGCTTTCATTCGATAAAGCCTCTGCGGCTGAGTGGATTTTTTTCAACCAGAACAGTTGACGGGCAGCGGTCAGGTGTTCGCGGATGCTCTGCTTAATATCCGTTATAGAAGCATTGCGCAGCCCCGCCACGACCACACTCAGCAAGAAGGCAGATATTATCAGCGGATTCAGGATGACCGAGATGCTTATGTCCTCCTTTATAACATAGTATGCCTTCGGGATAAGGAGCAGTGCGAAGAGAACCGAATAGAGGAGGTCTGATCTGCTCTTCCCCTTGGCGTTGAGAAACAGCCACATCGGTATGTACAAGTGGAGAAGTCTGTAATCGGCTGTTACAAAAGGGAAAAATATCATGCTGAGCGTCAGGATTGTTACTTTTTTCCACAACTCCTTCTCAACAAACATCACGTAGACGCCAACAAACGCAGAAAGTAGCAAGGACACCCAATAATAGATTCTGAAAAGCATCAGTAGACGCGGGGCCGAGCCTTGCGGAGGCCATGCGCAAAGTGCGGTCTTCAGCGCTCCGAAAGCGCTCGAGCAAAACGCTGCTCCAGCGTCGCCTATGACATATAAGGCGTTGTAGGTAGTTCCGGAGTTCCCAGAGCTCTTGGTTATCCCAACCAAGCTTGAAAAGTGAAAACTGATGCCGGTGAAGCTATTATAATTCCATGAAGACAGGAGGAGCGTTATGCCAACGAAGATGGCTGCTTCTCTGTACCTTTTTTCCGATAAGTAAAGTATGATGAATATGGCGGGGTAGAGTTTCAGTGCCGTTGCTCCGGCGAGAAAGATGGCGCTTATTCCTGTTTTATTCGAACGGAAAAAGTACATAAACAAAGACAACAATATGAAGACAAAACCCTCAATATTTCCCCTATCCAGAGTAAAGAGCACGGGATAGGCCAGGAATGATAAGATGAAGACGCTTTGCATAGCCCTTAGGGGGGACATCTTCGGGAACGGTCCCGACAGCAGATTCTTCAAGTTATAAACCAGCACATACATGGTTACGGCTGCGGTGTAGACTAAGAAAGAGGCATAGGCATTCTTGAAAGAAATGAGATAAAGGAACTGCCACATGAAGTACGCCAACCCTGATGTACCCGCCATGCCTGCACCATGTCCGGCTGTTACGTAGGTGAGACCGTTGAAATAATCCATGAATCTATCATCAGGCTGAAGCAGAAAAGTATTGAAGGGATAACCCATGTGCAAATAGGCACCCATGAAGCAGTGAAAAAGAACAGAAAGAATGAAACCAGCGAGCACGGCGAGGCAAACAATGCTGATTTTGTCCTTTCTCTCCAAAGGGATGCTTACGGTCCGGAGAAAAGAGAAAACAAGAGAGGCTACGGATGCGAATAACAGGAATTGGACGAATAGTATGACGGTCCAAGGGAGAAAGGGATGATGAGGGGCCTTGATGAGCGTGTATGCAATGCGAAAGTCGTTTATTTCTCCATCAAAAGGTCGGGTCTTGCTCAATCCTGCGCCGACGGCGATGTCCTTTATGTCGTACTTAAATTGGTTGTCTCTTACATTGATGCACGAGTCATCCACACACGCCTTCAGGATGTTGTTTCGACCTACTGAGACTTTCACCGCATAGATTTTGTTGAATTCTATAGCGTTGAAGAGAGAAAAGCCTTTAAGGCCTTCCGAGTCATTCGTTGCAATTACGATCCCAACATTCGACGGTTGCGATAACTCCATCCTTATGCCTTCGTTCAAGCGGGCCGTTTGAAAGACATTGTTCCAATGAGAAATCGAATAGACCTTCATAAGAAAGCTTATGTCAACTTCTTTGACGTCGCTCTGGATATTCTCTTTGAATGTTTTAACCGAGGTCTTCCCCGGATCGGAACTGCGGCTGTCGAAGTTGACGTTACGGTACTCCACGGTCTTAATTCTTTTGGTCTGTTGATGATCCACTACAAAAGAGGTGGCCAGCAGGCCCGCCGTCAATAACAGGATGGATGACAGAATGACGTTAGTTTTATTGAAGAAATTCTTGTGCACGGCTGATCCTGCCATGGAATGGAGCAAGGTTCGTCCAGCGAAGTTTGTCTTTTTCTGTAGACGCTGCCAAACGGCCATCTTATTTTAGAACTTATCCGTAATTAACTTGACTTAAGCCCCCAGCTATACTACACTTTAGCCCAGGAGGTGGGTATGGCAAAGGTCCGGTCATGGGAAGTATCCGACGAGTTCTGGAGACGTGTGGAACCATTCATTCCAAAGCGAGAACGAGAGCCGGGTAAGACATTCAGGAGAAAGCCCGGAGGCGGACGCAAGCCGATGTCCGAGCGGCGTGTGTTCGAAGGCATCGTCTTTGTGCTCAGGACAGGCTGCCAGTGGAAGTCATTGCCCAAGGAACGGTTCGGGAGTGCGAGCTCGATTCACAAGTACTTCAGGCAGTGGCTGAAAACAGGCTTCTTTCTCGCCCTGTGGCGCGCAGGCCTCGCGGAGTATGATGAGATGGAGGGGATTGCCTGGAAATGGCAGAGCATCGACGGGAGCACGATCAAAGCGCCTCTGGCCCGAGAAGCAACCGGTCCTAACCCGACGGACCGGGGAAAAAAAAGGAAGCAAGCGGCACATCCTGGTGGACGCTCGTGGCGTCCCGCTGTCGCTGATCGTTACCGGGGCCCATCGACATGATCTCAGTCAGTTCTCTGCCGTGCTCGATGCCCTCATCGTCGATCTTCCAAAAGGCAGGGAGCGATTCCTGTATGCGGATAAAGGTTATGATGGCGATGCGGTTCGCGAACAGATCGGTATAAAGGGCTACATACCACGGATTCCACGAAGGAACCGCAGACGAGGGCGAGGGCGTCCTTGGAAGAATCGACGCTGGGTGGTGGAAGCGGCCCATTCCTGGTTCAACCGATTCAGTAAGCTCCTCGTCAGATATGAGAAGCTTACTGAAAGCTACGAGGCTCTCCTTCACCTCGCTGCCGCGATCATATGCTGGAGGAAGGTGACTCCTATTTACGGATAAATTCTTAATGTCTGAAAGAAAATCGTGAATGGCCTATATAACTTATCACGGTGGTGATAGGTATCATCAAAGCGCCGGCCAGTTTGGGATGGATATGCAGAATCTCTACAAAGAACGGCAATAATATCAGGCCCACACACCACGTAAACAAATATGTGCTGACAAATCTGACGAATTCCAAAGCCAGGCTCTTCCCACCCGACCACGATTTGAAGGTAACGTACTTGTGAAACACAAAAACAACCGGGACTGTGAGCACGTTTCCAAGTGCCATTGCCGACATATACGCAACGTATCTTCGCGAGAAAGCCATGGAGAACAGCGTATCCAGCAATGCGAAGAGGGCATAGCTGAAGACCGTGAGGAATGCGCCAACGACCAGAAACCTCGCTTTTGTCTCGTGCCTTCGGACTATATGTGCGATAGAGAACATGCCTCACCGTCGTGCAGTCATATTAACGCCCGGCAATCAGAGGCCGATAGGCGATGAGGGGCTGCCGAGCAGATCTTCCTTATCTATTCCAGTCAAGAATTTTCTTATCAGTTCTAGGCTTATTTTCTGCAGTGGAGTATCTCCCTCGGTACCCATGAATACGGTCTTTCTCACGGAAGACTGAATATAGTTGTCCCAACCTTGCTGTATCATTCTCATAAGGAAGAATAGGGAAAATGGCACTTGGAAAGGCTGACGGGCTACCCGGTGAAAGAGAGTGTACACAAGAAACAACCCCAAGGGACAACCCTACCGTTTAAATAGTTTTCTCTTATATACCGACAGCAATGTCCCTTCTTCGACCTTCTCATAATCACGACTCACTGACTTGAAAATGTTATATAACTCTGTGTACCTTCCTATCCTTGATATCCTCTCATCCACTAACCACTCATTGTTAAAGAGTTTTGCCCAAGGGTCATCTCTATAGTTATCGATATTTGTGTCGACGAACAGATAATCGGGCATCTGGGATCGTAATGATTTTATGACTTGATTACTTTCTTTTTCAGAGAAAAGGTGCCAGACCAGCTCAAAATCGAAGAAGGGCATTTTACTATACCGCTCGGCCAACAAGGGGAGCAAATTATCATATTTAGATATGATATATATGCCTTTATCGCTCGTGCTGTATTTCTGTATCAGATTAATACTGTTCTTTATTGGCTCAGGATTTATCGTGGTGATAAGATGTGCTCTGCTAAACTGCCAGTTATAAATTTTGTGATTCACGAAATTACGATCAAATTGAATCTTTTCGCTGTAGAAGAATGCTACCGCAAAACAGAGGGTAAAGAGCAATATTGTGAATGTTGCCCCCTTAACTGCGCCCACAAATTTCCGTGCCTTTTCTGCATTTCTGAAGAGTCCCTTTTCTGCCATATAAATCATCAGGAACAGTTGTAAGCCTGCCATACGAACAGCAAAGAATAAATGGTTAATAAGACCTGACCAGTAAAAATAGACAAAAAGACCCTGTGTGTAGGCGAATACTAGGAGATATACATATTTTAAATAGTTCCGCTCGCCTCTTAGCAAAAACATGAATAAATAGGAAACGACCAAGTAGCATATTGTTAACGCAACAATAATAGGGTTTACCGGCCAAGAAAACAGCCCCAACAAAAAATATAAGAAAGTCGGGCCTAAAGTCCCGATGTTTGTAAAGTGGTATGCCGCGAAGGTTAGTGATATAAGGAGAAGAATGCCTGGAAGCCAGAGAAATCTAAGCCTTCCTCGCATGTTTTCGATTACGTAAAGCGAAACAGGTATAATTAAGGTTGCTGCCATCATGATTCCAAACTGGCGGTCTACAATGATTCCCAATATGGAAAAGACCCATGCAAGCCCGAGGTAAGCTATCCTGTTATGCCGGAAAAAGAGCAACGCAAATATTATTACGGTCGTATCAAATATATGGCGCGTAGGCAGTATGCCAGGGGCTACTATAAGGGCGGTATACCCCAAACCGAAAAAGCTCAGTGACAAAAATGCAAGTCCACCAAATACGTATGACCAATCCTTAAACAAGATGTAGAGCATAACAAGAAAAGAAATGAAGTAGAGGACGTAATATATATAACATTTGTAATAATTATCGATGGAAGGTCCGCCAAATAAATTCGTCGTCCATTTAAAAATCAGGGTATTCCCAAAGCCATATTGCATATAGATTTCTTTGAGCGGTCTTCCGGAAAGATATTCGTTTACGGGGTTTAGTATATGCCCTAGGTGATTAATCTGGCCTCTTGATATATTTTGGTGCATATACTCCATGCTATTGTTTAGGCAAAACTTCTTTATCCTGTCTACATCCATGTGTCTTAAGTTCTCGACCAGTTGTTCCGTATCATGATCCCCCACCGAGCGCAATGCATTAAGCCTCGAAACCTGAAGGTCACGAAATGTATTCAAACTTACAGCCCGGTTTTCTGCCGACTTGAAAAAGGCGAGCGTATCTCCATACGGGATCTCGCCGCGCGTTATAAGCCCAATACTTGTATAAGGTTTAAAATACAGGTAATTTAATAGAGCCAGAGACTTGATATCCTCATCGGAAATGCTGTCGAGAAATTGCTTGTTATTTATTGTTTCCTGCTTCAGATGGGTCTCTTCAAAAATATCCTCATATTCATTCATCAGATGAACGGGACCCTTTACAATCGACAAAGGTTGGAATGACGTAAATAAAAATAGAATGGCAGTTGATGCAATGAGCAATCTACCGAAGTTGATCAGGTAGAACATAGGAATAAGCAGGACAGAAAGGGATAAGCAAAGACTCACCGAAATAGGCAATACTGCCATGAATACGAGCAAGATAATTGAGCAGATCAGCAGTACAAATATAAGCGGCGGGCTCACTTTCTCGAGCCTGTCTCTGAGATGTTCTATATTCTGCCGGCCCATAAAGACATACATAAGAAGACCACATAGACCTAAGACTGTGCATAAGAAGACATAATTAAGAAGACCACTGTCCATTGGATGGAAAAATATGTTCAGCCACTGATGGGTTTTACCGAAATCATAATTAGACAATAACGACTGCTTCACAAACGTTGCTGTTTTCCAGGCGGCAATTCCCAGGGCAAAGCCGGAGACCGCCGCCTGGATTTTAAGCAAAAACATTTTATCGGTTACAAAGGCCAGAAATTGCCGCATCTTGTTCATATTGTCATCACCAATGTTCTTTGAGGTTCAAATCAGGACTGTTTGTAGTCTTTGTACGTCTTCGTTTTAGTTTTTGCAGACTTATCAAAATCAAGCCATCTGTCTTCCCTCAATCTGTTATTCACTTTGACTGGATGTTCGGATAACCATAATCTGCCTGCATTTCTCACCGCACAAGATATAGATACATGTCTTGCGGAGATTTGGACGGTTACGGGTGGTATTTACCTATAGACGGGATTGTCACGCTGTTGCTGGGGTTTGGTGCCAAGAGTTACCAGGAGACCAAGAAGGAAGAGGAAGAAGACGGAGCGTCCTTCCGTCGACGGCCTCATCGCCTCTTAGATGACGTGCTGGAGTTTCCTGCTTTCCACGGCCCACCGAATATCCCTAGAAAAAACCTCATCGATATGGCAGTCTCCTTTTTCAGAACAGAATAGTAGAAGAGTTGGACAAACTTCACGAACATCATGAAAGCAAGGGCTATTAAGGCCGGAATCTTCTTCAGTATATCAAACAGGCGCTCTCCTGGGTTGAACCAACCAGCTTCATGTCCGGCCCGAGTGAACATGAGCTTCAGCCTTCCCATGTCGAGGTAGTGGCTGAAAAAGCTGAAGAGTATATCTCTCCGTATCTCCGGCTCCGTGTTGCCCTCCGGTACATAAGAAAAAGGTATTGGCCTGAAGGGGTTCTCAATGAAAGTGGAAACCGAGAGGAAATTCTCGTAGAGGCCCTTGACATACAGGCGCCCCTGGCTCTTGGCTATTCTGTTGAGCTCAGTGCCGGGATAGGGCGTGGCATTATTGAACCTGACGGCTTCAAGGCCAAGGTCCTTGCTCATCCTTATACATGCCATTCTGTCCTCGTGGGTGTCGCCTGGAAGGCCGTAAATGAAGGTGGCGTTCACATGAAATCCCACCTCCTTTGCTATGCGGATGGCCTCGGCGCATTGCGCCACGGTCTCGCCTTTCTTGATAATTTTCATTATCCTCTCTGAAGCCGTCTCGAGCCCGAAAGATATGTTCCTGAAGCCGGACTCGTACAGGTCCCCGAGAATCTTGCGGTCAACGCTATCCCCTCTCGCCTGAAAACCGAAAGTCATCTTCTTGTGAAAGCCTCTTTTATTGAGCTCATCCATGAGGGTGTACGCCCTGTCTTTTTTCACAAGGAGGTTGTCATCGGAGAAGCTGACATATCGCCTCTGATATTTGTGGTAAAGGATGTCTATGTCTTCGATTATGGCCTCCATTGGCCTGAACCTGTATCGCTTCCCGGTCGTCACCCGGTTGCTGCAAAATATGCAGTTATAGGGGCATCCCCTTGAGCTCATGACGAACTCAAAGTCGTATCTCTTTGATGTGAAGCGGTGATAAGGGAAGGCAGGTGACTTAGTCAGGTCCTCAATGGGGCCTATCTCGTTGTGGACGTAACCGCCATTATGTCTGTATGAAAGGTTCTTAATATGGGTAAAGTCTCTCCCCTCCTTTACGCACCTGTAAAGCTCGATCAGAGGGGTCTCGCCCTCTTCCCGGATAACCACATCTACCTGCGGGAAGGAAAGCACCTCTTCAGGCTCGGCCGTAGGGTGGATGCCCCCGAAGCAGATTATTGAGGTAGGATAAAGCCTTTTGAGTTTTTCGGCCAGGGAGACGGCGCTTTTCAGGGCCACAGTAAGGACGCTGAATCCGAAGAAATATGGGGGCTCAGTTTCCCTCACAGATTCCCCGATCTTACGTAGCACGTCGTCCTCAATTTGTTCGTCCACAATATGCGCCGTAATGCCTTCTCTCTCGGCCGCCGAAAGGAGGTAGCCTATCGAAATAGGGACGGAGATGGGCAGGAATGGTTGGAATATCTTTAAGGCGTTTTTTGGAGAAGAATTAATTAAGATCATACACAGTGTTGTTCCTCAGTTATGGAGGATTGCCTCCTCAAGTATTTTTTGAAATCTCTTTTTAAACCTCCCACATTCAAAGCCGGAGTGCAACAAAAACAGGAGCAACCTCAAGTGGTGTTTTTTTACCTAGGCATTTTCTGGGCCTACGATTAATAAATGATTCGACCTGGGCCACCTGTTGATCCGTTATCTTACTCAAGATGGTACCTCTTGGCAAGCACCGTCTGACCGAACTGTTAACACTTTCGTTGGTTCCACTCTGCCAAGAAGCATAAGGAGAGGCAACATAACAGAGTCAACTTGCTTCGCCAAGCACTCCCGACCACGTCACCTGCAAAAGAAGGAACCACTGGGAACGGGTTGGTAATATCCATCGAAACAGACTCGGACCCCTGAAAGGCCGGAACGGGTTGGTAGCGAATTGCCTCGCCTGCCGAGCGGTCAACAGGGTGGCGAAGGGACGCCGCCGTTGATGCGGCCAAGTCGGCTCATGCGGCTCAAGCTATCACAGAGCATGCCTCATAACGTCTTATTGTCTGTCCCTAAAGCCGATTAGTTTCGCCACAATATAAGTAGGCCTCGCCTTCACTTCTTCGTATATCTGAGCGATGTACTGACCAAGTATCCCGAGGATGAAGAAAAGGATCCCGAACATCAGCAGGATCAAGGAAACGATCGTGCCGTATCCCTCGAATGGGACACCCTTCAGGAATATCCGAACCACGGTAAAAAAAAGGTAGAGAAGCGATACGCCTGACAGCAGCAAGCCGAAAAATGAGATGAAGCGAATGGGAATATAAGAAAAAGCAAATATGCTGCTCATGGCGAGCTGGAGCACGTGAAGCGAATGGGCATGGGATTTACCCGAAAATCTTTTGGCCCGTTCGTATTCCACTCCGATTGATTTGAATCCGGTCCAAGCGACCATGCCCCGAATAAATCGGTTTCGTTCCTTCATCAAATTGATCGTTTCGTATACGTTTCGGTCAATGAGCCTGAAATCGCTCACGTTTTCGGGAATCATACCATCGGTCATGGCATTTATTATCTTGTAAAAGAGCACTGAGTTGAAACGTCTCAAGAACCCCTTGCCCGTCCTCTTCTTCACGACGCCATAGACGTTTTCGTACCCCTCTTCCCACCGCTTGATGAACTCCGAAATGATCGCCGGCCTGTCCTGCAAATTAGCCGTCATAATAACTGCGGCATCGCCCGTGGCGTGGCTCAGTCCCGCCGTTATGCCTCCGTCCATCCTGAAATTTCTGGACAATTGCACGATCTTGAATCGCTCGTCTTCTGCGTTGACCTTGAGCATTATTTCGAAGGTATGATCTTGTGAGCCGTTCTCCACGAGTATTACTTCGAAGTCGTAGTTGTCGTGCTCCTCGAAGACAGTCCTCAATTGCCGAGCCAGTTCCTCGATGTTGCCTTCCTCGTTGTATGCCGATGCGACGATGCTTATCAGCTTTTTCATGGATTAGTCCCTGCCGTAAACTGTGTATCGATGAATCCTCGATACATTTCGTGAACGTTGATGATGTCGTCGGGACATCTCGCGTGCCAGGCCCACTGATCTTTTTGCGGGGCATCGGCGCACCACCTCAAATCCTCCCGTGGGGGCGAGGTGAGAGAACACAGGTAGAGTAGAGAGATGAAATGGCCCCTTTCGTTTCTGATCGGATCGATGATTTCATTTATGGCAAGGGGAGCGGGGTTGAACGTCACTTCAGCACCGAGCTCGGTTCTCGCCACTTCTTTGATCCTATCGGCTGCCCGCTCCTTGAACCGGATGATCCCGCCTGGAATGTGCCAGCCCGGCGCGCAATAGCCATCATCCCTCCATGTCAGCAGTGTGCGGTTACGCCCGTCCTTTATGAGCAGGTCGACGTTGATGAGCGGAGATATTTTGCTGACAAAGAGAAAAACGGGCTCGGGGAGGCTTTTGTGGGGGTCGGAAATGCAGCCTTCCAGTGTCTCGATGGTTTCTTTCATCGACGTGGGGGGAGAAATGAAGCCGAGGATGGTACTACGCAATGCCAAGATACTTTGGCGCCGCACCGAGCGCCATGGCGACCTCCTGTTCCGTGAGGTCGTTTACCTTATACATTTGATTATTGTCCCCCATCATAACGAGAGCCAGCCCGGTGCCTGTGCGTTTTTTGTCTTTCTTCATGCCTTCTATCACGCTCGTTGGATCGAGGTGATCGTTCCTGACCTCGGCAACAAGGCTCGGCAACAGCAGCTCGCGTACGATGAATTCGTGAAGCTGATCGGAAAGGAGTCCCCGTTCCCGGGCGACGATTCCCGCAAGGAGCATGCCGAGAACAACAGCCTGCCCGTGAGGAATTTCATACTTGGCCGCCGATTCGATGGCGTGTCCGAAGCAATGG
The DNA here is from genome assembly GCA_963750015.1 of uncultured delta proteobacterium. GTDB lineage: Bacteria > Desulfobacterota > Syntrophorhabdia > Syntrophorhabdales > WCHB1-27 > CAVVNC01. The sequence continues at coordinate 10,407 of CAVVPU010000257.1, read as the reverse complement.
CCGAAATTAAGCATGTTGCGCTTGCCCGTATCGAACTCGTCGTCGACTATGTAGCCCTGTTTGATCGTGAGAGAGCGTCGAACGCTTTCGAGGAGCGCATCCGGTTCCCTTCGAATGATGGCAGGCAGAGCCTCAACGATCCGGTGCATGCTTTCAGTTCCCCCGATCATGTGGAGTTTTACCACTTCACCGAGGCCGCTATAAAAGTCGACATCCTTTAGAGTGAGAAGAAATGGGGTATGAACAATGACCCGCGAAGGCGGATAGAAAGTACCTATCAAATTTTTGAAGGTCTTGTAATTGAGGGAGGTCTTGGCACCGATGCAGCTGTCCGACTGTGCCAGCAGCGTCGTGGGAACGAAAACCCAGTTTATACCCCGATAGAGGGTAGAGGCGGTAAAACCGGAGATATCCTGCAGAATGCCCCCTCCGATCGAGACAAGGGTCAGGTTTTTCTTGGCGGTCCGTTGAACCAGATGGTCATAGAGCTTTTGAACGCTCTCAAGAGACTTTAGCTCTTCCTGGATGGGGAGCACCATAACGTCCGAGCGTCGCAGATCCTTGAGCGGCCCTTCGGAATAGAGACGCCATACGTTCTCGTCGATCGCGTAGCACCGCTCCGAATGCTGTTCGAGATCCCGCAGAAACTCGAAGGATTCCGGGAAGCTTACCGTGTAGTCGCGGATATTCGATTTTATGGTAATCAGAGACACGTATATCCCCCATCGACCACGATGAGCTGCCCCGTGATATATGAGTTCTTGTCCGAGGCAAGAAAGGCCGCCACTTCTGCGATTTCTTCCGGTTCAGCCAACCGCCCCGCAGGAATGGTTCTTCCAATCGCGTCTATTTGCGCCTCGCTATTGTTCTGACGCGTCAGCTCCGTGTTGACGAAACCCGGTGCGAGCGCGTTTACGAGGATATTGTAAGGGGCCAGTTCAACGGCGAGGGCCCTTGTCATTCCGCCCAGCCCGGCCTTTGCAGCAGAGTACGGAAGCCGCCCCGCCTTAGTGACAACAGCCCAGATAGAGCTGATATTTACGATTCTTCCGTAACGTCGTTCCATCATTCGAGGTGCGAGGGCTTTGGCCAGGCGAAGGGGTGCAAGAAGGTCGATTTGCATGGTATCTTGGAGATCGCGGTCGGCTATCTCGGTCAAAGAGGCGATGACGTTGATCCCTGCATTATTGATGAGAATGTCGACAGGTTCCCTCACCGAGCGCATATAAGCATCTATGGAGGAATCCGACAAAAGGTCCATCTCCGTGCGAGAAGGTGCCATAACCTCTATGCCGTCGGTGTGCAGCCTCTTTGCTATGGCATAACCAATGCCCCGCGATCCTCCCGTAATCAGCGCCGTTCGTCTGTTCGTGCCCATCCTGGTCCTTGTTCCCGCCTACCCCTGTGACTGCTTGTGACGTGCTTCCAGCATGATGATTCTTTTTTCGTCCTCTTCTGCGATAGTCTTGTAATAGCTTCTTTTGTTCTGCAGCCAGAGCAGCTCGAACTCGACAGCCTTTGCTATCCCCTTCTCCGCTCCATCTTTCAGGGCATCAGGACAGGAGAAGCAGATTTTCCTTGTTTCGTACCTGTCGATCATGACCCCGTCAGAAAGACGCCTCAAAAAGGGCAAAGAATCCGCCGATATGGCCCCTCCCACGACAACCGTCATCTTATTTTCCTTTGCGACTGTGAGCAGGTCTTTCGTAATGGCAAAGACTTTTTCGCTCTCGCATGCGCTTCTGTCGAGTCCCATCGATCCCACGAGATCGACCCTGCCGACCACTATCCCGCCCAGTTTCTCTATGCCCTCTATTTTTACCATATTACCGAAGTTCTGAGCGGCCATGAGCGTCTCGATGTTGATCAGGAATTCAATCTTCTCCTGTTCGTCTTTCGGGAACACGAGATCAACGGTCTTTAAGTATTTCTGAAGCGAAAAAGGCGTTTCAACCATGGGAGCGACGAGGTAATTCACTCCAACGGTGCGGGCGTCGTACATATCCCGGGCTGCCTCGCAGCCCCCGATCTTGAGTGTAAGCGCCGCCTTCGCCGTCATGCAGATTTCTTTCAGCCTCATGAGCCTCTTCGGTTCGCGTCCCCTCAGCCTCGAATTCGGCCTTCACCCCGACCACCGCATGATTGTCCTTCAATTCTCTGAGCACATCCACCATCTTGAGCTCTGTCGCATTCATGTCACACCTCTATTAAGGCTGAGATTGGTTTATTAGGCCTCAATTATCTTCCAGTACTGGTCTTCTATGATTCCGATTCTTTGCCTATCCAAGGCAGTTATCGCGTCGTAGTAGCCAAGTTTGTTCCGAAGCCACAGAAGTTCGAATGCAAGGGCTTTGAGGATGCCCTTGCCTAAGTCATGCTTCTTACCTTTCTCATAATCGAAGCAAACTTTTCGCGTCTCGCAACGATTCAGATGGTCCTTGGGGAGCTGCGAAAAGAATGGCAGAGAATGAGCCCCGACGCCCCCTCCCACGGTACAGCTCAAGCCTTTTGTTTTCGCCTTCGCGATCACGTGGGTCACCAGTTCGTTGATCTCCTCATCGTTGATACACCGTTCGTCTCTTCCCAGTGAAAAGCACAAATCAACCCGCTCGATCACGACGCCGTCGAGCACTCCTATTTCCGGGATATCCAGCATCTCTTCGAAATTGTTTATAGCCGTTGCAGTCTCAATATTGCAGAGGATTTCGACACTCTGCTCATGGTCGCCTTTCGCAAAGAGCTTGCCCGCGGCCTGCAGGTACTTGCGCAACGAGTAAGCAGATTCAACCATGGGGGCGACGAGGTAATTTACCCCTACCACCCTTGCCTCAAGCATGTCCCTGATCGATTCGCAGCCGCCTATCTTTAAAGTGAGGCCAAGCTCGGCAGCCATGCAGATTTCTTTCAGCCGCAGCAGTTCTTCAAGCTTTGTCCCCTCCTGTTCGAACTCGGCGCGAACGCTGAGTGCACCATGTTTTTCCTTCAGTTCCTTGAGGACATCCAGCATCTTGTATTCTAAAGTATTCACTCGGCCCTCCTATTAATGGGTTGAACGGCTTATTCCGTGAGCGGCTCTATGATCATATTGCTGAAAAATTCGTCTCTCGAGAGAAAAGGATACATGTCTTCAAGGGGTTTGGAGATGATCCTGCCATCCGGTTTCGCCTCCGAGGAAGTCTTCGGACTGAATGCGTAGTCGGAGAGCTTTACCTCGCATAGTAGGGGACCTTCCGATGAAAGAACCTGATTGATCTTTTCTTTCAGATTCTGATGGCTGTCGATGAGCTCTGCTTTAAGTCCATACGTTTCGGCTATTCTCCGCATGTCGGGGAAACTGATGCCTGATTCGGGGTCGCACGCCACATGCCGCCCCCCAAAATAGGCGTCCTGCGTCTGTTTCATCGAAATGTAGCCATTGTTGTTGAAGATAAAAATCTTCAAAGGGAGGCGGTGATGGGCTATGGTCTGGAACTCCTGAATATTCATTTGAATGCTGCCGTCGCCTGTCAGACAGACAACGTCTTTACGCCCCGACGCGATACAAGCCCCAATCGCTGCAGGGAGATCGTAACCCATCGAGGCACATCCCGAGTTCCAGAAGATGCGCTGCCCGTCCTTTACTGCGCCTGCCTGGAACAGTACTACACATGCGGAACCGTTGCCTGCGACCATGAGGGCGTCTTCCCTTAGCGCCGCCGTAAGCTGCTCCACAAAGTAGTAAGGGTCCACCGAATGCCTTATCTCCCTGTGGGCAGGGAGAACCGTGGGGTAGCGTTCTTTTCGCTCTGCGCACCAGTTCCGCCATTCTGTCCAATCGGGCAGGGTTTGTCCTTGCACTCCGCTCTTTAGCTTCTCCAAGAAATAGCCTGCGTCCGCCTGTATCGATATATCGGGCACGAGAGTGGGCTTATTTAACTCGGCTTTGTCCACATCCACAACTATCTTTGTCGCGGCTCTCGCAAAAGCCTGCCAGAAGTAGCTTATCTGTCTGATGTTGTTCCTGGAGCCAACCGACAAGAAAAGGTCCGAGTTCTGCAGGGCGAAATTCGCCGCCCGGCCTCCGATGGTGCCGATGCGTCCCACATAGAGAGGGTGATCCGTTGGGATGAGGTCGAACCCGTTGAAGGTGGAGAGAACGGGTATGCCGATTCTTTTGACGAGGTCAAGGAACAGCGCTTTCGAACCTGAGAGACGAATGCCATGGCCGGCGAGGAAGACAGGCCTCTTTGCGCGTTTCAGCCGGTCTATCGTCTCCGAAATCTGCTTGTCTGCCTCGGCCGTGTCGAAAGGAGGATCTTCTTCATCTTCATATTCCCGAAAGAGGCGTTCGTCCACGTCCGCGCCCTGGACGTTGAGGGGAATGTCGAGCCAGACGGGCCCAGGTCGCCCGTGGGTAGCGACATGGATCGCTTTATCAATGAGGCGCTTGGCATCCAACGGATCGATGACCATCGCGGCAAACTTCGTGATAGGCCGAACCAGGTCGACAATATTGATCTCTTGGTCGCCCAGTTGCCTTAGCCCCACTTCTCTACACGATTCGATAGTAGTCTCAAACTTGACCTGGCCTGAAATATAGAGCACCGGGATGGAATCGAGCCATTGACCGATGACACCGGTAAGGCAGTTTGTTCCCCCGGGTCCCGTCGTGACTAGCGCAACACCCAACTTTCCCGAGGCCCGCGCATATCCTTCCGCCGCAATTGCACAGGCCTGTTCGTGGTGATTGGCGATGAACCGGAGATCCCCATGTTTTCCGACCGAATCGTCAAGATGCATAACCCCTCCGCCCGGGATCATGAAGACATGATTCACTCCATGGTCAACCAGGCGTTGAATTACATAGTCCGATGTCTTGATCATCTATTTCCTCGCTCTCCATTCGGCCTGTTATCGCAAAAATCTATATATAACTCTTGGGTTCAAATAGTCTATTTCCTGCCCACATAATAGTAGTGAGCCCCGAAAGGCAGTCTATGAAGATGCTTTTCCAGGGGGAGCAGGAAGGAAAAATGATTTGGAAAAAAGATCGTATAGCGAGGCTCGACTTCGTTGAAGCCGGTTTCCGAGAGGATCCTGCGCGTGTAGCGGGGACTCAGAAGCCTCGACTCCCTGTCGAATCTGTAATCATTTTTGTACGCTATCCAGAGGCTGAGAGGGTTAAGGGGATTGAGCTCGAAAAGGAAGATAAGCCCTCCGTCTTTCAGCTTCTCGCGAAGAATTCTTAATGTCTTCAGATGGTTTTCCCATCTGATGTGGTGAAACACACCTGCGACGAATATAATGTCGAAACTCATCTCAAAAGGAATGTGCTCCCCGTCATAGGGGGCGTAGGTTACTTTCTGCAACTCCTTGTGGGTCTCTCGGGCTACTTCCACGCACTTCTCAGAGACATCTATGCCATAAACGCGAACACGGGGAAGGTATTCTCTTATATAGGGCTCACTCTCACCTATGCCGCATCCTACGTTCAAGAGAGACAGATCCTGTTCGTGGAGTCCCCTATCTTTCAACCGGGCAAACATTTCCTTTATCTTGTACTCGTGAAAGTACGACGGCTGAAAACCCGTGCTCTTTACGGCCTTCGCGTGTCCTTCATTGTAGTTTTGAGCGTATTGGTCGAAGAGGCTCAGTGTAGTTATCCTTTTTGTTTTTCGATTGACCTTCGTACAGGTTTTCCCTGTCCATGTGGAGTACATTTAGCAAATCGTCAATCCTCTCACTTATCGACAAGGAGAAACTCTCTGTTGATCGAGTTTCTGTTCTCGCTGTACCAGCGATGAAGTGCCGCGAGCGACTCATCGATAGAGGTCAGCTTAAGCTTGGTTAATTCTCCTCGGAGCCGGCCGTTGTCTCCGCTGTATGCTAATCCCATACCCGGTTGCGCCACGACTATCGGCAGATCTTTTCCGGAAATCGAACGGATCTTCTCCGCAAGCGTAAGAAGCTCAATGGCACGATCAGGAGTTACGTTGTAGGCTTTATACCTCGGCTTATTCTGTATGAAAAAATCGAGTATCGGGACAAAATCGTCGACGTAGAGATAGTCGAAGAGCCGGTCCTGCTTAATCGTGATGGGCAGGTCGAAGAGCGTTTTGCAGATGGCATTCGATATGAAGCGTATGGCATAGTCTTCGTATTTTCCAAAAATACTGAAGATACGCAGTTCGGTAACGTTACTGGTTGTCTCGATGTACTTGGCGCTGACGTAGCGGAAAAAGCCGTGTTCGTCCTCCGGCACACTCGTGTCAAAAAAATCCTCAGTCACCTTGTTAAGGTTACACCGGATGTCGTACGTGGCTCCCGAGCTTAGGACTATCATCTTTTCATAATGAGAAGCGCATCGAACCAGGTTGAAAAACATCCTCGCGTCGGAATAGAAAATGTTCGTGAGGTCCCTGGCATTTCTATGCCCCGGCTTAACAGCCGAATGAACGACTATGTCTATCTTGTTGTCCCTGAGGAAGCCCTCCACCTGGCTCTCTTTCAGAAGATCCAACTCCCTGTGAGAAGGGGCGATGAAATTGTAGCGATCACCCATGAGCTCAAGAATGTTCCGCCCAATGAAGCCGCTACCTCCGGTGAGAAGTATGTTCATTGTTTACGCCGGCGTCCCCTTGTCTCGCATCTGCATAATCATCATCCGGTGCATATAATCCCGAATCTGTTTCTGTGCGAATAGACCCATATCGCCCCCCCTGCCGCATGCCCTGTACCAGTCGACCGTTCTTTTAATCGCCCCCTGTACATCGAGGCTTGGCGTCCAGCCCAGTTTGTAGCGGGCCTTGTTGATGTCGAGGGTGAGCAGGCCGTCTTCATGCGGCTGATTATTGAGGGCAAGCGATTCCCACGTTCCTGATCCCCATTCCGCCACTATGAGTTCGACAAGCTCGCCGACAGTTATAGCAGAAAACCGTTCGGGGCCGAAGTTCCACGGGCCGCTGAACCTATCCGGATGCTCATTCATCATCGCCCCGACGAGCAGATAGCCTCCGAGGGGCTCCAGGACATACTGCCACGGCCTTATTGCGCCCGGGCTCCTGAGCTTTATCGTCTCTCCCGCCTCAAGGAACCTGATGCAGTCCGGCACGATTCTGTCTTCGGACCAATCGCCGCCGCCTATGACATTTCCGGCCCTCACCGTAGCGAGGGCCTTTTCAGATGCCCGCGGTCCTGCATTGTTGAAGAAAGAGGTCCTGTAGGCCGCGCTTATGAGCTCCGCACATCCTTTGCTCGAGCTATAGGGGTCGTAGCCGCCCATGGGGTCGCACTCCCGGTATCCCCAGGACCACTCCTTGTTCTCGTAGCACTTGTCGCTTGTCACATTGATGACTGTTTTGACCGATCCGGAGAGCCTGCAATTCTCAAGCACATTAACCGTGCCCCCCAAATTAATGTCAAAGGTCTCCCTGGGCTTTTCGTAACCCTTCAGCACGAGCGCCTGGGCTGCGAGGTGGAAGACAAACTCTGGCCGAAACTCTTCGAAGGCCTTTCGAAGAGTTTCGAAGTCCCTTATATCGCCACGTATGTCAGTGATTCGATTCTCCACCCGTGAGACAACGAAATTGTCACGGGCTGTGCGCGGATCGAGGGCATATCCGGCGACATGAGCACCAAGCTCGGCGAGCCAAAGCGCGAGCCAGGAGCCCTTGAATCCTGTGTGGCCGGTTACCAGGGCCCTGCGGCCTTCGTAAGTTCTTTGAAGAAGATCAGCCGCGCATTCCATTCTACCAAACCCTCCACGGGCTGCTGCCTGATTCCCAAAGCTGATTGATAAGCATTACATCTCTCATAGTGTCCATGCATTGCCAAAAACTGTCGTGCTTATAAGCTGCTAATTGTCCGTCTCGAGCGAGCCGCTCCAGGGGCTCGCGTTCGAAAGGCATCTCATCACCACTGATGTAATCGAGCACGCCCGGCTCCAATACAAAGAATCCTCCGTTGATCCACCCCTCTCCTATCTGCGGTTTTTCTATGAAGTCAGTGACCATCCCTTTATCGATGGCCATGCCCCCGAACCTGGATGGTGGGCGGACTGCGGTTACCGTGGCAAGTTTGCCATGGCTCTTGTGAAATGCAAAAAGCGCCTGAACGTCGACATCAGCCACCCCATCCCCATAGGTGAGCATGAAGGTCTGATTGTCCAGATAATTCCGGACGCGCAGGATGCGGCCTCCGGTCATCGTCTTGTCGCCGGTGTCGATGAGGGTCACCCTCCAGGGCTCGCTGTTGTTTCTGTGAAAAATAGAGCTGTTAGTTTTCAGGTCAATGGTAATGTCCGATCCGTGCGTCACATAGTTTGCAAAGAATTCTTTGATCATATAGCCCTTGTATCCCAGGCAGACCACGAAGTCCTCAAACCCCCAGTGCCCGTATATCTTCATGATATGCCAAAGGATCGGCTTCCCGCCGATTTCAATCATGGGCTTTGGTTTGACAACAGTTTCCTCGGTCAGGCGTGTGCCGAGCCCGCCGGCCAGAATGACGACTTTCATGACAGTGCCTCCCTCATGAGGGCGTGCGGGCAATCATCGACAAAAAGCTTGTGTTTCAGCACGGATCTGAACCGGCGTAACAAATGAAGTGTCGAGATTAGTCGCCTCAAGAAAATGAAACATCATGCGAACGTGACGGAAAGTATAGATTCTCCACATACCAATCCACCCCACTTCTCCACCCCGGTATCTCGACTCCGAGCACGCCTTCAAGCTTGGCGTTTGACAGGGCAGAGAAGTGGGGTCGCTTCGCAGGGGAGGGGAAATAGTCCGTTGGGACGGGCACGAGCGTGTTCGTCATCCCCATCTTTGTCAGGAAGTAGCGTGCGATTTCATAGCGTGAAGCGTAACCGGTCGGGGTCATATGGAAGGTGCCGTTCAGGCCCGCCCTCAAGGCAGACAGGGTGAGGCCCACGATCTCCCTGGTCGAAGTAGGGATCGACACCTGGTCGTCAACGACCTTGAGCGCCCGGTCGCCTTCCGCCCATTGGAGAAGCTTGTAGAGAAAATTCTGCTTCCCCTCTCCGAAAACCCAGCTCACGCGGAACAGAAGGAAGCGGCCCAGGGTTTCCTTGAGGATCTGTTCACCTGCAAGTTTGCTCTTTCCGTAATTGTTGAGAGGGCAGGGTGCATCCTCCTCCTTATAGGGTGTGCCCGATCGTCCGTCGAACACGTAGTCAGTGCTGTAGTGGATCAGAAGTGCACCCGTCTCCTTGCATGCGTCGGCTAGTAGGCCAACACCCGTTGCATTAATGGCAAAGGCGGGTCCCGGATTAATCTCTGCGTTGTCGACGAGGTTGTAGGCTGCGCAGTTAAGGAGCACGTCGGGCCGGCTTTTGTTGATGATGGTGTCGACCGTATCCCGGTTCGTTATGTCGAATTCTGCCTCATCCGGCGCCTCTACCTCGAATTCGGGCGCTGTGAGCCGCCTTGCGAACTCTTGGGCGAGCTGACCTTTTTTTCCCGCGATGAGAATTTTCATGCGATCTGGCCGTTTCCGTCCGCCATCTTTCTTCAGCCTTTTCTCCTCTGCTTTCCCGTGAGGGCGAGGAGGTACTGGCCATAGCCGTTTTTCTTCAGGGGTTCCGCGAGGGCCAGAAGCTGCTCCTCATTTATGTATCCAAGGCTGTAGGCGATCTCTTCGATGCATGCGACTTTGAGGCCCTGCCGCTTCTCTATGGTCGCCATGAATTCTGCGGCTTCGAGGAGGGTTTCATGGGTGCCTGTGTCGAGCCAAGCGTAGCCCCTGCCGAGGAGCTCCACCCGGAGTTTCCCCTTTTCGAGGTACGCCCTGTTCACATCGGTGATTTCCAGCTCTCCCCGGGCCGAAGGTCTGACATTCCTCGCAATATCGATCACGTCGTTATCATAGAAATAGAGGCCGGTCACCGCGTAGTTCGATTTGGGCTGTTTCGGTTTTTCCTCGATGGAGAGGATCCTCCGGTTCTCGTCGAATTCGACGATGCCGTACCGCTCCGGGTCTCTTACGTTGTAGCCGAAGACCGTAGCCCCTCCTCGGGTTCCGACGTCGGAAACGGCCTTTTCCAAGAGTGCGGTAAGTCCGTGTCCGTAGAATATATTGTCACCCAGTACCAGGCAGACATCATCGGAGCCGACGAAATCGGCGCCGATGATGAAGGCCTCGGCCAGGCCGTTCGGCTGGGGCTGTTCTTTATACGTGAATCGGAGTCCCAGATGGGAGCCGTCCTTGAATATATCCTCAAAGCGCCCGAGGTCCTGCGGCGTGGATATGATGAGGATTTCCCTGATGCCGGCAAGCATGAGCACCGACAAGGGGAAATAGATCATCGGTTTGTCGTAGACGGGTATCAGTTGCTTGCAGACGGCGAGGGTGACCGGAAAAAGCCTCGTGCCGCTGCCGCCCGCCAATATGATGCCTTTCATAATCTCC
>CAVVPU010000256.1:0-8124 GCA_963750015.1 uncultured delta proteobacterium | reverse complement strand
AATGTATTGCTCTTTAATCCAAAATTCAAAATCAATAATCAAAAATTGTTCTCCCCCCCTATACCTACCCTTTACCCCCCATACACCCCCTCTTTACCCCCCATACACCCCCTCTTTACCCCCCCTTCCAAGGCCCTTTGCGACTTGACACATCGGCCCTTCTTCTGGGAAAATTGTAGTCATGAGGTGCTTTCCTGAACCCTTTTTCGGCTTCTCTTCCGCATTGGCGGGCTTTGACGAAACTGGTCCCACGGCCGCGATTGTATACAAGGTGGCCCGAAATTCCTTCAAACCGTGCACTTTCGTGCACTTTCGTGAAGTTGACGGACAGGCTCAAGATGTGCTAACCCCTTGGTATTGGCGGATGAGAGAGCGTCGGGGAGGGCCGGGGACGGCAGACCGTCACTTGACAGACATCTACGACCGGATGGGGCATAGGACCCCGAACCGGGCACCATGTCAGCGCAGAGTCGGGGTGATCTCGAAAGGCTTATCCGACCCCTTTTTTATGTTTTTTCAGGCTCTTTGACAATTGAACAGCGAAGGAGTGGGCTTTCGGACTCATACCCACCCTTCGGTCGTCTCATGACGACTACATGCTGAAGTGGTCCTCTTGGCCGTTCGACAGCGAATTCTTTATCATTACCTCGCACAGGTCGTACATTATCTTGAAAGGCTGGATGTCGGTGAGGCTGTCGACGAAGCGCGCCTTCTCCATGGCGATCTTCTCTGCAGGCTCGCCTTGGCTGGTTCGCTCCACGATCTCTTTGTGGTACTTTTCGGTCGCCTCCATCGATTTTTCCAGATATTGGCGCACGTTGTCCCTGATTGCGCCGTTATGGCTCAGAACGGCCAGTTTGGCGTCCAGGCCCCCAAGCTTCCTTATGCTCTCGCAGTACTTGCCCAGGGATTCGAAATAGTTGGGCCAATGGGCGTCCTTTTCCGGCACGTAGAAGCCCGTCGAGTCGCCCAGCACGAGGACTTTCTCCTTTTCTTCGAGGAACGACAGGTGACAGGGGGAATGGCCCGGAGTCTCGTAGACGTGCCAGACGACCCCCTGGCCGAGGTCTATCTTGTCCCCTTCCTGCACGCCCGAATCGACGGAGAAGGTATAGTGGGTGGTGGGGTCGGGCAAGGCGTCGATCTCCGATTTGGCTTTCATGAGCTGGGCAATGCCGAGGTCGACGAGGTGGAATTGCTTGAACAGCTCGGTCTTGGCCAGGGTCCGCTTGCCTATATGGCTCGCAAGGAGCTTGATGTGGGGCCAGGCCCGCTGAAAGTGCGGCACCGCGCCGATATGGTCGGGGTGGGTGTGGGTGAGAACGATATACTTCAGGGTTTCCGGCTCTACCCCCAGATATCTGAGCTGATCGACGATAATCGCGAAGGTTGCTCCCGTTCCCCCTTCTATAAGCATGCTTTCGTCCCCTACACTGAGGTAGACGGGGAAAGAAGGCGTACCCAGCTGAAAAAGGTGAGAGGTCAATTCTATCGGTTGGTGATCGTGGCGGGTCAATTCCAAAGCTTCCTGATTCATGACAAGCATTCTATTTCTTCCTCCTCGTTTATCGTGTCCACTTAAGCTTACCTTCCAAAAAAGACAAGGCCATGAGATCGAATCCCATGGCCTTGTCAGGGACAAAAAAAGAGCCATGGGCTTGTGTGGCTCACCCATGGCTCCTGTCACCTATGTCAGAGTGTCAGGGGCAAGGATGAGCCCTCCTAAAGAAAAAGCAAAAGAAGTTTCCAAAAAAGTTCATGCCTTGCCTTATCTCCTCAAAGTCGGTAAGAAAAGTCCGTCCCTTATTGTGACCGAAATCGATCCCCGTGTCAAGTACCAAATTCCAGTATCCTGTCACCTCTGAAGTATAAGCCTTCCGGTGGTCATGGGCACTTTAATCTTTCTTGTGACAGCCCTCGCAGTTCTGGAAGGTTTTCGTATGATGACACTCGAAGCATGACGTGACGTTCGGTTTGGGAAGGGCTGCTAGTTCAGCCGCAGTCGGCGTTGCCGAGTGCGGCTTATGGCAGTCTCACGCAATCCGGTACATCTTTCAAGTCATGGGGCACGTACCGGTGAGGGTTAATCTTCTCTCCACTCGGCGCCGTGTAAAAAGGCGGCGCCGAAGAGAGCTTCTCGAAAGGACCGTGGCACTTGAGACACTGGTCCGAAGTTATCTGGGGCCCGGCCGCCCCGCCGGACCCTTGCGCGAAGATTGCGGGCACGAAGGGAAATGCCCCGATTGCCGCAACCGTTAGTACGAATATGACACACCGTAACATGGAATGCTTCATAATGCTTCTCCCACTTCTAACCCCAGGCCTTTTCCGCCACCAGATTGGTCCCCGCGATCTTTCCGGTCACGAGGGCTTCGGCATTGTTCCCGCCGCCGTTGTACATCCATCCGTAAAACGACCCCATCTCACCGGCGCTGTAGAGGCGCGGAATAGGCTTACCGAAGGCGTCTATGATCTGACACCTGCCGTTGCGCCTCGGTCCGCCCTGGGTATTATAAGTTGCCGCAAAGGTCTTCATAGCATAGAAAGGCCCCTTATCGAGGGAGACCAATGATTTGGCCGGCCTTCCGAAATCAGTGTCCGCCTTATTCTTACAAAGGTCGTTATACTTGTTCACCGTATCGATCAGGGTATCCGGCTTCAGTTTCATCTTCGACGCGAGGTCGCCTAAGTCGGCTGACGACAGGATCCATCCCTTCGCCACTTCGGCGCTGTTGTCGTCGCTCCACTTGTAGCCCGAGTGAGCGTTGAACCACGTAAAGGTGGTGCCGCCAGAGGCCAAAACCGGTCCTTTCTTGGCAGTCGCATCGTCAAAGATGGTCCACCACGGATTGCGCGTGAACTCGCCCAGCACGCCGTCGAAGAAGAGCTGATATTCTTTGTGTCCGAAGCCATGCCGGTTGGGGCGCTTTTCGTTCATGAAGCGCTGGCCGAACTTGTCGGCGAAGATAAAGCCGTCGGCCGGCATTTCGAGATTGATGAGGACAGGCGCGTATTCGGGGACCACCAGGCACCCGAAGCCGCCGAGAGTGTTGTTCATGTGCCACAGCGAGGCTCCGGCTTTCTGACACATCCTGATGCCATCGCCCGTATTGTACGGCGTACCGCGGCCATAGACGGGCCATCCCGGCAGGAACTGCTTGGCCATGTCGAAGTCGAACTCAAAGCCGCCGCAGCCGAGCATCACACCCCTGCTCGCCTTGATAAAAAAGGGCTTGCCATTTGCTTCGGCCATGACGCCGATGATTTCTCCGGTCGGGGACTGGACCAGCTCTTTGGCCGGGGTTTCGTACATGAATTCGATATTGATCTTATCCGCATAGGCCCGGATGGGATTGTAGAGCTGTCCGTTGAGGGTCCGTCCCGAGTTACCCCAGGTTCTGATCGCGTTCCCCCCTGGCAGTTCGGGGTGCTCGGGCTGAAAGAGCCCGCCGATCGAGGCCGGTTTGACGCCGAACGTGCTCGAGAGCCAGTCGTTGAGCTTCACGTGCTCTGCCTGGAATGCCCTCAGGCTCTCGTCGTCCGTCGTTCCGAAAGCCAATGCCTTGACGTAGGTAAATCCGTCCTCCGCGTTCGTGGGCGTCCACCACATGTTGCCTGAGCACTTGCTGTTCCCGCCCTCGTGCTCCTTCTTCGCCTTCTCCAGGACTACCACCTTGGCGCCCGCTTCCTTGGCCGTGACAGCGGCAGCAAGGCCCGCAAAGCCCGTGCCCACCACTACCACATCCACTTCCTTATCCCACTTCTTCGGCACGGCCGCTGCCATGGCCTTCGTCGGATGCGTCGCAAGCGCACCTGCCGCTGCCACGGTCGCCCCGGCAAGCACCGTTTTCTTCATGAAATCACGCCTGCTTACTTTGCCCTCTTTCGACATTTCCTGCCTCCTTTTCCGAATGCAGTCGTCGGGGAGAATCTTTATGCCCTTTCTTGGCGGCGAGCCTTTGCCCCGACCTATGCTCTATTCAGTAACATTCGTATCCACAGAATGCAACTAAAAAAGAGGATTTCCCTTGAGGATACCCGCGCTCCGACAGGGGGTGGGCGGATCCGCCGAATTTACGTCGGGCGCGAAGCCGAGTCGACGAATATACTTATATTGTGACAGCATGAGAATTCTTTTCATCGACGATGAGGATCTGCTTAGGGAATATATGTATGAGATGCTGTCCGACATGGGGCACTCGGTGGTCGTCGAGGAAGACGGCCAGAAGGCAGTCGATCTCTTTCTGTCGGATCCGGAAGCCTTCGACCTCGTCCTGACGGACCAGATAATGTTCGGGATAATGGGAGACGAGGTATCGGAGCAGATTCATGCCATTCGCGCCGATACACCTGTTGCAGTCATGACCGGAACGCCCGGCAACATCAGCCCCGAGAAGGCCGAGGCCGCATTCATCCGTAAGGTCCTTCCCAAACCTCTGACAAGGGCAGAGTTACGCAGAAGCGCTGCGCGAATTCTCGCGTCCTGCTTAAGGGCCGACATTTTTTTTCAGATGGCTCGCAAAAAGCGAAGAGAGCCATTCGCGCCGGGGACAAATGGTCCCGAGAAGCACCTACCCCTCTAAGCCTCAAAGAGGCCTTGCAGGCCTTTGCCCTGACGCGCACTGGAAGGAGTCGCTTCAGGGCCTTGCCCACGGTGAGAAGGTCGGTGAGAATTGCCGGCCCAACGGCCGGGGACGTTTACTTTCCCCCTTTTTCTCTGCTAAAATAACCCATCTCCCATGTCCTTTCCGAAACAGCTCATCCGTCGAATCTCGGCAAACCGGCTCCTCTCGGGAGGGCCGGGGAGGGGTCTGCTCGCCCTGCTTTTCCTCTTGGCCCTTCTTCCCGCGTGCAGCAACGCCCCTTACCCGGATGCGTCGGGCAAGATGATCGAGTATGCGGCCCTCGGGGAGGACCCGAGGACCCTTGACCCGGCCCAGGTGTCTGATACGGTCTCCGCCGAAATACTCTGCCAGATTTATGATTCCCTCTATCAGAACGCCTACCTCGCCCGGCCCTACAAGGTGGAGCCCGCCATCGCGACAGGCTATCCCGAAAAGCGTACCTTCTCTGAAGAGGTTACGGAAAAAGGGGTGAAAAAGAAGCTTACCCGCATGGAGTACACCTTCCACCTCAGGAAAGACGTCTATTTCCAGGACGATCCCTGTTTCCCCGATGGCAGGGGAAGGCAGGTCACGGCCCATGACGTGGTCTATGCGATCAAGAGGCTCGCCGATCCGATTGTTCAGTCCACCGGCTGGTGGCTCGTCTCCGGCAAGATAAAGGGCATCGACGCCTTCGCGAGCCGGGCGGCCGCTGCGGGAAAGGCCGACTACGCGCAACAGATCGAGGGCATCGCCTGCCCCGACGACTTCACCCTGAAGATCACCCTCACCGAGCCGAACCCGGAGTTTATCTATGTCATGAGTATGCCTTACACGGCCCCTGTGGCCCACGAGGCGGTCGAGTATTACAACTCGTCGGGACAGGTCGGCTTCGCCCGCCATCCGGTGGGCACGGGCGCTTACAGGCTCAAGTCATGGGAGAGACAGCACAGGATCGTCATCGAAAAGAACCCCACCTTCAGGAAGGACTACTACCCGGCCACGGGCGCCCCGGGGGACAGGGAGAAGGGTCTTCTCGTCGACGCAGGCAAGCGCCTGCCCTTTCTCGACGAGGTCTGGTTCACTATCATATCGGCGAACCAGCCCCTGTGGCTGCTCTTTCTTCAGGGGTACCTCGATGCCTCCGGCATTCCTCAGGAGCAGTTCGACAAAGCGATCACGAAGAACCTCGAGCTTTCGGACGCCTTCGCAAAAAAGGGCATATCCCTGGAGATATCAACGAACCTCGAGGTCTCCTACATCGTATTCAACATGCGGGACCCCATCCTCGGCCACAACAAGTACCTACGCCAGGCCCTCTCCCTCGCCTATGACAGCGATCTCTTCAACCAGATCTACCTGAACGGCCGCGCCATCAGCGCCCAGGGACCTTTGCCTCCCGGCATTTTCGGCTACGATCCCAACTTCAAGAATCCCTTCAAGGTCTATGACCTCGCCAAAGCCCGGGAGCTTCTCGCAAAGGCGGGCTACCCCGGAGGGGTCGATGGGCGCACGGGAAAGCAGCTCGAGCTTACTTACGACATAAGCTCCGATTCGGCCGTGGCCAGAGAATATGCGACCTTCGACATGCGCTGCTTCGAGCAACTGGGAATCAAGATGAAGCTTCAGGTGAACACCTTCTCCCAGTACCTCGAAAGAAGCATCAAAGGGACCTTCCAGATGTCCTCCGGTGGCTGGATCGCCGACTACCCCGATCCGGAAGACTTTTTCATTCTCCTCTACGGTCCCAACGCGCCTCCCGGTCCTAACGCAGCCGCGTTCTCCAGCCCCGAGTACGACAGGCTCTACGAGAAGATGAAGGTCATGGAAGACTCGCCCGAGCGGGCGGCCGTTATTAAGAGGATGGTGGAGATCGTCACCGACGAATGTCCCTGGATATTCAACTTCCATTCCCCTTCCTACACGCTGCGCCATTCGTGGTATAAGAACGGGAAGTCCCACAGCATATCGGGGAACTACGTGAAGTACCTCCGGGTCGACCCCGGGGCACGACGGGCCTATTGGAGAGTCGAGGACAGGCCCAACCTCAGGGCGCCCCTTTACGCCCTCGGCCTTCTCGTCGTCGTGGTGACGCCGGGGATCGTGATTACCTACAGAAGGAGGAGAAGGCAGTGATCTACTACGTCATTCGCCGGATCCTGCTCGCCGTTCCCACCGTTCTCGGCGTCTGCATCTTCACGTTCCTCCTTTTCAATGTCTTTGCCTCTCCCGACGCCATCGCGAGAAAGCAGCTCGGGAAGAACCCTACCCAGGTCCAGGTGAAGACCTGGATCACTGCCCACGGAATGGACAAGCCCATGTTTTTCAGTACGAAGCCGGGCAAGGACGGCAAGGTCCACC
Source organism: uncultured delta proteobacterium (assembly GCA_963750015.1). Lineage (GTDB taxonomy): Bacteria > Desulfobacterota > Syntrophorhabdia > Syntrophorhabdales > WCHB1-27 > CAVVNC01. The sequence continues at coordinate 1,159 of CAVVPU010000256.1, read as the reverse complement.
CCCTGGACAGCCGCTTCTGGAACCAGATGAAGGAGCTGGTCCTTTTTCAGTTCCCTCAATCAGACTATCTTCACGAGAAGGTGGGCGACCTCATCAAGGAGAAGATCGGCCCCTCCCTCACCATTACGATCCCGGCATTTTTGCTTTCCATTATCGTCACCCTGCCTCTCGCCCTTTTCGTCGCCTACTACCGGGGGACCTACCTGGACCGGACGGCGCTCTTCGTCTGTGTCATCCTCATGAGCATCGTCATCCTCAACTACATCATCGTGGGCCAGTACCTCCTTGCCGTGGTCTTCAAGTATTTCCCCATTTACGGCTATGATTACGGCTTCCGGGCGTGGAAGTTCGTCCTTCTGCCCGTCATCCTCGCGGTGGCCTCGGGCCTGGGAGGAGGCCTGAGGTTTTACAGGACGGTCATGCTCAACGAAGTCAGGGCCGACTACGTGCGCACGGCTGTTGCCAAGGGCGTGAGCGAAGGAAGGGTCCTCTTCAAGCACGTGCTCAAGAACGCCATGATCCCCATCCTCACGACCACCGTGCTCTCCATCCCCTTCTTGATCACGGGGAGCCTCCTTCTGGAGATGTACTTCGGCATACCCGGCATGGGAAACCTGCTTCTCAACGCTATCAACAACCAGGATTTCCCGGTGATCAGGACCCTCGTCTACGTCTATTCCCTTCTTTACATAGCCGGGAGCATCCTGACAGATATCAGCTATACCCTGGTCGACCCCAGGGTCACCCTTGAGTGAGGGACAAGAAGTGGCAGAATCGCACGTCGACATAGCGATAAAAAGGATAAGGAAGGATAGGCTCGCCGTGGCCGGCTTCTTCGTCATCTGCCTCTTTGCCCTCGTGGCCCTCCTCGACACTATCCCCGTGCCCTACCGGGACGCGGGGGGACTCCACTTCAACCGCACGGCTCTCGACAGGATAGCCCAAAAGCCGATAGAGCGCTCCTACTCGCCGCCTCTGGCCAAAACGGGCGTGCTCAACCGCAAGGAGTTCGCCCTCAAGAGCACCCACCTTCTCGGCACGAACATTATCGGTGAGGACGTGCTCTACAATGCCCTAAAAGGCGTGCGGACCGCCTTCATCATCGGCATCGTGCCCCTCGTCATAGCGGCCTTCTTCGCCGTGCTCTTCGGTCTTCTCG
>CAVVPU010000255.1:0-16205 GCA_963750015.1 uncultured delta proteobacterium | reverse complement strand
AAGGATGAACCCGAGACCCTCAAGAAGGTACTGAACATCGGTTTCGAGGAGATTGGCGAATCTCTGGCCGATGATTGCACCGCCCGGTCGCGGGTGACCTGCTGGGATCACGAGCAACTCCAGCACAACGAAGCTGGAGCAGGCAGCGTTTGGTTCAGACCGTCAGACGGTTTCTCTTCTAGTCTGACATCTTCTTCTAGTCTGACGCTTGACAACGCTCCCTCCCGGCGGCCAAAATAACGGCGTCCAACAACGCCCCCGGAGCCTCGCCATGATACCCGCCGTTTGCCAGCCGCTTACCCGCCTGTTGCCTCTCTCGGCCTGTTGCTGCCTGGCGGCGGTCTCCGCCTGGGCCGACCCGCCGATCAATTACGACGAGGCAAAAGTCGGGGCATCTGTGCGCTGCCACCGAGCTGCTCAAACGGGCCGACAACCGACGAGGTCACAACAACCAGGCGGTGAACCGCCGTCCACGCGGAGGTCCTGAGCCTGGTAATGGACGAGGAGTACGGCCGGCCGCCGAAACCCCTCGGCGACCTCACGTGCCGGGTGACAAGCGTGAACCGCAAGGCCCTGTATTTCCTGAGAGTGGAATATCCGGGGACTTTGAAAGATATTCCACCCTGGCCAACCTTGGGATCTTGAATGGAACTCTACAAACGTTCTTATAAGAGGAGAAACCCATGGCGACAAATTTTTACGTCAAGTCAAAGGACGGAACCCTGGTACAGACGAAGGACCCATCTATGGGGACAGAGTTTTACGTCAAATCGAATGACGGCACGCCGGTGAAGGCGAAGTATCTTGAAACCAACGGCAAGTATATCCATGATGCCAAGGGCAAGCCCTACGTAGTACCCGACGACTTCAACTGGAACACCTACATGAAGGAGTTTGAAAAGCGTGGGAAATCCTTGGCAGCGGATGAAGCGGATTGGAGCGATCCCAGTAAAGCCTATGCGTTAATCCTTGGCCTTGGGGAGGATGTCCGCTATTTGCGCGCCCAGTTCCACCCTGGCGGCCCAAGCGACGTCCAAAGGGTGCACGGTCATTTTTTTCCTGCTTTCACGCCTGTCGCAAGCTTTCTCTACGGGGCGGCGTGCGCCGCCGCGGGCCTGGCCCATTGGGCTGCCCTGGCAGGCGGAGGCGCGCAGAACCTTCTTTCCTGGTATCACGGCCTCCACCCCGACATGTCAGGCGCACCCTGGCCTCCGGATAACCTTCCCACTTACGAAAGCCCGGTCGACATATCAGGCAAATACTGGAACGCTCCGGAAAACGTTCCCAATATCGAAAACGGCTGGAATTTCTATAAGAATGGCCTCTATGGGCCTTCCCACAAGGCCGAAGGACAAAAAGAGTCTGGTAAACCGGCGGATCAACCTGCGCGCCAGCCCGGCCCGCACACAGAAGCACCGCAGTGGATGAAGACCCCGGCCGGTACCGGTGCACGGGCAGGTACCGGACGACCCCCGGTCAAAATCACTCCACCCGGCTTGCCCAAGACGCCGGCCCCCAACCGCCTTGAACGCCCTTCATTCCTCGACCCTTTCTGGACCAGTAGTCCTTCCTTTATGCCGTCCTCGCCGTCCTCGCAGAGCAGGAACCCCCTCGCCTCTCCATCCGAGGTATTCGAGCAGCCTTATGAGAAGTCACACTCCCCGGTACGGCCGACTCAAGCAGGCCCGCCTTCCTCGCCGCCCGGAAAGCCCTTCTACTCGTTGAAGGACAAGCTCGACTTCATAAGGAGGGTCTACCCCCTTGCCAAGGATCTTTCCAATAAGACCGGCCTTTCTCTTCCCTTCATCTTCCCCCATACGGCCCATGAAGTCGCATGGGGGAAGAATATCGAGGGCAACAACCTCTTCAACCTGAAAGCAGACCAGAGTTGGCACGGGCCGACCTACAAAAGGGGCGCTACTGCCTACCGGGCCTATCCCTCATATGACGAGAGCATGAAGGACTATCTCGCCTTCCTTGACGGCAATCCCCGAATGAGCAAGATGCTGGCGCCCGTTATCCGGGAAAGCGCCGGGAGACTCGGCGATGCGATTCATTACTCAGGGTACAGCGACGATCCCCTCTACAGGAGCAGGATCATGGCGACTGCAAAGGACCCCCTCATGAAGATGGCCCTGTGGCAATTCGACAGATTGCCGCAGAACGCGTCGCAGGAAGGGTGATGTCACATGACGGCCGTTACACTGAAGCGCGCGGGATTACCTAAAGTATCCTTCGAAGAGCACGAGGCACGGTTCAAATCAGCACGCCCCGATGGATACGGTATAGTCGGGGAGTGGAAGCACCGTCTGCAATTCGACCGGATGAGCCTCAATTGCCTCCCCCTCCCCTGTCCGGTTCGTCGTCCTCATCCCAGAAGGGCACCACGTAATTCGCTGCGCCGAACAGGACAAGCGTCGCAAAAAGGGTAAGGAAAGCCACCGTATAAGCGAGGGTCTTCCCCTGCCACAACCCATCAAACCAGCGCCTCAGCTCGTCTGCCAGGAGATTGGCCGTGCCGCCGTAAAGTTTCATCTCCCTCTGATAACTCTTGGAGTCCCGGGGACTGACCGCATAGGGAGAGCCGCCGGCATCATTTCCCTGGTACCCTATGGTGTCGCTGGGCTTATTCCCGTTGTTTCCTGCCTCCCGCGCGTAGATGACGCCGGCACTGCAAAGGCCGACGATCAAAAGCACAATGGCAGCCGAATTGAGGCTCTTGCGGAGACCTTCTCTCTTTTCTTTCATGTCCCGTGTATCCTTCAACTCTACGAACGTCTTCTAAGTATAGAAAACCAAAGGCTGCCGGTCAATGGGAGGAGGATTCGGGTATGCGGTGAATGTATCCGGCCCTCCCTTGCACGGCACCGTGCAAAGCAAAACCTGCCGTCTTATGATATGATTAGGGGCAGGGTGTGCGCACCCTCGTGCCAACCTCCCTTTTTTTGGTACACCTTGCCCCTTCACAAGAGCGTGCTCTTGTGAACTAGATAGGCGATCCGCCACATCAAATTAACTGAGAGGTGTTCTTGACTAACGCAAAGTCTAAGACTTCCACTACGGAAAGGCCGATTCTGGGCCGGTTCCTCGGGGACGCAACTGTCGTAGTCGTGTGCCGCCTGGTCCTGGGCGTGACTTTTCTCATCTCCTCATTGGGCAAATTAGTCGATATCGAACACTATTCGGTGGCCATGGTCTATAACCTCGGCATACTTCCCGGGCCGCTGGCAATCGGTTTCGGATGGGCCCTCCCCTTCATCGAGCTTCTCTGCGGATTAGGCCTGATGTTCGGTGTCCTGACCCGCCTCTCGTCCCTGGGGGTAGGCCTCCTGGGGATCTCCTTCTTCATCACCAAGGTGATCCTTCTTTCCCGGGGGGCGGACACGGAATGCGGCTGCTTCGGGGCGATCGGATCGGCCATGGCGTCATGGAGCATCTACCTCGATCCGGGGCTGCTCATACTGGCGATAATAATCCTCCTGTCACCCCAATCAAGCCGCCACCGGCTCTCCATAGGCAAGAAGCTGCCGAAAAGGCTACAGCGCAAGTTGGACCCTATCTGGTAAGCCCCCTTGGTACAGTGGCAAATCTGCGGGTTACGGACCCTGTTTGCCCTGTGAGGGCGCGAGGTGTGGCCGGTCGGATGGGAGGAATCGTGCCGCCCGCAAGCGGGCACCCGGCGGCGCACTTTTCGCCATGCGCCCTCCGACGTACATTTAGGACTTATCCGTAAATAGGAGTCACCTTCCTCCAGCATATGATCGCGGCAGCGAGGTGAAGGAGAGCCTCGTAGCTTTCAGTAAGCTTCTCATATCTGACGAGGAGCTTTCTGAATCGGTTGAACCAGGAATGGGCCGCTTCCACCACCCAGCGTCGATTCTTCCAAGGACGCCCTCGCCCTCGTCTGCGGTTCCTTCGTGGAATCCGTGGTATGTAGCCCTTTATACCGATCTGTTCGCGAACCGCATCGCCATCATAACCTTTATCCGCATACAGGAATCGCTCCCTGCCTTTTGGAAGATCGACGATGAGGGCATCGAGCACGGCAGAGAACTGACTGAGATCATGTCGATGGGCCCCGGTAACGATCAGCGACAGCGGGACGCCACGAGCGTCCACCAGGATGTGCCGCTTGCTTCCTTTTTTTTCCCCGGTCCGTCGGGTTAGGACCGGTTGCTTCTCGGGCCAGAGGCGCTTTGATCGTGCTCCCGTCGATGCTCTGCCATTTCCAGGCAATCCCCTCCATCTCATCATACTCCGCGAGGCCTGCGCGCCACAGGGCGAGAAAGAAGCCTGTTTTCAGCCACTGCCTGAAGTACTTGTGAATCGAGCTCGCACTCCCGAACCGTTCCTTGGGCAATGACTTCCACTGGCAGCCTGTCCTGAGCACAAAGACGATGCCTTCGAACACACGCCGCTCGGACATCGGCTTGCGTCCGCCTCCGGGCTTTCTCCTGAATGTCTTACCCGGCTCTCGTTCTCGCTTTGGAATGAATGGTTCCACACGTCTCCAGAACTCGTCGGATACTTCCCATGACCGGACCTTTGCCATACCCACCTCCTGGGCTAAAGTGTAGTATAGCTGGGGGCTTAAGTCAAGTTAATTACGGATAAGTTCTTAGTACGCCATCCGGGCAGCAAGGCTCAAATTGCATCCACACCTCACGATCCCTCCCAGCCGACCGGCCGGTGGCACGGGTCGCCGTATCATTAAAAGAGCGCGGCTCCGGCCCTCATCGGATGCACACACCGGCATCAATTTAAAGGGAGGGCGGCCATAGAGGCCGCGGAGAAACAGATGGGACACTGATAGGTGAGGGTTGATAACAGTGGCGGCCTTAAAGGCCGCCCATTCCATTCCCTCCTTTCCCTTTTCCCTCCAGCGCACAGGCGTTTCTCCCCTGGCAATCCCATAAGCGTATGGCACCTCTTCCTCTCGCACATATTGCGAAGCGACCGTTAACCAGCGTTAGCGGAGCTTGAGCGGTCCCGAAGGGATGATGTGTCATGCTCGATCATCCTGCTCGTACGCCACCATGCACATCAAGCTCAAGCGTAGCTTACCCTGGTCGGGAGCGGAGCCTGATGTGCGAGAGGAAGAGGTGCCATACGCTTCCCCACGGGCATGACCTTCCCCTTCCTAATGCCTTTGTCTTTGTCTTTGTCTCCGCCTGCCCGTCCCCTTCCCTTGTTTGACGGCTCTCCGCTTTTATGTTATCCTATTTTGAACAAGTGTTCACGAATGAGCAGACAACCATCACATGAGGTCCGTGCGAAAATCCTTAAGGCTGCGCTCCATGTATTTAGCGAAAAGGGATACAAGGAGACGACGGTAAGGGAGATTGCCCGGGTCGCGAATGTGGCGGTGGGCGGACTCTATCCTTACTTCGGGAGCAAAGAACAGCTCTATACGGAGGTGCTCCAGGAAGGGATGGAACATTACAACGAACGGATCAGGCCTTTTCGGGACATGGAGCCCGAGGTCGCAATCAGGCGCTATATAGATAATCATTTCGCCTATATGGCTGAGAAGAAAGAGATTGTCTCGCGTCATTTCAAGGATTATGACGTGGAGTTCGCAAGGACGATCAGGAGCAGATTTTTCGACCACCAGAAAGAGTTTCTCGAGACGATCATACGCAGGGGCGCCCGTGACGGGACCTTTGCAATCGCCGAGCCCGGAAGGGCTGCCCTGTTTATCCTGTGTCTGCTGAAGGGTGCGCTTTTTTACGACCTTTCAGGCATGACAGACCTCGCCCGGTCAGGTGAGGGTCTTTGCCGGCAGGTGTTGGGCGTTCTTCTCAGGAACCGGGGAACGACCGACATCCTCGATAGAGCCCGCAGCGGGTGAGGATCCAGGGGTAAGAAGCTTCCTTGACAGGCGGCCGGGGCAAGGCCCGTCCTGATTTATTTGTGCACAAGTGGAGGAGAATAGAGTGAACGAAAAAGACGAGACACCCGGCTCCGGGCCGGGGATAAAGAACAACGGAAACTCACGGATAAAGAAATGGGTGGTAAGAACACTTGCTTTCCTCATAATAGTGGCTGGACTCGCCTACGGAGCCGACTTATTCGTCCATTCCCTCTCCCACGAGAGCACGGATAACGCCTACGTCTCGGGCATGGTCGTGCCCGTTTCCCCTGAAGTGCGAGGCAACGTAGTCAAGGTCTACGTGACGGACAACCAAAACGTGGAGGCAGGCAGCCGTCTGGTCGAGATATCACCCGTTGACTATTCCGACGCGGTAGAGAAAAGTAGCCAAAACGTGTCGACCCTCACGGCCGAGAAGGCTGAGCTTGAAGCCGCCTGCACGGAACGCACGAAGGCGCTTTCCCAGGCCCGGGCCAATCTCGCCGCGTCCGTCGCCGAGGAAGCCCTGGCTGAGAAAGAGGCCAAGCGCGCCACCCGCCTCGCGGATCAGGAAGCTGCCTCCCGCAGCCAATACGATACGGCGGAGGCCCGCTGGAAGGTTGCAACTGCGCGCAAAGAGGCGGCCACCTCGGCTGTGGCCCAGGCCGAAGGGGCGCTCGAGGTCGCCCAGGCGAAGCTCAAGACACAAGCATTCAGGATACAGGAGGCCGAGACCTCTCACAAACTCGTTGAGCTCAACCTGCAGAGAACCGTGATCTTTGCTCCGGTAAGCGGAAGGATCGCCCAGAAGAACGTCGATCCCGGCAAATACGTGCAGCCCGGCCAGCCTCTTCTTTCCATAGTCCAACCGGACACCTGGGTCGTGGCCAACTTCAAGGAGACCCAGATAGGCAAAATGTCGGTGGGCCAGCCTGTTGAGATAACAGTCGACGCCTATGGAGGCAAGACCTTCAAGGGTCATATCGACAGCCTGCAACCGGGCACGGGCGCTGTTTTCAGCCTCCTGCCCCCCGAGAATGCGACGGGTAACTTCGTCAAGGTTGTCCAAAGGGTCCCGGTAAAGATAGTCATAGACTCTCCCTTCGACCCTGTCCATCCCCTGTGGCCCGGACTCTCAGTCATCGCAACCGTGGACATAAGCGCTCAGTCGGGGCCCAAACTCTCGGTCAAATAAGGTAGGGTCTTGAGGTGGACGGACAGATCAGACAGCACAATAAATGGCTCGTGACGATCACGGTCATGACAGGGGCCATGATGGGGGCCCTCGACATGAGCATCGTCAATGTCGCCCTCCCCCACATACGGGGCACCCTCGGGGCGTCCGTCGAGGAGATCGCCTGGGTCGCGACGGGCTACATGCTCTCCAACGTCATCACCATGCCCATGATCGCCCTTATCGCTTCCCGCTTCGGCCGGAAGAATTTCTATCTCTTTGCGGTGGCCCTCTTTACCTGCGCCTCCATGGCGTGCGGCCTCTCCAGGGACCTGCCCTCGATGATCGCCTTTCGGGCTATCCAGGGCATAGGGGGCGGGGCTCTCATACCCATAGCCCAGGCCATCCTCCGGGAAACCTTTCCGCCCAGGGAGCAGGCCAAGGCCATGAGCATCTACGGCTTGGGCATCATCCTCGCCCCTGCTTTTGCGCCCACTCTCGGCGGTTGGCTCACCGATAACTACTCCTGGCCCTGGATCTTCTTCATCAACGTGCCGGTAGGGGTCCTCAACATTCTCCTCATCATGCGCTTTGTCGAAGATCCTCCCTTCCTCGTTCGCGTAAAGGGCAAGATCGACTTTTCCGGTGTGATTCTCATGGCAGTGGGCTTGGGCGCCCTCCAGATCATGCTCGAACAGGGCGACCAGAAGGACTGGTTCTCATCTCACTTCATCGCCTATCTGGCTGCTTTCGCCTTTTTCGGTCTTCTCTTCTTCGTGATCCGTGAGCTTACCACGGAGGAGCCCGCCGTCAATCTCAGGATACTCAAGGACATCAATTTCAGCTCCGGCACCTTCCTCTCCGGCATCCTCGGCATGGGCCTTTTTTCGAGCCTCTTTATCCTGCCCCTCTATCTCCAGAACCTCCTCGGCTATCCCGCCTTGAATTCAGGCATAGCCGTGATGCCGAGGAGCTTGGCCATGGCCGTCGGCATGCCCGTGGCAGGGAGGTTCTACAACAGAGTGGGGCCGAAAACGCTCATCGCCTTCGGGCTTTTCATCAACGCCATCGCATTCTTCGAATTCGCGCGCCTCTCCCTCACCGCCGGCTACTGGGACATCTTCATGCCCCAAATGCTCCAGGGATTGGGCTCATCATTGATTTTCGTCTCTCTGAGCACCGCCGTGCTCGCAACCACCCCGAAACCCCTTCTGACCGCCGCCTCCGGCGTTTACAACATGATCAGGCAGGTCTTCGGCTCTATGGGCATCGCTTTGGCCGCCACGTTCCTTACCAGGGGAGAAACGGTCTACCATGCGGTGCTGACCGAGCACGTGACCGCATCGAGAGATGTCGCTTCAGGCTCGTTGCAGCATCTTTCGTCCTTTTTGGCGAGTCAGGGGATGAGCATCGCAGGCAGTGAGGCAAAGGCTCTCCAGATCATGGATATCCTCGTGGCCAGGCAGGCGAGTATGCTCGCGTACAACCACGTCTATCTTCTTATCGCCTTCGTCTACCTCTTCTCCATACCCCTCGTTCTGCTTCTCAAGACGCCGCGCCACCTGATGACGAAACCTGTAGGAATAGTCGCAGAGTAACCGACGCCGGAGGGCCGGTGCGGAAAATCTACGCCCCCGATCCATGCGAAAAGCCGGAAAAGGAACTAGGTTAGAATCATGATGGCGTACAGCGGCGTCGGTTCCGAAAAGAGCCTTGGTCCACACGAGGCTGCACAGCGAGATGTGGAGCGGCGCTTCAGGAGGGTGGTCAGGGAGCATCCCGAATACGGCGACGCAATGGAAAAGGTGTGGAACATGCTGGTGAAGTACCGGACACCGGCAAACGGATGGCTCACCGACAGCCTTCTTCAGGAGCCGGAAGGCCGAAGGCCGAGTGATGTGGACGTGCTTTTCTATTCGGAGCTTGTCTTTCAGCTCCTCAAAGGCCATTTGTTCTACACGGGCGTCGACGTCAGGTGCCCGCCGAGCACCGAGCCGCCAGAGGAATTCCTGGACGAGCTCACCCTTGCCGCCGTCAAACCCCCTTTTGAAGTCGATTTTCTCAGTGAAAACGGTCACAGGCAACCTATATTGAGGTGGAGCAAACCGGTAATCGTCCACTCCCACCGGGAAGGACAGGCCCACGCGACAAAAGAGCTCACTCCCGGGTACGCGCTCCTCTCAATAGGTTATACCAGGGCTATCTACACGGGCCTTGCCCTGAAAGAGCACCGGATACTCGCACGCTGGCCTCACGGCCACAACTTCATCTATCTCCTCTGGACCGATCTGCAAGGGCTCTTCGAAGGAATAACCGACCTCTCAACCTGGCTGAGCGACAGACTCTGAAAGAAATGCCTCTTTTCCAACAGGAAGTATGCAGATATCTCAATTTTTGGCGTCTTTTCAGGCTGGCGACCAATCGAAAATCGGGGCCGGCCGGGGATTTTCTTCTTAGGGCCAACAATTTTATTTGACTTTTTACGCGTTTTGATGCGATAAAAACTTAACAGAGCCACCTTCTTCAATAAGATGGCGGCCTCAAGGGGCCAAAATTTTTTGTCGGTGGGTAAAAAACAAGAAAAGGAGTGTCTCAACATGCCGCAGGGTACCGTGAAATGGTTCAACGACGCAAAGGGATTCGGCTTTATCACAAAGGACGACGGCGGAGACGTTTTCGTCCATCACTCTTCGATTCAAAGCGAGGGTTTCAGGTCCCTGACGGAAGGTGAAAGGGTTGAGTTCGACGTGGTGGCCGGCGCAAAAGGTCCGGCCGCGGCTAACGTCAAGAAAGTAAAATAACGAAGCATGGTGTGGCAAACCCGGTTCGGCGGACTTATCGGTCTCGCTGAACCGGGTTTGTGCTATTTAATGGGGTTCAGCACCCCCTCGACGGGCATAAGCCCGCCGAGCCTCCCCGCTCAACCTCGCATTCGCTCGGGCTGCCGCCGGTTCAGCACCCCCTCGATCAAGGCTTGCCCTCGCGGACCATCGCCAACGGCGAGAGCTTGGGCCGCGATAAGCTTTTGCCTCTTCTTCCTCAGCCCGCCGAGCCTCCCCGCTCAACCTCGCATTCGCTCGGGCTGCCGCCGGTTCAGCACCCCCTCGATCAAGGCTTGCCCTCGCGGACCATCGCCAACGGCGAGAGCTTGGGCCGCGATAAGCTTTTGCCTCTTCTTCCTCAGCCCGCCGAGCCTCCCCGCTCAACCTCGCATTCGCTCGGGCTGCCGCCGGTTCAGCACCCAGGTAATTCGATAACATAAACTATTTCAATATGTTTCTGTCCACATAGGAGAACATTTCTCGCAAATGAAACAATATGGTGCGAGACTCCAAGTTCCTCCACAAGTCGAAGGGTCATGTCCATTTTACCAGGCAGTGTTCGATGACGACACGCAGCATCGGCAAGCCGGTCATGAACGGCGGTGCTCCTTGAGAACAGGCGGGTGGCCTTAAAGCGACTCCTTCTTGCGAAGCAGTTTCTGCACCACCTGACCTAACCGGGCCCACTCTTCAGACGTGGGCGTCCATGTGTGCTCTACTTTGTAGCGCCGTTCGTACAGCTTTCTGCTGATGTCGATGACACGGCCGTTCCGTGCCACGGCGGTCCCGCTCAGTATATTCAAGGCAAGTTTGAGTCCCTCGAACTCCTTTTTCTCATTAATGTATCCCCTCGGCGTGAAATGCATGAGCCAGAACCCGCAACTCAAGGCTGAAACCGGCTTTCGATTACGCATCTCGAGGAAAACAGTCGCTATTTTCACGCGTCTGCCTGCACAAAGGGAGAGTTTTTCCTCCAATCGCAGCAAACGGTCGATGCGGCTTTGGGGGATAACCGATATATTGCCCGTCTCTTCGAAGATGAAATTTCTGACTCCCACACCCATGTGTGAAGCATAATTCCCCATAAGGGGCGTGTCGAGGGAGGCAAAAAAAGAAAAGCGGTGAAAACCGTAAGAAGAGCACCCGATTCCCGACTCGATTTTTGGAGATAGGGCGCCTATTTCATCGTGAAGGAGGTCACCGCGGTCCCCTGTGTGCCGGTTGGATCAGGCTTCACAAAGGAGACTTTGGTCGAATCGGCCCCGACCTCGACGAAAGTATATCCCGACTCAGGCGAGTATCGGCCATAGCCCGTCTCCGACGTTCCGAATTTCCATGGGGCTCCGGCACTTCCCACACAGACATAGTGAATCCCGTCAACCTCGATATCGGTAAAGACATGGTCGTGGCCGTAGAAAAAGGCCTGAACGCCGTATTGGCGCATCCATTGATGGATGATGGCCTGTTCGCCGACTTTGGCGGCCCTGCCCCCACCCCTTCCGTAACGGGAATTCTCATCGTCGCCGGCATCCCCTCCGACGGTGTGATGTATTGCGATAAACTTCCATCTCTTCCTCGAGGCGGCCAGGGTCTTTTCGAGCCACGCTCTCTGTTCGTCCCCCAAGGTCCAATCGTCGGCCCTGCCGATCGTGGATGTGAGGGTATGGTCTGTCTTGGTGTAGCCCGTCACGTTGAGGACGACGAAGAGAGCGTTGCCCCAGGTAAAGGCATAATAATCCTGGTTCGGGCTTCCGCCTTCGGGATAGGTAGTGTTATCGGGCCCGGGCATATAAGCCTCTCTCGCTTCCCGGGCCCACTCCCTGCGCTCCTGAGTATGCCAGCCGTTCTCACCTTCCCAATTTCCATTGACCATATAAATGGGCACATAAGGAGCAATGTCGGAAATTCCCTGACGGAGGATCCTGTAAAGCAGCACGCCATGACTCTTCTCGCCGAGAGGTCCTCCGTGACTGGTGAAGGTCTGGATGTTGTCGCCGAGCATCAGGGCAAGATCGGGCTTCCGGGACAGAGCGGACACCGCCACGCTCCGCAGCACTTCGAGACGCTCCGGATTAAAAGGAGTAAGATGGGAGTCTGAGAACATGACAAAAGAGAACGGGCCGGATGATCTCTGGGTGCGGAATCTGCCTTCGAACTCCATCGAGAATTTCTGATCCTTCCCAACCCCCGCGTAGAGCTCGTATCGATATTTCCTGTCCGGTCGAAGGGAAGTAATCAAGAGCTCCACCGTACCCCCCGAAGGCACGTAAACCTGTCCGCTCCGTTGCCATTCCCGCCCTTGAGGCAGATCTTCCCTGTACCGGGCGTAGCAGTAAAAAGGATCGGCAGCGGCAGCAATGCTCAACGTTATCGATGACAGCGTCGGCTTGCACACGAGAGGAGGCACGGGAAGGAGCCCGACCTTTTGCCCCATCAGAGGCAGAGGCGAGAAAACGATTGCGAGGAGAAAGAGAATCAAAACACCGCTTCTGATACGGGACACCCGAGACCTCCGCTGTTGAAATGAAAAGATTCAGGGCGCGAGATGAAAGACCCACGCCCGAGTCCTACTGATCAACCTATACCCTTTCTTAGCCTAATTCAACCAAGGGAGACCGGGTGGTTAAGCTGAAAAAGGCAGAGGCGGGGAAAAACGAGTGAGAAAGAGAGGCGAAACGGCGAGTGAGGGCACGAGGTGTGGCCGGTCGGCTGGGAGGAATCGTGCCGCCCGCACGCGGGCACCCGGCGGCGCACTTTTCGCCATGCGCCCTCTGACGTACATTAAGTACGCCATCCGGGCAGCAAGGCTCAAATTGCATCCACACCTCACGATCCCTCCCAGCCGACCGGCCGGTAGCACGCGGAGCCGTATCTTTAAGAGCCCGCGGCTCCGGCCTTCATAGGATGTACACACCAACACCAATTTAAGAGGAGGGCGTCCCTAGAGGCCGCCGAGAACCGACGATGTGGTTCCCTTTTTCCCTCGCCCTCGGCGAGGGGAGAGGGCCAGGGTGAGGGTGGGCCTTGTTCCTCGTCCCTCACTTTCGCGATTCGCGATGTCCTTTATTGCCCACGTCTCCGACCCTCGGGGGTTGCATCCGTACCAAGTCGGTTGATAACAGCGGCGGCGCAATTAATGGGGCTCGCGTCGCCCCCTCCATCAAGGCTTGCCCTCGCGGACCATCGCCAACGGCGAGAGCTTGGTCCGCGATAGGTTCTTGCCTTTTCTTCCAAAGCCGGACGGAGCCTCCCCTTCATAAAAAGGAAGAACCGCCGCAGGCGCGCAGTGCCCTTTCCCGAAAGGGTAGAATGACCGGTTGATAACAGTGGCGGCCTTAAAGGCCGCCCATTCCATTCCCTCCTTTCCCTTTTTCCCCTCCAGTGCACAGGCGTTTCTCCCCTGGCAATCCCATAAGCGTATGGCACCCCTTCCTCTCGCACATATTGCGCAGCGACCGTTAACCACCGTTTGGCGGAGGAGAGCGGTCCCGGAGGGATGATGTGCGTGCTCGAACCTCCCTGCTGGGACGCCACCGCGCACATCAAGCGAGCCGGAGCCTTACGGGGGTCGGGAGCGGAGCCTGATGTGCGAGAGGAAGGGGTGTCATACGCTTCCCCACGGGCAATCGTCCTTAAGTGCCTTTGCCCTTGCCTTTGCCTTTGCCTGTGCCTCTGCCTGTGCCCCACCCCCCCCTTATTCTTTGAGGAACAGTTCGTGGTATTCGGGCTCGTTCAGGTGCTTCTTCAGCATTTTGCTTACAACCTCGAAAACCTCGGTCAGTTCTTCGTCTGTCATCCGGGTCAGGATCACCTTCATCAAACGGTCATCCGAAAACTTCTGGAGGTAGAGCTGCACCGTGTTTTCATCCGACTGCCTGTCCAGGCCGAAACCGCAGAATCCGTCGAAGGTCTCGACGAATCGATGGGAGTGCTTTTCCATGTTGACCACCTGTTCTCCTGTTTTGCGCTACATCGTGGACGATTCCATGGCTATTTTACAGGGAAGACTGCGTCTCTGTAAACCCTCCCCACGAAGGCATGCATCTTGACGATCGGGGAAGTATACTCTCTCATGGCACACAGAATATTTAACAGGAATTTGATGAAGTCTTCACTGAATCATAACCGCGGCCGAAGTATTATGAGGAGTGGAAGGCTCAGGATAGTCGTCGTAAGAGCCAAGAGTGATACGCAGAAGGAGGAAGAACATGGGTGCTTACATCACAAGTCAATGTATGAATGAAGAATCTACCCCTTACCGCGTGGAGATTAGCCATCTTCTCGGCAAGCCGCTCAAGCCGTCGCTGGTCGCCGTCGTCGAGCCTGTCAAATGCGGCTTCGCGGCGCGAGCCACAGACCTCTCGGTCGTCGGTTACGGAGACGACCCCGCCCAAGCCGTCGAGGTTCTGAGGCAGGGGATAGAAAGCATGTACGAGAGCGAGGAATTCCTCGACTTCCGCTACGCCATCCAAAGCATGCTTTCTTAAGGCACGGCCTTCGGGTTGGGCCATTTTATCGTGTTTTGAAGAAGCGCGCTGATGGGCCGGCCTGTCACGGCCCGGATAGAATGGCCAGAAGAGGCCCGGAAAGCCGCGGGACCTATCGGTCCGAGCCGGTCCCAATCTCCGGTCGGCTCCTTCTCAATAATCATATCCGGATGAACAACAATTTCCGTCCGCGGGATCTTGAGGGAAGTAATGAAAGATGTCGCCCTGGTCTCTTGTGAAGAGCGACGGGCTGCATTAGACTATCTATCGATTTCAAGGACCTATGCCTCCCCCAAACAAAGGGAAACAGGATGCACCAATTTTTGTATACCTTTTTCATCGCCCTCACCAACAACGTTGATAACGTTGCGGCCAGAATCGCCTACAGCATACGCGGAATAAGAATAAGCATTCCCATAAATCTGTGGATATCGGTGATCACTTTCTTTATTTCATCCTTTGCGGCCTTTTCCGGCAGCATGGTATCAGGGCTCTTCGGCAAGCACCTCGCATCGATGATCGGCATGGTAATCCTCACCGGCATCGGATTGTGGATGATCCTGGAGCCTTTTGTATCGAAACCGGAGGAGCCTGGAGGGGAATCACAAAAAACGAAAAAGAACGGCATCTTCGGCATCATGATGAAACCCGAGAAGGCGGATGCGGATCATTCAAAGCATATCGACTTCAAGGAGGCCACCTTCCTCGGCATCGCCCTGTCGATCAACAACATCGGTGGGGGGTTGAGCGCCGGCATGATCGGGCTCAATCCTTTCTGGGTAGGCCTTCTGTCGGCCGTAATCAATTACATCGCCCTCTGGGGAGGGAACTATATCGCCGAGGCCTTCGTAAAGTGGAAGCTGGCCGATAGAGCGGGCATAGTGGCCGGTATGATATTGATCGCCATAGGGATAGAACAGATCATGTAGACGCTCGCCACGGTCTTTCCTGTCAAAACCACGCGATATTTACCAAAAATTAACAAAAGCTACATCCCGGCGTAACAATGGTCACGTAGACTACTCTCGGTGTGAGAGTAAAGAAATGACCATAGAGACTATCGATAAACCCATAAAGTGCCCGGAATGTGGTTCCAGGGCAATCTACAAGTACGGAAAAACCTACTACCATCTCCAGCGATATAAGTGTCTCATGTGCGACCGCCAGTTCGTACCGGGACACGAAAGGATCTTCCCGGGGGTCAGACCTGAATGTCCGGTCTGCGGCTCCCGGACCCACGTCTTCAAGAAGAAGGGAGACACATATTCGGTATTCCGGTGCAGTCGCTATCCTGTCTGCCGCACCTATGTGAGGGTGACGGGGGACGAGTTAACACGACAAGGAGGAGACACGCATGACCTGCTACATGCACCATCTGCCCGGTAGGCTCCGGATCAGAACCCCTCTGGTCAGGAACAACAGGGACGCGGCTGCGGAGGTTGAAGACCTCCTTCGGAGAACGGCCGGAGTGGATGGCGTTACTATCAACCTCACCACAGGGAGTTGCCTCGTCAAGTACAATCCGTCAAAGGCAAAGCACGATGACATCGTCTCCATGCTCGCCGCAAGGGGTTATGTGGACCGGTCCAAGGTCGTCACCCACGACGAGTACTTCGAAGGAATCGCCTCGAAGCTCCTCAACTTCGCGGCCGCTTTCATATAAGAAGTCGAAAGTGGAAAGGCTCCGCGTGCGACGCTGACTAAGAAGTGACAGCTCTTGACATGTTTTACTTACAAGAACCGCTGGGACATTCTTTGCTTCCAATATGCTATTGCTGCTTTCCACGATGCAACCATAAGCCCGGTGCTGCAAGCCTGCATCCGATGATGTAATCTTGACTCGGCCTTCACCTCGGGCGCCTACGGTGTTC
>CAVVPU010000254.1:0-7724 GCA_963750015.1 uncultured delta proteobacterium | reverse complement strand
TGTCGAGCTGGGCCAGGGCTGTCCTTATGACGAGGGAGCCTCCGGACGGCATGGCATCCCGGGCGTTAGTCGCGAGGTTCATGAGCACCTGGTCTATCTGGGCAACATCGACCATGGCAATCGCCCGGCCTGCGGCAAGCTCCACCTTGAGTCCGATGTCCTCGGTGAGGAGCCTTTTCAGGAGCTTTGCAGCGTTCGCGACAACGCCGTCGACTTCGCGGGGCTCGAGGGATATCCGCTGACGGCGGCTGAAGGCGAGGAGGCTCCGGGTGAGCTCGGCCGCCCTTTCGGCGGAAAGGACGATCTGGTCGACGTGGGGTCTGTTCCGGTCATCGGGGCCGAGGCTCATCTGGATGATGTTGCCGAGCCCCATGATGACCATGAGGATGTTGTTGAAATCGTGGGCCACTCCACCGGCAAGGGTGCCGATTGCCTCCATTTTTTGGGCCTGGCGGAGCTGCTCCTCGAGCTTCTTTTTTTCGGTGACGTCCTTGGCAAAACCGCACATAAATTCGCGTCCGCCGAAGGGAATGTAGCTGAGGTCGACCTCGCAGGGGAATTCACTGCCGTCCTTACGCCGGTATAGGAATTCATGAGCATAAGAGCCGCTTTTTCTAAGGTGCTCCCAGACCTCTTCCATCGCTTGGGGTGTGCGGGCCGGGACGATTGTGTAGATTTCTTTCCCGATCACGTCTTCGCGGGCGTAACCGACGGACCTACAGGCTGCGTCGTTCAGATAGACTAGCCTGTTGTCGCTGTCCAGCCAGAACGCCGAGTCGCGGAGCACGTCGACCGAATGTTTCAAAAAGGTAAGCTCCTTTTCGGCGTCCTTTCGCTCGGTGATGTCGCGGACAACGCTCACGAGCGCACGCCTGCCCTCTATGGTCGCGCCCCGCGAGCTGACCTCCACCGGAAAGGTGCTGCCGTCTTTGCGACGATGGACGGTCTCGAAGAGGATCCCTTTTCTGTTGGCCTGGGCCATCTGAGCCGCAGTCAAGGGTGCCGTCTCTTCATCCCTCAGGTCGTGGATCGTGAGCCCCCGCAGCTCCTCGCGGGTATAGCCGTACGCTTTTTCAGCGGCAGTGTTGGCCTCGAGGATGTTTCCATCGGTGGTCAAGAAGAGGATTATATCCCGGCTGTGCCCTGACAGCAGTTCGTATCGTTTGAGGGCTTCTTCGGCTTTTTTCTGTTTGGTAATGTCCCGGCAGTAGATGAGGAAATGCCTGTTCCCGAGCACGGTTGCCATCGCCGAGACCCAGATGAAGGAGCCATCCTTTTTTTGGATGCGATACCGCCCTTCGTAGTGTCCCTTGCGCGCAAGGGCGACAAAATCGTCAGAGCCCATAGGGCGGTCGTCGTCAGGCAGTATCTCCCAGAGATGCCTGCCCAAAACCGTCTTTCTATCATAGCCCGATAGCCTGACCGCAGCCCGGTTGACATCGACGACGACTCCCGTCTCGTCGATCACGACGACTGCGAGGGGGGAGCGCTCCACGTAGGAGCGGAATTTCGATTCGCTTTCCTTCAGGGCAGCTTCCATCGTTTTGCGTTCGCTTATGTCTCTGGCGAAGCCGCAGGCGAATTCCCGCCCGGCGAATTGGACGTAGGTGGTGGTTATCTCGACGGGGAACTCGGTGTTGTCTTTACGGCGGTGAACCGACTCGCCAATGAAGGAGCCCCGTGCGCGAAGCTGGTCCCAGGTGGCTTTCATGCCCTCCGCTGTGGCCTCGATGTTGACTTCGAAGAGCGCTTTTCCGATGAGCTCCTCCCGCTTCCAGCCGAGGGCCGTGCACGCCGCGTCGTTGACGTAGACAAACCTGCCGTCCCTATCAATCCAGTATGCGCCGTCGCGGTTTATGTCGATCGACTGCTTGAGCATGACGATCTCTTCCTCGATGCGCTTCCGTTCGCTTATGTCCCGGATGAATGCGGTGTGAAGATGGAGGCCCTCCTCCTCGAAGTAGCCGCCGCTGATCTCCACGGGGAATATGGTGCCGTCCTTTTTTCGATGGAGGCGAAGGGGAACGTCGGAGATCGACCGGCGCACCGACTCTTCGGTTTTTTCCGGCTCTGCCGAAAGGTCCGTGACCTTGAGGGCGAGGAACTCCTCCGGCGAGTATTCGTAGAGCCTGCATGCGGCGGGGTTGGCATCGAGGATGGAGCCGCTTTCCTGGTTGATGAGAAGAATGGCGTCCCTGGACGTGTTGAAGAGGTTATGTAATCTTTGTTCTTTCCAACGATGCTCCTCTTCCGTGGTTTTCCGCTCGTCGATCTTCTTTTTGAGAAGCTCGTTTTCCCGGACGAGTTCGGCGGTACGCTCCAGGATTCTTCTTTCAAGCTCTTTATCGGTTATCTCTGGAACATCGGTGGAAGCCATGTACCCTCCGCAATTCTTTTTGTCGCGTACGCAGGTTTACGCGGGTACGGACCTGACAAATTGTAGCGGTCCGGCCATGGGCGGCAGGATCGCTTCATGAATGAGACGCCACCTGTTGTCACCGTTCGGAGATTTTTTTTGAAAAATCCGTCCCGAGGGTGCGAGGCCGACACATTCCTCTAGGGTTATCGGCATATAGTTCCATATTCTTACTCGCCTGAGAATTTGCGTTCAGCCCAATCCAAAGTGTAACACCGGAATGCCGAAGAGTCCGAACAAAATCTGAGGGAGGGGAGAGGAATGTAATGAACATTTTTCGATGAACCTCTGCCGTGCTGCGGCGCAGTGCCGCAGGAGCGAAGGGCGGGGCGAGAGCAAGAGTGAGATCAGGATAAGACAAGAGAGAGGACAGGCCAAGAGAGAGCAAGAGCAAGACAAGAGCAAGACAAGAGCAAGACAAGAGCAAGACAAGAGCAAAGGACTGTCGGAAAATGTTTATGTGGGTAAGGGAGAGCCGCATGACAAGAATCGCGATCTGCGGCGCCCTGCCGCACCTCATGCCCATCCGCCGTACATCGAGTACGGCTGCGGTCAATGAGGCACGACAGGTCATCCACATCTCATCGATTCTTCCCATGCGGCTCTCCACATCACACCACAATTGTCTCTCCGTGAGCCAATTGTGGAGGAGTACAGAGGATAACAAATCAATTGAAATAGCGGCCCCATAGGCCGCCGAAAAGCAATCCCAATTGTCCCCCGGCTGGGCCAATTGGGCACTTCATTAGGATAACAGAACTATTGGAAGGGCGGCCCCGTCGGGCCGCCCTTTGGTTCACTTGTAGTTCTCTCGCCCGGCCGGGGGAGAGGGCTCACGTGAGGGGGGCGGCACGCACGCAATTGTCCCTAGGTGGGCGAATTGCGGGGCACGCGGATAATAGGGTGCCATCGCCACGACTCGCCCGCCCCGGCTACTCTCCGCGAAAACACCTGCTGTTTCAGAACCTACGTTGTCGTCTTGACATTAGTTCATGCCCGTATTATATGGGGAACATAATCTGAAAAAACCAAACCATCTGCGAGGGTGGGACAGAAAGCCGACGGGTCTCAGTTAGTTTTTCTGAGCCTTCTTCAGTAGACAGCCGAGCCGCCAGATAAAGGGCGGCTTTTTCTATTTTCAGGTCAAGGAGGCAGTAGTGCAAGGGATAACGCCAAACCATCTGCGAGGGTGAGATGGAAAGCCGACAGTTCTGGCATTCCCTCCTTTGACCCACAATGGTGACGGCCGGGCTGCTACCAACGAGCGCTGAACAGAAGGAAGTGTAAGAAAACGGCACGAAGTATGCGCAGTCGGGTTCATAACACATTGTTGAAGATAAGGAGGGGCTATGAAAAGTTTTCTGCTTTTTGCGGCCTTACTCAGGCACGTTTTGCTGTATTGGCCAGGGCTATGCTCTCACGGTGGATGTCGATGGTCGATCTGGACCTTGGAACTGGAGCTCAACCCTCAACTCAACTTTGGGATATGGAAGCCAAACGAACGGCCTTGCTAATTCTAATTGGGGTCCGACTGTTATCTCCAACAGTGGTGTCACATGGTATGTTACTACAGGTGGTGGCAGCGACTGGGGTAATACGGCGTACCAGGTGAACACCAGCCCGGTAGGCTTGCCAATTACGCCCGGCGACACGGTGGACATCGCTTGGCTTGATGGAAATGTTTGCGGAGGAGCGGGAGGGTCGGCCTGGACCATCGGAGCAAACGGCGACCCTAACTTGAATGGCCTCAACGCCAGCATATGGCACACACCGGATCAAGCACCTGGTCCGGATTACACGCCTGCGTTCTATATTCCTGCCAGTCAGTTTCCGGTTACCTTCATGGAGTTGATTGGCGTTTTTGCCGATGCAACGGGAGCTATAGTGGGGGGGCCCTTTGTGATAGGGGATGGGCCTGTGGCATTTGTGATCCCTAGTGGGGCAAGCCAACTGCAATTGGGTTTCGCTGATGGTTGGTACAACGACAATTTTGGGACCCTTCAGGTCAACGTAACCGAACCAGCAGTGACCGGACCAGCAGTGGCCGTACCACCCTATCCCGTACCACCCTATACATTGGATCCCCCACCCGGTTCACCCCCACCCGGTTCACCCGCTCCCGTACCACCTTCGTTCCTCTTGCTCGCTCCGGGTCTTGTCGGCCTTGCGGCAGTGAGGAGGAGGTTCAAGAGATAGACGCTATTCACCCTGTACCGAGGGCAGGGTCAGCAAATGGCTCTGCCCTTTTTGCTTCTTCTACTTTCGCGATCACCATGCTAAACAGAGCATTAAGACAAGAAACATAGGGGTAACGATTACAGGATGTCACCCTTCCCCTGTCGGAAAGCGTGGAGGGTGCTCCGCCGGCACTTTTATTTGCTATTCCGCGTGCGGTTTATGGTCTAAAAAATGCATGGGAAATCAAGCAGAACAGATAAGGGAGGAAACCATGTCGACCATTGACAGCGTCAACAATTCACTCACTTCTTCGTTACTCAACACGCTCAATTCGGGCTCCAGCTCTTCCGCGAGCGCTGCCTCGGACACGAGCGCAGCCTCCGGCACAGGGACAACTTCGGACACGAGCACGTCCTCGGACATCGTGAGTCTCCTGAACGATTCTTCGTCGGACTCGGACAGCTCCCTCTACAACGCTCTTTCGGGCACCTCGACGTCCTCGACAAATAGCTCGTTGTTAGATGTCCTTCTTTCGGCGGGAAACGCGGACTTGATGAAGGCAAGCCCTACGTTCGCGAAAGAAGTAGTGGATGCCGAGGCATCGACGGCAAGCGGCACGTCTTCGGACTCGTCTTCGAACACTCAGTCCCTCGAACAGGCGTACGAGAATACAAATCTTCTTACCGTGAGCGCCGACACGCTGCGCACGGTAGCCGAGAATATTTCTTCGAGCACGTCCTCTTCGGAGAGTTCCAAGGTGAGCACTACCGGCTAAGAAGGGGCGTCTTAGCCAAACCGGGCCGTACCCTACTCCACATTTTTGCGGCCTGTCCGGGCGTTGTATATGCCGCGGTCGCCAGGCTGCCCTGCGGCCTTGTCGCGACGCCTGATTCCATTGAAGGCGTATGAGATCAAGTCCTTCAAAAAGGCGGAGTCGATCCCGGCCCCCGTAATAAGCAGGCGATAGAACAGCGGAGCGAAGATCAAATCTATACACAGCTCCAAATCCAGATCATCCGGAAGCTCCCCCCTCACGATGGCCTGCTCGAGGATTTTCCGCGATATCGAGCGGCGTGGCTTGAAATACCTCGAACGGTAGGCATTGGCCACATCCGCGTCGAACTGCCCTTCGGCGATCAACTCAGTGATGATGCGGCCCTTGTCTGTCGCCAAAAACCTGCTCAACTGATTGGCCTGGTTGAAGAGGTCTTTCTCGCAGGAACCTGTATCGGGTAAGGGGAAATTTTCCGTAGACGCGGCAAAGAAACTGTCCGCTGCTACCGCCGCTTTGTTGGGCCACCACTTGTATATGGTGGCTTTGCTCACCCCGGCCTGCTTGGCGATCTCTTCAATGGTTATGGCATGAAAACCGTTTTCCAGCAGTAACGCATACGCGGCGTCCAGAATCGCCTTCTTCGCCTTTTCGCTGCGTGGTCTCCCTTTATTTGCCATAGTACCGCCTTCGACGCCTTTTATTAGGATACGATACGTTCATTATAGACTATTTCTTCTCCGTTGCGAGCAATAGAGTGTTCCGCAAAAAATAGTTTTCGTTTCAACCTCTTTTTGAACCTTTAAGAATAGGTCATATAAGTCCTATAAGACCTATTCTTAGGAAGAAGCAGTGCCACACTCAAGGAATGGCCGCGCCCGCTCAATCGTTACTTTGTTTTGCGGAAAGTTCCAGTCTTGACACAACTGAATTTCGAGTCTAAATTATATTAATAAACTATACGTTCAGTTTATTAATACCGAAGAGAGGTACTCTATGGATGCCGATGTAGCCGTGAAAAAGAGCATTTCCAAATGGCTGATTGCTTTGTTGGCCGCTTCCTGTGGGCTTATTGTCGCCAACCTGTATTATGCCCAGCCGCTGGTGGGACCGATCAGCGCATCGCTGGGCATTTCCGCCGACACGTCCGGCCTGATCGTGACAACTACTCAAATCGGCTATGTCGTCGCCCTGCTATTCATTGTTCCCCTCAGCGACCTGGTCGAAAACAGGCGTTTGGCCGTCTCGATTCTGACGATCGCCGTTTTCGCGTTGTTCCTGGCAGGTTTCGCACATCAGGCGCGGATCTTCTTTATAGCGTCCTTTCTGATCGGCCTGGGGTCGGTCGTGGTCCAGGTGCTCGTGCCATATGCCGCGCACCTGTCGACCCCGGAAGAGCAGGGGCGCACGGTGGGCAGTGTCATGAGCGGTCTTTTGCTCGGTATCATGTTTGCCCGTCCCATTTCCAGCTTCCTCGCCGGTCTGTTTCGATGGAATCTGGTTTTCTTCCTTTCGGCCGGGATGATGCTGGCGCTCATCTTTCTTTTATACCGTTTCCTCCCGGACAGGAGGCCCGCCAAAACATTGACATACCGCAGTGTTATCGCATCTCTGTGGCCCCTTTTCAGGTCGACCCCGGTACTGCGCCGCAGGGCGGTCTATCAAGCCTGCCTGTTCTGTTCGTTTAGCCTCTTTTGGACAGTAAGCCCGTTATGGCTGGCCCGCCATTTTCACCTCTCGCAAACCGGCATTGCCCTATTCGCCCTCGCGGGCGTTGGCGGGGCGGTAGCATCTCCGATTGCAGGACGGCTCGCGGACAGAGGATGGACGACGAGGCTTACCACCATGGCATTCGCGGTCGCCGCGTCTTCCTTTGCCCTTACGCACCTATTCCAATCCACACCGGGCCTCGCACTGCCGGTCTTCTACGCCGCCGCCATCCTGCTCGATATGTCGGTTTCCGGAAACCTCGTTCTCGGCCAGCAGGCCATTTATGCGCTAGGCGCGCAGGCGCGCGGAAGGATGAACGGCATATTCATGTCTGTCTTCTTTGTGGGCGGGGCAATTGGCTCTGCTGCCGGCGGCCTGGCTTACGCACACGGCGGCTGGATCGCTGCCTCTCTCGTGGGGACCGCCATGCCCGTTCTCGCGCTCGCCTACTTCCTCACGGACAAAGAAAGGCCCGGCCGTAGGGACGGTGAAAAGGCAGTGAAAAGGGGAAAGGGGAAAGGGAAAAGGGAAAAGGGAAATCGCGAAACTCGAATCGCGAAAGTTGAAGATATAAGAGCGAACAACGGCCACCCTCACCCCTCAAGGGCGAGGGGAAAAATGAAGCATACATCCGCTCCTTTTGGCGGA
>CAVVPU010000253.1:0-6293 GCA_963750015.1 uncultured delta proteobacterium | reverse complement strand
GTTCTTCAGGCGAAAGACCACGGGATCGAGACCTGCCTCTGCAGCCATGATGTCGATATGCGATTCTCTGGCGAAAGAATTGGTGTTATTGCCGGGAGAGCGCCACGGACCCGTGGCGAAAGGATGGGCTCCGCCCTCATCACCGGGACTGCCAAAAGAGGTCTCCCTGTGATGAGGGACTGCGTAGATTTGCTCGGCTCCCCTCGAACCTGCATAAAAGACGTCGTATTTCCAGGACGTGATTCTTCCATCCGGCGAGAGGGCGGAACGGATCTTTACGATTGCGGCCGGCCGGAAGGTGTCGTTGAAAAACTCGTCCTTTCTCGTCCACATCACCTGGACGGGTCTGCCCGTCAATTTGGCAAGCCTTGCTGCCTCGACCGATTGCTGGGTATTGCTCTTGCCGCCAAAGCCGCCACCCACAAAGGGTGTGATGACCCGCACATTCTTCGACGGTATGCCGAGGGCGCGGGCAACATCCTCCTTGGTCCCGAAGGGCCTCTGGGTCGATGGCCACACGGTTACCTTCCCCGCCTCTATCTTGACGGTTGCCGTATGGGTCTCTATGGCAGCGTGGGCCACGTAGTGGTCGTAGTAAGTGTGTTCGAAAAGGCGGCCGTTCTTCTCGCCTTCTTCGAGACTGCCCTCCTCGGAGACGACCTCGCCCCGTGGGGAAGCTGCTCTCAGAAGATGCTCAAAAATACTGGAATTGTCCGGAGATTCGACGGGTTTGTCATATTCGGCGACTACCCGTGTCAGGGCATTCCGGGCCATGTCCGGCATCGGATGGAGGACAGCGACGAGATCCTCCTCCTTGATGACGATAACTCTTTCATCGGCCTTTATGGCTGAAGTATCGACCCGTTTCAGCTTTGCCCCGTGCGCAGGGGCCCTAAGGATTTGAGCATAGAGCATTCCCGGCAGCCTGATGTCGCCGGCGTAGCGCGCTGCTCCCGTAACCTTTCTCGTCGCATCTGCACGGCCCAAAGGTTTGCCCATGACCATGTGCTCGGTCAGTTCTTTTACGGGCGGTTTAGGGGTAAGGCGCTTTTCGATGTATTTACCGTGTGCCAACAGGCCATAGGAGACCCTGTCGCCCGGGTGCTCTTTGTCGAAGATGACGCCATCTTTAATGATAAGTCGGTCCTTGGGCACCTTGAGCTGCTGCGAAGCCAAAGAGATGAGTACGGCCCGGGCCTCCGCTGCCGCCTGTCTCAGAGGCGGGCCGAAAAATCTAGTGGTGCGCGAGCCGAAAGTTCCCATGTCGAAAGGGCAAAGGTCCGTATCGCCCATGACCATGTCTACCTGGTCGACGGCAACATCGAGCTCGTCTGCGAGGGTCTGGGCCAGCGAGGTGACGATGCCCTGACCCATCTCGATCTTTCCGGTGAAACAGGAGACCCGGCCGTCCTCTCCGATGCGGAGAAATGCGTTGAAGTCATCGGGAAGTGGTAGTGCCCTTCCGCGGCCGCCTTCCTGGGCAGGCAGGATACTCGTCGAAAAGAGAACGACGATACCGCCTCCCACGGCCTTGAGAAAGGTCCGTCTGGTCAGGAAAAAGGAGCGTTCTTCATGAAGACTTTTCGACCGACCCTGGTCTTTCATCACATCCTCCCTCCAGCCATAGCGTTGGCAGCGGTTTGAATTGCCTTGACGATCCGCTCATGGGCGCCACACCTGCAAAGGTTATCGTCCATGCCGCGGAGGATGTCGGCCCGGCTGGGCTGGGGGTTTTCCTGAAGCAAGGAATAGGCGGCCATGATCATGCCCGATGTGCAGAAACCGCATTGAAGGGCATCGTGTTCGACGAATGCCCTCTGGAGGGGATGAAGGCTTCCATTCCGCGCCAGTCCTTCTATAGTGAGGAGTCTCTTACCTGCCACCTCCTTGACCGGAATCTGGCAGGAGCGAAAGGACCTCTCGTTCACGAGGACCGTACATGCCCCGCAGATGCCTTCCCCACAGCCGTATTTCGTGCCGGTAAGACCGAGGTCCGTGCGAATGACCCATAAGAGGGGCCGCTCGCCATCGACCTTTAGTTGGACAGGTTTCTCATTGATCGTAAAATCCAAGGTCTCGATCATAGGTACCTCCATACTCTGATGACATTCCTGGAATGCCTACTCTCAAGGCTGTCTTCATTCTCACCCTTTTGTCAGGCAAGGTCAATAGGGTTACGGTCACGAGTGAAATGGGCCGGAAGCCCTTGAGGTTGTGCGCGAGGAGACCAGTGGTAGAAAGCTCTCACCTGGAAAAAAATGGAGCCGGATGGGAATCATTATGGTGCGGAATGTTCTACACCATGGGGAGCCCCGAGACCGGAGCTCCCCATGGACAGCCAAAGGAGATAAGAGTGAGCTTGGCTTACCCTTTTGTTCCTGTAAGCTCTGCTTCCACGTTCTCCAGGGTCTCACCCTTCACGTTGAAGGGGTAAAAGAGGGCAACCACCATGCAAAGCAGAGGAGGAATCGCGAGCACTTTGAAATATCCGCTGAAGGAGACCCCCGCCGACTGGAGAAAGCCGCCTAAAATGGGACCGCATATGGCCCCGAACCTTCCCATGGTGAGGCCCCACCCTACCCCGGGTAGATCTTATGAAGGTCGGATAGACCTCGCCTGTCACCGCATGCTGGGCCGACTGGCCGCCGATGAGGAAGAAGCCGACTGCCATGCTGAGAAGATAAAGGGCCCATGGGGTCCCCGTGGCCTGACCGAAGAGCACGGAGACGACAGCGGCGAGAAGGGAAGCACCGGCGATGGTCCATTTTCTGCCCAGGCGGTCAAGCATTGCTCCGAGGAACATGGCGCCGATGAAGCCGCCGAAGTGGTCGATGACCGTGTAGCCATAGCTCTTGACGAGGGAGATACCGGATTTGTTGAGGAGCGTAGGCAGCCATGTGGTGAGGCTGTACATGGCGAGGAGATTAAAGAAATAGATGAGCCAGATGAGTATGGTCACGAAGGCGAGTTTGGAGCTGAAAAGGGCCTTCACGCTTGCTTTGGTCTCGAGCGCGGGAAGGGCGAAGCTGTCGTCGGTCCACTCCTGGGGAGGCGTGTGGGCTGCCTTTTCGATCCTCCGGAGTATGGGAATGGCCTTGTCGTAGCGTTTCTTCCTGGCGAGGAAGCGGACCGATTCGGGTAGAAATGCAACAAGAAAGGGAATGAAGACGAGAGGCAGAAGGGCGAAGAAGAGGACTACCCGCCATCCGTAGGTCGGAATGAAAAGGATCGAGATGACGCCTGCGAGGGCGGGTCCTATCATGAAGCCGGTGAACATGGTCGACACCATCACCCCCCTGATCTTCGCTGGTGCGAATTCGGAGGCGAGGGTGATGTTGATGGTGAGGGCACCTCCCATGCCTATGCCCGCGAGGAACCGAAGAATACAGAAGGTCCCGAAGTCGTGCACCCAATAGAGGCCGCCGTTAAAAATGCAGAATACGCAGAGGCCTATAATGAGGGGATCTTCCTGCCGATCCGGTCGGAGAGAATACCCATGCCGGCAGTGCCTATCATGAGGCCCGCCATGCCCCAGGACATGACCGAACCCGCCACCATGGGGTTCAGGTGCCATTCCTTGATGACATTGGGGAGGACATAGGAAAGGATCTGTGAATCGTACCCGTCGAAGACAAGTGTCAAGACCCCGAGAACGAGAAGACACCAGTGGAACCGGTTGAACTTCAACTCATCGAGAAACTTTGTTACGCTGGGCTTGTCCATACTACCTCCTTGTCACCGAATTGTCCCTGGTCACACTTCACTTTCAGCGTTTGGCTCGATCAGTGATTCCTAGTCGGTCTTCATGACAGGGTTCCCTTTAGAGATGGAGCAGTCTCCGCGCATTGCCTTCGTAGATCTTCTGCTTCGTCCCTTCGGCAAGACCCATCTTCTCGATGCCCTTGATCGTCTCCCTGATGGATATGGCTCCATTCTCCGCGTCATAGGGCATATCGGTGCCGAACAGCACGTGATCTTCTCCGAAGAAGGCGAGGCCGCATTCCATGGAGTAGTTGCTGTTGCCGTCCAAGGCCGTGTCGGCATAGAACATCTTCAAATAGTCCACGGGATGGCGGGTGAGGCCGGGGAAATGGTCTGCGCCGAGGCGCTGGAGGCCGTTATTCCAATGGACGATACACCTGTCTGAGAAATAGGGGGCCATTCCTCCCATGTGGTGAGTGATGAACTTGATAGTGGGGAATTTCTCGAAGATACCGGCGAAGACAAGCCTCACCATGGCGGCCGTGGTGTCATAGGGCCAGCCGAATATGGAGAAAAGCTGGTTGTAGGAGATACTTTCCGTTTTCCAGTCGGGCTGCTCCGGGCCGCGCATGGGGTGGATCCAGATGGGAAGATCGACGTCCACCATGAACTTATAGAGGGGCATCATCGCTTCCGTGCTCGGTGGTTGGCCGTTGACCCTCGTGTGAATCTGAATACCCTTGAAGCCGAGCTGGGTGATGGCCCGTTCAGCTTCTTTCACGGCGATGTCCGGATTATTGAGAGGCACGTTGGCAATGGCTGCGATGTATTTCTTGGGGTTCTTCGCGACCATCTCTGCGATCTCATCGTTGCATATCTTCGCGAGTTCCGCTGCCTCATCGGCATTGACCACCTCCTCCACGGGAGGCATGGTGGCGGACAAGACCTGAACGAGGTCGTCGTAGGGCGCGAGCTTGCCCAGGCGCATCTCGTTGTCCCACAGGACCGGCCTTTTATCCTGCACCGCTTTTTCCGTGGGGAACTTGTCCGCATATTTGTAGAGGGCCTGTTTGTAACGGGGGAGCTGGACGTGGGTAAAAATATCGATCTTCATCAGAGAGCCTCCTTCAAAGCGTGCTGATCCGGACCGAAGGGTCCGAACGTGGTTCCGGCCTGCCAGAGCATACATGGGGTAATCGAAAGACGAAAGAAAGTCTTTCGGTCCCTGAAACAAACATCAGACAAATAGACGTCTATAAGGTTTGTACAATTATGCGCCGGGGACTGTCAAGGTTTTTTGAGGGCTACTGTCCCAAGGTCGACGGTGCTGCGTCGAGCCTAAGAATCACGCCAGGCGGCGCGCGTGTCGGACGGATTCCGGGCGGCCCGACTGTCTTCTTACTTGATCGCGTCCGCCCTTCTTCGCCGAATAGAGGAGGTCGTCGGCGAGTCGAACGAGTTCGGAAGGCATCTCACCGGCTTCGGGGATCAGGGTTGCAACCCCGAAGCTCAGGGTTATATGGTCCGCTATGGACGAGAAAAAATGGGGAATGTTTGCGGCCTTAATTCCGTTTCTTATCTTGCCGGCCAGGTTAAGGGCCCCCTCTGAATCCGTGTCGGGAAGAATGCACGCAAATTCTTCGCCCCCGTACCGGGCCGCAAGGTCGCCGGGACGTTGAATGACTTCATTGAGCAGCCTTGCGACCCGGCAAAGACAATCGTCACCCGCGAGGTGACCATAGTTGTCGTTGAACTCCTTGAAGAAGTCTATATCCATCATGATAAGAGACAAGTTGGACTTGTCGCGCACAGCCCTGCGCCATTCACGGTTAAGGAATTCATCGAAGCGACGCCTGTTCGGCAAATCGGTCAGTCCATCCGTGTTGGAAAGGCTCTCCAGCATGTTCCAGTAGTGCCTCAGCTCGGTAACGTCGCGGTAGGTCCATATTCTGCCGTAGTATGCGCCGTTCTCTCCCAAAACAGGACAAGAATAGGTATCGAGCACCGTGCCGTCCTTGAGATCTATTTCGTCACGGCTTGTCTCGCTGGGATGGCGGTAAAGAAAAACCATCTTCTCCTTGAACGCTTCGGGGTGCCTCGTCATGGAAAGGACGTGGGCAAATTCCTCTTTCTCGTCCGCCCCTTCGATGATGTGCCGGGGAAGCTTCCACATATCGATGAGGCGCTGATTACGCAGGATGGTCCTGCCCCTTTCGTCCACCACGAGGATCCCGTCGAGGGAGGAGTTGGCCTGGGCCTCCAGGAACGCAGTCTTCCAGACAAGGGCATCTTCGACCTGCTTCTGTTCGGTAATGTCCTGGTTTGCCCCTATGGTCTTTATGATCCGTCCGTCTGCGTCCCTCACGAGCTTCATCCTGCTCAAGATGAAGATGTTCGATCCGTCGGGCCTGACGATGCGGTGGCTCATAGAGACCTCCTGGGTATCGGCGCGAGCCCTGTTCGCGGCTGAAAGTCTTCTCACCTCTCCCCTATCGTCAGGGTGCACAAACCTTTCAAAATACTTGTCCAGGTCCATCCTGTAACCGCCTTCCCGCTCCGCCGTTGTCCCGTAGAGGGCATAAAAGGCGTCA
>CAVVPU010000252.1:0-16694 GCA_963750015.1 uncultured delta proteobacterium | reverse complement strand
CAATTGCTGACCGGGCATGAGCAGCTCGGCCTGATAACCGGCCTCATTCAGGAAAGCCACCGGGTTGTTGCCGGGCAGTTTCGCTCCAAACCGTTTACGGACCAGTCCGATCTGGGTCGGGCCGATGCTGTAAATCGATTTGAAAAAGACCACCACCATGAAGAGCACGAACACCACGATTGCCGCATCTATCAGAAAGGTGAAAGATGTCGTATCTAACATTGTTTCCTCCGGTTTTGACGTTTACTTGAAGCGACCCACTGTTGAAGCGCCTTGATATTGTTGATAAAGGATAAGCCCCGATGACCGGCTCCTGCAACAATACATTTTCCCTCATCCTCTTCCGAAAGACTATTCCCACGAGTACCGCGTCATTTCTCCTAAGGAAACGGGTTCAAAGGAATCGAAGTGTATGTCTCTGACACTGCGCATATTCTTCCACATCAGGTCATGGCCTTTCGTTCCCCGGGCAGCCTTCACATGGTCCTGCCACATGGCGATTTCTTCTTCCGTCGCTTCCCGTTTTTCCCCTGTTGAGCCCATGAGCCTTACGCCGGGAGGGCTCACGAATTTTCCGAGGACAAGGGACTTCTGCCAGAACGTCGGGTCGCTGTTTACTGCAAGAACACATATGCGCGGGTTGCGTTCGATATTTTCCGACGTGCCCACCGGGAATACATCGAAGTAGAAACCCGTCTTATCATCCCGAAGAAAGAGGGCTCCTATAGGGGTTACGTGAGGCAAGCCGTTTCCATCCACCGTGGCAACTGCAAAGTGCATTGAACTGCGTTGGCTCTCCCGGAATAACGTTTGGATCGTTTTCCAGTGTGCGCCGATTTCCATAAGTTACCTCCGTTCTTTTGGGGGGCACCTCGGGGACTCTTAAGAACTTGGATGAAGACCCGGGCAATATGCCGGAAGGGTGAACGAACTGGTCCGCGGCGCCCCTGGAAGAATTTTGAGTCAAGTCTTGTTTAACAGGGTGAGATGTCCTCTTTCTACCAGATTCGATGCCAGGTTTGCAAGGCATTTATCAGGGCAACAGGATACGACGGCAAAGACTTTCTCCCCCGAAGGGCGAGGCACGAGCCTCTATGATGTTGCCTTTGGCGGCCTCTAGGGACGCCGCCCTTATGTGTGCCTGGCATGGATAGTTGCGTGAAGGGTGAAAGTCCCTTTCAGGTCCTGATGGCGGAAACTGTAGCGGAAGGCAAGGGCGCTCATCGCGAGGTGAGGTCCGGAGGAAGCCGGATGCAAAATCCCGATCCGAGGAACACGAACCGCATAGAAGGCTGCGGCATCAGGGTGAGCTTGCATAACAAAGCAAAGCCCGTAGCCATCAAGTGGTGTCGTCAGTAAATGCGGCGGATGTGGGATGAACGCCACTATTCTTACCCAGGGAGGTCTGCCAGCCTGTCCCTCTTGGGACAAGGGATTCCGCAAGGAATCCCGAAAGGCCGGCAGAAGTCAGCAAAGGCCATACTAAGGATGGTGAACCCATCCGAAGGGCCGAACATGAAGACGAAAGGGGAGGCTTTAGGGTTCGTGGTCATGGCGGTGCAGAAAATCCACGTGAACCGGCCTGAAACTTCCGAGGGTGAAGCCCTTGGAGGGTCCAGGAGGTGCGTCAAGTGACTGCGGCATCCGAGAGATCCAAACCCCTGACGGCGATGTTGATGGAGGAGGTGGTTCGAAGAGAGAATCTGCTTCCCGCACTGAAGCGGGTTCGGGCGAACAAAGGGAGCCCCGGCATCGACGGCATGACCGTTGAGGAACTGCCGAACTACCTGAAGAAACATTGGCCACGGATACGGGAACAGTTGTTATGCGGAGATTACATCCCCCAGCCGGTGAAGCGGGTTACCATACCGAAGCCGGGTGGAGGGACCAGAGAGTTAGGGGTGCCCGTCGCGCTTGATCGCTTTATTCAGCAGGCCGTTCTACAGGTGCTCACGCCGATCCTTGATCCGACGTTCTCTCCTCACAGTTACGGATTTCGACCGGGGAAGAGCGCTCGTCAGGCGGTGGAGCAGGCCAAGAGGTACATCACCGAGGGCTATACGTGGGTCGTCGACTGCGATCTGGAGAAATTCTTCGACCGGGTCAACCACGACATCCTCATGGGAAGACTCGCCACGCGCATCGAGGATAAGAGGCTTCTCAAGCTCATCAGGAGATACCTCCAGGCGGGCGTCATGATCCACGGGGTAGTCCAGGAACGAGGGGAGGGAACGCCCCAAGGCGGTCCTTTATCACCCTTGCTCAGTAATCTCCTGCTTGACGAGTTGGACAAAGAGCTCGAACGAAGAGGACACCGGTTCTGCCGCTACGCGGATGACTGTAATGTGTATGTCAAGACGGAGCGCGCCGGGCAGCGGGTGTTCGACTCTCTCGAGCAGTTCTTGGAAAAGCGCCTCAAACTCCGGGTGAACCGGGCAAAGAGCGCCGTGGCTCCCTACCACGAGCGCGGCTTCTTAGGGTTCGGCTTCACGAAGGGAGAGTTGGTGAAGATCAAGCTCTCACTCAAGGCCCTCCGGGCAGTAAAATACCGCATCAAGGTTCTGTCGCGGCGGTCCCGGGGCATCTCTCTCGACCGGATGATACAACAGCTCAACATCTATCTGAGAGGCTGGATGCAGTACTACCGTAGTATTGAGACGTCAAAAACTCTGTCCAACCTCGACAGATGGATACGGAGGCGCCTGCGGTGCTTTATGGCGAAGCAGTGGATAAGGAACTGCCATACCCGGTACAAGAATCTCGTGGCACTCGGCGTTTATGCAAAGAATGCCGCATCCTTCGCCGTATCGCGAAGGGGGCCATGGGCTATGTCCAACATGAAATCGATGAAAGTGGCAATGCCGAACCGCTTCTTTGAGGAGCGTGGACTCCTGAGCCTCTCGAACCAGCATCGACTCGTTGGCAAGGCTTCATGAACCGCCGTATACGGACCCGTACGTACGGTGGTGTGGGAGGGCGAAGGTCGCGAGGCCTTCCTCTATCCCGATTCAATTGGTGCTGGTGTGTGCATCCTATGAGGGCCGGAGCCGCGGACTTTTAGAGATACGGCTCCGCGTGCCACCGGCCGGTCGGCTGGGAGGGATCATGAGGTGCGGCAGAGCGCCGCAGATCGCTATTCCTCCCAGCCGACCGGCCACACCTCGGACCCTTATTGGCCTCTTTGCCTTTGCCTCTTTGTCAGCCTGACCCGTATGCTCTTTGAGGAAGGCTGCCATACGTTTCCTGAATTCACCCTTGGATTTAACAAATGTGTTCACCCTGGGGCCCGTCCGTCTTCCCTTGACCTTCCTCATGTGAGTCTGTTACATAATGAGAGCGATTTACCGATACGGTCCGACGCGGTCAGCCTCGTCCGACGTGTGACGCTCATGGGAGTACCCAATGAAGGCAAAGTACACCTATGCATTTCTTCTTGTCCTCGCCACGCTCTTTCTCCGGGTCGGCAACCTGTGGCCTGCGAATCTGGTCGATGACACGCGGGAGGCGATCAGACTCGGGAAGTACGATCGTGCGGCGAAACTCCTTGACACGGCGCTCGATAAGAATCCGACCGACGTCAACGCCCATCTGTTGATGACAGAATACTACCTGGCCCTGCAGGACTACGGCTCGGCCGAACTTTCCACCGAAAGGACGCTCGTTCTCAATCGCACTTACGCCCCGTTGATCGCGCAGGCATATTACAATGCGGCAGAGAGGGCAGTGATGCGCAAACAGCCGGCTCAGGCGCTCGCGCTTTACGAGACGGCGGTCGCTCTGGACCCTCCCTTCCAGGGCCGGGTGAGGGGAAAGTACATGGCAATCGGCAATGATCTGCTGGCCCAGCGAAGATTTCAGACGGCCTTGACCGCATACAATCAGGAGGTGGGGGTCAATCCCGCGGCAAAGAAGAGTGTTGCCGATGCCGTGTTCGTCCGTGGAAAGTCCTTATTGGGAAACAACGACAAGGCCGCAGAGCTGCTTTTTTCCTACGCCGCCTCCCTGGACTCTTCCTACGGCCCGAAAGCCGCCCAAGCCAGGTTGGACTACGGGATGGATCTCTTGAACCGGGCCCGGGCTGCCACGGGGGAGGAGAGACAAAAGCTCAAAGAGGATTCTCTCCGTTACGTCTCAAAGGAGATAGCCGACCAGGCAGTACCCCCGCCCGGGGAGGAGGGGCCTGCCCTCGATAGTAAGCAGGCAGAATAGCCCGCCTGTTCCTTCTCATCCCGGATATCCGTCCCATCAGGCCAGTCCTGCTATCCATTGCCTCGTGGACAGGACTTTGCTGAATCTCATGGCCTGGGTGACGAGGATAGCCCTGTGCAGCTCTTCGGCCGTCGCGCTTCCTGCCTCATTCGAGATTGCGAGCGTTCCCGTGGCGTCGGAGAGGAATTCGACCGAAAAACCGAGATGCATTGCTTGTCTTGCCGTGGTGTCGCAACACATCTGGGTCATGTACCCGGCAATGACGACCGTGTCTATACGCCTCTCGCGAAGCCAGGCTTCGAGGTCCGTGCCCGTGAAGCTGCCGGGCAGAGTCTTTTCCATCAGACGGTCCCGCGCCGTCACGTCGAGCGCCGGATGGAGCTTCCACTCTTCCGTTCCATTCCGGAAGGTCTTCCCGTCTTTCTGGGGAGAGGTATGCTGAACGAAAACCACCGGGATAGCCTTCGACCGGGCAGCTCTGATTGCCCGAAGGATGCATTCGAGGCTTCCTTCAGGATAGGTGATGGGTAGTTTTCCGGTGAAGTATTCGTTTTGTACGTCGATGACGAGCAATGCCCTCTTCAATTCATTTACCTCCCATCGAACCTGAGGATGCTCCCGTCCAGTTCCTTGAGGGTATTACGACCCACGAGCGCCATGGCGAGAAGAGTTTCATCCCGGATCAATTGCAGCACGTGGCGCACGCCTTCCTCGCCGTCGACGGCGAGCCCCCAGACAGAAGGCCTTCCGATCATCACAGCCCTGGCCCCCAGGGCGATAGCCTTTACTACGTCCGTACCCCGACGGATCCCGCCGTCAACGATGATATCGATCTGTCCCCCTACCTCGTCCACAATTTCCCGAAGGGCATCAGTGGTGCCGACGACGCCGTCCAGCTGGCGGCCCCCGTGGTTCGACACGACGATGCCGGCCGCCCCGTGCTCCACGGCAAGCCGGGCGTCACTCGCGGCCAATATGCCTTTGAGCACGATAGGCATGGCCGTGATCGAGCGCAGCCATGAGACGATTTCCCATGTAAGGCCGTGGTCCCACAGCTCGTCGCTGTGCTTCGCCGCGAAGGAGCCTCCCGATTCTTGGGCCGTTTCCGTTTCATCGACGCTGTATCGGTCTACATTTCTCATGCTCATGCCCTCGGGAAGGGAGAAGCTATTGCGGATGTCCCGCTCCCTCCGTCCTATGTAGGGAACGTCGACGGTCAGACAAAGCGCTGAATAGCCTGCCGCCTCGGCTCGTCGGACGAGGTCCTGGTTGATGGTCCGGTCGCGGTAGCAGTAAAGCTGAAACCATTTCCGGCCGGGGCAGGAAGCGGCAATCTCTTCGAGGCTCTGGGTCGCCACGGTGCTTGCCACGAAGATGGTCCCTTGGGCCGAAGCGGCCCGCGCAATCCCGCATTCCCCTGACGGGTGGGCTAGCATGTTATAGCCGCACGGTGCGGTCATCACAGGCATGCTCAGGGTCTGGCCGATCACGGTCGTGGTGATATCGACGCGATCGACACCTGCCAGGACCCTGGGCACCAGACGAATCCGCTGCCATTCGCGCAGGTTGTCTTCTGTGGTGAATTCGTCGTTTGCGCCCCCAAAATAGTAATCGAAGGCCATCGCGGAGAGCTTTGCCCGCGCCATAGCCTCATATTCATGAAGATTCAGGGGTTGTGTCACTATCAGCCTCCTTCACGACCCTATCCCTATGTGTCCGCCGGTCGGGCCCTTACGCCGCCGCCCGGCCTTTCGGTTGACCGATTATTGCCTGGACGAAAGTCTTTGTCAAGGGAAGAAAGGTGTTTTTGCCGCCAAGGGGCAAAAAGGGGCTTCGTTCCGATCTAAGTGAATGACCCCGCTGCACGCAGCAGGGTGTCAAAGACAACGAGCGAAGCGAGTCTTTGAGAGGGAATCCGCAAGTTGAAACCAGGGCTGATCCTGCAAGCTCCCTATTTCACCGCATCGGCAGGAAGGCTGATGGGCCGGGTTCGATGATAAACCCGGCCCCGGTTTTTTTGGGCTTACTTGAATACGCCGCACGCCAAAAAGGCGTCCATGCCATCGATCCTCTTCACATATGTGGCTTTTGACTGTACCTTTTTCGTCTCGGGGTTCACCCATTCGTAGTTGACCCAACCGTTGCCTTTAGTCTTCGCCAGTTCGACCATTTCCTTGATGAAATAGACGCCGTTGGGATCCTTCAGACCCATGTGGTTGCTGCCCACAAACCCCGGGTTTCCGCCATTGGCGAGGTTTATTCCGTCGAAGTCCTGCACAAAGACGTACAGCTCTCCTTTAACGAAGCGTCCGTGAGGGTTATTAATCTCTGCGAAGGCCTTCTCTTTTCCATTCGCTTTGAGGTACGCGTAAGCCTTTTCAGTCATTGCTTTCGCATCATCTGCCGTTGCTGCGTGCGCAGCGATTGCCGTGCCCAAGACGAGAACTGCTGCCACTACCAAGCCGATTACTGCTCTTTTCATGTATGATCCCCCAGTGGTTTATTTGGTATGCTCTTCCCATTTTCTAGGGTTGAGCCGGTTGTGCTTAAAGGTGCTTTTTCACGCCGCGGGTCGTCTCCCGGCGTTCCACAATAAAGGTTGTCGGGACGGGCCGATCCGAACTTAATGGCAGTTCTGTTAACAATGTGTTAATTAGACATCACCCCATGAGCCTCGGTCTGGAACGGGCAAATAACGCTTTACTTTTTGGCTGTCCTTGGTAAGATGGGTGAGGGCATTTGATGATCCGGCTGCCTGAGCCATCGGTGTGCGGATGGATGAGGGTGCCTTGATACGCGGGGAATTAGGGATGGCAGGACAGGTGAAAAATGGCTTCCTGGCTTTCGCACTTGCGTGCATCTTTTGCTTGACCCTCGTCAGCTCGGCCCTTTCCGAAGATTTTCTGGGGCCTCTCCTGCCCGAATATCTCAAGAAGGTCGATCTTAAGGTCCGGCGTCAGGACAACGACTGGGTCAAGATCATCCAGTCCTTCGCTTTCGAACAGACGCCTGAGGAATTCTTCCACGAGGGCAGCGACGATCGCACCGTGATAGTCCGCAAACAAACGGCGAGGGTCATGGGAGAACGGGAGAATTTCAGGTGGCTCCAGGTGGAGGTCCAGTTCTTGCGCCCCTGCACGGCCACGAAGAAGGAGCCCCGGGGAGGCCGGTTCGCCAAGTACCGGGGCAACGACCCCAAAACGACCTGGGAGCTGTTTTGGGCTGACATTCTCTCTCCGGACATCGACTCTATCGTCCCTGCGTTCCGATGTGATCCGGGGACAGAGGTGTTTGCGACTTTTTATGATCGGGATGGAGCGGAGCTGGATACGAAGGGCGCTTTTGCCTTCGCCTATCTCATCGATCCTGATCTGGACACAAGAAGAATGGACATGGTGCCGGGCGAAAGGACCTACGTATGGTTTTCCGTCCCCGACGAGGCGGTCTATTGGTATGAATGGGTGGCCAAAGGGACCCTCCTGAAGCGTGAAACGTCGCCTCAGTCGTTTCAGTAGAGTACATCCTCCAAACTCCTCTTGAAATGGAGACTGCCCTGATGATACTGAATAGGCCATGAGTCATGGAAAGTGCTCTTTGAACGAACGAGCTAAGACTCCCGTCGGGTCGCTCGAATGGGAACGGGCGGGCGGACCGCCCCTTTCTCTGTCCCAAAGGATCGCCGTTCTGGGAGGCGCGGCTGCTGTAATCCTGGCCGATCTGCCGCCGAGAATCGATTGGCATCTGGGCCGCTGGGGCCTTATGCCGCGAAGGCTGCCCCGCAAGGTCGACCTCGTGCGCTGGTCTCCCCCCGACACCAGAGTCGTCAAAGACGCCGAGGAGTTCCTCCGCGAGGTGTCCTCTCCCCAGATGGCATTGCACAGTCTCCGCACCTACTATTTCTCGGCCATCCTCTACGAGCTGAGTAACACCAAAGACTCCATCGACCGTGAGGCTCTCTACGTCGCCGCGGTCCTGCACGATGTGGGGCTCTTCGAAGACCCACGCCCTTTTGCCGAGCACTGCTTCAGTGTGGGGAGCGCGCGGGAGGCTCGAAGGATCGCTAAACAAGGAGGATGGGACGACTCACGCCTCGACCGCATGGCCGTCGCGATCACCACGAATCTCAATGCACGCGTGCCTATCGAGCACTATGGGCCCGAAGCCCATTTTATGCGCGCAGGCGGCTTGGTCGAAGTCATTGCGCAGGAATGGAGGATCCATCCCGACAATCTCGCCGAGATCCTTGCCCGTTACCCTCGCACCGGATTCGCTGAAGATGCCCTTGCTCTTGTCAGCCGTGAAAGCATCCTCAACCCGCGAGGCCGCTTCGCGTGCATGGGTCCGATTTTCCCCGTCATCGTGCGGCGGGCTTCCTTTTCTTTAGAAAGCCGGTCGTAAGTCTCTTTAAGTGGCGGGCCAGTCAAGCCACATCCGGTCAGGCTTCACCCCTTGGGGGGCTAGATCGGGCGCATAGGCCCTGCCGTGAGGGTCGTCCGGTTGACCCCACTTTTGGATGACGACTTCTTCCGCTTCCGTATCGGTCTTCGATTTTTTCGCCTGACCGGGGTCCGCCGGGCCCTCGGGGTGTGTCCCCGCGATAGAGCCGAGCAGGTCCGTCACGTCGGGATGTATCATCCCTTTCCAATCGAGGCCGAAAATCACGCCCGTCGGTGTAATGTACTCCCGCATCATTGCCGCCCCATAGCGAATCTCTTCGACCCTATACCCATCATGAACCGCATGGCCGGCCCGATGGACCGCCTCGACGTCGTTGTCCTTTTCGGCCGCGCCTGCACAGTCCATAACGGATGCGTAGAATCCCTGACCGACCAGCAAAACGGCGGCGGCCGTAATTACCCATCTCGAAACAGTCTTCATACGAACCTCCTCGTGTAACGAATCCGAGCGTCGGGCTGACCTTTCCGTGGTTTCCCGAGGGGACACCCGCCTTCATTGAAAGAAAACAACTCGTTACACATGTACGACCTAGTATAGGCTGTCTCGGTTAAGCTGACGTTAACGACGGATGAAAAACCACGGGCTCACTCCTTACGCTTTTTGTTCGGACTTCACAGCAGAAAGGAGGAAAATCCCTGTGGGGTCTTGCGATGACACCTTTTCCGATTGTACAATATGCATAATATGATCATAAGAAACGAAACACCTTCAGGTATTGACGCAATATCGGAAGTTACCATCGCCGGCCCGGAAATGTTGCAAGCCTGCTCGTCGCGATAGCCCGTCCTCTTGCCCGGAATGTTGTCGAAATGTTGGGGGAGTTGCGGTAAAATACTGGACTATGATACCAAGGTACGAGAGAGGCCGTCATAAAGACTGAGAAGTACATTTATTGGCGGGACGGCGAGACATGGCTGGGATACCTCGAGGAATATCCTGATTACTGGACCCGGGGCGAAACGGAAGAAGAGTTGCGTGGCAACTTGATTGACATATACAGGGAGTTGACAAGCGGAGTAATCCCGAATGTTCGTCGAAGAGCGGACCTCGAAGTAGCGTGAAGCGCCTGGAATTGGTCGGACAGCTTGAAGAATTGGGGTGCCTCCTTATTCGTCACGGCGAGCAACCACGATTGGTATCAGAACCCGAGAACGAAAGTATCACAGCCGGTCCCCAGGCACAGGGACATCAACGATAATCTCGCAAAACACATCATTAAGATGCTTGGTGAGCGGTAGGACAAGGGCATTTAATGGGTGACCCCGCATATCTACTCTTTATAAATCCGGACCGTCTCCTTGATAGCCCCATGACCCCCTTGTGCCACAGATATTCCTCGCACAACTTATGGGACTTCTTGGGTTGGTTTCTATACACCCATTGGAATACCTTGTATGAGTTGCCCATTCTTCAATCCGGAGTTGGGAATGGATAATTCAGTTCTTTCGGACGAGAAAACGGATAAACCCGGGAAGGTGCCCCAACCAAAAGGCATGGTCGTGTACGACCCCGATCATCCTCCTTTCCAGCGACGCCACGTATGCGTCCTCCTCAGAAAGGTCGCTGATTCGCTCCACGGGCACCCTGAGGAAGAGTCAACCGAAGAGCCTTGAGGGTTTCTCCCGGAAGCCTCGGTGCGAAGCGGGACGTCCCTTTCGCAGAGACTCAATCGATTAAGAAAGGGACCCTTTCGATTATTTGTTCTTCTTCTTGGTTTTTTCCGCTATTTTCCTCATCTTTAGTCCCTTCAAAACCCCCTTTTCGATTTGACGGATCAGGACTTTTTTGAGAGAATTATAGGAGGAGGTAGGCGAATGAAGGTTCCTTTCGTTCCGGCATTCCCGCCCTTTATTGCTTCGCTTTTAGTTTCTGCACCACTCACTCCCAGGGGCAAGTTTGTATACAAAGGGGCCCGAAATTTCTCCAAACCGTCAAATTCCGTCAAATTTCGTAAAGTCGAAAGAGGGCAGGGCGATAAAAAAGCCCAATACTATCAGTAACTTTCATGTCTATGAGTGCGCTTGCAGTCTTATCGGTCAGAAGCCGTTACCGCACCGATTCAATGGAATCGGACGAGGGGTGAGGGGACGATGTGGGCGCAGCGAGAGGGTGATCCAAGGGTCTTCATTTCTTTCCTCCGACCACATCCTGCTATTCCGGATGCAGTCATTTGAGGATCGCCCGTTGTGCCGGTGGACCGGGGGGTCGGCTTTCCATGACGACCGGCCCCCGATCTTCTTATGTCACTTGACTTACGACGGGGGGCTTCAAGCCCCCCTGCTTTTCATCGCCTCCATCAGGACAGCCGGGGTTATGGGTATTCGCCTTATTCTCGCGCCCACGGCGTTGAAGATGGCGTTCGCTACGGCCGGAGCGACGGGGGGCACAGGCGGCTCGCCTATCCCTCCGATCTTTTCGCTGCTCTTGATGATATGCACCTCGATCTCGGGCACCTGCGACATGGAGATCAGCTTGTAGGTATCGAAGTTGTCCGTCTTCACCGCTCCATTGGCGAATTCGACCTGTTCCCTCAAGACGGTGGAAAGGCCCATGATAATCCCGCCTTCCATCTGTGCTACTAGAGGACCCGGGTTGACGACCGGTCCACAGTCCACGGCCGCCACGATCCGATCTACCTTGAAGGTCCCGTTCTTTTCGTTCACCGAAACGTCGGCGACTTGAGCGACATATGTCCCGAAGCAGTAATGATGGGCTATGCCGCGGCCCTTGCCCTTTGGCAGCGACGCACCCCAACCCGACTTCTCGGCAACCGTCTGCAATGCTCGACGGGCGCGCATGTTGTTGGACAGGAATTGCATGCGGAATTCTATGGGGTCTTTGCCGGAAGCGAGAGCGAGCTCATCCATAAAGCACTCTATGGCAAAGGCGTTGGGGGCGTTCTGTACCGAGCGCCAGGGGGCTACGGGGATGGGAAGGTCGGACAGATACTGGTCGACTCGAAAGTTGGGGATGTCGTAGGCCGTATCGCACATTACCGGCCCACCGCCTTTGATGCCCCAAAGGCTGTACTCGTCGACTCCATTCTTCACGACATCGGGACCCAGACCTCTGCCTATGGAGCCGCAGGAAACCTTATGGAGCCACCCGACCACCTTCGCCTCTCCGTCGAGACCGGCTTCGATCCTGTGACAGACGGCGGCGCGAAACTGATCGTGCTTTATATCGTCTTCCCTCGACCAGACGATCTTGACTGGTCTTCCAACGGTTTTCGATGCTATGACGGCTTCCGCCACGAAGTCGGGGTTGCTTCTCCTGCCGAGCCCGCACCCGAGAAGAGGGGTATGGATAAAGACCTTATCCGGCGGGAGCCCTGACACTTGGCTCGCAACCATCTGGGCGACACTCTGTCCCTGGGTGGGGGCCCATACGTCGCACCGGTCTTTCTGAACGGAGGCCGTGCAGTTGATGGGCTCCATAGTCGTGTGGGCCACGAAGGGCACCCAGTAGGTGGCGCTCATCTTCTTCTGCGCACTGTCGAGGGCCTGCCTGGCATCCCCCTTGTTCACCGCCACTCCCCCCGGTTTATCGAGACCTTCCAGAAAATGCTTCTCTACGGATTCTGTGGTGAGGGATGCATGGGTCCCCCCGTCCCACTTCGCGCTGAGTGCATCCCGGCCTTTAAGCGCAGCATATAGGGTTTCGGCGAACACGGTAACGCCCGCCGGGCCGGGAACGACCTTCACCACGCCCTTCACCTTGCCGGCCGCCTCCTGGTCGGAGGAAACCAGCTTCGCTCCAAAGGCGGGTGGTTTGGCGATCGTGGCATAGAGCATGTCGGGAACCCTGAAATCGAGACTGTAGACAGTGGCGGCC
This sequence comes from uncultured delta proteobacterium, assembly GCA_963750015.1. GTDB lineage: Bacteria > Desulfobacterota > Syntrophorhabdia > Syntrophorhabdales > WCHB1-27 > CAVVNC01. The sequence continues at coordinate 4,193 of CAVVPU010000252.1, read as the reverse complement.
GCGACCTTATCCGGTATGTCAAGCCGGGCCATCTCCTTGCCCATGAGGGTGAATTCACCTTCCTTCTTGAGGACAGGCTCCTTTGGCACGGGAAGTTGACCTGCCTTAATGGAGAGCTTTCCGTAGGCAAGCTGACGGCCGCTCTTCTTATGGCTTACTATCCCGTTCTTGGCCTCACATTCCTCTTCCGTCACCTTCCATGTTTGGGCCGCGGCGGTGATGAGCATCATCCTGCCCGCGGCTCCCGCCTTACGGAGGGCCTCATAATAGCCCCTCACGCTCGAGCTTCCCGCTGTCAGCAGGATTCCCCATAGAGGACTCTTAAAAGCTTCGGTCACGGGTGATTGCTCGACCCTGACCCGGCTCCAATCTGCTGCGAGCTCGTCCGCCACTATCATGGAGAATGCGGTCATGATTCCCTGGCCCATCTCGGAGTTGGGAATGTAAACGGTTACCTGATTTTCGGGCGTGAGCACGAACCATGCGTTAGGCTTGAGCTGGGCGTCATTGATCTCGGCTGCGCCTAGGAGTTTGAATCCGAAAGAGCCGACCGATGCGGCGACGGTCAGGCCTACGGCGCCTTTGAGAAAACCGCGACGGGAGATGGATGTCTTCATACTTTGCCCTCCCTTTTAACGATTTCCACGGCAGCCCTGATGCCGCGCTTGATGCGTGGATAGGAGCCGCACCGGCATAACACGTCGTCCATGGCAGCGACTATCTCTTCAGGGTCCGGCTTGCTCGATCCAGAGATAAGGGCCGATACCTTCATCATCACCCCGGGCTGGCAGTAGCCGCACTGAGGGACTTGTTCCTGTATCCACGCCCTTTTTACCGGGTGGTTTTTCGGCAGCCCTTCTATGGTGGTAATTTTCTTTCCCTGTGCCTCTCCTGCGGTCGTAACACAAGACCTTTCTGCCTTGCCGTCGATGTGGACGGTGCAACAGCCGCATTCGCCTATCCCGCAGGAGTATTTCGTGCCCGTGAGCTTGAGATGGTCTCTGAGGACCCATAGCAGGGGAGTCTCTTCCGGAACGTCAACGTTGTATTTCTTCCCGTTTACAAGAAGGGAAACCATGATCTCTCCTTTTCCATGCTCTGCCCCGAAGCCGGAAACGAGTTCTGAGGGAGGCAGATCTCGGCGGCAACTTCCCCGCCCGCGAAGGCTGTCAGCCGTCATTGCCAGGACCTTTGATCAGAGAGGCTCTTCGTTGCGCAAAACCGCGGCTTCACCTCCTTGTTTGTGGTGTTTGTGTTGGAAGACGGTGCCGTTCTCCATATTACACGGCCCTGATATTTCGTGTCAAGACCGTGTCGGTTGCGTCCCCTATTCAGTTCTTTCCTTTCTTATAGTAGTCCTCTACGTCGCTTTTCATCTTCTCCAATTGGGCCTTCGGAAAGTATCGGCCTTTGAGAAAGACGGCGTGAATCTTTTCAAGGTTCTCGACACTTTCGATTGGGTTTGCATCGAGCAGGACGAGATCGGCCTTCTTCCCCTCTTCCACGCTCCCCATGGTCGCTTCCCGGTTCAGGAACTCGGCTCCGTTCAGTGTGGTCATCTGGAGTATCTCTAACGGAGAGAGCCCTGCCTTGGCGAGCTCTCGGAATTCCTGGTGGAGGCTGAAGCCGGGAATGCAGTATATGCCGGTCATATCTGAGCCGGCGAGCATCTTGACCCCTTCTTCCTTGAGGAGCTTCACGAGCCCGAGCAGCCGGTCGTATAGATGTTTGTAGGCGGTCTTGAGATCTTCGGGTGCTCTTTGAATGTAAGCCTCCGCAAGCTCCTCCCACATAGCCCTTGTCTCGGGCGCTACGTACTTGAGATTCGGATCGATGCGGAATAGGGGATCGTCTGAAGTCTGCATGGTACGAATACGGATCAGGGTCGGGACCTGCCAGGTCCCTTTCCTGGAAAAGACCTGTCCCAGGGCCCGGCTCTTCTTCTCGCTGTAAGTATTGATCGTAAATTCTATCCCTGATGCCGCTCCCTGGCGCGACCAGGCGACTATCGTCGGGCTGGCGACGATACGCCTGATCATCTCTCGATTCGGGGGGCCCGCAGGCGTGGAACGGGAGGCGGGTGTTGTCAAGTTCTTGCGAATCATTACTTCGGCTGTCGAGCAATCGACGAGTATACTGAGAGACGGCCCTAGATGCTCCATGGCCTTGAGGCCCGCCTTCGATGCCTCTGTGGCGCTTACGATGGGATTCAGATGACCGGCCACGTGAAGATTGACTTCGGCCGCCGTCTCCAGGGTCGCAAAAAAGGCTTCCCGGTTCAGGTTGATCATCTTGATGAATTCCGCCCCGTACTCTTTTTGCCTCACCACTTCTTTCCGTGCTGTTTCGGCGGAGCTTGCCCCGTCGTCTCCCTTTTCTGAAAGGAAGTTTGCCGGATGTCCGGGAAAGATGGTGAGGATCTCTCCCGGTATGATCAAAAGTTCGGGGGCCACTACGCTCCCGGCTTCGGTCTCCTTCCGGAGAAGATTGCCCCGCGAGACCAGTTCTTTAGAGCCCGTCATCTCCCGGAAGCCCGTGATGCCGCTGGCTATCATCAGCTCGAAGTTCTGCTGACAATCGAGGGCGGGAAAGGCATCCGAAAAGAGGGCATGGGCATGCATATCCAGAAAGCCGGGGACCACATACTTGCCTGAGGCGTTTATCAACCGGGCCGTTCCGGCGCAAAGAATCGAGCCTGCTTGCACGACCTTGTCGATTCGGCCGTCTTCTACGTAGACGGCCATCCCCGGCTCGACGGAACCGTCATGGGTGTTCACTATGGTGACGTCATCGATAACCGTCCCTGTATCGACTGTAAAGGCCCTGCTCCTCTCCATAACGGCCCTCCTCTTGTCATTTCGCTTCTGCCGCGGGAACTTGCTTCCGTAAGAGGCTTCTGAGGTCTTTTCTTGTTGCCTTTAAGCCTTCTTCTTCGTGACCTCCACGATGCCTTTTTCTGCATCCACCCTGACATAGTCACCCGTCTCGATGACCTCGCAGGGGTTCTTGTCGAGTCTGTCGACGAGGGGAATATTGAGGACTATGGCGAGGGCCGCCCATACGGGATGGGTCATGACATTGATGATGGCAACCGGTGTGGCCCCGACCGTGGCGACGTCCATCATGATGTTGGTACTGAAGATACCGCCCTTGCCCGTGGGGAAGACTAGTACCTTGCCGGCGAAGGCCTTTCCATATACCGAGGGGGTGCCCACCTTGTTGGTGAAGGTGGTATCCTTAAGATCGGTCCAGACGTTTCCCGTATCCGCCATGAGGTTGACCGGCTCCTGACAGACGAGTGCTTCGCCCTCGGCCTTGCCTCCGATGCCAACATGTCCTTTGAGTATGATCTTCTCCATTTCGTCACCCCTCTATTGTGCCGGTGAGTGCGATCCTCACGCAGTCATCCACGTTCTTCAGGACCGGCTCTATATCCTGGTTGCCTATGTAGTGGCACGACTTGGCGTCGAGAAAAACGAGCGTGTTCCATCCCATCTGCTTGGCCGAGACCACGGGGTTGTTGCCGAAGCCCTCCGCGCTGATGCCTCTTTCCTGAAAGAGCTCCTTCACACTCAGCTTCACCCCTGCCGATTTGAGGATTTCAGTGATACCCGTCCTGTCTGCGACTGCACGGACCGGCCCGTCTATGGCTGCCACGCTCGGGAAGTCTTTAGAGACTTTCTTTCCTCTGAGGAGAGCCGCCATCCTGTACACCGCCCTCACCGAGAGGTTTGTCCCGAAGCCGCCGAAGGAGACCATATCCGGCTTTGCCTTCTTGGTCGAGAAAGTATCGTAAACGCTTTGCAGTTCTTTGGTTCCCACGGTGTAGGTCGTCTTGGGTTTTTGGCCACCGAAGGCCTGCTCCAGGGTCCTCGCTTCAGGGGAAACGCCGACGAGCAAGGAATGGACGACCGCGCCGTAGGCGGGGATGCTCGTCGAGAAGAGGACGAGGTCATCGTTCGCTATCTCGGCGGGGTTTATTCCGTTTATGACCGGCACATCCCAGTAGTTCTTACCGAGGGTCCTCGATATGTAGTAGCCGAGGGCGCTCCAGTCGGTCTCGTCCTTGAGCTTCACCTTGATATCGAAGAGAGTCTTCCCGAGGCGGTTTTCGGTCAGATGGAAGCCATATTCCGGCGTTTTGCCCACTATGGCCGCCGAATACTGGCCGATGAAGCACTCGGTATTCGCCC
>CAVVPU010000251.1:0-17983 GCA_963750015.1 uncultured delta proteobacterium | reverse complement strand
ATGTTGATGTTCCTGCCCGAGCCTTCCCTATCATATGGGGCACTGCGGCCCTGGCGCAGAGAAAGCTCGCCTTGAGGTTCAGATCGAGCACGGAATCCCAATCTTCGTCGGTCATTCTAGTCACGGGAACGTCGCGGGGGCCGCCTGCGCTATTGACGAGGATGTCGAGCCTGCCGAAGGCGTCGACAGTGCCGGCGATCATGGCGTCGACCTCAGTGCTTTTGGTGACATCCGAGCCGTCCGCGACTGCCCTGCCCCCTTCGGCAGAGATCGATTCGGCGACTGCCCGCGCTGCATCGATGTTCCTGTCGTTGACGACTACCGTTGCCCCCTGTCCCGCTAGGCCACGGACGATGGCCCGTCCTATGTTGCCAGCGCCGCCTGTGACCAGTGCCACTTTGTCTTGCAGTTTCATAGTCCTCTCCTCGGCTCGAACTTCCCGACTGCTCCTAGGGAACTACCGATTCTACTCCGAAAAGAGGAGCCTTGTTAAGGGCAAATGGAAGAAACGCTGGCAGCACAGAAAAGAAAAGGAGTCAAAGAGGGCACGAGGTGTGGCCGGTCGGCTGGGGAAAATGGCCCTCTCGGGCGCCCTGCTCCGCACCTGACCTCTGGCGTACATTCAGTACGCTGGACGGTCAAGGTTGCTCACATTGCATCCCGATATGACTCATTTCCCCCATCCGACCGGCCGGTGGCACGCGGAGCCGTATCTTTAGAGCCCGCGGCTCCGGCCTTCATCGGTTGTACAAATCAACGCTATTAGATAAGTGCCGCGGCCCAAGAGGCCGCCAACATTTCACCTGCAAAGGGTGGCTGGCGGGTCGCTATCGGAAATGATGATTGCCGCTCAAACAGCGCGTGCGCCCTATGTCGGCGGGTAACTTCTTACTCCCGCTCTTTTTGCCCATTACCCCGTTGAACTGAAGGCTTATCTCGGGTAGGCTTAGATGTGGGACACCGTGGTTGACAAACTTACCAAGGAAAAGCGAAGTTGGAATATGAGCAGGGTCAGGTCCGGCGACACCAAACCGGAGAAGATCGTACGGACCCTCCTCCACGCCATGGGGTACCGTTATCGTCTTCGCCGGAAGGATCTGCCAGGAAAGCCGGATATAGTACTTCCACGCTACAATACCGCGATCTTTGTGCACGGGTGCTTCTGGCATCGCCATCCGCACTGCAAGAATGCGACTATGCCCAAGACGAACACCGAATTCTGGGAGACTAAGCTTTCGAAGAATGCTCAGAGGGATATGGAGAAACAGTCAGACCTTAAGAAACTCGGCTGGAATGTCGTTACGGTGTGGGAATGTGAATCCGAGTTGGCAACCGAGGAACTTAAGACTATCCTTCAGCGACGGATTCTCGGTCCAGCAGTCAAGGCTGCTCCTCACGACCTGCTTATGGTTGCGGAAACACCGCCGGGCTATTCCGATACAGGCGATTAGGGTGAGCCCCTGTAGCTTCTCTCCCCGGTATATGCTTGTTCAAAATCAAAGCAAAGGGGTTAAGGGAGCGCGCACGTTACCGCGCGTCCGTCATGAGAAGCTTGACAAAGATGTCTTCTTATAGGAACCTATAGGAAATTACGGGGGGAGGTGACGGATAATGCCAAGAGTCTTTCATCCGAAGAGGGAGAAATTTGTGTCAGCCAGCCCGCCTCACGTGGAAAACACTCAATACAAAATCGCTCTTGGTGAGGAAGTGTGGGGGGCCGAGTACGTGCCGGTACTAAAGATCCAGATGGTTTACGACGGAGGGGTTTCAGGAAGACGCAGTCCTTCATACCCACTGGGCACCGACGATTATAGGAGAGTTCAGGCCGCTGTTGATGAACTGATGTCTGAAAACGAAGCGTTGATAAAGAAGTTGACATAAGCAAATTTCGCCGTTAATTGGGCAAGTGCAAACTATGCCAAATGTCGTAGATCTATTTGCCGGACCTGGAGGCCTTGCGGAGGGCTTTAGTTCTCTGATCGTCAATGGATCTCGTCAATTCAATATCGGGCTTTCCGTTGAGAAAGAGCCGGTTCCGTTCCAGACTCTTAGATTGCGAAAGTTTTTCCGCAGCTTCGAACCCGGACATGCCCCGGATGCCTATTACGAATTCGTTGCCGGCCGAATCAAGCTCAAGACGCTTTACGACTCATATCCGATTCAAGCGGCTGCCGCTTCTGAGAGAGTCATACGGGAGAGCATAGGTGAATACTCCCGCTATTTGCTTGATGAGAGAATTGCTGATGCAATAGATGGTGATCCTAAGTGGGTCCTGATAGGTGGCCCTCCCTGTCAAGCATATTCAACGGCAGGCATGGTGGGGAATAGGACAAAAAAGGGCTATCGTCTTACTGGAGATCCCCGGTTCTTTTTGTATCGGGAATACCTCAGAGCCGTGGCGGTTCATGCTCCAGCGGTCTTTATCATGGAGAACGTCAAAGGCTTTTTGATGGCAAGAGCCGGTGAGAAGTCTATAGCCCGAGAGGTAGTTCGTGGACTTTTGCGTCCTGACAACTTCATGTTCCAAGAATTCGGAGTCCTCATAAATGCTCCGAGATACAGACTTTTCTCACTTCAGGCCCAAGAAGTGACCGAGAGCGGCGATATTAACGCCTTTCTCGTCAATACCGAGGACTACGGGCTTCCCCAAGCCAGGCATCGGATAATAATTATCGGTGTAAGAGAGGATATTCATCCACTCCTTCATCCTCCCGAAAAGTGTGAACGTGCAGCAACCATCAACGAGGTAATCGCAGATCCTCCCTGCCATCAGGAGCAAGGTCTCCCGTCAAGAAGATTCCCTGTCGATCTGGCGAAACAATTTGATCGACACCTTAACGAGCGATTGGCTTTCCGAAGCCGAAGCCGCCCATGGCGCCGAGCTTGTCAAGTTCACCCGCCAGACAGTTTCTCGGCTTGAAACAGCCGATCTGTCTACCGGCTCAGGATGGACAGATTCGGCGTCACTGCCGGAGTGGAATCCGGAATGGTATCTTGATTATCGAATGGACGGCATTTGCCATCATGAAGCCCGTCCGCACATTCTACCGGATCTGCAGCGATACCTGTTTTGTAGTTGCTTTGGTAAAGTTTTCGAACGATCTCCGAAAATGCCCGATTTTCCTGAATCGTTGCTCCCTGACCATGGAAACGCAAAAAGCGGTCACTTCAAAGACCGGTTCCGCGTGCAACTATCGGAAAAGCCAAGTAGCACCATAATTTCACATCTGAACAAGGACGGACACGCCTTTATTCATCCGGACCCTCTTCAGTGTCGCAGTCTCACGCCACGTGAAGCGGCAAGGGTGCAAACATTTCCCGATAATTACTATTTTTTTGGTGGTAGGTCACACCAATATCGACAGATCGGTAACGCTGTCCCACCCTGGCTGGCCAAGCTGATTGCGGAGAGCGTTGTGAGCCTATTCTGACTTCTATCAAAAAGGGAATCAGAAGCTCATTATGCCTGGATTGCTGGTGTGTGCTCCATACTTAGCGCTGATCTCTGACAGTATTTGTTTTCTTACCCTGAACCGAATATTGGTCTTTTCGTCTCTAAGTAACCCAGAAGTATCGGGTAGAGAGAGAATGTACCTGAAACTCAACTGAACTATCGTCTTCTCAAAGTTCCCATCTGCTTTCTTAACGGCAAGGCTTGGGAATTTGTATACTGCATCACTGTGTTTGTCCCGCGGAGGATTCTTCCATTTTACCCTTTCCTTAAGACTGTATGGCACGATGGCCCCGAGCACAAAGGTTTTGGTACCATACTTCTTGTTCGCATGATCGCATGCTCTCGTGATATCCAAGATGCCCAGTTTTACGGTATTTTCGATTGCTATTTTGACGTCCGCTTCCGAATCTTCATAATTGATAAACTCGTTGAGCAATTCTGTTCCGGCCTTACCGAACAAATCGACATACAGTCCGTAATCTATTCCGAAAGCAAACTCATACCAAGCGCCCAAAACCTCACGTCTATCGCAACTTTCATCTATTACGCACGCAGCGTTCAGCCTGTACCTGACGCTATCCGAAGCAGTGGCCTTGGCAGGGTTATCCAGAGCCTCATGCCATATTCCTCTATAGACACCATTTGTGGAAATCTCATTGTCGAGTTTATCGGCAACAAATGGATTCAGCCCACTCGCGACCGAAGCTCCCCAATTTGATTTGGCATGCTCGAAACCCCAGGCCGCGGACCCAATAGCCTTCAAAAGCCTACAATACTTCTCGTTAGCCTGCGCGGTGCCATCCGCTTGCGGTTCTGATATGAGGTCATGAAATGAGTTCAGGGTATTGGCAGCCGATTCAGTCACCATATTCTCCCACGAAACTACAGAACTGAATATCATTGTTCTGGTGAAGATCGCCGATATTTCTTCCTTCAGTGCTTCGAGCCTGTCCCCATACGTCGGATCTTCCGGCGGCGGCAGTTCGAGCATCGTTTTATTCATTGTGCAAGAGAAAAAGGGGAGCTTGACGCCTTCTGTCCTCCTTTGTCCCAGCAAACGCATCACTTCCGTTACCAGGTCGGCGTGTGTAGTCCAGAAAATCAAGGCAAACGGACCAGCGATCTTAAGCTGAGACAAAACTTCCTCGAGAGCTCCCACTACCCTGCCCGCCGTTGGAGTATCTACGTCTTCCAGATTCAGATCCATAAACAGGAAACGCACATAGGAAGTTCCCATGCTTTCATTTCTCGTTATGCCATCTGATATGTCATATAACAGGGTAACGCAAGGGACTCCGGCTGATTCCAAACCATTCCTTATCCATTCGAGGTCGGATTTCTTGTTGTCGATAGCAAGGACCTTAACTGGAGGGAGAATACACGCAAGACGCTCGATTTGCTCACGCGTGGGTGGCATCAATCAATCCTCCTGAATCGCATTACCACGGCCGCCCCACGGAGCCGTGTCTCAATCTCCAGATCATCAGCAGATTCCGGAATCAGCAAGTCTCCCCCATTTGCCTCCATGGCCGTTCTCGCGAAATATAGCCCTATGCCCATTCCCCCCGGCCTTGTCGATTCGAATGGCTTCATGGCTTGCTCGGCCGAAATCATGAAACCGTCTCCGTTGTCAATTACTGCAATAGCTGGCCCTTCTGCGGCCCAGTCCGGTAATGTTCTGATCTGAATTGCGGCCTTTCCCTTGCCTGTCAATTCCACCTTCCTTCGTGCCCAGTATATGGAGTTGTCAATCAGGTTAAGTAGCGCTAAGAGATAGAAATTTGTTGCCCCGCCGACCGTAAAATCTTTATCTTCATCGTTTAAAACGGGGCAGCTGAAAGTAATGCGATGTGCGGTAAACCGGCTTTGACTGAGCCGAACGGCCCGTTCAATCAGCTTGCTCACCAACATAGTCTTGCGGGTTGCTTTACGCAGCAGGTTCCCGAAACCGTCGAGTATCGTGGCAAGCTGTTTAGCCCGGATGCGTAATGTCTCCACACTTTCACCCGCTTCGAGGCCTTTCACCAGGGTGTCAACCTCCCGTTCGACCTCATGGAATACAATTGCCAGGTTGAGCCCAGCTCCAGAGGAAAGGACCAAACTCTGCAAAGTCTCGTATTCCTTTTTGATGGAGTTCAACTCCGGTACAATTTCCTTGCCGATCCCCTTGGCTTTCGCTATTTCCTCAATTTTGTCAGAAGCTTTCAGAAATCTTCCGGTTGCGCTCTCCTTTACGGGATCCTTTTTTAAGAGCGCATCCAATGCCTTTCTGTCAGCACTTCTGACAATGTTGAAATGCTCCAAGGCGCTTTCGACAATCTTACGGAACATGTAGAACTCTTTGTTAGCAAAAAAACCTTCCCGGTTTGTTTTCTCCTTCAATCCTTGGCTCTTATCCAGGGCAAGTTCGATGGCACCGACAACCGCATTATTGGCCAGTCTCTTTCCTGGTTGGTTAACCCTCTTAATGTTAAGTCCGAGCCAATCATCTCCAAGTTCTCCATAGTTGAAAACCCGGATACCATCTCTGTAAACCCTGATTCCACTTTGGTTGGCAAGGAAATCCTTCAGCTGAGTGCTCTCGCCTCCCCACCGAAGAAGCTCCGGTCTCCTGTCATAGACGTAAAATTTGGCATCAATAGGTCCTATTCCTATTAAATCCTTGCCAGTAAGGAACAGCTTGTCTTTTGGAGGCCGAGCCGGAATGTCCGGATCTTGTTCTTCCGGGACGAACTCAAGTCGACTTTCCGATGGCTTGACCAAATCTTCCCAACTAGAGCCCGCCTGCCTCAAGCCTCTGAGGACAGCAGGGGGCTTGAACTGATATCGCCATTTGTACGTTCCATCTTCTTCCAGTTTGAAGCTGAAGATCCACAGCGACTTTTCGCTCTGGAGCTTTATGGCATCTTCCGCAAGGCCCTTCAAATAGCGCTCTCTTCCCGGGACCTCCAGCGTAGGTTTGAACTCACCTTCTTTCTCTTGAAATGGACTTGACAGGCTTGTTATCAGCCGCTGAAGGCTCCTAATTTCGCCTTTGTCCCATTCGAACTCATCGCGAAGTTTGGTAATCATGATTCGGGTCCCGGAATTTGTCTTTCCCTTGAAAAAGCGCGGCAAAGGGAGCGGAGTGACGCGAACGCGGATGTCCTCCACGGAACTGTCAGCATCCGCAGTCTCATCAACGATGTGACTGATATCCATGACCAGGGAATATTCGGGCTTGTCTGTCTTTCGAGTATTGAGTTCCAGCCGATTCCCGAGGCGGAACACGGCAAGTCTCCCGACCCCTTTCTCGCCAAGCGGAAGTCTGTGCAGATCGGGCGTCCGTTCCCGGTTTTGTCCCCGCTTGGACGGCGTACCTATCTGAAGCCATCCATCACGTAACCCCTCTATCGACATCCCGAAACCATCATCTTCAATCGAGATTGATGGGGCGTCGGAATCGAGATCGAGACGGACCACAGCCTGTCATCGCATTTGCATCGTATGCGTTCTTCACCAACTCGAAGACTGCAAGCCGTGGACTGCCTATCAATTCATCTCCCAGGAGCCTCAGGACATGGATATTGGCGCGGAGAGGCGTGACACTATCCCTGGTCCCTATAAGCGCGGCCTTGATTTCGGCGGCTGCCTTCGACAGGGTTTGTTTTCTGCCCGAGAACTCGTCCCAGATCTCCCTATCCGCCTTGCCAATATTTTGAAAACCTACTTTCCCGGAGGCACGGGCCTTAGGGTCAAGACTCCTGAAATTAGAGAGTTTGAAAATAATGCTGGCCTTACTGCGTCCCGTCCTGGAGTCTGACCCTTCCCCAAACATGGAAAGATCCGCAAGGGTAGCGGCCAGGGCGATGACATCGGGATCGTTGGTGTCAGGTATTCTTCCCTCGAATCGATAATACAGATCGAGAGCAAGAATGAGTTCCTCGCGGGTCCAAGGCCTTGTGAACGTCCCCATGGGCACTACTTTTGTCATAAGGGTGATACATCCTTTCCTTGCTTCAAGTTCGGACCGTGGGAGACTGGTTGCTGGATTGCTTAACTTCTGGAGAGCCAAGGCCGCTATTTACGTCTTTCACCTCGGACCTTCCCACGGCCATCATCCTGCCCTTCATTATTAGAAAATCGTGGATAGATTGCAATAACTATATCAAACTTTCCCCCGGAAAGGCGGCACTGCCTAATCTTCCTCATATTTGCCGCCGCAAAGAACACAACCGAGAACATATGAATCACGCGGATCGAATCCGGCAATTTCGGCTCCGCAGCAACCGCATGTTGCGGTATCCTCAAACTGATTCAGACAGGAAAGACAAAGATAACCACTGCCGTGCTCAACTACACCATCGCTCGCGCACTCGGAACAGGAGTATTCCGTGGGGCCTTCCTTGGGGTCTCGGTAGCTCCCATACTTCCCAACAAGGTCGCTCAACGATACTTCATAGCCACAGCCGCATTCGCCTTCCCCCAAATCTTCGATCATGACGATCTCGCCGCACTTAGGACAAGGGGCCAGAAGAATCCTCTCAACTGTGCCGCAAACGAGGCACTCGTACTGAACAAGGGGTTCACCAAGGTCCTCCATGCGAGAAGCTTCGAACGAACAAACGCCGCACTTGGCAAATACCTTGCCCGTCTTTTTTTCTGCTTCTATCTCCGGCTGGAGTGCAAGATACTTGCCCTCCAGATATGCGCTGTTCCGTCTTAGCCTACGATCTATTTTCTGAATTTCTGTCTTGAAGTCAGAGAAGTCAGCCTCCCAACGGACGGTCAATAGGCGGCAAAGATAGAACCAGGCGTGCAGTTGTTCTGCTATGACCTTTCGAATCGCATCCTCTTTTTGAAGAGTATAGGAGGGATTGAAGAAGTGAATCACCTTGTTCCGGTGATCAATTAATTTCTGGAAGCTGTTTCTCTCATAATTAGTAATTGCCTGACCGGCTATATCTTTCAAACGGTCTATGGCTTCCATTGGACTGACTGACTTAAAATCGCCCCGCAGAAGGCTTTCCATTTTCGCCTTTTCCGGCTTCTCAAGTATTAACGCCCAGTGCTCCCGCAGAAGGCGGGCCTTCAAAAACAGCTCCAATCCGGCGGCAAAATTTAGAAGAGACTGTTTTGGAGATTGCTTAATCTGAATGGCCGCTGTCCTTAAGAACTCCAATGCGTTATCAACCAAGCTCCGAAACAGTTCATCCGAGGTCGTCTCCCCGTTCCGTCTGGTGATCTTATAGTATGTTTTCCCGCGCCTTGCTTTCATGGGCAGCGAGGGGGCCATCCGAAAATAGGTAAATAACTCCGACCCCTGGGTAGAAAAAAGGGACAGGCCGCGTTTTGGGTTCGTGCTCGTCTTCTCCGCTCCCACCGCATGTGTCAATCATAGCCATCTGTAATGCTGTATTGCAAGAAAAAACATTCGGCGGCACGCTTATGAAAGGCTTGTGGGGTCAGGTCTTTCATTGTAGCATTTTCCCCCGTCGGTATCTGATTTGGCCTGTCCAAGGAATACCATTCGTATTTTTGGACTGCAAGAGAGTATCTTGAAAAACTACCTTTCAGGAAGGACACCTCTCTCCGCTTCTTCCTGCGAGCAGTTCAACAATACACCCGTGGACTTCGGTGAAGGTAGCCCCCCTATCGCTTCAAGAATGACCGGCGAAGATTCTGCCTATAGGAATTGCCATGACTAACCCTATCCCGCGTGCGAGCGCGCGCGAGCGCACGCGCGCGTCCGTGCTACACGCGCAACAGGAGGCTAGTCGGGGACGCTCTTAGAAAATTAGAAAACTACCCCTCCCACAGCCTATATCCCCTCTCTTCGGCAAACCTCTGCCCCTTCTTCACTGCATAGGCAATGGTCGGCTCGGAAAGAGAAAAGCGCTCGGCCAGCTCTTTTTGAGGGATGCCCAACTCGCGAACGGCCCAGAAGCACAATAGGCTTCGCGCCTGAGAGAGCCATCGGGGTCTGCCCTTTTGGTAGAGATCGCCGGGGTTGAGAGAAAGAAGCTCCATCACCCTCTTCTCGACCGTATCGAGGGTGATGCCCGACTGTTTCACGCGGATGCGCCGGTCCAGTCGTTCCTGTGCATCCGTGAGGATCTCCATGACGAAAGAAGTATCTCCCAATATCCTCTCGTCTCCTTTCACGAGCACGGGCGATTTCTTGACCTCGGCCCATCCTCCATGGCTCCGCACCAGTCCTCCTCCGACAAGATCGTCCCGGTGGCCTTGATCGAAGCCTTTCTGAACGAATTCCCGGTATGTGAGGCTAGTCGGGGACGCTCTTAGAAAATTAGAAAACTACCCCTCCCACAGCCTATATCCCCTCTCTTCGGCAAACCTCTGCCCCTTCTTCACTGCATAGGCAATGGTCGGCTCGGAAAGAGAAAAGCGCTCGGCCAGCTCTTTTTGAGGGATGCCCAACTCGCGAACGGCCCAGAAGCACAATAGGCTTCGCGCCTGAGAGAGCCATCGGGGTCTGCCCTTTTGGTAGAGATCGCCGGGGTTGAGAGAAAGAAGCTCCATCACCCTCTTCTCGACCGTATCGAGGGTGATGCCCGACTGTTTCACGCGGATGCGCCGGTCCAGTCGTTCCTGTGCATCCGTGAGGATCTCCATGACGAAAGAAGTATCTCCCAATATCCTCTCGTCTCCTTTCACGAGCACGGGCGATTTCTTGACCTCGGCCCATCCTCCATGGCTCCGCACCAGTCCTCCTCCGACAAGATCGTCCCGGTGGCCTTGATCGAAGCCTTTCTGAACGAATTCCCGGTATGAGGCAGCACTGCCGAACGAGGAGAGGGCGTAGACAGTATCCTGCCATTCACAAGTGCGCCGTCCAAGCAGGGGCGCATGACCTGACCAGCGGTAAGTATCCAGTCCCTTGATGTCAGCGATCATATGTGCACGGATAGGGTTGAGATGGATATACCGGACGAGTTCTTTGAAGTAAATCTCTTCCTGACAGATGATCGACTTGTAGCGGTTCTGGAACAGGTGGCCGGAGCGCTTGTGGGTACGGTTGAACCGTGCGGCATAGCCGGATAGAAGACGGGCCATAACCTTTGACAGCGGGACTTGGCCGGTGCGAAGGAGCAGATGGGCATGGTTCGAGAGGAATACCCAGGCATAGCAGGACGTCTTACTCTCGGCAAAAAGTCTTCTGCATCTCTCAAAGAAATCACGCCTGTCAGAAGCGGTAAGAAAGATGGGGCGTCGTTCGATACCTCTTATGATGACGTGATGGAGCACGCCGGCCGCATCGAGGCGGAATCTGCGGGGCATGGGCGTATGGTAGCAGGGGCCTGAGGACGTGTCAAGAGATTTCTATTTTTCTAAGAACGTCCCCAACTATTCCCACAAAATCGCCGTTACTCTGCATTGTGTGCCGCGCCTTCATTTCGCTCCCTCACGCCGTCCGGCTTACCCCGTGGACGCTCCAGGTGAGGCTCGGGCTCCAATTGCGAACCGTTGCTCGAATCTCTTGCTGTCACGTACTTGCAAACAATTGTGGTACCGTCGGCCCATGCCCCGGAAGCAGTCGCCCGCACTACGTGACGCCACGTCTTTGAGCTACTGGGCCCCAAGCCTCGTGAGCGACGTGACGTTTGGGGCAATCAGGGCCAATACGGGTTGGTCCACTCCTCGGCGAGCGATAGCCAGGACGTGGCACCTACGTGCTCACGCTGGTAATAGAGCCACGGTTGACCACCGACCAGAAGGTCGAAGCCGGTCGTCAATGTCGGCACATTGGTAGCAGGCATTCCGCCGTCCGGGGACTGCGCCGCGTGGAGCACACCCAGGTAGGGACATATGGGACATATGGGGGACGCCCATAACTAAATAACTAAGTCTGTGGGACATATGGGGGACGCCCATAACTAAATAACTAAGGGACATATGGGGGACGCCCATAACTAAATAACTAAGTCTGTCCCGTATCGGCGAGAAGCACATAGTCTCTCTCCCTTGCCAGTCTTTCGCCCCGCGCAACCGCTGCCGCCACTCCGGGCTGGGGGGCCTGGGGTCAAAATCACTATTCCTAATTCTAGGCCCACCTGCGCCCCCAACCAAGCTCCTTCAATCACTCCCACTTCTATCATAGTTGCTCAAAAACATAAACAAAATTGTCAATAAGGAAGGACACCTCTATCCGCTTCTTCTTGCGAGCGGTTCAACATTACACCCGTGGCCTTCGGTGAAGTCAGCCCCCCCTATCGCTTCAAACTGACCGGCGAAGATTCTGCCTGTAGGAATTGCCATGACTAACCCTATCTCGCGTGCGAGCGCGCGCGAGCGCACGCGCGCGTCCGTGCTACACGCGCAACAGGAACAGGAACAGGAACAGGAACAGGAACAGGAACAGGAACAGGAACAGGAACAGATTACCCCCTCACGGTCCCCCGTCACAAGCTTTTAATCCAGAATCAATAATCCAAAATTGTCTCCCCTCCCTGCTTTGGGCTTTCAATTCAAAATTAACTACCCCGCAGCAAGCTGCGAGGTATAAAAGACCTAAACAACAAACCCGTCGAAGAGCGTGAGCTGGCCTCGGTGTATCTGGTGATACGTTCTTCCTTGCTTCTGCACGTACTCCTTAATCACCTTTTCATTACCGTATTGCCCCACGGTGTTCGCGTAATAGCCGCTTGTCCAAAACTTTCCGCCCCAGAGCATTTTCTTCACCTCCGCGTGGGTCCGGAATATCTCCCTCGCGGTGATGCTTTTGATGATCTGCACAATGGTCTTCGGTGACATCATCGGAACGCTCTGAACGAGGAAATGAACATGATCCTCATCGGCTCCAATCTCCACGAAATGAATCTCGTGTCGTTCCGCAATACCCATGCAGACCTCTTTGAGGGTATTTTCCACTGCTTCGGTAAATACCTTTCTCCTGTACTTCGCCGGGCATACGATATGGTAGAGGAGAAGCGTCTTGTTGTGTCGCTTGAAAATATGTTCGCTCACCCACCTATTCTACTCCATGCCCCGCTTCATTGCGATGCTCACAGAAAAGGCATCCGCGCAGCAGAGACTGCGTGGAATGTTCTGATTCAAAATTGCCCCCCCCTTTACCCACCCTTTACCCCCCATATACCCCCTCTTTACCCCCCCTCCTAAGGCCCATTTCGATTTGACACGTCCGTCCTTCTCTGGGAAAATTGTAGTCATGAGGTGCTTTCTTGAACCCCTTTTCGGCTTTTCTTCCGCATTGGCAGGCTTTGATGAAGCCGGTCCCATGGCCGCGATTGTATACAAGGTGGCCCGAAATTCCTTCAAACCGTACATTTTCGTGCATTTTCGTACAGTTGACGGACAGGCTCAAGACGCGCCAACCCTTGGTACTGGCGGACGCGAGAGCATCGAGGGGGCTTCGGACTGGCTGACCGTCATTGGGCAGACATGTACGATTGGATGGGAGATGAGACCTCAAACTGGGCACTATGTCGGTGCAGAGTCGGGGTGATCTCGAAAGGTTTATCCGACCCGTTGATGCCCTTTTAGGCTCTTTGACAATTGAATAAAATCAAGAATCTAAAATCCAAAATCAAGAATCGCCCTTTTCAGGCTCTTTGACAATTGAATAGCACAAAGGGGTGGGCTTAGGCCCTGAACGCGGTCGGGGACGTAGCCTATCGTAACTTGGCTACTTCCCCCGTCCTCACCTTTTACTCCGCCATACGCCTAATGACCGAAGGGAGTTTTTCAACAGTTTGTCAAGGGTAGCCCCAATGGATTTTGCGGAGGCTCCAAGGCACGCATTTGGAAATAATCTTCTCCATAACAGCGTACGGCAAAAGGCTTTCTCCCCTTCGAAGGGCGAGGGAAAAAAGGAATCACATCGTCGGTTCTTGGCGGCCTCCAGGGCCGCCGCTCTTATTCAATTGGTGCTGGTGTGTGCATCCTATGAGGGCCGGAGCCGCGGACCAAAGGATACGGCTCCGCGTGTCACCGGCCGGTCGCATGAAGGGGATGCGTCATAGGTGGATGAGATGTGAGGCCTGTAGCCCGCAGCCGTACTCGATGTACGGCGGATGGGCACAGGTCTCACAGGTCGCCGCATAGGGCGTATTCCCTTCATGCGACCGGCCACACCTCGTACCCGCACTCGTCTCTTCGTCAGTCTGACCCGTCCGCTCTTCGAGAAAGGCTCCCCAAACGTTGACAGCGCCGCCATATCTGTGTTCCCCTTATGGCACTTAGAGAAAACAGGAGGAGCACCAATGCCCCTATCACCGGAGCTCGAACAAGCTGTGCTCGAGCGAATCCATGAAATACCCATCACCACAACGCTGGGGATGAAGATAACCGTGCTTTCGGAAGGGTACTGTGAAGTGCACGTCCCAAGAGCCACGGCATACGACGGCGTCGCCGACTCTTTTCACGGCGGCTTGTTGATGACCGTCGCGGACAGCACGGCGTGTTTTGCAATTTTTACCAAAGCAGGCGCAAGGGCCAAGCTTACCACAACAGATATGAATATACGGTTCCTTGCACCGTGCCTTACGGGCGCTACAGCAAAAGCAACGATAATAAAATTCGGACGTACACTGGTTCCTGTTGCGGTCGACCTTTTCGACGACGCGGGCGTACGTGTTGCGGTGGGACAGGTCACGTACTTTATGCTGTCCTCCGACAAGAACCATTGATTCCGGTGAATACAATTAACCTACGTCATTTCCGCAAGTCCTCATGTCGACGAGATCAGGAAAGACGGACCAGCGGCCTATTTTCTCTGCCCGTTGTCTTTGGCGGCCTCAAGGAGCCGCAGACTCTATTCGATTGGTGTCCCCTGCCCTCTTTTCTTGAGCTAAAGGAACAAGGACTAAGCCGCGATAACATCTTGACGGGGGGAAATAACCTAGGGAGGAACGCCGTGTTACACCTGAACAACGTGAGCATAGGAAAGCGTTTGAGTATGGCGGTAGGAGTCTGTCTTGCCGCGCTGGCAATAGTGATCGTCATCGGACTTGTGTCCATGACGACCATGAACGGACATATAGGCCGCATAGTCAACATCAACCAGGCGAAGATGGACAACGTCCAGGTCATGGCAGGCGCGGTAAAGACGATCGAAAGGTCCACCCTCATCGTGCTTGTGACGAAGACCTTCGGTGACAGAGGGAAACAGTCCGTTGAGCAGGCCGGTGCGGCATATGCGAAAGCCATCGAAAACCTGGATAAGATCGAGGATACCCAGAAAGGAAAGGAACTGATCAGGCAGATAAAGGAGAATGTGGCCAAAGTCCAGGAATTCAGTGAGCAGGAAAGGTCCCTGGCGTTAGAGGGAAAGGACAAAGACGCAGAGAGCTCCTATTTAAAGGAGGCGTACGCGTCCAGCAACAAACTCTACGCCCTCTGTGACGAGATAGTGAAGTATCAGAAGGATCAGAGTGCCCTGCGATACGCTGAGGCAGTGAATACTTACAACACAGCCTGGCGTCTTTTCCTCGGGATCGGCATTCTTTCGATCGCCGCGGGCGTCTTCTTCAGTTACGCGTTGAGAAGAAGCATCACCACGCCCATTGCCGAAGGGGTGTCGGTGGCCCAAAGACTCGCCGCAGGCGATCTGAACGTCCACGTTGAAGTGAAAAGCAACGATGAATCGGGCATGCTACTGGGCGCGATGAAGACCATGGTCGAGAGATGGAGGGGTATTATAGGCGAAGTGAAGTCTGCGGCCGATACCATCGCGGATGCAGGGAGCCGACTGAGCGCGAGCTCGGAGCAGGTGTCGAGAAGCTCGGGCGAACAGGCGAGGAGAAGCTCGCAGATCGCAACCTCGTCGGAAGAGATGTCACAGACAGTGAACGATATCGCAAGGAACACGAACGACATAGCCAACTCGGCTACGGAGGCGGCAAAAGAGGCCAGGGGCGGCCAAGAGATAGTGGACCGGGCCATCGAAGAAGTGAAAGCCATTTCGGGGTCGGTGAACAGGTCCGCCGATTTTATAAGGAGCCTGGGAGAAAGCTCGGCTCAGATAGGAGAGATCGTAAATGTGATCAACGACATCGCCGACCAGACGAATCTGCTTGCCCTCAACGCTGCCATCGAGGCGGCCAGGGCCGGGGAACAGGGACGGGGGTTTGCCGTCGTGGCAGACGAGGTGAGAAAGCTCGCCGAGCGGACCGCGGGCGCCACTTCCGAGATAAACGGCATGATTACCGCCATTCGGGACGGGGTGGGCAAGGCCGTTGAATCGATGGACAGCGTGATCCGGAACGTGAGCGTTGGCGTCGACCTCTCCACGCAGGCCGGCTCGTCGCTGAAAGACATTGTGAAAGGCGTGGAAGAGCTCCAGCTCATGGTCCAGCAGATCGCGTCCGCCACGGACGAGATGACGGCCACGTCGGAAGAGATGAGCCGTGATATAGAACAGATCGCCTCCCTATCGAAAGACGCGTCCGCCGCTTCAGAGCATACGGTCCAAGCCTCTGCCGAGCTCACGCGCCTGTCGGCCAATCTCCAGTCGGTTGCAGGGGGATTTAACCTATAGCATGCTACGCTGAAGGAGCAGCGGATAGGGAAGAGACGACGGTCTCCTCCCTATCCGCAGTCGAAAAGGCTCGGGCCGGCGCGCTCCCTCTTGTACTATCGCGGACCGCAGCCGCTGTCTGCCCGCTTCTTTTCCATGATCGCCTGACAGATCCGCACGCCGTCCATGGCGTCGGTCGTCCAGTAGTCGGCGCCCACCAATCGACAGATCCTCTCGTTCAGGGTGGTACCCCCGACGATAATGGGAATCGCGCCCCGTCCCGGCAGTATCTCGCCACGGATCAGACCTATAGTCTTCTTCATGCTCTCGAAGGCCAGCGTTATCAGTCCGGAAAGGCCTATCAGATCCGGGGGGTTCTCCTGCATAGCCTGGAGGAATCTCTCGGGGGCGACGTCCACGCCCAGGTCCTCGACCTCGAATCCGTAGCATCGAAGGGCGACGGCAACGGTGCTCTTGCCGATGTCATGTATATCGCCCTGGACCGTGCCCAGGAGGACTGAGCCCAAAACGCTGTCGCCAAGGCGCTGCCTCATGAGCGGTTGGGTGAGGACCATGATCTCCTGGAATATCTCGCCTGCCATGATAAGGCCGGAGAGGTAGTAGTATTGTGACGCGTAGCGCTCTCCAACGGCAAACATGGCCTTCTCACAATCCTTGATCAGTACAATAGGATCGAGGCCCTCGTCGAGCAGACGCCGGGCGAGGGAAAGGGCGGCACCTTCGTCAAGGTCGGTCACGTGTTTGATAAGGGTTTCCCGCGGGTCCTCATTGGTCATAGTCACCTCAAGTCAGGTTTACGTCGGCCCCGATTTGCGTGGTAAGCCGGTACAGGCCGGACCGAAAAACGAACCATCCCCAGCTCACCGGCCGGTCACTGAAATCGTAGAAGGCGTGCTCGAGCCGAAAGGCCGGTGAGCCTTCCGTCTGCTCCAGAACGCTGCTTTCCTCTTTGCTGAGACTAATGGCGTCGAAGGTGAGCTGGCCGCCTCGCAGCCCCTCTCCCCCGCTCGCCCGCAGCAATCCTTCGAGCGAGGTGATCTGAAGCTGGGCCTCCACGAGCGACCGCCGGGGGTCATATATGACGTATTCACGGTGATACATGGCCGGCACGCCTGCCTGAAGAACAAGCCTTCTGATGTGGATGGCCCGCTCGCCCGGTGACAGCGCCAGCTTGACCGCCACTCCGTCGGTGGCCCTGATAATGCGGGCCTCCAGAAGGCGCACCGCCGTTTCTCCCTCTTCGATCCATTGGCTTTTCAGCTCCTCAAGCTTGAAAACCGCCCCTCCGATATCGAGGGGTCTTACGAAGGTCCCCTTGCCTTGGCTTGTGTTGATCAAACCCCGTTCCACGAGGATGTTGATGGACCTGCGTATGGTCATGGAACTGACCCCAAACTGCTTCTTGAACTGTCCTTCCGATGGCAACTGATCCCCGGGCCGGAGAAGTCCACCCGCTATCTGCTCGGTCACTATGCGTACGATCTGCATATAAGCAGGTTCGAAGGAGTTCCTATCGATCGTCTTCATACCATCTCGTGTCCGCACCCCAACACCTTCTAATTCTGGCGACATCACCCTATATATGACCACAGAAAGTTTCTGTTGACAAGTTATATAGATAACTATATACTCGCCCTAGCAGCCCAGTATTATTAACTTTTCATGTCAGTCTTCTTTGATGAGGTCGCTCACCATGTCAGGCGCAGGCAAAACCTTCAGGGTTTGGCTGCAGGGAAGAAAAGGAAGGAGGTGAGGCGAGCAAAGCGGTATGGAAGGCGCCGGGTGGGTATAAGCCAAGTATAGAGTCTATCAAAGTTCTCAATAAAAGGAGAAATCGTTATGGCAGGAGAGTTGGCCAAATTACTGTCCGATCTCGATGAGCGGAAAGCGATTGACTTTGTCGAAAAGGCCCTGGCGGGCGGCGCTGACCCCACGGCGCTGCTGGGCGAAACCAAGGACGCCATGAGCATCGTGGGAAAACGCTTCGCTGACTGCGAGTATTTCATCCCCGATCTCATGTATTCGGGCGA
>CAVVPU010000250.1:0-15261 GCA_963750015.1 uncultured delta proteobacterium | reverse complement strand
CACCGACGAGGGCACGTACATATCGTTTACCGCATCGGGCTCGGCAGCATATACCTATGAGTATTTAGTCTCTGCCCAGGCGACGCCCGGGCGCGTGGTTTATCCGCTGGATTCAGAAGAGGAACGATTGGCCGCATGATATCAGCTTTCCAGTTCCTATCTTACCGTATCCACTATCTGAGGATGACTGCCCAAGGCACGTTTAGCACGTATCAGGGCCAAATAGTTGATCCAAACGATGTTTGGAGGATCAGCCTCAATGTCCGTGAACCGATATTCTACAAGAAGACAAAGGCATATCTTGGTGGAGTCGACCTCGCTTTAAATCTGTTCGGTAAGGATTTGCCAGAAGAAGATAGGAGCCCAGAAAAAGCCACGCTGACTGTTGAAGCTGGCATATCCGGAGTATTCAACGTTGAGAAAGGACGACTGTCGAAGGAGACCGAGGATCAGCTTGTGAAGGTCCAGATTCCTGCCATCCTTTTCCCCTATCTACGTGGCGCCGTTACCTCCTTGTTGGCGAATGCAGGTTTCGGTTCGGTGATTCTCCCTCTGATCAACATGAACGAAGTCGGAAAATCCTCGCTGCAAGACAAAGCAATTGTGGAAGTGGACGAGTAGACCTGAGCCCCTTTGCGCAATCTGAGTCCGTTATCTTGTTGCTCCCCTACCCTCTTTCGTGGATTGTGGGGCATTCTACGCGATTATCTTTACGAATCAAAGACAGAATAAGCCTGCCATACTCCAGCCAGGAACAGGAAGTAGCTGAGAACGACTACTCCAGCAGTAACCCAATGTAAGAACGGCGCTCGCTTCCATTTCAGGGCATACGCATATTGCGTGAGGTAGGAAAGACCAGTTCCAAACGCAGCCGCAAAAACACCGATACCAAAGAAGGACAGAGGGAGAGCAAGCATGCCGCGCATCGGCAAGACTTTTCCAATGTAAGCTAACAGCGCGACAGCACCTCCGCCATTTATGAGAAGTGCGCTTTTTAGGGTAGCCTGACCGTAGGCCACGGCTGACCGTCCCAACTCCTCCCGCGCTCTGTTTCTTGCCTTGTATTGCTCCAACTGACGTTCCCGAAGATCGTCTTGTGTATGCCTTGAAGCCTCTAGGTACAGGTTGCGATATTCACGGCTGTCTTGCAACAGCGTTTGAAACGCCGGGTCAGTAATGCTATCTGGCTTGAGCCGAATAATCTCAGTGATCGTCCGTTCCCTTTCATCTAGATTCTTCCGCAGTGGCTCAAGGTAATCGAAGGGATTACTGTCCGTCATGATCCGGCCCTGCCTTTTTCTGCGCTCGGTTTTTCGTCATCCGTTTACCTCTCGCTTTCCCTTATGAACCTCTCGACCTCTCCGATTCTACCGCCGTCATAATCATTGTCAAGGCTTTTGATTGTGATACCTGTGGTCACCCACAAAAACGGGCAGCCTTCGCGGGAGCATAGGGAAGGCTAAATCAAAGGCCGGTCGCTCGATAGATTGGTCAGCCTCTCCCTTAAAAAACTATTCTGCGGCATTTTATCGCGATGACATACGATGAGTGGGGAATGGGGGAGCCCGAAAGCCCCCCTGATGACGGTGTTAGCAGGCTATCTCTCGGCCTCCTTACCGATCCGGGCGCACACGGATGTCAGAAAGTCCCTCTTCTCACACGGGGGGGTTAGGACAATCGTGTCTGTGATGATCCGTTCCAGTTCCTTGGCTTCTGCTTTCGTCAGTTCCAGATGAATCCTTTCCATGCTCGTACCTCCCTATTCTATAGAATTTATCTCCGTAAGAATCATGGAGCCTTGCACTTTCTGAAAAGGTTTTTACCAAGTCTTAATATGGCCTGTCAAGCAAAATATTTAATAAAATTAAATACTTACAGTTGGTAATCTACAGACAGAAAGTCTGTCCAATGATATCGAATTCTTAAGCTCTGAGGATCACGAATTAGGTTCCCAAGAAATTTTGTGTCACGTGCATGAAAGCTTCCTATGTGGAACGGGCCGGAACTCTGTCCGGCCCTTAAATAGAATCTTGAGGCCTCCGCCCCGGCTCACGGTGCATATTTCTCCCCACCTTGCGGGGGTTGTGCCTGGCCGCCGCCGTTGGCCTTTATCGCGTTGGTCTTAGGGCCTCATAATTCATCCGACTTCTCCCTGAAACGCTTTAACCTTGCCCTGGCCGCCGCCTGCTTTCTTTCCGCACCGCATTCAGAGCACACCCTCTGATTGTTCGAGGTCGGGGCATACTCCCGGCCGCAGGCGCACTTTTTCATCTTCGGGCGGGGGGCTTCCTTGACGGGCCGGGCCATGATCTTCGGATCTTCCTGGGGAAACTCCCAACAGCCGGGAATGAGAGCGACCGGGGAGTCAGGGTCGATCATGTACGACTCCCCGGCGCGGCAGTAGAGAGCCGCCTTTGAATCCCAACAATCGCGTAGACACTTGGCTTCTATCAACATGGGCTGCTCCTATCTCTTTATCTCTTAGAGGCGAACCACCTGTCTACCCTCAGAGAAAGAGCCCTGCCGCCTTTTGGTAAATCGGTAGGCAAGAGCGCATTACGATGAAACTGCCTGACGAGAGGCTGCTGAGAAGGCAGATCACCTTCCGTCCGAGTGAGGGCCTGGAATTCAAGAATTCCATCCCAAATTCCATCGAGCAAGTCAACGACCGCTTCGATCACAGCAAATGTCGCCTTCGGGGTATCCGCGTACATCTGGCTAAAGACCCTTGCGGCGATCCGCTTTTTCTCTGCCGGTATCGCCTCTATTCCGCGAGCGTTGATAAAGCTCAATCGATCGACCTGATCTTGAATGATCCTTTGAGTCTCGCGGATTTCTGCATTCTTCTCTTGGTTTTTCTCTGTGTCTCCTGCGGCAAGGGCCTCTAACGCCTCCCTCTTGAGAAGCTCTATTTTCGCTTCTATCTGGGGCTGCCGTTGCTCCTGCCAATTCTTGATTTCTTCCGTCTCGGCCACAAGGGATGAGACTTCGTCGTCGAGCGGTCGCGTTAGTTCCCGGTATCTCTCGGTGAGAGAGATGTCTATACAGATACGGCGAAGATTTTCTAAAGCTTCTTTTACCCGTTTGACTTCCTCTTTACCCTGATACATGACGTTGTCTCCTTTTGTCGATGCAGCCGATTGGGGCGTCTCCTGACCGATCATTGTTCGCCTCCTTCCAACGGGCCGTAGTATGCGATGATCGTTCCCGTAGTCGGGGCCGAGCCGGTCAGGTCGAAATAGGCCTGATTGTATTCGAGGACCTGGGAAAGATTGAGTGGGATGAAATAGTGAGCCGCTGCCGCCTGCCATTGGGCCAGTGTGAAGTTCCGCGCGACTATCTCGTTGGCCGTATAGGTCGGGTTCGCGCTCGATCCGGAACAACAGTGCACAAGTATTGTGGTGAAGTTATCGAAGGCCGTCATGATCCTGATGTGAAGGCCGAAGACGATTCCACCCTGCCCGAGTATTTCAGGGGGAAAGGTATATCCTTCCTCGATGTAAGAGGGAAACTGTTGGATATAAGGGTAAGAGCTGGCCGCCGCGATTGCGCCGCCCTGGTCCCACGAGCCGTTTGAATATTGGCTGTCTGAGCGGCAGACGGGGTCGCCGAGTGCGCCCGCCCAGTTGGTTACCACGCCGGTAACGCCGCCCGATCCCATCCCGTGAATAAAGAACAAAGTATCATACATCGTGCTCCTCCTTTGCTGAATTAATGTGGCCGGTTTTGATTTGAGCGGCCTCCTTGAGCTTCTGATAATAACCTTCGGTATCGTCGGCAACAAGGCAATCCCGGGCCTCGAGCATGAGCTTGTTGTGTTGGGCGTCCCGCTCTTCCCTGGTCATTGTTGCCTCGTCGCCATAGAAAGAGCCCGAAGATACGGGCTAATTTTCGAGTCGAAAATCTGCTTCCGGGCGTCGTAGGTGGGCGCTGCCTCTACTTCTTTCGCAAGGCTTTTGAGATTTCTGAGCGTGTGGCTGTCAAAAATATTCGCTCCCTCGACGGCCTGCAAATCCCATTTCATGCTTTTTACAAGGGCCGTTCCGGACTGATCTATGCTTCCCTGCCATCGTTTTTGAAGATGGTTGGGCACATGCTGAATCTGAACGCTGTCGACGTGGGTCACCTGATTTCCATAGGCGTTCTCTCTGGGCAGTTCTATTATCTCGGTGCCCGCCATGGGGTTTGGTTTCGAATCCTGCGCGGGGGGCCTCTGAACCTGTGATTGTTGGCCGATTGGCCTCATGTCCGAATTACCGTAAGTTAAAGCCGTTGCTTCGTTTGCCATAGTGAATACCTCCTCCTTGGTCTTGACGGGTGTCTCCTTCCATTGCGCGTTTGAATCCGATTCCTTTCTGAGACGGCCTTTCG
Source organism: uncultured delta proteobacterium (assembly GCA_963750015.1). Lineage (GTDB taxonomy): Bacteria > Desulfobacterota > Syntrophorhabdia > Syntrophorhabdales > WCHB1-27 > CAVVNC01. Next base: position 10,890 of record CAVVPU010000250.1, on the reverse strand, counting down.
GTCTCGTTCTTTCCTCTTCCCGCGCGGACGCCTCAAGGAACCGAAACAGGCCGGAGGGCTCCCACTCACACGTGAGGTCTGGATTCTTGGCCGCGTATGCCTTGGCGTCTTCAAGAATCGCCTGCCCGGTTGCCTCGTCGCCGCGCTTCTCTATGCCTCGTGCAAACATGCTGTGTAACTGACGGTGGTCATTTTCGTTCATCACGTCTTTTGCCCTACCTTCTCGCCTTGAAAATGAGGTCCACGGTGATGGAAGCCGAGTTGACACTGTTCCCGGAGATCGCCACGGTAAGCGAGGATCGCACGGTCGGGGAGTTCCCGGAGCTGTCGACGATGGTCGTCAACTGCCCGGCTGACGCGCTCCCGTTGCTTGCGAGTAGGCCAAGGTCGAGGGCAAAGCCTCGGGCGTCCGTGATGGTGACCGAGTAATTATTGGTCGGTGCCGGGTTGCCTGGGGTCCGCCCTACCTGATAAAGAAACCATCCAAGAAGATCGTATGCGTTTATTCCCTCGCCGGAAGAGCCGGTCAAGGACACGCTCGCGTTAGGAAATGATCCATTCGAGGAATCCCCGATGCAGGCCAGTGTCAGGATTACGGCGTCTGAATCCGGTATACGCCCGCCCGAGATTGAGGCGGTCTGACTGCTTGTGAGAACTGAAGTTTTAATTATGCCGGACATACTATTTCCTCCTCAATCAGCACTTGACAGTGCAATTTTCTATGTCGCTCCGGACTTTCGCCACGCTCCGCCCCGGTGAATCCGTGAGCAACGAATTTGATTTTTCTCGCTATACCGTTGCGACGGCTGTATCGCTTTCGGCGCTTCGTTCCTCTTGCGCTTGGTTTTCTCTTTCGCTTTATGACTCATTCGTCTATCACCCCCCTGTGCTTGAATTGTCACCTGTCACCAGAGGCCCCACGAAAGCGGGTCGTCATCGAATCGCCCGTTTTCGAGCCCATGAGCCAGAGGATAGCGCCCGGTTCTGCTCGTCGGTCCAAGGCCGTGCGAAAGCGGGTCGGGGCTGCCGGACTCGTCATTAATACGAAGCCTCTGTATCATCTGCTCAACCGGGGTAAGAATGGCCGCGTCGGAGATGTCACGGACTGCAAGCTCGAAATAGTTCGTCGCGTGGCGGTAGTGGTCGGGGCCTAACTTCCGATACCTGTAAATCTTGGTCCCGCGCCTTTCATCGTCTTCAAGGACTTTCGCTATGGCCGACATCTGCGCCGCGTACAGATCGATTTCAGGGCTGCGCCGGGGTAGTTCATAGGCGGCCTTCATAATTGCGTGGTGGGTCATATCACACAACTCGGTACGGGCATAGGTCAGCACTCCCGCGTCCTGGTCGATTCTCTCGCCTTCTTTCAGATCGTCCTGATACCGGCAGCCGAAGACGGGAAACCTTTCGCCCTCCCGGAATTCACGCACCTTGCGAGTCTCGGGGTAGTAGTCGATGACGGCGGACACGACGTTAAACTTCTGTGCGAGGTCGTGAAGGTCCTCGAATTCGGCCACCCTGCCGACGTAGATTATTTTCTTCCGGCCGTTCTCCATCTTGCGCCCTATGACCACGTGGAGAACGGAGCCCACGTCAACACCCATGGCGGTCCTGTACCGCGTCTCCCCACGGGCTATGGCATCCTGGCCGCAGCACGCATAGACGTCTTGAGGGGTCAGGCGGTTATCGGCGGAGATGTAGGCCATGGCGAGCTTCGAGTTATACACCTCTTGCAAATTTCCATTGGGCGGATCAAGGAAGAGTTTCAGGATCGCGCCGGGGTCGACATAGGTACTGTTGAGCTGACTGATCCAGGAGCCTTCCGCCTCCCTGCCCGGATACTGCGGCACCCATCGGCCAAGCCGGGGGAAGATTTCCGCGCCGCAATGCGTACACGCCCGATAAACCTTGCCGTCCGGCTTCTCTTTGAGACATTCGGGAAAGGACAATTCGAGGCACGTGTCATGCCGGCAATGCTCGCAACGGATCAACCATACTCTTTGATCCGAAGCGTTGTACCGGGCGTCGATTCCATAATTCGGGATTGAAGGGGTCGAAAGGTAGACCTCTTCCTTCACGGTGCTGTGACTCATCCTTTCCAGGGCCTCGTCTATCATGGCCCCGCTCATGAGGTCCACTTCATCGTAGACCACTTTATCGGCGGGCACTGACCGGAGCTTCGAGGCGTCCGCTTTCAGGCCTTGTATCATCGTGGTTGCCCTGGCCGATCTGAGGTAAAGCATCGAAGAGCCGATCTGCTTTATGTTGACAGAGTCGGTTGACCGCACGTATCGCCCGATTGCTGCGGGGTTGTTTGCAATGAGAGGATTGAAACGGGCACGGGAGAAGTCGGCAACATCATCGCCGGTCGGGAAAAGATAGAGAGCGCCGGTAGGATATCTGCCGTTGATCTGCCCGTGAATCGTCCGAAGTACCTCTATCTCTGAAAATCCCATCTGCGCGCCTTTCCGAATCACACGGACGCGGGCCGTCGACTGCATAGGCTCGATCTGGTACTCATGGCCAACCGTCGAGAAGGGACCGGCCTGCAACTGAATCTTGTTCGAGTACGCCCAATACCAGGCATCGACCGCAGCAACGTCTTTTGGGGTGAAGCTTCGTGTTTTCATAGGGCCTCTTTTTTTCGCTGAAGGGCGTTTTTTGTGTGGCTCACATGGGGAGGGAGAGTACGAATCGCGGGCGGGCGGTGGCCGTATGGGGGGCCGGGGTGGCCCGGAAAAGAGGGTCCCAAGGCCGGGCCGTACAAGGTCGGTCGGCGCGCGCCTCTTACCTCGCCTGTCGCCTGGGCTTCAGAGTATGCGTGGTCAACTATCGCTGAGGCCATGCTAACACGTGCTAACGTCCCTTGCCGGGCCTCTTCTCTCTTCACGTGATCCTCGCGCGCGGTCTTGGATAAGCCTTTATTATGCTTTACTAGAGAAATACTCAAAGCTTCTGGCCGGGCGGTTGTTGTCGTCTCCATCAGTATGTGAACCTCGTCTTGCTCGACTCGATGTAAATGTCCAAGTCTCTCACGTCCAGATGAACACGTCGGCCTTCCTTGATGATAGGAAGTCTGCCTTTCCATATCAGTTCTCGAAGGCCGTCTACGGTCCTTCCCATATACGCCGCAGCCTCCGGGACCGTGTAGAGTCTCTTCTCCGGTCCCTTCGGGTTCTTTCGTTGGGCCTTGTACTCTTCGATCCTACCGGCTGCTCTTCCCATTTTTACCTATGCCCATTGGATTTGATAACCAATGTTCCACGAAAAAGTGGCGTCATTGCTTCAAAATCGGGACTATGTAACCAAAATGTAACTGTGTTCATTCCTTTCCACTTCCCGATGTGAAATCGGGTCCCATGAGGTAGACCGGCTTCCGCTCGCGCGGCTGATAAAGAGGAAAGCCCTCGAAAGATTGGCAGAGTCGGCAGGGCGCGAGGGCTGCCACCTTGTCCGGGTCCTGAAGGTCGGTCTTGGTGTACCGGCTAAACCTGGTGCAATCGTCCATTCGGCAAGGGTCCATGGCTATTCCACGCTCCCTGCGGTGATCGCCTTGGCTGCCCGAAGCCGGGCAAGCTCGCGCAACAAGCTCTGCTCTTCCTCGGTATAATCAGTCGGCTTCAGCTTGGCTTCGAGGTTAATATCCATAGCGTCCCGGTAACCAAAAGAGGCCTTGAGCAGAAAGATAGCTCCGGCAGGGACGTTTGCGGTCAGCGCCCGGACTTCAAGTTCATGCTCCACGATTGCTTTCAATCTTTTTACAGCGTTTACATACTGAGGTCTGCTCTCGTTTTCCTCATACTCACACAGCGTCTTTCTCGTGGTGCTGAGGGCCAAGGCTAACCCGGTGATGGTCTTAGGCTCCTTACGCTCCTCGCATCCCTTGAAGTAGGCAAGGCCCTTCTCAAGTAGGTCTTTCGGAGACTTGAACTTCAAAGGTCTTCCTCCTGGGTGCTTCACGATGTCAGCCATGCTTCACACTCCGTTTTTAGACACGCCGTCCTGATAGACCGGGCATTGAATTTTTAGAATAGAGACGCGCGGCTATAATAAGGCCGCGTCTCTTTTCTAAAACTCTTATTCTTAGACAATTTTGAATGGTTCTAAAAAGTCTAAAATCTCTAAAATCTCTATTTTTCATGTATGCTCCTCAGGTCTGCAATCGCGCCCGGAAGCCCTATCCATTTCACGTGTATTCCTCGGCCTCTCTGCTCGTAAACATCCAATGGGGAGTCGACTCCGATAGTGAAGTGCTTCAGCACGTCCCGCGCTCTTTCGCGCGTCATGCCTGCGAGACCATAGAGGCTATTCATCAAGTCGCCTGCCTGTAAGGGTTTCTCTTTTACCATCGAGACGATGGTTTCGCGGTAGGTCTCAGCCGGGGTGATCGGTGCGGATGGGGTTTTAGACGTCTTTTTGACCGGCGCAATCTCTATTCCTTCTTCAAATCTGTAACTTCCGGTCTGGTCGTCGGCTGCCCACAAAGCCGTGAAAGGGTCCTGGGGCCTGTAGTTTCTCAAGAGTGTTTCGATGACGATGGCGGTCGGCTCGGTCGCGTGGGGCGTCAAGGTGATACAGGCGTCGTAATCCCGGCCAAGACTGTTCGAGCCCGCGCCTCTATCCCGGATGTCCCTTTCTCCTACCCATCCCTTCGGGTCGTGATGCACATAGAGAATGGTTGCTCCTGTTTCCTCCGCGAGCTTGTCGAAGGCCTGCAAGACCGGCTTGAGGTCCCTGGTCGCGTTTTCGTCGCCTTCGGTTATCTTGTACAGGGGGTCGAAGGCGATGACTTCGGGCTTCCACTCTGCGGCGATCTCCCCGATAAGGCCGATGCCTTTCGGGCCACTGATGCCGAGACCACGGGCATTGAGAATCTTCATGAAGTCGTCGATGTCCTCGGGCTCGATTTCGAGGGCGCGCGCCATGTTCCTTATTCGCCGATGGTAGTGCTCCCGCTTTACCTCGAATTGAACAACCATGACCTTTCTTTTCTTCGAGGTCTGCCAAGCAAAGAAGGAAAGGCCCGCGGCTATGCAAAGAAGCGTCTGCATCAGGAAGAATGACTTCCTGACCTTCGAGGGGCCTATGATCGCGACCTTATCGCCCTTATCGAAGGTCTCCTTGAAAATCTGATCTGCGGGCGGGGGTTCCTCGGTGAGCCATTGGCTCGCGTTGACACAATCGGCAAGGGTGATCGCCGGAATGTCGGTCAGAAGGGTTTGAATTCTTCCCGCGATGCTCGCGACCGCTTTTTCGTCGTGGGCCGCGTGGGCCTTCTGAATGTCGTCGACAAGGGCCTTCAGAGCTGCGGCCTTTTCGGATGAAGAAGGCGGGGTTCCTGTATCGCCGTCAACTGATGGTGAATTCTTCAAGGAAGGCTGCCCGCCGTTTGATCCTGACGGCCTGTAGGTCTCCTTGTTTTGTTCGATGGCGCGCCTTATGGTCATCTGGCCGTAGGTGGTGCCGTCCGAATAATGAGGTTCGTCAAATTTCGACCGCATAAGTGCCGATTGCCTAAAGGCCCGATCCATTCTGACAGGGTCATTACCGAACCAAAAGGCAAGATCACAGCATAGGGCCATATCGGCCACACTGTGGTCGTTCTCGCAAGTGCTGATATCCCCGTCATCGAAGAGCTTGGAAAACGAAGCGCCGTTTTTCGCCGCCCGGGCCTTCTTGAGTAATTCCTCGTCTTCGAGGTCTACGGGCTGTGCGGCTCTTTGGCCCGTGCTCTCTTTGTTCCTCTCTTGATTTCCAAAAACCTCACCGTGTATGTCTTCGATCTCGTCATATCGCGCTTCGATGGTTGTCGGGGTCTCTTCGAGGTGGTGGCCTGTGAGTGTAAGGTATTTGCCCGAATCGTAGCACTCGACGTTTCCTTTTTTGCGCCCCGATTCCGGCAGCACTCCTATAGCAAAGACTCGTAATCCTTTTCCTGATGGGCTCACTTCGGTGTAGCTATTCAGTTTGTGAACCTTCTTCATTACCTCGGGGTCAATATTTCCCGTCTCAGGGTCGCGGCAATGGTCGAAATCCCAGGCCACGCATGGAGTGAGCTTGTCACCCAACTGAAAGCCTATGCCTGCAATGCCGTTGTTCGAATGCGCTCGATAGTAATCAAGAGTCATATCGAACGGCCCCCAGGTGCCGGGGTTGTCCGCCATGGCATTCCCGCCCGTGCGCGGGTTCTTGGGAACCTTGGTCCATTTTCCCTTGCGCCATTCATAGCCCCAACAGACAAAATTGGGATAGTTCTTGAGTGATTCGGGGATATTCTCGGGCTTCACTGGAAGAGGACGAGGGGTCGATGTGGTCATGCATCCCCCCTGTTAGCACGATAAAAACGCTGCCTTGCCTGGGCCGATGCCTTCAGCACGCCGACGCGGGAGTCTACAAAATCGACCACGGTTGCTTTATTCTTTCCTGAATCAGGCCGCAAAACGCGGCCGACGTATTGAAACAGCCGCCCATCGAAGCGAATCGGCGTCGTAACAAACAAGGTCGAAAAGGCGGCTACGTCGAAGCCTTCACCGATGAGCTGGCCGGTTGCAATGAGCGTCCGAATACTGCCCGCGCGCAGCCGGTCGACAATATCCCGTCTTGCCTTGTCGGGGCAGTCGCTTGTCAATACTTCGGCCTTCACACCCCGCTTTCCGAGGAGGTCCTGAAGCGTGTGCGCGTGCGCCTTCCGATCGGTCAGAAGCAAGGCAATCCCGGGCCTCGAGCTGGCCTCTTTGACCACATCCGCGATGAGTCCGTTTCGACGCGGGTCCTGGGTCAGCTCGGAGAGCATTTTCGAATACTCGGCGGATGGATCGAAAGAGGACTGAAAATCAGTCTCTTTGGTGACTACCTCGAAGGGTAAGCCCTGCTTTTCGATTTTGTGCACCACGTCTCCGATAAACAGAAAGATGAGCTTTGAAAGTCCATCCCTTCGATACGGGGTCGCACTGAGGCCGGCCATATACTTCGAGCCAAATGCTGCCGCTACTTCCGTAAAAGATTTACTCGGCGTATGATGGGCCTCGTCAACAATCAGGTGCCCAATATAGGGTGCAACCTGATCGGCGATCTTCACGAGGCTTTGAACGGTCGCCACGGTTATCTTTTTGCCTATTCGTTTTTTGCCGTCACCGATGACGCCGATCTCTCCCTTCGGAATGTCCAAAAAGGTCTCTATCCGGTCAACCCATTGGTGCAGAAGTTCCTTCGTGTGAACCACGATCAGGGCCGGTTGTTTCCGCTGAGCGATGAGAAATAAGGCAATGACGGTCTTCCCGGTTCCAGGGCCCGCCACGAGGAGCCCGAAGTCCCGTGCTAACATGGCTTGGGCTGCTTCCATCTGGTCGGGCCGCAGCTCGCCCTTGAAGGTGAAGTCAACGGGGGGAAGAGTCCGCCGTTTGTCATCCAGGCGGAAATTCAGATTGTGCGATCTGCACAGGCTTATGATCTGGCTGATGAAACCACGAGGTACGACGAGCCCTGAATCCGTCTCCCGGTAGAATCGGAGAAAACGCGCGGTCTCACCATTCCACCTATTCATTCTCTCATTCTCGATCCATGCCGGGTTTTCGAGGGTGAGCCGGGCCTTGACAATATCTCGAAACGCTTTTGGAGAATTATCGATGATGAGGCGATTACTCAGAAAAAAGGAGATTGTTGACTTTATCTTGGAGCCCTGTAAGATATTATCCATCCCGTTTCTACCTCCTTCGAAGCCTCTGGCCGGTCAGTCAGGGGCTTCGCATTTTTACCCTCGTGCAGCTCTGGCCGCTCCCATTTTCGCGGGAATGACAGACTTTCGGATAAGGCTTTCCAGGTCCTCACGCCGAAACATAACCTTCCTTCCCATCCGCACGTGCGAAACCCGGCCCTGATAAATCCAATTTCTCAGCGTAAAAATGCTCACCTTCAAAATCTCCGCCCCTTCTTTCAGATTCAGTAACTCACTCATAGTCTTTCTCTCCTATTGTGAGAATTTCGCTTGACATCGCATTCTAAAATAGATATTGTTAGGTAAGAATCTATTTTATTACGGTCTGTAGGATGGTAAAAAAATCATGAAAAAAAAGGAAATTGGGAAGATGGAAAAGTGGCTATCCTCTGTAGGCCATAGGCTATCTCCTGGGACAAAAGAGAGAATAACGGAAATAATCTACAGCGGGACGGATTCAGAACTATCGAAACTTCAAATCCTACCCCTTATGCTTTCAGAGGACAAGTACCGCGATCTCCAATACATAGCCGATCTTTTAAACAGACCACAGATAGATAAAGACGGTAATGAGTTTCCTCAGTATGCCCTGCTAAGAACAGTCGTGGAAGGGATTTCGCAGCAAGACTTTGCGTCTGTAGATTGGACTCCAGCAGGTTTTGAATCGTTGATAGGGGGTCCCGAGTATAACCCGGCTCCTGGATCGCCCCTTTATGTATTCAACGAGGCTGCTCGATACAATGCCCCAATCCTAAAGGTCATAGGCCTACAAAAGAATAAAGAAGGAGAGATTGCGATCTCTGCCACAACTGAGAGCACTTCTCCTGTCGGGGGAACCGTGTGGCTATTATGGGAGCACTATTTCAGAAATCAAGGATGGCGCCGGATAAAGCGTTGCCGACTCTCGAGTTGCAGCAAATGGTTTGTTGATCGCACCCGAAATCGAATAGGGCAAGACTGCTGCACGCATCACACGAACCTTTTTCATAGTTGGAAATATCGGAAAGAACGGAAGAAAGATCAAGGTGGCAACGTTTCGCTTAAGAAGACGACAGCGAGAAAAACCAAAGGAGGCAAGAAAAATGGGCATGATCTATCTTAGAGGCAGTACGTACTGGATCAAGTATTATCGGAATGGGAAGCCCTACTATGAGAGCGCCCACTCGGATAAGGAAACCAAGGCAAAGAGTCTCTTAAAAAAGCGTGAAGGCCAGATCGAGGAAGGCCGGTTTCACGGGCTCAGTGTGGAAAGGATTAAGGACTTATCCGTAAATAGGAGTCACCTTCCTCCAGCATATGATCGCGGCAGCGAGGTGAAGGAGAGCCTCGTAGCTTTCAGTAAGCTTCTCATATCTGACGAGGAGCTTTCTGAATCGGTTGAACCAGGAATGGGCCGCTTCCACCACCCAGCGTCGATTCTTCCAAGGACGCCCTCGCCCTCGTCTGCGGTTCCTTCGTGGAATCCGTGGTATGTAGCCCTTTATACCGATCTGTTCGCGAACCGCATCGCCATCATAACCTTTATCCGCATACAGGAATCGCTCCCTGCCTTTTGGAAGATCGACGATGAGGGCATCGAGCACGGCAGAGAACTGACTGAGATCATGTCGATGGGCCCCGGTAACGATCAGCGACAGCGGGACGCCACGAGCGTCCACCAGGATGTGCCGCTTGCTTCCTTTTTTTTCCCCGGTCCGTCGGGTTAGGACCGGTTGCTTCTCGGGCCAGAGGCGCTTTGATCGTGCTCCCGTCGATGCTCTGCCATTTCCAGGCAATCCCCTCCATCTCATCATACTCCGCGAGGCCTGCGCGCCACAGGGCGAGAAAGAAGCCTGTTTTCAGCCACTGCCTGAAGTACTTGTGAATCGAGCTCGCACTCCCGAACCGTTCCTTGGGCAATGACTTCCACTGGCAGCCTGTCCTGAGCACAAAGACGATGCCTTCGAACACACGCCGCTCGGACATCGGCTTGCGTCCGCCTCCGGGCTTTCTCCTGAATGTCTTACCCGGCTCTCGTTCTCGCTTTGGAATGAATGGTTCCACACGTCTCCAGAACTCGTCGGATACTTCCCATGACCGGACCTTTGCCATACCCACCTCCTGGGCTAAAGTGTAGTATAGCTGGGGGCTTAAGTCAAGTTAATTACGGATAAGTTCTAAGTATGACGAAATCGCGGCAGACTTCATCAGTGATTACAAGATAAATTCGAAAAAGTCTCTCGCACGAGCGGAGAGAAGCAAGGGGCACCTGGACAAGAAATTCACCGGCTACCGGGTGGCTGACATCACCATGTCGCTTATCATGAAATACATCGAAGAGCGGAAGGGACAGGGTGCCGAGAATGCCACGATTAACCGGGAGCTTTCGGCCCTCAAGAGAATGTTCTCCCTTGCGAAAAGGGGAAGCCCGAGCCTCGTAATTCCGCACGTCCCGAAGCTGGCAGAAAACAACGTCAGGACCGGATATTTCGAGTACGCGGAGTATGTGAAGCTCATGGCAGAATTGCCGGTCTACCTCAAGCCTGTTCTGACCATGGCCTATTGGACCGGCATGAGACGCGAGGAAATGCTGTCATTGACTTGGAAGCAAGTCAACGTCTTTGACAAGAAGATCACCCTTGAGGCCGGGACGACAAAGAATGATGAGGCCCGCATAATTCCCTTGGTAGGGGAGCTGTACGACACTATCCTGAATCAAAAGAAAATCTGCGACTCTCGCTATCCTTCCTGTCAATACGTCTTCTTTCGTGAGGGCTGCAAGATAGAAAACGGGAAGGAGATTAGAGAGGCGACGAGGCTAAAAGACTTCCGGGAGGCCTGGGCTAATGCGTGTGCAAGGGCCGGAGTGTCGGGGAAGCTCCTGCACGACCTCAGAAGGACGGCAGTCCGTAACATGATTCGGGCAGGGGTGACAGAGAAGGTCGCGATGAAGATTTCAGGCCACAAGACGAGGGCCGTGTTCGACCGCTACAACATCACGAATGAGGAAGACCTTGAGAGGGGCATGGAACAAGTAGAGGCCCTTTACGAGAAGAACAGAGAGGCCACCGAGCAAGCCCAAAAAGGCGTAATATCGATGAACAGGCGTCGAAGGTTACAAAAAGGTTACAATCGGGACGTTCCAGAGGAGAAGAAGTAAACCGCCATGACTCGAAAACCCTTGCTATCACTGGTGC
>CAVVPU010000249.1:0-37060 GCA_963750015.1 uncultured delta proteobacterium | reverse complement strand
GCCAGGGCAGCGCCGAGAGACGGCCATGTCCCCGCAATGGAAGACCGGACTGCCGGCTTGCGCGCTTTCGGGAAGATAGTCGGCACCGCCGACGAGAACGCCTTGTATCCGTTTACTTCTGGGCTCGGCTTGGGGGTTTATCATAGTTTCGATGTTCCTTTTTACTATTTCAACCTTAGGGCGAACGCTGCCAATAGGGTGAGCAAGTTCTTGAACGGACCTTAGGAAGATTCCTAAGGTGTCCGCGCCTAATCAACCGCAAGAGCGAGGCTGCTGTTGCACTCGTGACCGCGGGCAGGAGGAGAAGGGATTGTCAGACGATATCAAGAGAAAGGAGAAATTGGTGAAACCATTTTATCGATTTAGGAACGTCTGTTTGGGGTTTTCGACGGCTATGATTATTCTTGCTTCGGCGGGGTACGCCGGAGCGCAGAGTCAGCCGAAAGGCTACCCGATTGCATCCGAAGTTTTTACGACGCGCGAAAGGACGGTCGTACCTTCCCCGACGCCTTCGACTACAATTTTTCTTCACGAGGTTTCGAAATACGATCAATACGGCTATGGCGCCTGGACTTACGGCAAGGGTATCGATGACGGAAAGCGCCTCGATATCATGCCGGCCGGTTACTCGGGTGCATCAGTCACGAGGAAAGCAAAGCTTTTGAATTTCTTTACCATGAGCGACATTCATATTAGCGACAAGGAATCTCCTTCCCAGTTGATCTATCTTCAGCAGTTATACTACCCGAACCTTTTTCCGCCCCCCTACGACAAGTTGGGTCACTACCCCTGGTCATGGGAGACCTCGGTTTACGGACCGGTTATGCTTTATACCACTCATGTTCTCGATGCGGCCGTCCAGACAATAAATGCCCTGCACAAGAAGAACCCCATGGATTTCGGTATCTCTCTGGGCGATACGTGCAACAACACCCAGTACAACGAGCTAAGGTGGTATATCGACGTCCTTGACGGCAAGGTCATCTCTCCCAGCTCGGGCGCTCACGCAGGAGCCGACACCATCGATTATCAGAAGCCCTTTCAGGCTGCGGGGCTTGACAAATCGATCCCCTGGTATCAGGCCATGGGCAACCACGACCATTTTTGGATCGGCTCGATCATCGTAAATGACGCCCTTCGGAAGTCCTACATCAGCGATACGATCTTCGCAGCGGGAGACGTCCTCGTCAACCCCAAAAACATAGATAAGCCCGACTATTATATGGGGGTGCTCGACGGCTCGACTCCATACGGCGATATCAAAGGGGCAGGGCCGGTCAAAGACTTCAAGAGCCCTCCCAAGGTCGTGGCCGATCCGGATCGCCGGTCCCTCTCCAGAACGGAGTGGGTAAGCGAATACTTCAAGACAACCTCGAATCCCGTGGGCCACGGTTTTAACCTGGTCGATCCCAAGCAGGAAAAAGGCTTTACCTGTTACAGCTTCGTGCCCAAGTCGACGATACCGATCAAAGTCATCGTGCTCGACGATACCCAAAGTGAGAACGATGGGGATTCCGACATTCACGGCCATGGTTTTCTTGACCAAGCACGCTGGACCTGGCTCAAAAAAGAGCTTGCCGACGGCGATGCCGCCGGTCAGCTCATGATTATCGCCGCCCACGTGCCCATAGGCGTCCAGCCTGCCGGCACCAAGATGGAATGGTGGCTCGATCCGCAAAACGCCGTAACCCTGAAGGGTCTCATTGCAGAGCTTCAAAGCCACCCGAACCTTCTCATGTGGTTGGCCGGACATCGCCATCTCAATACGGTAAAAGCGTTTGTATCGACTGATCCCCTCCATCCCGAAAAGGGCTTCTGGCAGGTCGAGACGTCATCGCTCCGGGACTATCCCCAGCAGTTCCGCACTTTTGAGATTTATCTCAACAGTGACGATACGATCTCGATCGTGACGACCGACGTCGATCCGGCGGTGGCTGAAGGAACGCCCGCGGCAAAATCGCGCAAATATGCAATTGCCACCGAGCAGATAGTCAAGAACAACCTGAGCCCGGTCTTCAAGGCTTCGGACCCGAATCTCGATCCCGCCGTTCTCGATCCGACCATCCATCCCATGCCCACGTACTCCTACAATGCGGAGCTGATCAAGAAACTGAGCCCGGAAATGGCGGACAAGATCAAGAGCTTGGCAGCGCAGACGGGCAAATAAAGGTGAAGGGAAAAGCCATCATGATCGACAGGCGCCTGGGCCTGTCGATCATGAATCTCGCAAGGGGCGACATGCGAAAGGACGGGGGAGGGGCAATGCTCCTTCCCCGGTCGCCCAATACAGAATAAGGAGTGTATTCGTGGAAAGTCTGCTTAAGAAGAATCTGTTTATCAAGGGTTTGCTCGTTCTGCTGTTGCTCGCAAACACGGCCTTTGCCGCCGATCCCCTGCCGTCCTGGAACGACACCGCGCCGAAGAAGGCCATCGTCGCTTTCGTCGAACAAGTGACAAAGGTTGGCTCGCCTGCCTTTGTGCCGGCGGCAGAGCGTATCGCCACCTTCGACGACGACGGCACGCTGTTGGCCGAGCAGCCCATCTATGTCCAGTTCGCTTTCACTCTCGACCGCATAAGGGCGCTCGCTCCGAAGCACCCTGAATGGAAGGAGAAACAGCCGTTCAAGGCGGTCATCGAAGGCGATATGAAGACGGTTTTCTCATCAGACATGCAAAGCCTGCTTAACCTCGAGGTTGCCTCGCACGCCGGCAATACCACTGAAGAGTATGCGGAAATCGTCAAGGATTGGATGGCAGTCGCCAAGCATCCCAAGACCGGCCGTCATTACACGGAGATGGTCTATCAGCCCATGCTCGAGCTGCTCGCCTACCTGCGGGCCAACGGATTCAAGACCTTCATTGTCTCCGGCGGCTGGAACGATTTCATGCGGCCCTGGACGGAAAAAACTTACGGCATTCCCCCGGAGCAGGTCGTCGGCAGCAGCATGAAGACAAAGTTCGAGCTGCAAAACGGCACGCCCGTGATCGCCCTTGTGCCGGAAATCGATTTCGTCGACGACCTTGCGGGTAAGCCTCTCGGCATTAACGAGCACATAGGCCGCCGTCCCATCGCGGCATTCGGCAACTCTGACGGCGACCAGCAAATGCTCGAGTGGACGACCGCAGGCTCGGGCGCGAGGTTCGCTCTCCTCGTCCACCACACCGACGCGGGCCGCGAGTGGGCCTACGACCGTATGTCCCCCATCGGCCACCTTGACAAGGCCCTCGATGAGGCGCACGCCAAGGGCTGGACGGTTGTGGACATGAAGAATGACTGGAAGATCATCTATCCATTCGAGAAGAACTAGCTTAGGAGGCAATTATGAAAAGAGTACTATATGTGACGATGGCAGTGGTAATAGGGCTTGCCATGACGGCGTCCGCAGGAATTGGCGCGGACGTGAAATACTCGGGGTTTCTGGGAGACGCCTACAAGGACATGCAGCCCGGCGCCAAAGGCGGCGCCAAGGAAGTCTGGCTGAAACCGGGCGTTATGTTCGGTAAATACAACAAGTATATGGTGGACAGCGTTATTTTCTTCGTGGCTGACGATTCGGAGTACAAAGGGATCGATCCCAACGAGCTGAAGGATCTCTCGGACGGCTTCAACCAGGCCATCGTCAATGCCTTCAAAGACAAATATCCGATCGTGACCGAGCCCGGACCCGACGTCGCGCGGATCCGCATCGCCATTACCGGCTTCAGGCCGAGCAACCCCGTGACAGGCGGCATCTCATCGATCACTCCCCTGGGCATGGCCTTCAGTCTCGTGAAGAAAGGGACGACCGGTTCGTGGACGGGGGCAGGCGCCACCGCTGCCGAACTGGAGACCCGCGACTCTCTCTCGGGTGACGTCATAGCCGCTGCCTTCGACGAGAGAACGGCAGGATATTCGGAGCGGTTCAGCAAGTGGGGATCGGCCCAGGAGGCCTTCAAATTCTGGGCAGAGCGGATAGTGGGATTCATAGACAACACGCGGGGTATGAAATAGGCAAGACGCGAATTCTAGCTAAATTGGAATAAGAAAATGAAGAAAATCTCCGTTGTATGGTATCTGTTCTTGTTTCTTGCTCTGACGCTGATCGCAGGATGTGCAGGCGGGTCCGGTGACACAACCGCTCCGCTCGGCGCCGGCAACGTCAACCTGATCTTCGTGGTAAGCCCTGATTTGGCTTACCACGGGCCCGGTGACGTCAATCCAAGTACGGCGAACCTTAGCAACCAGGGATTGCAGCGCTCGCTCCTTCTGGCCACGTATCTGAAGCAGCAGGTGCTCGGCGCACAGAACGTAACCCGGATTTACACACTCGAGCCGATGACCCACTTGCAAACCGCAAGCAATTACCCTGACATGGCGGCGATCGGCTACATCCAGCAGTTCGCTCTCCTCAACCAGATCACCCTCAACAGCACACCGGGGTCGCCCTCATACACGGGCAACAGCTACCCTCTCAATGCGTCATACGCGTCAGTGCCTCTTCCGAGCGGAGTCGCCGCGCCGTTTGAGTCCTGCCCCGGATGCCAGGGCCTCGACTTCAACAACACTCAGGGCGACAACAATTCACTGGCAGCAAGTATCATCAACGCGAATGTCCCTGGCTTTTATGTCTTCTGTGCGCCCTGGGAGACGATCAGCGCCCTCATGGCGGACATCAAGCAGAGCGGGGGTTACAGCCTGAACCTTCCTACGACCTATATGGGGCCGAACTACGTCTATGCGATCTCGATCGCGCCGTCGGGAGCGGCGAGCCTCGTCGCCTACAACGCTAACATTTACCCACCCTCCACTTTCCCTGTGCTTCCTGCGTCTGTGCAAACAGCCTCGTGCAACACATTGCAGACTCCGTTTACCATCACCGTGACCGGTGCCGATGGCGTGATTCCGACAAACCACAACACGAACGAGACAGTCTATCTGGTGCGCCACGCAGAGGCCCATCCGGCGAGCGGTTGGGACGACGGCAATTACCTCGGCGCCGGGCAATGGCGCGCTTTGTCTCTCCCATCTGCCCTGCAGAACAAGATCAGTCCCGACCTGGTTTACTCGATTGATCCTGCCCAGGTGTACCCGGGCTCCACTATTCCGGGCGATTTCGATTTTTCTTATGTCAGGCCCTCCCTGACGGTACTGCCCTATGCCATCGCCAATAGCCTGCCCTATTACGTGGTCTATGATATCGAGCTGTTCGATCCGAACTCGCCCGCGGCGACGGACAACAAATTCTTCTTCGGCGGGGAGTTCTCCAATCATACGGTATTGCTCGCATGGGAGCACGGACACTTCCCGCCTATGGTGGCGGCGCTGCTTCAGAGCTATCAATACAGCGGCGTCACACCTGCCCAGGCGCAAGCCTGGCCGAGCAATGACTACGACACCATCTGGAGGGTGACCATCGACGGCAGCGGCAACCTGACAATCGACAACAGCATGTGCGAAGGCATAGATTCAACAACCCTACCTCCCACGCCTCCTCAGTTCTGATGAGTCTGAGTCAAAGCGATTCATGACGAGGAAGGGCAGATTAACCACCGGGGGGGCCGCCAAAAACGGTACGCACCAATCCGTGCGGTCGCTCCACCCAAAGCGCATAAACTAGTGGTAAGAGTGAGGAGTTTAAACATGTGCCGCAACACATTAGGATATTTATTGGTTACGTGAATTCCCACTGGCCGTCATGAGCGATACGACCGGTGCCTATTATCAGCAAGGGAAGGAAGGCAGGAGGAATTCAATGAAGCTGTTCTACGGACTGACCATCCTTGCGGGTCTGATTCTGGCCGGGTGCGGAGGAGGAGGCGATCCTGTCTCCGTCCCCCGGGAAGCCTGATTGGTGCCCCGACGGTCACGGGCAGTTTCACGGCAGCCCAGCCCGATGGGCCGAACCCGTCCAATGTGCAGGCACTGGCCGGTACGGCCTTATGCGATGTCACCGTGGCACAGATCAATTATCAGACAATCGGAGTGCAGCCGGGGGAAATGACCAATTCTTCCGCCGCGGTTATGATTCCCAGCGGGAGAGGGATTCAAACTGCCTTCCGCCGTTCTTCCAGGACCCACGTTTTCGTCTTGACATTAATTCTCATTCGTATAAAAGTGTAAACATAATCCGAAAAAGCCGAACCGCTTGCGAGGGCGGGGCGGAAAGCCACGGGTCTTAAGACGATCTTCTCGAGGCTTCTCCAATAGACAGCCAGGCTGCCGGACACGGGGCGGTGTGTTGTTTTTTTGGGAAAGAGGCGGCAACGCCGAGAGAGAGGCAGAAACGGTTCTAATCGCAGGTCATACCACAAAAAAGGGGGGGGAAGTCGATATGATCAAGAGAATGATCAACGTCAACGGAGTCAGTCGAACTGTTATTGTCCCGGCCGACGAATCTTTGGCCAATGTTCTGCGCGGACAACTGGGGTTAACCGGCACCAAAGTCGGCTGTGGCCAGGCCCAGTGCGGCTGTTGTAACGTGATCCTCGACAACAGGCTGGTCCGTTCCTGTGTGACCAAAATGTCCAAGGTCTCGGAAGGGGCCGCAATCACCACTATCGAGGGGATAGGCACTGCGGCCAGCCTGCATCCCATCCAGCTCGCCTGGATTATCCACGGCGGCGCCCAGTGCGGATTCTGCACGCCCGGGTTCATCGTCTCGGCCAAGGCCCTGCTGTCGGAGAACCCGAACCCGACGCGGGATCAGGTCCGCGAGTGGTTCGATACCCATCGCAATGCCTGCCGCTGTACCGGATACAAGCAACTGGTGGACGCAGTGATGGACGCGGCCAAGGTACTCCGGGGCGAGATGAAGGCCGAAGCGCTCATGTTCTCCGTGCCCGCGGATGGTGAGATATGGGGCACCAAATATCCGAGACCCACGGCCGTGGCCAAAGTGACGGGCACCCTCGATTACGGCGGTGATCTGGGACTCAAGCTGCCTCCTGGTTCCCTCCACCTGGCCCTGGTTCAGGCAAAGGTCTCCCATGCCATTATCAAGGCCATAGATACAACTGAGGCGGAGAAGATGCCGGGAGTGTTCAAGGTGGTTACCCACAAAGACGTGAAGGGCAAGAACAGAATCACGGGCCTCATCACCTTTCCTACCAATGCGGGCGACGGATGGGATCGTCCGATCCTTTGCGACGACAAGGTGTACCAGTATGGCGATGCCCTGGCCATCGTCTGTGCGGACACCGCGGCTGCGGCCGAGGAGGCGGCTGAGAAGGTCAAGGTCGATCTGGAGGAGCTGCCGGCCTACATGAGCGCACCGGCGGCCATGGCCGAAGACGCCCTCGAGATCCATCCCGGCACGCCGAACATCTATTTCAGGCTCCCCATCGTCAAGGGGGAGGAGACGGCGCCCATTATGCAATCGGCGGCCCACGTGGTGGAAGGCGAGTACTATCTCCAGCGGCAGCCCCACCTGACCATGGAGACTGATGTGGGCTTGGCCTATTTCGATGACGGGGGACGGCTGACCATCCACTCCAAGAGCATCGGGATTTTCCTGCATCACGCGATGATTGCCCCGGGGCTGGGAATCGAGCCGGAAAAGCTGCGCCTCGTGCAGAACCCTGCCGGAGGGACCTTCGGCTACAAATTCAGCCCCACCATGGAGGCTCTTCTCGGCGTGGCCTGTATGGCCACGAACCGCCCGGTCTTTCTCCGCTACAACTACTATCAGCACATTACCTATACCGGCAAGCGCTCGCCCTTCTGGATGAAGGTCAAATTCGGGGCCGACAGGAACGGGAAGCTCCTCGCCATGGAGAGCGACTGGAGCGTCGACCACGGGCCCTATTCGGAGTTCGGAGACCTTCTGACCCTGCGGGGGGCCCAGTACATAGGGGCCGGTTATGGCATCGCCAACATCCGCGGCGAGGGGAGAACCGTGTGCACCAATCACGCCTGGGGGTCGGCTTTCCGCTCCTACGGTTCGCCCCAGAGCTTCTTTGCGAGCGAAAGCCTCATGGATGAGCTTGCGGCCAAGATGGGGGAGGACCCCTTGGAATTGCGGGCCCGCAATGTCTACCGGCCGGGAGACACGACCCCGACCGGCCAGACGCCGGAGGTTTTCAGCTTCACGGAGATGGTGGACAAGCTGCGCCCCTTGTACCAGGAGGCCAAAAAGAAGGCTAAAGCGGGCTCCACACCCGAGGTCAAGAAGGGTGTGGGGATTTCCCTGGGTATCTATGGCTGCGGGCTCGACGGCCCGGATGCCTCAGAGGTGCGCGTGGAACTGAATCAGGACAACACGGTGACTCTCTTCAACTCCTGGGAGGACCACGGCCAGGGGGCGGACATGGGCAGCCTGGGCACCGCCCACAAGGCCTTGAGGCCCCTGGGACTCGCCCCGGAACAGATCCGCCTCGTCATGAACGATACGGCGATCACGCCCAACAGCGGTCCATCGGGCGGCAGCCGGCAGCAGGTGGTCACCGGAAATGCCATCAAGAACGGCTGCGAGCTCCTCATGGCAGCCATGCGCAAGGCGGACGGCACCTATCGCACCTACGATGAAATGGTAGCTGAAAAGATACCCTTGAGCTACTCCGGCGCGTGGACAGCCTCCATGAATTCCGCCTGTTCCATGGAAACTTCGCAGGGGTCGCCCTTCGCTATATACATGTACGGCCTTTTCATGGCCGAGGTGGCAGTCAATACCAAGACCGGAAAGACGGCTGTCGAGGGGTTTACCGTCATGGCCGATGTGGGAAAGATCAACAACAGGCTGGTCGTGGACGGTCAGATTTACGGGGGTGTGGCCCAGGGCATCGGATTGGCCCTTTCCGAAGATTTCGAGGACCTGAAGAAGCATACATCCCTCCACGCCTGCGGATTGCCTTATTGCAGTGACATTCCGGACAAGTTCGATATTCATTATGTGGAGACTCCCCGTGAAAACGGACCCTTCGGGGCCGCCGGGGTGGGTGAACTGCCTTTGACCTCTTCTCACGTGGCAGTTATCAATGCCATTTGCGATGCCACGGGCGTCCGCATACGCCAGCTCCCCGCCCGGCCGGAAAAGGTCCTGGCCGGTTTGCAGGCACTTTAGATAGGCCAGGACAGGGACGCGGCCGGATGCTGTCTGAAGTAGTGGAATTTTCAAGCCCCACCACTGTGTTGTAGGGCAAGACGGGAGGCCTTAAAAGCGTAAGGGTCTCCCGTCTTTAGTCCCGGCTCGCATGAGGTTCTTTCATGGATCAACAGGGCTTGCGCCAATGGGAAAACAAATGTATCCAGGAAGAGCTTCCGGAGTGCACGGCTGCCTGCCCCCTGCACATCGACGTCCGGGCCTTTATCGGTCATATAGCGGAAGGGAACTGGGCCGAGTCCCTGAAAATCCTGCGTACAACCATGCCGTTGACCAATATTCTGGGACGTATCTGCGACGCCCCTTGCGAGGAGCGCTGCAAACGGCGGGAAGCGGGCGACGCCATTCGCATCGGCGCCCTGGAAAGGGCGTGCCTGCGACGGCAAGTTGACAGGCAGAGGACGCCGCGGCTTCCGGCGAAAGGCACACGGATCGCAGTCATCGGCAGCGGCCTGAGCAGTCTGACCGTGGCCTGGGATTCTATCCGCAAGGGCTATGGCGTGCGGATTCTTCGAGCCGCGAAAGGCCCTGGCGGAGATTCTGATCGAGCGATATCCGGAAGGACTGTCCCGGGAAGTCCTAGAAGAAGAGAAGGCCCTGTTGATGGGGCTCGGCGTAGAGATCGAACTGGAAGCCCTTGTGGATGAGCGCGTTTTTCCGGACCGCTCCCTCAGGGACTTCGGGGCCATCTACCTGGGAATGGACGCGGTTTCTGTCGACTCCTGGGAATTAGAGCGGGAAGCCGACGGCAGGATCCGGATCGAGCCCGGCGTGCACTTGACGAGCCGACAAGGGGTCTTTGCGGGTGGTTTGACCCACGAAGGCCTGGCCTCGCCGGTTTGGCAGGCGGCTGAAGGCCGCTTTGCGGCTACTTCCATAGACCGTTATCTCCAGCAGGTATCTCTCACTGCCGGACGGGAAAAGGAGGGCCCTCTCTCGACGCGCCTTTTTACCAGCCTGGCAGAAAAGACTCCGGAAGCGGCGGTGGAGTCTGCCGATCCCGTCCGGGGCTACACTGACGATGAGGCTGTTCAGGAAGCCCGACGCTGCTTGCAGTGCCAATGTCTGGAATGTGTCAAGGTGTGCGTTTACCTGGAACGGTTCGGTGCCTACCCTCGAAAATACGTTCGGGAAATCTACAACAACGAGTCCATCGTCCTCGGCTCGCGCCAGGCCAATAAGCTGATCAATTCTTGCAGCCTTTGCGGCCTCTGCGAAAAGGTCTGCCCCGAAGACTTTGCCATGCAGGACCTCTGTCTTCAGGCCCGTCAAAGCATGGTTCGACAGGACAAGATGCCACCGCCGGCCCACGAGTTCGCACTTCAGGACATGGCTTTTGCCCTGAGTGACCGGTTCTTCCTGGCCCGCCACGGGCCCGGTGAGTCGGGAAGTCGCTACGCCTTCTTCCCGGGCTGCCAGCTCTGTGCCTCCGACCCGGATAAGGTCCCCGCGGTTTATGGGTACCTGCAATCCGTGCTGTCCGGAGGGGTGGGGCTCATACTCGGGTGCTGTGCTGCCCCGGCCCATTGGGCCGGTCGTCAGGAACATTTCGCCCGTGAGCTTGAAGGGCTCAAAGGTCAATGGCGCAGCCTGGGAGAACCTAAGCTTATCCTGGCTTGTTCTACCTGCCTCCGGATGTTCAGAGACCACCTGCCTGAGACCCCGGTGGTCTCTCTCTGGCAAGTGCTGGACGAAATGGGGGTACCGCCGGCCCCGTCGACAGGCGATCCTATGGAGTCTTTGGCCATCCATGATCCATGCACGACCAGATCAGAACCTGTTATCCAGTCGTCCGTCCGCCACGTGCTGGGCCGACTGGGAGTCCCCATCGAAGAGCTGAAGCTTGGCCGGGGAGAAACCGAGTGCTGCGGCTTTGGTGGACTCCAGCAGAACGCCAACCCGGAGCTGTCACGCGAGGTTGCCCGTCGGAGAGGCCAACGGAGCCCGCGGGATTACCTGACCTATTGTGCCATGTGCCGGGACAGTCTGGCCTCCGCGGACAAGCGTGCCTTGCACCTGCTGGACCTGCTCTTCCCGGACCCACGGGTTCCCGACCCGGCGGCCCGCGTGAGGCCGGGCTGGTCCCGGCGGCAGGAGAACCGCTCACGCCTCAAGGAGCGTCTACTTAAGGAACTTTGGTCCGAAGAAACCGTGGAAAAGGAAGAACATCAAAAGATCAAGCTGCGCGTCGGGCCGGAGGTGCAGGTCCTCTTGGAGAAGAGGCGTATCCTGGAGGAGGACCTGCAAAGGGTCATCCATCACGCGGAAACGACCAATGAAAAGTTCCACAACCCGAAGACCGGCCTCTTTAAGGCCTCCTTCAGGCCACACAACGTTACGTTCTGGGTCGAATACAGCCGCACGGCCGAGGGGTTTGTCGTGGACAATGCCTATTGTCATCGCATGGAGCTCATCGTTTCATGAGAAACGAGCGCAAGGGACCGGACGATGCCGATTGGCAATGCCGGCGATGCCACCGGGCTCTGGTGTCGGGACCGATCACTGCAACCTATTTGGTGAACCAGTTTACGACTTTATGTAATTCTTTACTGATTCAAAGCAGTTTGCTACAATGTTCTCTATGAAGAACATCGGGGCGAAACCTCCGAAGAACGCGGTCTTGACCGGACGCAGTGCCGAAGCCTGCGACTTTGTCGAGCCTGGGTGTGCCAAGAGAGGCCTTCTTCGAAGCGAGGAGGGGCTCAGGCTCCTCTTCGAGCGATCGTCTGACCCTATACTCCTTCTCGATGGAAAGGTCTTCGTAGACTGCAATGATGCCGCCTTGAAATGCATGCGTTGTTCAGACAAAGAGCAGCTGATCGGCGTACACCCGTGGGATATATCTCCGAAGCGGCAGCCTGATGGACGCCTGTCGTCGCGGAAAGCGGCCGAGATTGTAAAAGCTACCCTTCAAAAAGGGAGCAGTCGCTTCGAATGGCTCCATCGTGCCTTTGACGGCGAAGAGCTATGGATGGACGTCTCCCTCACCGTCATTCCCATCGACGAAGGCAGGGTCATGTACACCGTATGGAGGGATATCACCGAGCGGAAGAGGGCGGAAGAAGCGCTGGCTGCCAGCCGGCTCAAACTGTGGGAGGCAATGGACCTTGCCCGCATCGCCTACTGGGAGGCTGACCTCGAAACCGGGGAGTTTGTCTTCAATGACCCTTTTTACACCCTTTATGGGACGACGGCCGAACGGGAAGGGGGCTACCGTATGTCGAGACAGGAATATTCCAGAAGGTTCCTCCATCCGGAAGACATGCATTTCTTTGACATGATGGCGCAAAGACGCGTGGCGAACATGGAAGCCGTATTCCAGAACGACATGGAGCACCGCATTATACGCAGGGACGGAGAGGTGCGCTACATCTTTGCGCGTACCCACGTGAAGAGGGATGCCACGGGCCGCGCCGTCAAGTACTACGGCGCGAACCAGGATATTACCGAGCACAAACTGATGACGAAGGCGCTTCTGGAATCGGAAGAACGCTACCGTATCGCGATCGAGAGTTCTAATGACGGGGTGGCGATCGTCAGGGGAAACCGCCATGTCTACGTCAACCCGAAATTCCTTGCCATGTTCGGCTACGACGATCCCGGGGAGATCCTCGGCACGCGCCCCTACATCACGGTCCACCCCGACGATCACGAAAGGGTGATCGCGCTGAATAAGGGAAGGCAGGATGGAAAGGTCGTTCCTTCACGATATGAATTTCGGGGCGTGCGCAAGGACGGGACCCCGATCGATGTGGAGGTTTCCACAGCCAGGATAATCTACCAGGGTGAACCGGCCACACTGGCGTACCTTAGAGACACCACCGAGCGTCAGCACGTCCAAGAGCAGCTCCGTCAATCGCAGAAGATGGAAGCCGTCGGAACCCTCGCAGGAGGCATCGCACACGACTTCAACAACATGCTGGCCATCATCCTCGGCAATGCCGAGATCGCCCTGGACGATCTGGGGGGCAGAGGAGGACCGAGCCGGAACATCGAACAGATCGTGAAGGCGTCGAAGCGCGCGCGGGACCTTACAAAGCAGATACTGACTTTCAGCAGAAAGACGGAGCGGGGACGAAATCCACTCAAGCTGACGCCCCTTCTGAAAGAGACCCATCGTATGCTTAGGGACACGCTCCCGACCACGATCCGTATGGAACTGGACGTGCGAACGGAGTCGGATACGGTCCTTGCCGATGCCGTCCAAGTTCAACAGATCCTGGTCAACCTTGCCACCAACGCCGCATACGCCATGCGAGAGAAAGGCGGCCTTCTTGCCACGAGCCTCACCTGCGTCACCCTCACCGGGGAGAGGCAGATACCCGGCACGGAACTGCCCCCCGGCACGTATGTCAAGCTGGCTGTGCGGGACACGGGCACAGGCATGTCCGAGGAAGTGAGACGCAGGGTATTCGAACCTTTTTTTACCACCAAGGGCCCGGATGAAGGAACCGGGATGGGCCTTGCGGTCGTCTACGGTATCGTGAAGAACCACGATGGAGAAATCACTGTGGAGAGCGTACCCAACGAAGGCACCACGTTCAATGTGTTCCTGCCTTTAAGCGTGAGCGAGGCCGCGCTCGAGGGGGAAAGGGGAGGCAGAGTCCCCGGCGGCAGGGAACGTATACTCCTGGTCGACGACGAGCGGGGGGTTCTGGAGATGATTGCCCAGATTCTCGGGAACCTCGGGTATGATGTGACGTGCGCGCCGGCCGGGACGGACGCCCTGGATATTTTCAAAGGAAGTCCCCATGGGTTCGATCTCGTGATCACGGACCAGGTCATGCCGGCTCTCACCGGCACGGGCCTTGCCGAGGAAGTTCTTAAAGTCAGAAGGGATATCCCTGTCATTCTTTTCACGGGCTACAGTGAAACCGCATCTTCCGAACAGGCGAGGGCTGCCGGCATCAAAGATTTCATCATGAAGCCCGTCACCCGCAGGGAAGTAGCCTACACCGTACGGCGCGTGCTGGACGAAAGGAAGGGAGACGGGGGATAGGGTCCTCCCGCTTCCGCCCGCCGCCGAACTCGCCTGATAGCCTGCTATTCTCAGTTCTGTTTTCTTTCTTGCACCGCTCCCTTTCGAATGGTTAGATTAGTCTGTGGCGGCAAAGCTCGCCACCCATATAACCCAACAGAGGAGGTCAAAGCTCATGGACGACCCTACGGCGTTTGGAAAATGTCCCGGTCAGGACAGGAAAGCACCGGCAGCCCCTGAGCTCTTCGTCTGTCCAGGCTGCGGGAGCAATGTTGAAATCTGGACCGACGAAGCAAAACGCACTTGCCCCAAGTGCAGGACTCAGATAGTACGGGATACTGCACAGAAGGCTGAGTGAGGAGCGGACAAACGGAAGGATGGGGGCCTTTGAGGTCCCGCTCCACTCAGGTACGGGATGTTCTATTCAAAGGAAAAGTCTATAAAGAGCTGCCTCGACGTTCCTCCATCGCCGAAAGTGAATGGCAGGGTGATAACGGGGAGTGGCGTAATGAAGTTGATCGCGACGTTCTGCCCTACGATGACCGTGGGAAGGCTCGCCTTGAGGTTCACACCCATCTTTTCCAGCTCGACTCTTATCTGGCCTGAAATAATATTGGTCAGTTCCCCTATAGCGTCCACGACATCACTGTTGATGGTCGACACATCCTCCCCGATCATGGTCTTGTAAACGTAGGTTGCGCATTCCCTGCTGAAAGAAAGCGTGAACGTGCCCTTCTTGTCGCCGGCAAAGCCCATGACCCCCGTCACCTCGCCGAGGGTCAAATTGTTGGTTTTTACCGATGGTTTACCAACATTGATCTGCGCACTCAGCATTGTCTTGAATACATACTGCGTCGCTATCAGGAACGGATTGATGAATTTGGCGTCCATTGCCTCTCCTCTCTACCGGCCCTGCGCTTTGGCGCGGGCTTTCTGAATTGCTTCCTGGAGCTTGTCCGGCGTGAACGGCTTCACGATGTAGTTGTCCACCCCTGCTTTTATGGCCTCCAAGACGCTGTCCTTCTGGGCCTCGGCGGTGACCATGACAAAGGGGATCTTGTGGATCGCCTCATCTCCCTTACAGGCTTTCAGGAAATCCATGCCGGTCATTTCGGGCATGATCCAGTCGCTCACGATAAGCTCAAAATCCGCAGGATCCTTTTTGAGCATATCGAGCGCCATCTTGCCGTTTTCCGCTTCCGCGACGTTGGTAATGTCGATCTGTTTCAACACATTCTTGACGATCTTACGCATGGTTGCAAAATCGTCGACGACCAATGTTTTCCCCACGGTACCCTCCATGATGTATTCTCAAAGTACAAGCCCGGACCATAAGGAACCTTCTGCCGACGAACATGACAGGCAGGCGTGGTATCCTACTGCAGAACTCTCTGTGATAGTCATCGGCGTAAACGCAAAATATCTTAATGGGCGCGATCACCTGCTGAGGATCTGACGTTTTCTTGCCTTCCGGTGCGTCGTCCCAATACAAGTGGTAAGACGGGAGGAAAGTGGTAACCTGGCAAATGAAGGGAGTGAAGTTCTATGAAGAGAGGTACGGCGGGGCTTACGCTAAATAGGCCCCTGCCATTCCGCAGCAGATAGCCGACCGGGGGTGCTTCTGTGCCCTTTAGGCCAAAGGCCTTTCACGATCCGGGGTTAGGGGCCGACCCCCACCTTGACTTAGGCCCATTCACTGCTTACTATTAACCTCGTCTCCGGCTGAGGTTGAGACAATGGCGATCCCAATTATTCTCATAGCAGATGACGATCCCGCCATAAGTAAGCTCCTCGCGGGAATGCTCGCCCTGTGCGGTTATGCCACGGAGACCGCTATGGATGGCGATGAGGTGCTCGTTAAGACCGACTCCTGTCACCCCGATCTGATCCTCCTCGACGTCATGATGCCCAAGAAGGACGGTTACGAGGTCTTAAGGATTTTGCAGGCCGGCGAAAGAACGAAGGATATACCCGTTATCATGGTTACGGGAAAGATCGATATTCCCGACAGGGTGACGGGGCTTCATCTCGGTGCCGAGGATTATCTGACAAAGCCCTTCAGCCCCGAGGAATTGATGGCGCGGATTCGGGTGCATCTGAAAAGCAAGAAAGGCATGGAGGAGAAGATAAAGACGGAGAAAATGATGGCCCTTTCCACCGTGGCGGATGGTCTCGCCCACGAAGTGAGGAACCCGTTGACGATTATTGGTGGTTTTGCGAGAGTCCTTCAGAAGAAGACGGACCCCGACGATCCGCGGTACCACTACGTGACGGCTATAGTCCAGCAGACCGACCGTCTCGAAAAGATGATCGAGGACATCCACTTTCTCAAAGGACTCACGCTGGGCAGGCGTGCTACCGTGACGGGAAACACCCTCGTAAGGCAGGTACTGCAGTCGATGTCCGGCAAGTTGACCGCGAAGGGCATCACGTTGTCGCTCAACCTTGACCCGGCAAAGACGAAGCTCGTCGTTGATGCCGGCCATTTCCGGATCGGGATTCGGAACATCGTTCAAAATGCCATAGACTCGATGTCCCAGGGAGGCAGGCTTTCAGTGGCGACACGGCGAGAACTCGATCTCTACTGTGTTCACGTAGTGGACTCGGGCTGCGGTATCAAGGAGGCGGACCTCCGATTCATCTTCGATCCCTTCTACACCTCGAAGATGGAGGGGACCGGGCTCGGCCTCACTGTGGCTCTCAAGGTGTTTCAGGGCCATGGAGGCAACATCTTCATAAGGAGCACCCCGGGGTTCGGCACCGAGGTCGTGGTTGAGTGCCCTCTCGGTTATGGGGGTGGGATGAAAGGGACGGACCGGGAGGGTCCTGGTGATCTGCCGCCCGGACCCGACCCTGCACTTGTGCGATAGTTTAGCGGACAAACAATGACCGATGACGGGGCCGGCTCCGGGGTAATCTGCGACCATTTACTATCCTGGTCGATAATATGCAGGCTTCTCGTGCGTCGTCTCAATACAAGTGACAGGGTAGGAGGAAAGTGGTCGGCTTGGCATGCCGCTTTAGATCATCATGTCTACCGTAGACTTAAGGACCTTGTTTTGCGTCTCCAGGGCTTTGATATTCGACTCGTAGCCCGCCTGGCTGATCATCATCTGAGGAATCTCTTGTGCGAGATCGACGTTGGAGGACTCCCTCACAACACCCCCTTCCTGCAGAAGCGCTCCGGGCGCACCCGACGTCTTGAGACACACCTGCGGCAGGCCCGCACTATCATCCTTGATGGTAGCAACCATTTCCTTGTAGCCGTCGGTGTTGACATTGGCGATATTGCCCGCGGAGTTCGAGAGCTGATTGCCGAAGGTAAAAAGGGCGGCCAGGGATGCATTGATTCCTGATATCATCATCATCCTCTCTCGTTGCAAGAATGGATATATACCGGCCCAAATACTTGTAGTCACTTCCGGCCGGTACTTCGACAGCAAGAGGGGTGCCATTCGCCCCGATCGTCGAAAATCGTTATTCTACGAGGAAAAATGCGTGGGCGGCAAGGGATGCCCATAAGTCAGATAGTGCGTTTTTGGGCGTCAGCGGCGCTTCAGGAAGATGACTCGGCTGGAAAAACCGCGTCACGGCGGGCGATTCAGCAACTGTGCTCTTTTGGCACACCCGCCCTGAAGGCGGCTGTTATTACGTCTAGAAATCGCGAAAGCAAAAAGTGAGGACCCGCTTACATCAGGACTATCCGGGCGATAAAATATCGGATAAACGCGTCGTGGTATATGCGTTATTCACTTAACATGCCCAGTGCTGAGAAAGAGCCATTTTGCTTGACTTTAACTTTCCGTGTGGTAAAAAAGGAGTCGTATAAGCCCGAAAAAAGAGTTAAACGAACTATGATTTCAGCGGTATTGAAAGCAGCGACCTACCCACGTCGATGCGGCTTAAAACCAACCGGGAGGAAGAATTATGGTCAA
The DNA here is from genome assembly GCA_963750015.1 of uncultured delta proteobacterium. Taxonomy (GTDB): domain Bacteria; phylum Desulfobacterota; class Syntrophorhabdia; order Syntrophorhabdales; family WCHB1-27; genus CAVVNC01. Next base: position 19,070 of record CAVVPU010000249.1, on the reverse strand, counting down.
TCGTAATGCAGGGAAAGGGTTTTTCGTTCTTATGGCGGTTCTGTCCGTTCTGCTCCTTCAGTGGGTCTTTGCCGGGGTGCTGAGAGCAGCGGAGCCGCCTCAGATTGTTCAGGGCTCGGCGAATCTGACTGTGTCCGAGTCCAAGAGGTTGATCGCCAAAGGTGTGGCGCAGATGCCGATCGTCAAGAATGCCCTTGCGAATGGTATGATTATTATCATCAAGGGGACAACCAATCTCTACGTGGCAGAGGAGCTCACCGGGAAGAAGATCGTGCCCGCAGAATATGTGACGGGAAGAATTACCGGGAAACAGCCCGAATTACTGCCAAAGGGGAAAACCGTTAACCCCATTGTTCTGGAGAAAGGCAAGGAAGTCAATATCTCGCTTGCCGATGCCGCGAAGAAGTTGAAAGCGGGCGACATTGTCATGAAGGGAGCGAATGCCCTGGATTACAACAACAAGATAGCTGCGGTCAATATCATGGACGCGTCAGGGGGAACGACAGGGGCCACAATGCCCTTCATAGTGGCACGGAAAGCTCACCTCGTCATTCCGGTCGGCCTCGAGAAGTTGGTCGCAGGGGATATAGTGGATCTGACCTTGAAGATGCGTGATCCGATGGAGTCGGTGAATATGGTTCCCTCCATGTGGCTCCTCACCGGCGACATCGTCACGGAACTGGAGGCAATCAAAACACTGACGGGAGCGACTGCCTTTCAGGCCAGCGCAGGGGGTGTGGCCGGTGCGGAAGGGGGAGTATGGCTTGTTTTCAGGGGGACCAGGGAGCAAGTCTCGAACACTCTCAAGCTGATTCAGTCAATCAAAGGCGAGCCGCCCTATACGGAGTAACCCATAGCGTATCCCAATACAGAACACTCGCTCCTCCGGCGCCCCGATAGCGAGGCGCCGGAGGAGCGCTTGCCAGTGTACCGGCCGCACCGTTTCATCCATTTTCAATGACAAAAGGGAGGACGGTATGTTTAGGGTCAAACGGCTCACACTGGCTTGACTCTCCCTCGTCATCGCGGTTCGCCTTTGTTTCTCCCAAAAGAGTTCAAAGATTGTCGGTACGTGGAAGGGGCGCACGATGATGCCGACGACGGCCCCGGGGCCCAAGGCGCCCACCACGGATCAGGAGCGCGCGAACCTGTGGAAGAACGTGGTCGCCTAAGGTGACTCCAGAGGCTCTTTCTGAACTGTTACTGCGCGGGATTTGAATTTATGCGAGGAGACGTAGATACAAAAATAGTTAATAAAATAAATATGTTATAGTAGAATGTCACAATTTCAATTATGTCCCGCCAACCCCATGTCAGGAAACGAAGGCATCACGCGACGGGTTGGTGAGTTTTTCCGAAACTCACTGACAGATTGTATCGACGGCGTCGTACGATTCTGCGTTGACAATTTCGGTGGTATGATATACGGTAATACCTGAGTGGAGGCAAGCGATGAGCACGACAAAGGTTGCAATTACCCTTGACGAGAAGACTTTGAGCAGGCTGGACAGAATGGTGACGGCCCGAAAGTTCCCGAGCAGGAGTCGGGCCATACAGGATGCGGTCGAGGAGAAGCTGAACCGCATGGAGAAGCACCGTCTGGCTACCGAATGCGGGAAGCTGGATAGTGCCTTTGAGAGAACTATGGGCGAAGAGGGCATGACGGAGATCGCCGAATGGCCAGAATACTGAGAGGCGATATCCTTTGGGCGGATCTTAATCCGGTAAGAGGAAGTGAGCAGGCGGGGGTCAGGCCGGTGGTCGTCATCAGCCACGATGTATTCAATGAGAAGTCGGGTACGGTCATTGCCCTTGCCCTCACGAGCCAACCGCAGCGGGCGGGCTTCCCCCTCACCCTTGAGATCAAGAACCTCCATCTTCCGAAACCGTCCTGGGTCAAGATCAGCCAGATAAGGACACTCTCGACCGAACGGATAGGCAAAAAGATCGGCAGAATGCTTCCGGAAGAGATAGACCATATCATCGAAGGGCTGAACGAAATAGTCGGATAGCACTTTCTCCAAAATGAGGGGCTTCCGTAAGGGGCGTTCAAAAGTACCCGACAGGATCGAGCCCTCCGGCATAGGGGATTAGTCTGTACAGGCAAGATGCTGCCGGAGATATGGAGGCTCGCCGAGGGGGGTCACTAACCCTACTGAAATCAGCAACCCCCCGGAGGCGACGTGTTCGCAATCAAACTTGCCTCTACCGGCCTCCTCTCAATGCGGGGATAGTGCTATTTGGGAGAGGGGGCAGGTACGAGTTTGACCCCGACTTGCTGCATGAAATCCATCATATTGTAATAGTCAGAGTGCCTCTTGATCTTACCGTCCTTTAATTCTCCGACAGAGACGCCTCGTATTGCGAATCTCTTGCCGGTGGCGGGTAACCCGGGGATGTCGCTTGTGTGAGTGCCGGTCCAGACCCATTCTCCGCAGTACCAATCGCCGGAGATAAAAGAGGACTTCATTTCAAAATTTGTGTCCGGGAAGTTAGTGAAAAAGCGATCGATGAAGGCTCTAAATTCTTCCTTGCCGCGCTTGGTCACGCCGAGGCCTAATTCCTCATAGACGCAGTCGTCCGTGAATAGGGAAACAAGTTTCGCCGTATCATGTGAATTCCAGGCCGCCCAGATATCATTCATGATCGGTGTTTGTGCCCCCGCCTGAATGGCAAATCCCAGAACACAGGCAGAGAGCACTAAAATGCCAAGAAAACCCAACCCTAGTCTCTTTACAGTCATGGTCACTTCCTCCTTTTCCGGTCTTTTTCCGTAATATCCCATCGGATCTCCCTCCAATATCTTTGCGTTTCCGGCGAGTGTTCTATCCACTCAGTTCTATATACGGATGCTTGGGATATTTGTTCGAAGTTTATTCAAATAAATATGAGAAAGAGCGACCGACGGACGAGGGACGATGATCCCCTTGGGCTAGGACGGTGGACGACAAAAATTCGCCAAAGTTGGGAACAGGCGCCACCCTAACCCTACCCTCTCGGGAACAGGCAGTGCGCGTCTGCGGCGGTTCTACCTCAAGTGCGAAAGAGGCCAAAACTATTCGGGACTAGGTCCCGACGAGCAAGCTTTGAGGGAGGGTCGGCGGGCTTTGGAAGAAAAGGCAAGAACCTATCGCGGACCAAGCTCTCGCCGTTGGCGATGGCCCGCGGGGCAAGCCTGGATGGAGGGCACGTGCGGAGCAGGGCGCGGCAGAGGGAGCGTTTCTCCAGGCGGACGCCCAATCACCCCTTGAGGTCAGGGTCTCTGTAGACTATCTTTCCGGCTACCATCGTCATCATATTCTTCCCCCTCACCTCCCGTCCATGGAAGGGCGTGTTCCTGCCTTTCGAGAGGAAAAGCTTTCTGTCTACCGTCCACTCTGCCTTGTCGCTGAAGATGATGAGGTCCGCGGGGCCCCCTTCTTCGATGTTGCCGTAGGGTAGGCCTAAGAGCTTGGCCGGGTTGACGGTCATCTTCTCAAGGAGGCTTTTCATGTCGAGGACCCCTTCTTGCACGAGGTCGAGACAGAGGGGCAGGGCGGTCTCAAGCCCCGATATGCCGAAAGAGGCGATGTTGAACTCTGCGTCCTTCGAGGATGCCTCGTGGGGCGCATGGTCGGTGGCGATAATGTCTATGACCCCTTCTCTCAGCCCTTCCTTGATGGCTTCCACGTCGCTTCCGGAGCGCAGGGGCGGGTTTACCTTGGCGCTCGTGTCGTAAGTGAGGGTGGCCTCATCGGTGAGGGTGAAGTAGTGGGGGCACGTGTCTGCCGTGACCTTAGGGTAACGCTTTTTCTCTTGCCTGATGATATCGACCGTGCCTTTCGTGGAGATGTGGGTGATGTGCACCGGCGCGTCCACGTAGCGCGCGATGGAGATGTCCCTCTGGGCGATGATCTCCTCGGCGAGGGAAGGCACGGCGTCGAGGCCGGAGAGAAGGGAAGCGCTTCCTTCATGGACAAAGCCGCCTGCGAGGGTGTCGTCCTCGCAGTGACATATGGCCGGGAGATTGAAGAGGCGCGCATATTCCAGGGCTTTGAGAAAGAGCTGCGCCTTTCTCACCGACTTGCCGTCATCGGAGATGGCGACGATCCCGGCATCCTTCATCTCGCCCATCTCGGCGAGGTCAACGCCTTCCAGCCCCTTGGTGATGGCCCCGCAGGGGAAGACGCGGACAACCGCTTCGGCCTTGGCCTTCTTCATGATGTATTCGGTGACGCTCTTGTTGTCGTTGACCGGGTCCGTGTTGGCCATACAGACGATGGAGGTGAAACCGCCCCGGGCAGCGGCGAGGCTCCCCGTCCTGATGGTCTCCTTCCATTCGAAGCCCGGCTCTCTCAGGTGGGTGTGCACGTCGATGAGGCCCGGGGCCACGATGAATCCGGTTGCGTCGATCACCTCGTCGACCCCCCGGGGGTGCAGGTTGGCGCCGATCCGTTCTATGGCATCGTTCGCGATAAGGATATCAATTACTTCATCACGGCCCGTTTTCGGGTCTATGAGCCGCCCCTTCCGTATGAGGATGGTCAACTCTCACCTCCGGAAAGTAAAAAGAGGATCGCCATGCGCACGGCGACCCCGTTTTCCACCTGGTCGAGGATGACCGAGTAGGGACCGTCGGCGACCTGGTCGCTGATCTCCACGCCCCTGTTCATGGGGCCCGGATGCATGATGATCACATCCTTCTTCGCCTTATGCACGTGCTCTTCCTTGAGGCAGTATAAGGACGAATACTCCTTGATCGAGGGGATGAAGGAGGTGCCGCCCCGCTCCTTCTGGATGCGGAGCATCATTATCACGTCCTTGTCCGCCACTGCCTCATTGAGGCTGTCCACGACCTTGACCCCTAGCTCGTCGAGGTGAGGGGGGATCATGGTGGGAGGAGCACAGCAGGTGACCTCGGTGTCGAATTTCTTGAGGGCGAATATGTTGGAGCGGGCGACCCTGCTGTGGGCTATGTCTCCGACTATGGCTATTTTCAGGCCGTCGAGGGTTTTCTTCTTTTCCCTCATGGTGAACAGGTCGAGAAGGGCCTGGGTGGGATGCTCGTGGGCCCCGTCGCCTGCATTGACGATGGAGGAGTCGAGGATGCGGGAGAGCATGTGAGGGGCGCCCGGCATGGGGTGCCTCATGACGATCACGTCCGGCCTCATGGACTGGAGGTTCTTGCCCATGTCGACAAGGGATTCTCCCTTCACCACGCTGCTCGAGGCGGCCGATATGTTGATGGCATCGGCGGAGAGCCTTTTTGCTGCTATCTCGAAGGACACCCTGGTCCTCGTGCTTGGCTCGTAGAAGAGGGTGATGACGGTCTTGCCCCTCAGGGTCGGCACTTTCTTTATGTCCCTGCGCGAGATGTCCCGGAAAGAATCGGCCGCATCGAGGAGGAGAAGAATCTCTTCCCGCGACAATTCCCTTACCCCGAGGAGGTCCTTATGAATCCAGTTCATGGCGTCGAGAGCAGTACTTCATCCTTGCCGTCTATTTCCCGCAGTTTCACGGAGATCTCCTCTTCCAGGGCGGCGGTGTAAAAGATGCCGGCGTAGTCCGGCTGTATGGGCAGCTCGCGGGAATCCCTATCGACGAGGACCGCGAGCTGAATCTTGGTCGGCCTTCCCAGGTCCATGATTGCGTCTATGGCAGCCCTTGTGGTACGGCCTGTTTGGAGCACGTCATCAACGAGTACGATCGTCATGCCGTTAACATTGAAAGGGATATCGGTCTTCTTTACCGTGGGCGCCTTCAGCTTGGCTATGTCGTCCCTGTACATGGTGATGTCGAGGATGCCCAGAGGCAGCTCCCGGTTCTCCACTTCCGCTATTTTGTCACGGATACGCTTTGCCAGGAAGATTCCCCTCGTTCTTATGCCGATGAGGCTCAACTTTCTGGAGCCCTGGTTCTTTTCCAGAATTTCGTGGGTGATCCTGTTGATAGTCCGCTCTATCGCCTTTTCATCGAGCATGACCCTTTCCATTTAATCACCCATAGAAATGGCCGCCACGGGGCAGGAATCGACACAGGCGGTGCATTCGATGCAATCCTCGGGGGCCGCGACGATCACCGTCTCATCCTCGTTCCTGAATACCTCGTAGGGGCACGTATCGACGCACTCACCGCAGCGCTGGCAGAGTGTCTCGGAAATATAGGGCCGCATTGTCGTAATCATAAATACTTTGGATGAAAAATGCAAACAGCTTTTCTCGTCGAGGCAGGGCGAGCGCATTTGGAAATCCAAGGGTGACTTCGAGAAACATATGGCAGCCTTCCTTGAAGAACATATGGGTCAGGCAGACAAAAAGGCTAAGGCAAAGAGGCTAAGAGGCCAATGAGGGCACGAGGTGTGGCCGGTGGCACGCGGAGCCGTATCGTTAAAGAGAGCGCGGCTCCGGCCTTCATAGGATGCACACACCAGCGTCAATTGAATAAGAGCGGCGGCCCTAAAGGCCGCCAAAGGCAACATGGTATAGACGCATGTTCTATTCTCCCGCCCTGGAGGGGAGAGTCTTAACTTTCGCGATGTTCTTCCCGTCCCTCGTCCATCGTCCGTCGGTCCTTTCCCCCTTTCCCTTCCAAATGCGCTGTCTCATCGAGGCAGGCGGACGGAGGTATTTGAAGACTCCTCGTGTGAATCAAGATAGTCGGAGCATTCCGACTTCAGCTGTCGGAAAATTCCGACAGGTCTTCCTTGAGACCTTCCTTCCGGAAGGGCGAGATGGGGTTCCCCGCGTCTGCGGGACCCCCCGGCCTCCCAAAATCGGCCCCAGTATGGGTTTGTCCTTCAGCCTCGAACTCTTTTATCTGCTGGCACGGATAATGCTTGATGCAAGCGTATGAAGTCAAATCACCAACCCATAAAGGAGTAAATCACATGAAGAAACTTTTTACGTTCGTCCTCGCCGCAATCATCGCTCTTACCTTTTCAGTAGTCGGCTTTGCACAGGATAAGCCTGCAGCCGGTACCGATCAGGCCGCAACGGGCACCATGGCCCCTGAGAAGAAGGCCCCTGTAAAGAAGGCAAAGAAAGCCAAGAAGGCAAAGAAAGCCAAGAAAGAAGCGGCTCCCGCAGCTACGGATGCAGCTCCGGCTCCCGCTCCGGCGAAGTAAGGTCTGAAAACAGCTTGACTTAAGGGCCCGGGTGAAGGCCAATCGCCTTCACCCGGACCCTTATTTTTTGGCATCCTCCTTCAGGACAGGGGTACTTACTTTTGCGGAACGCTCTATTTGGGATAGCTTATCTCCTTGATAATCCCGTCGGGGCGGGTCACTATCCTTATTCCTTTCTCCTTCATCTCGTCCAGGGCTGCCCTCGATGTCTCCGCTGAAACTCCCCGGCAGAGAGCCTCCACGACCGTCACGGAAAAGCCCAGTGCAGAGGCGTCCATTGCCGTTGCCCGCACACAGTAATCGGTAGCGATACCGTAGATAATCACATTCTTGACGCCATTTATCCTCAGGACAGTCTCCATTTCCGTCTTGGAGCCGCTTTCGTCCTGAAAAGCCGAATAGCTTTCGAGGGTCGGATTATGCGCTTTCTTAACGATGGCCAGAAACAAGTTATTGTCTATGAGCACCCGGGCGTTCTCTGTGCCCTGGACACAATGGGACGGCCAAAGAGTATGATCTCTGCCGTTGATCGATATCACGTCGAGGGGTTTTCTGCCCGGATGGTTGGCGGCAAAGGAGACATGATCGGGCGGATGCCAGTCCTGGGTACCGAAAATGGGAAGTCCGAGCTCTGCGAACCGGCGCGTGGCAGTCTCGACGTTTTTCACAAAGCCTTCACCTGAGGCGGGTACGGCGAGGCTGCCTTTCTTCCATTCGGTGAAATCACCCTGGATGTCGGTGACGATGACGCCCCATTTCTGCATCATGCCTTTTCCTCCTTATTGAAAGCGCCTCTACTCTGTTACCTACTTTGGCACAGTGGATTGGCCATGTCAATTGAACGGGGTTCAGCACCCCCTCAACGGGCACAAGCCCGTCGAGCCTCCCCGCTCAACCTCGCTCCCGCTCGTGAACTGCCGTGGGGTTCAGCACCCCCTCAAATCGGGCTTGCCCTCGGGGACCATCGCCAACGGCGAGAGCTTGGTCCGCGATAGGTTCTTGCCTTCTCTTCCAAGCCCGCAGAGACTCCCCCTCATAAAGAGGAAGAACCGCCGCAGGCGCGCAGCTGTCCCTTCCCAGAGAGGGTAGGGTGAGGGCGGTCTCGTTCGCTCTTCCGTCTTCAACCTTCGCGATTCGCGATTCGAGTTTCGCGATGTCCTTCCCGTCCCTCGTCCATCGGTCTTTCCCCTTTTTACTTTCCCCTTTCCCCCTTCCCATCGGCGCCCTTCCTCCCGCATATGTTGACATGAAAGGGGGGCGGGTGTAGAAGTGTAGATGGAGACCGGGCCGGACAGTAATGGGTCTCATAACGGATCAACGCTTGTCGGTGCGCAAGGAGGAATGGTATGGAGCTGAAACAACAGGGAAATTCGTGCGGGGTCCTGAGCCCCTGGGCTGAGGCCGACCCGGTGGCGCTTAAGGGTATCACGCCCCGATTGTCACAGATCGACGGGAAGAGGATAGGCCTTTTCGCAAACTCAAAGCGGGCTGCCGCCCTGATTCTATCTGCCGTCGAAGGGGGTTTGAAGGAAAGATATCCCTCGGTGGAGACCTCCAGATACGAATTCAGCGAGGTCAACGTCCCGGAAATCGAGACGAAGAACGGCGCCCGTTTCAGGGCATGGGTGGAAGGGGTTGACGCCGTCGTCCTTGCCGTAGGCGACTGAGGCTCCTGCACGAAGTACCTCGTCTTCGATGCAATCTCCGTTGAGGAGTTGCACAGGCCGGCAGTCCTGCTGGCAAACGAGGGCTTCGTGACCGACGGCCGGTCGGCCGCGTCGAACAAAGGCATGCCCCACGTGAGGATCGTACCCGAGACTGTCCCGTGCGAAAGCAGCGTCATGGAAGAAACGGAAGGAGCCATCGCACAGGTGATGGATTCGATAGTCGCTGCTCTCACCTCACCCCTGACGGAAGATGAAGGATCGCCCAAGCCGATAGATAAGGAGAAGCCTTCGAGGATCGTTTTCTCCGGGAGCTTCGAAGAAGTCAACCGCTACTTCTACAAGAGAGGGTGGGGAGACGGCCTGCCTCTGATGCCGCCAACCGAAGAGGCTGTCAAGGAGATGCTCTCCGCCGTCGACCTTCCCCCCGATCACCTGGTAGGGAAGGTGCAACCGCGAATGGGCAAGGCGACCGTGGAGAAGATCGCCGTCAACGCAGCCATGGCCGGCGCCCTTCCCACGCACATGCCGGTCCTCATCGCCTGCGTCGAAGCCATTCTCGATACCTATTCGAAGTTCGGCACTTACGGTCCGAGCACCGGCTCCTGGTCGCCCTTCTGGGTGGTCAACGGGCCGGTCCGCAACGACATACACGTCAACAGCGGCACGGGCGCGTTGAGCCCGGGCAACATCGCGAACTCGGCCATCGGCCGGGCCATGGGCCTCATCATCAAGAACATCGGAGGAATGCGTAAAGGTGTCGAAGACATGGGGGTCCTCGGCAATCCCGGGAAATGTGCGATGGTGATCGGCGAGGACGAGGAGAAGAGCCCCTGGGAGCCGCTTCACGTTGATGGGGGGCTCGAAAGGAACCAGAGCGCCGTCAGCCTCATCTACCCTAACTGCTACAGCCAGATCTGGCCCTACGGCTCGGACGAGAGGGGGATACTCAACGCTATTATTTACAACCTCCAGCCGGGACGGGGAGGGCTGAGCTGCATCCTTCTGACCTCGGTGCATGCGAGGATTCTCGCGCAAAAGGGGTGGACGAAGACCAAGATCGCCACATACGTCTCCGAATTCGGCCGGGTCCCGGCCTATCGCCATCCCTATTATTACGATACGAACAAAGCCCTGGCCAGACACGGATCGGTGCCCATGAACGATATGGACCCCCTCGCCATAATACCGGACCCCGACTTCATCAGGGTCGTGGTGGCCGGAGGTCCCGGTGCCTTTATCGGTCTCGCCTGCGGGTCCGCTCTCGGAGGGCCCCGATGGGTGACGAAAAAGATAGAGCTGCCGGCCAACTGGAACAAGCTTGTCGCCAAGTACCGTAGTGTCGTCCCGACCTACGAGAGGTATTGAAAGAAGAGGGGGTTTCACGTGTTCGATTATGACGCGATCATCGTCGGGGGAGGACCTGCGGGTCTGACGGCGGCCATCTATCTGGGGCGGGCCAGATACCGGGTGCTCGTCCTCGAGAAAGAACAGTTCGGCGGGCAGGTAAAGAACATCGACTGGGTGGAGAACTACCCTGGTTACGCGGAGGGTGTGTCGGGTGCTCAGCTCGCCTCCAATATGGTAAGCCAGGCCGAAAGAAGCGGGGCCCGCCTCGAGATGGGCGAGGTCGTTTCCATCGAATCTTACTCCGCGTGCAGGTCGCTCTCCTGCGCGGACGGCAAAGGCTACACCGCGGCCGTGGTGATTGTCGCCGGAGGGGCGAGGCCCAAAAAGCTCGGAGTGCCCGGCGAGGACGCCTTTCTCCACAAGGGAGTGATTCATTGCGCCCTGTGCGACGGGGGTCAGTTTGCCGACCGGGTCGTTGCGGTCTGCGGCGGGGGCGATGCCGGGCTCACCGAGGCCCTCTATCTGACGAACCTCGCGTCCAGGGTGATCCTTTTCGAGGTGGAGCAGTACCTGTGCGCAAGCCCCGTCCTTCAGGAGCGTGCCCGCGCCAACGGGAAGCTGGAAGTCCGGTGTGGGGAGAAAGTGGTCCGGGTCCTGGGCGACGAGAGGTTGAGGGCCCTGGAGGTGGGCAGCGCGACAACGGGCGAGAAAACGACCGTGGCCGTGGACGGCCTTCTCGTCCACGTGGGCATCGAGCCGAATACGGAATACCTGGAGGGGCTTCTGCCATTGGACGACACCGGCCGAATCGTGGTGAACGAGCGTTTCGAGACCGAATCGCCTTACATCATGGCCGCCGGCGACATCAGGCGCTTTTCACCATGTCAGATCTCCTGTGCCGTGGGGGATGGCGCCGTTGCCTCCATCACCGCCCAGAAGGTCCTTCAGACGCTCGAGGGGGATGGTTAACGAAGAGAAAGAACGAGAATCAATCGGGACTTCGTCCCGACGAGCAAGCACCGAAGAAAGGCAAAAGAGACAAGAGCTATTCGGGACTTCGTCCCGACGAGCAAGCTTTGAGGGGGGAAGAAGATGACGCCTCATGAAGTTTCCGAGAAGGTCCCGGTATTTGCCGTGCTTAATCCGAGCGGAAGGGAAAAAGAGGTCGATCCGCTTCCTTTGGCGCAGAGACAACCTGTGCTTGAGGGAAAAGTCGTTTACTGCATCAGCCAGCACGTGGGCGGCGCGAATACCTTCCTTGCCAAGGTCGCCGAGGCCCTGCCCCGTCACATCCCGGGTGTAAAGACCATACACGTGCCCAAGAGCACCGCTTATATGACCGACGAGCCCGAGCTTTGGGACGAAATCAGGGCAAAGGGGGCTGCCTTCATCTATGGCTGCGGCGCCTGAGGCTCATGCTCCATGTGGGGTGCCCACTGGTCGATTCTCCTGGAAAAGGCAGGCATACCGGGTGTCTATATTGTCGACGAGCCCTTCAAGGCGGACGTGGAGATCAGTTGCCGGAAGGAGGGCATGCCCGGCCTTCGCCGGGTGGTGGTTCCCCATCCGTGCGGGGACGTGACCGACGATCAGCTCCCCGAGATCGTGTCGCGACTGGCCGCTGCCTTGACCTCTCCCCTTACCGATAACGAGGGCGACCCCAAAAAGAGAAAGACCGAGGAACCCGTGAGGCTGGTCTTCAAGGGCAGCATCGAAGAAGTGAACAGGTTCTTCTACAACAGGGGTTGGAGCGACGGGCTTCCGATCATCCCTCCCACCGAGGAGGCGGTGAAAGAGATGCTGAAAGGGACGCATCATCCTCCCGACGAGGTGGTGACCACGAACATGCTTCCCGAGAGCTACACGGTCACCGTGGAGAAGGTGGCAACGGTCGGTGTGATGGCGGGTTGCGAACCGAAATACATGCCCGTGCTCCTCGGCCTGGTGGAGGCCTTCAGCGACGACTACTTCTCCTCGTCGGTCCGTTCGACTTCATCATTTTCCTTTGCAGTCGTGGTGGGCGGACCCATAGCACATGAGATAGGCATGAACTGGGGCATCAACGCACTCGGCTCGGGCACGGGAAACAAGGCGAATGCGACCATAGGGCGCTTCCTGAGGCTTGCCGCCATATGCCTGGGCGGCTCCCGAAGCGGAGTCAGCGACTTGAGCAGCATAGGCAACCCGACGAAGTATAGCTTTGCCTTTACCGAGAACGTGGAAAAGAGCCCCTGGGAGCCTTTCCATGTATCGGCGGGCTTCGAGCCGGGTGAGAGCGTGGTGACTGTCATGAGCGGAGGATACAGCCATCATTCGCCCTTCGGCCACGGCGACATGGAGAGGATGGCCAGGAGCATCGCCACCTACGAATTGCCGGTCGGCGTCCTTGTCGTCATGGACCCATCCTCGGCGAAGAAAATCTCGTCTCTCGGGTATACGAAGAAGGCCGCAGAGGAGTTCATATGGTCCCACGCGACGAGGCCGGCCTCCGAGTTTCGATCCGACTTCTTCTTTGAGTCCTTAATCCAGCCTGTGCTGAAAGGAAAACCGTGGTATGGCCGCACAGGCCTGTGGCCGGCGGAATATCTGGACGCGCCGCCCGAGAAGCAGGTGCCTGTGTTTCCCCGCGACGATGTAAGAATCATAGTCGTAGGAGGTGAGACGAACCCCTTTACCGAAGCCTGGCAGTTCGCAAGGCCTGTATCGGTGGTCGTCGATCGATGGAGGTAGACATGGGACTGGAAGGAAAGATCGCCCTGGTCACAGGAGCAGGAGGCAGCGGAGAGAGCGGCCAGGGGAGAGTCATCGCCCTGGCATTGGCCCGGGCCGGTGCAGACGTGGCTGCAAATGATATCGATCTCGCATCCGTCGAGACAACGGCTTGTGAGATATCGGCACTGGGAAGAAGGTCAATGGCCCTCGAAGCCGATATATCGGTACGGCATGAGGTTGAAGGCATGGTGGAAAAGATTATCGGAGAATGGGGAGGGATCGATATCCTCGTCAACAACGCGGGTTTCGGAAATCCCATTCTCGTGGAAGACATGACCGAGCAAGAGTGGCGCCGCACAATGGGTGTGAATCTCGATGGAACCTTTTTTTGTTCGAAGGCGGTCATTCCAACGATGAAGGCGAGGGGAGGCGGCAGGATAATTAATATCGCTTCACCGGCCGGAAAGAGCATGACCGTAAACGGATGCGCGGGCTATACAGCGGCGAAAGCCGGTGTCATGGGCTTCACCCGTCATTTGGCCTTTGAGCTCGGTCCCTATCATATTACGGTCAATTCGGTCTGTCCCGGCATGATTATCGGAGGCAAGACGGCGCTCTCTCCTGAGCAGATCCAAACCATGAAAGAGAAGACTCTGCTCAAGGACCCGGCCAGACCGGAAGACACTGCCCAGGCCGTGCTTTTTTTGGCGTCGGAGAACGCGCAGAGGATTACGGGAACGAACCTCGACGCTTATGCGGTCGTGCCTTCCGGGGGGACCGCTTATTGGGAGGCCTTCGTCAAAAGAAGAAAGGATCTGTTGGCACAAAAGAGAGAATAAGCGGCAGATAAGGAGGATGGGCAATGGCGAACAATAGGCAGAGCGAGTACGAAGTACTGAGTCCGTGGGCGGAAGCCGATCCTACGCCTTTCCGGGGGATTTCTTCCAGGATAGACGGTCTGGCGGGCAAGAGAATCGGGCTGTTTTATAATACAAAAAGAGCTGCATCGCCCATTTTGGAGGTGGTCGGGAGAAGATTGAGGGAAAAATTCCCGACCGTCGAGTTGACTGGTTTCACCAACGCCAAGCCGAATGAGGTGGTTATCGATCAGGCCATCAAGGAGGAATTCGAAGACTGGCTCAAGGGGGTCGATGCGGTCATAGCCGCCTTCGGTGACTGAGGGGCCTGCACAAAGTACCTTGTGTACGACTCTATAGTCATAGAGGACAGAAAAAAGCCTATCGTAACTTTGGTCAATAAGGGTTTCGTCAATGATACCGAGTCCGCATCGAGGAGCAAAGGCATGCCGATGCTCAGGTGCGTGCCCACCACTATCCCGTGCGAAGCGAGCGTCATGGAGGATATCGAGGCCGGCGTGGACGAGGCATTCGATGCCATGGTGGCTGCCCTTACCAAGCCCCTGACGCCGGAAGAGGAGGCCCCCAGGCCGAAGGAAGCAGAGAAGCCTGCGAGGATTATCTTCAAGGGCAGTCTGGAAGAAGTGAATCGCTTCTTTTATAAGAGGGGCTGGGCAGACGGCTTTCCGATCATACCGCCCACGGAGGAGGCGGTTGGTGAGATGCTTACGGGCACCGACCTTCCCCCTGACCATCTGCTGGGTAAATTGGAATCCCGCCTGGGCAAGGCCACCATAGAGAAGATCGCCATCGCCGCTGTCATGGCCGGGGCCCTGCCTACCTACATGCCGGTGCTGATCGCAGGCACGAAGCTTTTGATAGAATCGGAGCGCGGGTTCATGGGCTATACCACGTTCGGGTTCAGCACCGGATCGTGGTCCCCTTTCTGGATCATCAACGGTCCTGTGCGCAACGATATCCGCGTGAATAACAGCTCAGGCGCCCTGAGCCCGGGGAATATTGCCAATGCCGCCATCGGCCGCGCTATGGGGTTGATCATAAAGAACATCGGAGGGGTGCGGAAAGGCGTTGAAGACATGGGGGTCATGGGCAATCCCATGAAGTACAGCATGGTGATCGCCGAGAACGAGGAAGAGAGCCCGTGGGAGCCGTTACACGTGGAATACGGGTACGCAAAAGATGAGAGCACCATCACCGTCTCCTATCCGCAATCCTATATACAGCACTGGCCTTACAGCTCGGATGCCGAAGGGATACTGCGCTCGATCATCGATCACATCCTGAGAGGCATGCGCTACACCTTCATCTTGACCCCGCCTCATGCAAAGAACCTTAATCGTGAAGGCTGGACCAAGGAAGACATAAAGAAATTTATCGCCGAATATACCCGTGTTCCCGGGTATCGTTTCAAGAACAAGCGAGTCGTCGGGGAAGGGGGCGGCCTTTACAAGGGTAAGATATCCATAAGGGACGAGGATATGGTTGCCGTGATCAGGGATCACCGCTTCATTAAGATCATAGTGGCCGGCGGACCGGGTGCTTTCATAGCGCATGCGGTCGGAGGAGGAGCGACGCCAGGGATGAAACAGACTCAGAAGATAGAGCTTCCGAAGAACTGGGATAAGCTGGTGAAGAAATACAAGGATGTAGTGCCGACGTACGCCAAGTATTAGGGGAGGCGGAAGACAAGTAGTAAAGAGGCAAGGGCAAGAAGGGCAAAGGGCGAAGGGGCAAAGAGCAAGTGAGGGCACGAGGTGTGGCCGGTCGCATGAAGGGGATACGCCCTATGCGGCGATCTTTTCGCCGTATGCCCTCCGGCGTACGAAAGTACGCCTGCGGCCGATAAGGCTCAAATCTCATCCACCTATGACGCATCCCCTTCATGCGACCGGCCGATGACACGGGTCGCCGTATCCTTTGGTCCGCGGCTCCGGCCCTCATAGGATGTACACACCAACACCAATTGAATAAGAGCGGCGTCCCTAGAGGCCGCCAAGGGCAAAACGCTTGCACGGTTCCTGCTTTTCTCGTCCATCGTCCTAGCCCGAAGGGCGATCGTCCATCGTCCACCAATCTTTCCTGGTTCCGCTCTCAGGAGGGGATGCGTACCGGCACCAATTGGACAAGCCCGGCGGCTCGGAGAGGCCGCCCATTCCATTCCCTCCATTCCCTTTTTTTCTCCAGCGCACAGGCATTTGCCCCCCTGGCAATCCCATAAGCGTATGGCCCCCGTTCCTCTCGCACATATTGCGCAGCGACCGTTAACCAGCGTTAGCGGAGCTTGAGCGGTCCGAAGGATGATGTGTCATGCTCGTACATCCTGCTCGAACGCCACCATGCACATCAAGCTCAAGCGGAGCTTACGATCACGAGCGTAGCGAGGTTGAGCGGGGAGGCTCCGTGGGCTTTGCCCATGGAGGGGGTGCTGAACCCCATTGATTGCGAGCGGAGCCTGATGTGCGAGAGGAACGGGGGCCATACGCGTCGATCACCCGCACCACTCCCAAATGTCTTTGTCTTTGCTTTTGCCTTGCCTTTGCTTTTGCCTTGCCTTTGCTTTTGCCTTGCCTGTGCCCTGCGTCCCCCACCCTCGCTCATGTTGACAAGCCCTTGGCATAATAATAGATTATTGCATGTTTACTCTATTTGTTCGTGAAACCTTTGCTGCAGCTCACCGGCTTGAATTGTACCACGGGAAGTGCGAGGCCCTTCATGGCCATAACTTCAGGGTCGAGGCCCTCATCGAGGGGGAGAAGATCGGCAAAGAGGGGATGCTCCTTGACTTCGCCGTTTTCAAAGCCCATTTACGCCGCATAGTCGCCGATCTCGATCATACGTACATCAACGAGATTCCCTTTTTCAGCGAGAGGGCGAGCTCCTCCGAATACATGGCGCTTTATATATACGATCGTCTGAAAGAACTGCTCCTCTCTGAGAACGTGGCCGTGAAAGAGGTCAGGGTCTGGGAATCGGACAATGCTTACGCGGCATACGGAGGTTAGCTTCAACGTGATAGATATCCAGAATATGTACGACCCCCGCAACATAGACATCGACAAGGTGGGCGTCAAGAACGTGAAGTATCCTATCGTGGTCCTCGATAAGGCGAAGGGGACCCAGCACACCATAGCGGACATAAGCATGTACGTCAGTCTGCCCCGCAATTTCAAGGGCACCCATATGAGCAGGTTCGTGGAGATCCTCCATGAAAACCAACGGATGATCAACATCAAGGAGTTTCCCGCCTTGCTCAAGGAGATGAAGGAGCGGCTGAACGCCGAATCGGCCCATATGGAGGTTCGTTTTCCTTACTTTATCAGGAAGGAGGCGCCGGTTTCGGGCACGCCGGGATACCTTGAGTATAACTGCGCTTTTATCGGCCATATGGACGGGCTCGACACCATGAGGGATTTCATGGTCTCCGTCTCTGTCCCGGTTACCACGCTCTGCCCCTGTTCGAAAGAGATAAGCGATTGCGGGGCCCACAACCAGCGGGGCATCATTACCGTCTCGGTCCGGTTCAAACGCTTCTTCTGGATCGAGGACCTGATCTCGACAATCGAATCCTGTTCGAGCTGCGACATCTTTTCCGTGCTCAAGAGGCAGGACGAGAAGTTCGTGACGGAGAAAGCCTTCGAGAATCCCAAATTCGTGGAAGACGTGGTGAGGGACGTGGCACAGAAGCTGAAATCCCAATCCAATTTCACCTATTTCGTCATAGAAGCCGAAAACTTCGAGAGCATCCACAATCACAGCGCTTACGCGTATCTCGAGAGGAAAAACGAGGGAGGGGATGCATGAAGAAAGGGATCGTCGTTCTCGCCGTTCTTCTGGGTCTTTGCAGCGCTTGTACGCTATTTCAGAAATCTGCCGCTACCGGCCCCACAGACAAAGCCGGAACCGAGGCGCCGAACGTCGTCTTCTATACATTTCCCGATATTCCCGTGCCTAAGGAGCTGAGCCTCGTGAGGGAGAAGAGCTTCATTTACGAGACGCCCGGGTTCAAGGCAGGCGTTTTGCTCCTGACCGGAAACGTCGAGATCGGCTCGCTGCAGAACTACTTCAAGGCGAACATGGTGAAGAACGGCTGGCGTTTCGTGAATAGCTACCAGTACAACGATCTGATCCTCAACTTCGTCAAGGAAGACAAGTCCTCCAATATTAGGGCCACCAGGGAAGCCTTCACCACCCAGGTCGAGATATGGGTCGGGCCTTTGGACAAAACAGACCGCCAGCCGGCGGAGCGCAAGGTAAATGACTACAGATAAGTGGACCAAGCTCCATACGGTCGAGAGCATCTTCGAGATGGAGACTCTGAAAGCCGCCCTCGAGAGGGAAGGCATCGAATACATGGCAAAGTCGCACAAGGACACGGCTTATGACGGCCTTTTTGTCCTTCAGAAGGGCTATGCGACCTTCTTCGTTCGAGCATCAGACGAGCCGGCTGCGAAGGAGATCGTGGCATCGGTGAAAAACCTCGCCCATGTGGTACCTACGGAAGACTGATCCTCTCTCCTCTATTCTCGGCAACAAACATGTGAGCTTCGTGGGCGGCGGAGGAAAGACCTCCTTCGCGGAAGCCCTCGCGGCCCGGGCCTTCCAACAAGGCAGAAGCGTCGCGATCACGACTACCACGAAGATTTGGGCCCGCCCGCCCTTTGCGACCCTCGATCACGGCACGTGGCAAGGGCACGGGGATGACCGGTTCCTCCGGGTCGGGAAGACCGAAGAGAAAGGGAAGCTCACCGGGCTCTTTCCGGAAGAGGTCGAGGCGATCGGAAACGATTTCGACCTCGTGCTCAACGAAGCCGACGGAGCGAAAGGCATGCCCCTCAAATATCCTGCCGCCTTCGAACCGGTGATTCCCCCATGCACCGAACTCATTGTCATCGTCGCCGGCCTCGATTCGTTGTCACGCCCGATTGCCGATGTGGTCTTCAGGTCGGACCTTCTCGCCGAAAAGAGGGGAGTTCCCAAGGAGGGTCGCGTTACCATCCCTTTTTTCTTAAGCCTCTTCGAGACGGACGCCCTTCTCAAAGGGGTGGACCCCGACAAATGCCTGATCGTCCTTAACAAGTATGATGCGTGCCTTGAGCGGGCGCGTGTGCTCGAGCTGGCCCGCCTCGTGTCGGAGCGCCTAGAAGGGGCTCCGGTGATAGTGGCGAGTACGAAGATGGCCATCTTCTACCGGATAGAGAGGGCCTAAGACAAGGGAATAGAAGCGCGATCGGCGGCAGCAATATTGACAAAGGCGACGATTGCCGCTATAAGTAAGACAGTTGCCTGGGTGGCGGAATAGGTAGACGCAAGGGACTTAAAATCCCTCGGCCCTCGTGGCCATACGGGTTCGATTCCCGTCTCAGG